>JANQRS010000071.1 GCA_028284445.1 Calditrichia bacterium
TGAGGCGTTGAGGCGTTGAGGCGTTGAGGCGTTGAGGCGTTGAGGCGTTGAGGCGTTGAGGCGTTGAGGCGTTGAGGCGTTGAGGCGTTGAGAAATTTGTATCAAAAATGTAAGTCGCATCAAGGTTTTATGGAATTTTCGTTCTTTTTGCATCCTTATGATAAACAATAGGGAAGGCTTGACAGAAATGCTGAAGTCTTTAAAAGACCTGAATTGTTGGAAGGCATGCCGAGAAGTCCGCATTTATGTCATGCAAATAACGAAAGGCCTCCCGAAAGATGAGCTCTACGACCTGAAGAGCAACATCCGTCGCGCTGCAAGATCCAGTACCCGAAATATAGCGGAAGGATATGGACGCTTTCATTTCCAAGAGACAATACAGTTCTGTCGGATATCTCGCGGGTCACTTCTAGAAATAGCTGACGATTTAGACACGGCAAAACTAGAAGGCTATGTCACAGAAGACGAAAAGTTGAAGGGCGAAGAATTAATTGCCAGAGCGGTGCAATTAGTCAACGGCTACATCCGTTTCCTGCAAAAGCAGAAATAACGCTTCAACGTTTTAACCTTTCAACGTTTTAACGCCTCGACACATCGTTCGTCATTTGATAACAAAAAAGACACGGCAGCTCTCAAGATGAGAACCGCCGTGCCTTTATGTTCTTCCGGGATTTGGCTGGGCCAAATCCGCGGGTATTCCTCACAACTAATTACTGAATGAGAGACATCTTCTTGACGTGCGTGGCTGCACCTGCCTTCAGGCGATAGATGTAGATACCACTGGCAAGCTTGTTACCGTTGTTGTCTCTTCCATCCCACTGAACGCTGTGAAAACCAGCTGATTGATTGTCACTGACCAGGGTGCGCACTTCTTCACCGAGGACCGAGTAGATCTTCAAGGTGACATCACTGTCCGCCGGAATATCGTAGCGAATGGTGGTAACCGGGTTGAAGGGATTCGGATAGTTCTGATGCAGCTTGAACTCAGCCGGAACCTTCAGATCACGCTGGCTGTCGAAGTTCTGATTTGCAGCGGTGGTACCAGCTGCCGGTTCGACGTAGTGTGTTACCGCATTGGTCGCGATATCTGTGAAGGTCTCTTCTTCCCCATTCGGCCAGCGAATGGTGAGATCCGCAGATTCATTGGAACCAAGACCGAAGTAAATGGCTTTTTCGTCGCCACCCATATGGTGGTGACCACTGGTCATGAAACGAATCTGTGAGGTGCCGTCCTCAGTAACCAGGGTAAACTTGGTACCAAGCGCATCACGATTACTGTCTGTACCTTCCGCAGTAATCTTCACCCAGTTATTGGTAATGCCCTGGGCAGCGCTGTTGTTGATATACAGATAGGCCGGATCATCGATCGCTGCTTCAAAATAATCGAGGAATCCATCATCATTAATATCAGCAGCCGCGGTGTGACGACCACGCGAGGTATTGTCAGCACCGGACTCAGCTGAGACTTCGGTAAATGTACCGTCGCCATCATTATGGTACCAGGTATTGTCATGGTGAGTCGCATTACCAAAGGAAATTTCACCATTAGAGTAGAACAAGTCAACCCACATGTCATTATCGTAGTCAATCATCATGACAGACCAGGTGATGCTCGGTTCGCCATTTTCATATTCTTCATGTGCAACACCAGCAGTAAAAGTATAGTCGCTGTATGTGGCATCTCCATTGTTGCGCAAGAGCCAGTTTTTCTCGATGTTGGAAAAGCAAACATCAAACCAACCGTCATTGTCGATGTCACCAATACCAAGTCCCATCCCACTTTCAACCTGGTTGAGACCGGAAGCATCGGTTACGTCAGTCCAGAGCCAGCCGCCGGAACCATCGGAACCGTCGTTTCTCCAGATAACATTACCACGGTTGCCACCGAGGTCATCGTTGATAACGTAGAGATCCAGATCGCCATCATCATCATAGTCAAAGAATGCCGGCGAGAAACCGAGACCATTGAGCTCATCACACTGCTCATTGGCTACGCCGCTGATACAGAGCTCATCGCTAACTTCGGTAAAGGTGCCGTCGCCATTGTTCTTCCACAGTTCATCGGTAGCCTGATCGGCTTCACCCTGGCAGTAGCGGTGTTGGGTCACATAGAGATCTACCCAGCCATCCTGATCGTAATCAGCCCAGGCAACGCCCATGCTGCGACGATTGGTATTACCGGCAACACCAGCAGTTGCGGTGACGTCGGTGAAGACACCGGTACCATCGTTTTCATAAAGGATGTTCGGACCGTAGTTGGTGACAAACAGATCCTGGTCGCCATCATTGTCGTAGTCAACAAAGGTTGCGCCAATGCTTCCATCGACGGCGGGATTTGCATTTGCTGCGGTGATTGCATCAACAAAGTTCGGCACACCGTCACCGTTGGTGTCACCATCATTGCGATAGAGAATGTTATCCCCGTCATACTGAGTGACATAAAGATCCAGATCTCCATCACCGTCGTAGTCACCCCAGGCGCCACCGGAGCTTACTTCCGGATCTGAACAGGTCGGGCCATTACCAAAGCTGTGAACATGGGTAATGCCATTTGCGGCAGCAAAATCTTGCCAGGTGGGTCCTGCGCCCGGATCAGTACCGACTCCGGTCAACGTTACAGTAACGGTATCTTCATCGACGTCGTCAGAAACGATATCGAGATCTGCATTTTCAGTTGCAACGACTGTCGGGCTGAAGCGTACGGTCACAGTTTCCGGCGTTCCATTAACAACCGTAAAAGGGGTTGCCGGAGACTCAACTGTAAATACGCCATTGCTGCTGATCATATCCGTCACTTCCAGATCATCCAAACCGAGGTTAGAGATTGTGAAGGTCAGATCAGCAAAAGCACTGGTATCAACACCACCAAAATCGAGGCTGGTTGTCGACACACTGATATCGGCTTCCTGTGGCGGCGGAGCGCCGGTGGTTACACGGATAGCGCTGATGAACAAACGTCCATCGCCGGTTGCCGGATCAAAATCAATATTCAGCTGACCATCGCTGACATTGACGTTGAGATATTCAACATGGGCAGCATCAACGCCAACCAGGTCAAAGATATCAAGATCATCCAATACAACCGTTCCTTCAACCGTCACATCCATTGTGCGGTTACCGGAAGAGCTGGAAGTCGGATCAATAAAGTGTAGCTCGATATCGTAATCACCGTCAGCAATATCAAACAGATAGCTGAAACCGGTATCGCGCTGATAGCGCATGTCGTTGTAAAGATCATCGTCTTCGGTGTTAGCCACCGGATCGGTCCAACTGGTTGTCAAACCGCCACTGTAACCATATCCACCAGTGGTGTGGGCTGGGTCAGCTTCCCAAACGTCACCGAGAGCGTCGGTATAGTCTGCAGTGCCACCCGCATTAATACGATAATCGATATCCGGCACATCGCTGCCGGTTCCGGTAAGCGAAACATCTATAGTCGCTTCATCCGGATCGTTACTGTGAACCGTCATCGTGCCTGCTTCAGTCAATGCAGTATCCGGGGCAAACTGAACAGTTACGTCAGTCGGTGTTCCGGCAACAACAGTAAAGGGCGTTGTCGGAGTTGTCACCGAATACTTTGCATTATCAATCGTAATGCTGTCAACAGTCACATCGTCAACACCAAGATTGTCGATAGTCACTGTCAGATCACTGGTTGTGCCGGTATCGATGGTACCAAAGTCTAAAGACAGTGGTGATACATCAATATCGGGATCGGTAGAAAGACCGATACCAGTCAGCGAGACAACAACAGTATCTTCATCCGCATCGTCACTAACGATTTCCAAATCGCCATTTTCAGTGACATCAACTGTTGGCTTGAAACGAACAGTAATATCAACCGGTGTGCCGTTAGCCACGGTTATCGGAGCAGAATCAACAATTTCAAAAGCAGTGTTTGTGGAAATCAGATCATCAACGGTTAGGTCGTTGACGCCCAGGTTGGTGATTGTTACGGTCAGGTCGGTAGAATCATTGACATTCACCGAGCCAAAATCCAGCGACAGCGGTGAGACATCGATTTCCGGATCAACAGGCGAACCTTGTCCGGTCAAAGCAACTGTTACTGTGCCTTCGTCCGGATCGTCACTGATGATATCAAGATCACCGGTTTGAACTGAATCAGCTGTCGGCAAGTAGCGAACAGTGATATCAACCGGTGTGCCATTGGCAACCACGATCGGGGTGGCATCGATGACAGTGTACACACTGTTGGATGATACCAGATCGGTTACGTTTAAATCATTCTCGCCCTCGTTTGTGATAGTAACGGTCAGATCCAGCGAATCCTCAAGATTGACAGAGCCAAAATCCAGCGTCAATGGCGAAACATCAATATCCGGATCGAGTGAATTACCAACACCGGTTAAGGTTACTGTGACGGTGCCTTCATCCGGGTCGTCGCTGAAAATGTCGAGATTGCCATCTTCAGTTTGATCAGCAGTAGGAATAAATTCGACCGTAACGGTTGTTGTGGCGCCACTATCAACCTCAAAGGGCGTTGCCGGCGAAATGGCTGTGTAGACACCGTTGCTTGATACCAGGCTATCGACAGAGAGGGTATCACTGCCGGTATTCTCAATATCGAACGTCAAAGAAGACGTATCACCGATATCCACTGTGCCAAAATCGAGGCTGGTAGTCAGCACGTTGATATCCGGTTCTTCAACCAAATCAGCGGTATTAATTACGGAAATACCAGCGACAAATCCCTGATTATAGGGTCGGGTGGACAGCGGAATAATATCGAGATCCAAGGTCCCATCGGTTACCGTCACAGTGACGGTCTCTGTCCAGGCTGTGTTGATATCACCAGCGTTGGCGTAAATGTCCATGTCATTAATGACAGTCACGCCTTCGGCATTAATATCGATCATCCGTAATCCGGATCCGACGGCCAGCGGCTCCATGAAATGCAAGGTGATTTCATAGTCTGCGCTTTCCAGATTGTCAAAGGTGTAACTGAAAACGATATCGCGACCGACGCGAAGATTCTGAAACAATTCATCATCTTCTGTCCCGGCAATATCGTTGGTGAAAGAGCGTGTCGCACCGCCTTCATATCCATAATCACCGGCGACATACGCCTTATCAGCCTCCCAAACATTGCCGTCAACGTCAGTGTAATCACTACCTCCGGCGTTGATGCGGTATGTTTGAGCGTATACCGGCGAAAGGAAAAGCGATAATAGCAGAAGTAAAGCGAGATAACTTACTACGCTTCTCATCACAACCCTCCTTGTTTTGATTAATAAAGAAACATTAGTTAGATCAAGCTTGCTGCAAGTTTTGTGAAGCTAAAGCGGCCCTCATAAAAACGCGATCGCGGGTGAAGAACCCGGGGCCATTTCATGTTGTCAGGTGAGCTCAACAGAAGGAAAGGCTGAACAGCAGAATCGCGAAGCCGAAATAAAGGACTGTCTTAGACCGTCACAACCATACCTGTTGGCAAATTATTATTATCACAAAACCGGTTCATTGTTGTGACGAAATCACAAAAAAGCTTATAGAATATCCTGATTGCAGGTAAGTATCGAGGCAATATGCAAAAGTCTCGATATTCATAAATTTTTGAGGTATTCGGATAGCCAAAAACGGTCAAAAAGCGGATAAATATTGAAGACAATTTTTGCGCTAAAAAGGCCAGTTTTTTTGGTGTTTTGAAAGGATGTCAAAGAAGGTGAGTATGTACTTAAGTCATTTCTTGGATTGTAGTTAGGCGTTAGACATCCCCCTGGATACCCCTTCGAAGGGGACACAGGGGGATGTCCTCAGTTACATTTCCATTGCAGGGCTACAGGCAGAGCATCGGCAAATTTCGCCCTGCCCTTGAGTTTTATCGCATTCAAGCCAAAATCCAACTCTGTAATTCGAGAATATTCTCCTCCGGATCAGCTGCGTAGACAAAGCTCAGTTTGCCAACGTCAGGCACCTCAACCGTGGTTAAATCACCAAGAGCCCGCCCCCCATTCTCGATGACAGCCTCAAGGGTAGCAACCACATCATCAATCTCAAATGCAATATGCCCGAAGCCCTTGCGGTTGGCCATCGCCGGCGACTTTTCCAGCATATCCTGGTACTGATAAATCTCCAGCGTTGGGCCGTTTGGTCCATGCCCGGGCAGGCGCAGATGCATGCCGCGCAAGGCAGCATTTGGCACCCCGGTACCCCGCGAAAGCCAGTCGCCGGACTGGTTACGTTCCGGCGGAACAGGCATGCAGTTGAATACAGTTTGGTAGAAATCCACCAGTTTGCGCCAGTCAGAGGCAATGATATTGGTGTGAGCGTAACGCACAAAAGGAGTCATGAACAACTATAGTGACGTATGGGGTTGGAATACAAGAGAATAATGAATGCCGTGGGCGGATGTCAGATTACGGCTTTGGCAGATATGAGGTATGCCTGCTTTCCTACCGCACCTAATCCGACCTACTAATGACCCAATTGACCATTCAACGCTTTAACATTTTAACGATTCAACCAATCACCCAGGTTCTTTTCCGCAACTAATTGAAGACCTTTCCGTAAACGCCTACTAGATATACTCCGATGCCTTGCCCGTCTCGCCTAATTACAATATACTATTTTATCCCACCCTAAAGCACAGAGATTGGAGGAGTATATGTTGTATCGTTTACCTCAGACATTGGCTATCATTCTAACGTTCCTGCTCATCTTGGCGCCATCTATCTTCGCTCAGGGTCAATGGAATTGGCCTGAAAAACCGCAGAATTTGCAGGTCTTTCCATCCGATTGGTCCGGACAGCGCCTCAGTGCCCCGATGCGTGGATTTACCCGCGCCCTTGGTGTACGCTGTAGCTACTGTCACGTTGGTGAAGAAGGTAAGCCGCTTAGCACTTATGATTTCGCTTCTGACGAGAACCCGAACAAGGAAAGAGCGAGAGAAATGATTCGCATGCTTGGCAGCATCAATGATCATCTGAAGAAGATTGAGCCAAGTGCTGCGGAACGGGTGAACATGTGGTGCCACACCTGTCATCGCGGAAATGCAAAGCCAATGACATTGGACGAGGAGCTAAGTGCAGCATTTGCAGGCGGCGGTATGGAGACAGCCTTGGCAAGATATAAGGAATTGCGGGAAAACTACTATGGTCATGGGATGTATAACTTCGAGGATGAAGGTCCCTTAAACAGCCTTGGCTACAAGGTATTGGAGGCAAACAACCTTGAAGGGGCGATCAAGATTTTTACCATGAACACGGAAAAGTTTCCGAAATCAGGCAACGTCTGGGACAGCCTCGCTGAGGCCTATATGGTATCCGGGGACCTGGCGAAAGCAGAGGAGTATTACAAGAAATCGCTGGAAATTGCCCCCTGGAATGATAATGCCAAGAAGATGCTAGAAGAGATAGAGAAGAAGTAGCAGTGGCAAATCAATGAAGAATGACCAATGTCGAATGTCAAATGTTTTCTTTTCACCCGAAAAACCCCGGAGGGGTGACATATTTATAGCCCCGGGTTCGTTTTTCCCGGTGGAAGAATGAAAAATTGACAAATGTCGAATGAAAAGTACCGTGGGCGGTTGGCCGTACGCCGTCTACGGTATTAAGGAAAACAATTTAACGTTTTGACGCCTTGCCGTTTCAACGCCTTGACGAATCAACGTCTTAACGATTCTTCCTTCGCCCCGGGATTACACGCCACATGCCCAATATCAGCAGCCCGCTCAGCAGATGAAAGGGCCATCGCCACCACCAGCCATATGGCTTCTCATGATAAAAGTCGGCTACCGGATCAAGGAAGGGACGAGCGGTTTTGCCCCATACCAGGAAAGCATCGCCTATCGGCAGTTGGCCGAGGCTGTAATATTTTTGTTCATTCCAGGAGAGTGGCATCCCTAACATCTCAGTCATTTGGGAAAGAGGCCGCCAGAGATCGATATCATTATTGGCTCTTGCAGCAGCCAGGGCAACAACCGTTGCCGATGCACCAACGCCAAAGAAGACAGGGCCGGAATCTACATCGCCGCTGCCTGTCAGGCCGTGCGGATATTCGCGAATCGCCGGTAAACCGAAGAAGTGCGTCACAAATTGCTTGCGAAATCGGACGTATAACTCCTTCGAAAATTGGGGATCTATGTCGGCCATGATCCGGCAAATCAGGACAGTAGAAGAACCGCGCGCACCTTCCCAGGCTGGTTGAGTACTGTGCGGCACAAGGTCGGTGCTGGTATCCAGATTCGTCCTTACGAATTCGATCCAGTTGGCTATCAAAGTATCGTTTCCGGCATCAAAGAGCATCTCGTTTAGGCGTACCGCAGCCATCCCCACGGCATTATCCGCCGGCCAGGACCAGCCCTGATAGCTGGGTAGCCAAAGATTATTAGCTTTTCGATATGCCTCGGCCATGATCCGGCAGTCCTGGCGGAATCGCTTGATCACCAATGAATCGCGCTCGGCTGGCGCCTGGGATGCCAGTAATGAACCACGGAGCCAATTGGTCCAGCCCAGGTAGAAGATACCGCCCGGCAAGTCATGAAAGTTTGGAAAGATCGCACGCGCTTTTGGCGTATCAATTTGCTCCAGGGCCCAGAAGGCCTCAGCCGTAGCGCGCTGCTGTAGTGCAGCGTCCATTTGCGGATAGCGAGCAACCTGTGTCCAGGATAATCCATATAGGGCGTTTGTGAATACAAATCCTTCAGGGAAGAGTGCCTGCATGTCGTCCGCAGCGCCATTGCGCAGGGCATCGCCGAGAAAATTGAGTTGCTGAATCGTTTCAGAATGCAACTCGTCTGCGAATGCCGGGACGTCCACATCTTTATACAGGCGTACATTAAGAACCAGAAGAATAATGGCCACAAGTAGCAGGATGAATTTGCGGATAGGGTGGGACATATTGGTTCACTGGTGATCGAATTAACATACGACCATTTAATCAATCAAGCATTTAGCCGATTCTCCGCACATCTCCCTTCGAAAGAAGACACAGGGGGATGTGAAGTGACAGTTACTCCTTGCGCTTCTTTGTTGCCGGCTTCCGCCGCGGCCTGGCTGGCGTTTTCTTCGCCGGTTTTGCCGCTGGCGGCTGCGGCGACTCGGCCTTCTCCGGAGCTGCTTTTTTGCTCGCAGTGGTCTTCTTCGCCGCTGATCGCTTGCTCTGCTTTAATACCAGCGTGCGAGACTCGCGCATGGTCGACTCAATGGTTTCGCGAATGCCGTCCAGACCTTCATTGAAAGCCATAAATTGCGCAAGGAATTGCCCCATTCGGTCGCCGGAAGCAACACCGCCAAGTGAGAGGTTTTTGCGAAACGTCTTTTTAATCTCTTCCCAACGCTCAGTTTCTTCTTCCGCAATTCGGCCACTCAACTCCTTAAATTTCAATAGATTGGCTTCCGCATCACTGGTGAGGATCTGCGCTTCCTGCTCATAATGTGAGAGCAGCAGGGTTTCTAATTCTTCATCGTTCATGATGGGCAAAATCTTCTCGGCAATCTTATTCATATTGCGATATGAGCCCTGCAGTTTGAAAGCCGGTTCAGTGCGATACTCATCAGCTTGAGCAGCAGATTCAATATATTGCTGATTAACAGATAGGATCACGTCACGAACCCGAATCAACTTTTTCAGTACCGAAACAATCTCGTTTAACTCTTCCACAGAATAGTTGTGCTCAAAGCTGGCACCATCCTGATCGCCATACTGCGCCAAACGGATCATTTCGTAAATATCCTTCTGGCTGCGACTCACCAATTTGCCAAGCACAGCATTGGAAGTCAGGCAGTTCTCAAGGTAGCTCAATTCAAATACATCGCGATTGTCGCCGAGGATATCGCCGAGGTTGTAGGTATCCGCGCGATTCGACAACATATCCGGGATCTGGAACTTTTCACCACTCTCGGTGTACGGGTTACCAGCCATAACAACGCAGACCTTGCGACCGCGCAGGTCGTAGGTTTTGCTCTTGCCTTTATAAACACCTTCAATCCGCCGCTGCGCATCACACAAGGGAATAAACTTCTGTAATAGTTCCGGATTACAATGCTGGATGTCATCCAAATAGATCATTACGTTATCCCCCATTTCCAGCGCCAGGTTGAGCTTTTCAATTTCCTCGCGCGCGCTAGCGTTCGGGGCTTCCTGTGGATCTAAAGAAGTAACGTGATGGCCAATAGCGGGGCCGTTGACTTTTACGAAAATAATGCCCAGGCGATTTGCCACATATTCCATCAAGGTGGTCTTACCATAGCCGGGCGGCGAGATGAGCAGCAACAAACCCATGCGGTCGGTACGGGTTTGATCGCCTGCAGTGCCAAGCTGCTTGGCAAGGTTATCACCGATCAAGGGCAGGTAAACCTTGTCCAGCAGCTGATTACGAACAAAGGATGTGAGCACTCGTGGCTTGAAAGCATCAAGACGCAGCTCTGCGCGAAAATCTTCCGTTAGCTGATGCTTCAACTCCGTGAAGCGCTGAAACATGGGCGCTGTTTCTGCCATATAGTGGCGCATTTTTTCCACGAAAGCATGATAGCGAAACTCGTAGCTACCGGAAGCGGTTGTCCGATGTTCGCTAAGCATTCCCTCAACAGATTGATTGACATCAGCACTTTTGATACCGCGCTTATCAACCTTTCCGCGGAAGAGCGCCACGGCAGCTTCATCCAAATAGGATCGACGATCAGCCTGCCCATTGCTATTGACAAAGGCGCTAACCCAGTTGCGAATCAGGTGGAACCTACCCAGCGGATCCTTGCCTAGCTTGCGAACCGAATCCTCAAAGCGCTGCACGCCTTTTTTCTTCTTGAGGAAATCATGGAAGGCGGTATATAAATCGGTGGCAATTTTGCTGGTTATCCACGGGCCATCATTGATGAGCTGATAAAACAAATACTCAGCAGCTTGCCCGGCGATATCGACAGGGAACAACTTCGTCGCGTCCAGAAAGGTGATGATTTCCGTCTCCAATTGGGCCACATAGCGCTTCCATTCGCGGCTTGCCGGAAACAGTTCAATAATCGCCCCCATACCGTCGATGTTTGCCAGCAGATTTTCCTTGCTGGCTGCATCCGCAAAGGCTTCCCAATAGAGGGTGGCGCAGGCGCGAATGGAAGGACCAAAGCGCAAAAGCCCGGCCGACTGATGGACGTTGATCAACAAACGCAATAGCTTGGCCGCATCACTATCATGCACACCTTTCGTATACCCTTCCTGGAATCGTGGGGCCATGAATGTGCGCACCCGTTCCGCCATTTCCGCTTCAGAAAGCTTTTGCAGCTCAGCCGGCAGCTGTAGCTCGCCGCCTAGCGAAGCCTGCAGCATTTGGAAGGCAAGAAATTCGCTTCGGGCAACATCATTGTTCTCAGAAACGATTTCCTGCTGCCAAACTGACTGGGTGGTGTTAAACTCTGCGTCATCAATGGCCTCGAAAAAATTTGTGCCGGTCAAATGAAAGACCATTTCGTCTTCCCGCGGCAGAACCGTCAAATCAAGAGGCTGGACATTTACGGAAAATTGATGCTTGCCAAACTTGATGATATTTTGGCCATCAACGAACAAGTCCTGACGATCCTTAAGCTGGCGAACAGCATCTTCCTGGGCGGTTTTCAGACGAGTCTGCACATCGTCGGCCTTCACGTTGTCATCGAGAGCTACCAGCTCTTGAATGATATCACGGACCTTGTCGATCATCAGATCGGAGGCGAAATAGCCGTTGATTTCGGAAACCGTTTCCAGGGTGCCCGCGCGGCGTTCGATACCTTTGAGAATCCGCTCAGCGGCCTCGACAAGTGAACTGGCCCGGCGATTACGGCTCTCAATCAGATTGAGCCGGCGCGCTTCGAAGGCACTATAGATTTCTTCGCGCTTCTCACTCAGCTGCACCGTAAAGTCGTCGAAATCGATAAACTTGCTTTCCAATTCCTCCAGCTGTACCATCAGCCGGGTCAGATACTCGTCGCATTTTTCCGGTGTATCGCAGAGCTCGAGGAAGTTAATGACGCCTTGACCAAGCAGTTTGATTTGCGAATTAAATTCCGCAATCGCTTCGCTGCCACGCAGGTCCTTCTGGCGCTTTTTCAGCAGAGCGCGGGTCTGATTCAAGCGAGTGTAGATGTCAGAAATGCTATCGACAATCTGGGTGGTCTGGGTCGGATCGTCAATTTTGAGATTGGTAACAATCTCGATCAATAGCTCAAGATCGCTGCCGGTTTGGGAGATCTTTTCTCCAAGTTCTTTGGCTTCGCTGCCTTTCTTAACGCTATCAATGGCCTTATGCTGCTCGTCGACTTTTTCTTCGTAAATCTGCAGCGATTCCGGCTTCAAGAGAAATTCAACGCAGGCAGCCGAAACCACCTCATTGCTTTCCTGGATGCCGGTTTCCAACTCTTCAACCCGAGCAAGATCGATATAGCGCAAATCTTTCAGGGAAATTATTTCACCCCGGGCTGTGCGTAACTCGCTCAACAACGCAACGTATTCATCGACGCGATCGAAACGGCCCCGCTTCGCCTGGCTCAGCAGCTTATCAGCCTTTTTCTCCGCTGCTGCCAACGCCGCAGCTGTATTTTTTCGCAGCTGCAGGACCTTATCAAATTCATCCAATGCAGAATTCGCCGCCGCATGTATTGCTTCCAGTGGGACCTTCATTTGAAAGGTAGATTCATCCCCAAGCCAAAAATAAGAGTCGATCACATCCCGGCTTTTTCGCACAAGATCATGATAGAGATTGGCGTAGCTATCCTCGCGCTGAATCAGGTTAAAAATCTCCTGGCACTCAGCCATACCACGCACGATGTCCTTGTTGCCAATCTTATACAGGTAGGTGTCCTTGTGAACGGATGGCGCAAAATCGCTTTCCACATATGGCGTTTGCCAGATTTGCACCACATGGTGTTTACCGGGATCCTCCTCAGCGCGACAATAGACCAACTCGCCGCTGTCAAAAAAGGCAAAGCCGTTGCAAATGACGGGTATATCCACCTGCTGCGAAATCAGGTTGTAGGAAAGCAAGACATAGCTACCAAGCTCGCGATTGTGAAAAACATACAAATAGTCTTCGCCATTTGGAGAGATGATCTGCTTTTCAAAGATCATGTTCTGCAAATTATGATCGAAGGTTTTGTATTCGCCTGACTGCAAATAGTAGCCGTTTGGAAAGATCAGTCCATGCGAGTCGGGAAGCAAAATACAGGCATCTTCAATGGCATCGATGCGCCGCGCCTTCTGCACCTTTTCGTTATAAATGATGTAGCGAAAGGTTTCTTCCTGGTATGGCTTGATTTTCAGGATGATGATACTGCCGACAGTGCCGTAAAAGATTTCAGCATCATCAAGCGATTGTTCCTTCTCGGAAACATCTTCAGCATAGATGCCTTCGCCGGAATCGGTATTGTCTTCAATTTTGATGGTCAGGTCGCCGCCGACAGTCTCGACGAAGATGCGATCTTCGATGGAAATATGCGGATGCTCACCGGATCGATGAAAATCGCGATTGGTTCGCTGCCAGGCAAATTCATGCTGATCCGGAAAGCGAAACTCATGCTCGCTACGGTTGTCGATATAGCGCAGTTTGCCATCATCTATCAGCCATTTAAACACCTTGATGTCAGCCGTACGCTTCCCTACCTGGAATACCATAAAAAGGTGCGGTCCAAGAACAGAGAACTTTACAAAACGCGATTGCTTGTAATATTTATAGAGATTGTCGAAATCGATCTCAAACTGCTCATCCCGGATCATGTCGAGTGGTTCCGATTGGAATTGATGATTCTCGTAGCGATAAATTGCAAATACATCAGCCAGGGCAGTCGTGGTTTTCAAACCGATATGAACATTGTAACCAAAAATAAAGTGCGAATTAATCGGCACCATATCACGAGGGATACAATTGTTATCAGTAGTGATACGCTCGGTGCCAAGGAGCTTGGCGTCGATGGAACCAAAGACTTCCTTACGGGCGCCATTGAGCTTCTCCATGCGCTCGTGCAGGTCTTTTCCGTGCGCGGCCAAACGCCCGCGGATTATCTCATAGGTCCCGCCATCCAGCACCGGCTGCTCAGCGGTTTGTTTTTCATCTATTTGTGGCTTTTCAGCCATGGTAGTCCTTTCATCATCGTATCACCCACCCCTAAATCCCCTTCCGAGAGGGGACTTAAGGGTGGGTAAAACATAGCTTCTTTGTCCGGTCCGATCCCCCCTCTATCTCCCCCCCGGGGGAGATAGAGGGGGGATCGGAACTATCCAACTCTATATCAATATCTACTTCAAAATACTCGCTGACTTCCCACCCAATCCGCTAGCGCGAACAAACTCGCTCATTTGTCCGATGATGCCGCGAGTGTCATCGTCATCCGCCATGGTCATCATTTTAGCCAGCAAGGCAGAGATCGTCAGGTTCTTCAGGTCGGAAGAGCTCATACCGAACTTCTTGACAAAGCCTTTCAAGGCCTCTGTAAAGTCTTCAGCGCTGCCGCCGAAAAAGGTATTTTTGATGTCGCCAAGCACTTTACTATTGCCAACGGTGCGATCGATGGCCTTGCCATTGGTGATCGAGTCAACAATGCGATCGAAGAACATATCGTCTCCACCGACGATATCGATGTTGGCAGATTTGAGACCTTCCTGGATGACTTCGGCCTGGGCCTGGGCGATATCCTTGGAGATATTGATGCGCGCCAATTCGATTTCTTTTTCCATTTCCAGCTTGAGCTTGAACTCTTCGTGCTCTTTGCCCACGCCGTCGAGCTTCTTCATGGCAGCGGCCTTTTCTTCCAGGCCTTGCGCTTCCGCAGCAAACTTTTTCGACATCACTGCAGCTTCAGCAGTGCCGTCTTTCTCGCGAGCAACCGCTTTTGCCTCGATACCGGCAGCTTCCGCTTCCGCCTTCTTACGCAAGACATTGGCTTCGGCAGTACCTTCTTTTTCTACAGCAGCCGCGCGTGCTTCCATGACGTTCACTTCGGACATACCGATGGTCGCTTCTTCAGCGGCTTTCGCTTCTGCAAGGATTTTGCGAGCTTCGCTCTTCTTCTCAGCCGCCGAGCGATCAGCATCGGCTTCAATCAGCACCTGTTCAGCCTGTAGCTTGGCAGACTCCATAGAAGCTTCTGCAGCCGTAATTTCCTTGATCTTCGCTTCCTGGGCTTCTTTTTCTGCGGCAGTTACCGCTACCTGCTTCAAACGATCCGCTTCAGCAATAGCCCGGGTATCTTTGATCTTTTCTTCTTCTTCCACAACCGATTTTTCGACCGATACGCGCTCGCGAATCACTTCCTGGATGTTCTTGCGCTCTTCTTCCACGGCACGCTCTTTTTCAATTTGCGCCAGCGTCACCACCCGTTCACGCTCAGTCAACTCGAGCAGACGATCTTTTTCCACTCGCTCTGATTCAATGGCTTCGGTTCTTTCCTTACTCTTTAAAGCAACGATGACCTGACGCTGCTTATTCTCTTCCGCTACCTGCAATTCTTCTTCGGTACGAATGCGGGCAGATTCAGATTTCAGGCGCTCTTCTTCTCCCACTTTCGCAGCTTCTGCTTCTTCGCGCGCCTTTATAGTGGCAATTTCACGCTTCTGCTTTTCTTCGGTTTCTGCCAGCTGGCGATTCAATTCCAGAATTGCTTCCTTCGCTTCCACGTCCTGCTGGGTAATCACCTTTTCTTCTTCACGGCGAATCTTATTGGCCAGCACTTTTTGCTCAGCAGTGATATCGGTAATCTTTTTGATACCTTGGGCATCAAGAATATTTTCTGCGGATAAGAACGAGAGCGGTGTTTGCTCCAGGTAATCGATGGCGGCATCGTCAAGAACGTAGCCGTTAAGATCGGTTCCGATGGTTTGAAGAATTTCATTCTTGAAACGTTCGCGGGAATTATAAAGATCTACAAAATCAAATTGCTTACCAACTGTCTTTAACGCTTCGGAGAATTTTGCATCGAAGAATTCGACCAGCGATTGCTGATCGGATGCCCGTTGACAGCCAAGCGATGAAGCTACCTTCAGCACGTCTTCAACGGTTTTATTCACTCGCACAAAAAACGCCACTTTAATATCAGCGCGAATATTGTCCTGACAAATCAGGCCGTCCTTTCCGGAACGTTCAATTTCAACCCGCTTGACGGATATGTCCATAATTTCCAACTGGTGAACAAATGGAAAAACAAGCATGCCGGAAAAACTCACCTTCGGTTTGCTACCGCCGTTTCGCACCAGGGCTTTCCCCTGTGAGACCTTTCGGTAAATTCTGGTTACCAGGATACCAACTCCCACAAAAATGACAAGGCCGGCTACCAATACAATTTTAATCATGTCCCACGCAAGATCCATTCTAGCTCTCCCATTCTTTGAATTCTTCGATAAAGTAAAAGTCTTTTTCTTTGTCTTTTTCTATTATTATTGCTTTTTGTCCTTTTTTCAGGGTTTCCCCTTTCCAGGTTTTTACGGTTACCCGCGTCTCCAAATCTGCAGCAAGAATCTCGGCCTGACCAAAACGATCACCGCTGGCATCGGATAACAGTGTACAAATTTGCCCTATAACACTTTTCATGCTTCCTTCATCTTTTGTCAGTGAACGAAAGAATTTCTTAAAAGGAGTGGTAATTATTTTCGTAACAACCGCGCCAAACAACAGATTTGGAATTAAGAGAAGGACTGCAATCAACCAGCCGCTGTTACCAAGAAAGTGGTTGACCAGAATTGAAACCGACCACAGCGACAAGGCCAGAAAGCTGACGATGATCATCATCGGAACGTCGCCGAGGTTGATAAAGCTAATGAGCGTATGGCCAATTCCGGGCACTTCCCCGACATCGGCATCCATATCAGCATCGACATCAACGTCCACATCAATATCTACATCGGCATCCATATCAAAATCGAGGAATTCAAGATCCAGAACGCCGATAAACACCGATAGCCAATAAAAGCCCACCAGTACCATCAATATGGTATATGGTAGATTTACCGCCAGCAATGCGGCACTCAAAATTTCTTGCATGATAGCCCCCGATGTGAAGAGATTCACCCAATAATAATCACTAAGAATATTACCGGTGAGAAAAGAAATTTTTGAAAAAATTTATTGAAATAAGGAACGTAAGCCGGAAGACAAGAAACTCCAGCAAATAAACAGGAATCCCCCCTCTATCTCCCCCCGGGGGGAGATAGAGGGGGGATTCTTCAGTTGTTATGTCATAACGATTATTGTGTATAGCACCTGAAATCCAAAAAGACCGGCCCGGCGGCCGGTCTTTGGAGAAAAGATGCAGCCAAGAGATCAGGATGCAAATTGCTTGGTCACATCCTTGCGACCGCGTTTCGAAAACAACTTAAATTCATGGGACCGTAATTCTTCATTTTCCTCAGTCAGAATTTTCACCCAATATTTCCACATCAGCTGGAATTTGCGGCCAAACTTCTCATTGTTGAGGTAGGTATACATTTCCGGATGTACCTGCAGAATCACCCGGCGGTCCAAGCGACGGCTGGCCACATAGCGGCGGATAGCGCGTTCGATACCGGCGACCACCGTGCCCTTCGTCGGTACCAGACCACTGCCCTCGCAGAATTCACAAGGCTCGGTAATGTTGTAAATGAGACTTGGACGAATGCGTTGACGGGTCATTTGCACCAGGCCAAAGCGGCTCACATTATTGTCGATTTTCGATACAGAGCGATCTCGGGAAAATTCTTTATGGAGCTCGTTGATCACCCGCTTGCGATTGGCTTCTTCTTCCATATCGATGAAGTCGATGACGATCAGCCCACCAACATCACGAAGCCGCAACTGACGGGCAATTTCCCGGGCGGATTCCAGGTTCACCTTCAGCGAATTCTTCTCATGATTTTTCTTTCCGAAAAAACGCCCGCTGTTGACATCCACAACCGTTAAAGCTTCGGTATGTTCGACGATGATGTAGCCACCATTTGCCATCCAAACCTTCTTCTGGATACTGTTCTGAATATCGGCTTCGATATTAAAAGCATCAAATATCGGCTTGCGCTTACGATAGTATTCCACCCGTTTGTGGAGCTCGGAACCGACCTCTTTCAGGTAGTTGATATTATCGCGAAACATGCGGCGGGAATCGATGACGACCCGCTCCACATCATCCGTAAACAAATCGCGAATAATGCTGGAGGCCATGCCGAGATCCTGGAAGAGCAGAGAAAACGGGGCAGCGGACTTCATTTGCTCCTGAACGGACTTCCACTCTTTCAGCAGCTTCAACAAGTCCTGCTTGATCAAATCTTCGCTCTTGCCTTCTGCAACTGTGCGGACAATTAAGCCAAAACCGGATGGCAGATGTTTGCGGGTAATCTGACGAAGCCGGCGACGTTCCTTGCCGGACGAAATTTTGCGGGAGACCCCAATGCGATTCTGGTTGGGCACCAGCACCAGGAAGCGGCCGGGCACTGTTAATTCGGTCGTAACGCGTGGACCTTTATTGGCAATCGGCTCTTTAATGATCTGCACCAGGACATCCTGGCCATTTTTGAGAAGCTGCCAGGCATCGCTGCGCTGCCGGCCACCGCGACGGCGATTATCACGTCTACCGCGCTGATTCCCCTTTTCTTTCTCAGGCGGCTTTTCAGCGTGACCATTGGAACCGTTTTCGCCGTCTTCATCGTCGAAATTTGCGAATAGCTGCTGGTTATTGGCGCCCATGTCCGAAAAGTGCAAAAACGCATCCTGCGGATCGCCAAGATTAATAAAAGCGGCCTGCATGCCTTTTACGACTTTGCGAACTTTACCTTTATAGATGTTGCCAACGGATCGTTCATTATCCGGGCGTTCTACAAATAATTCGACCAGTTTATTATTTTCGAGGAGTGCAATACGAGTGTCTTCGTTCGTAGAGTTGATAATTATTTCTTTTTTCATAAGCAAAACCCTCCTTTCATCGTCGGTTATTGCGTACCCGTGCTACGAAAGGGCGGTTCAAAGCTACGAACAGAACGGCCAAAATAACCTGACGGTAATTCCGGCCAAGCAATGGAGGGTTAAGCACCTGATGCCTGATATGCAGGCAAACTCTAACAAACAATTCTACCCCGCTAAAACGGGATGTTAAACAATGTCAAGTGGTGTTAAAATAGTATCTTCCTTAACGATACATTGTTCTGTTCTTTGAACCCAAAAGCGGCGATAATCGATATCTCGCACTTTCCAAAAGGAGTCGAGAAACTCAGTGATATTCGCCGTTCTTCCTTCGATTACATCGATCGCGATCATTAATTGATCGTCGACCTTTTCGAGAAGACTGATATAGGGTCGAATATTCAGCTCCCTTGCCCCGTCTTTCCCCGGGCGCCGAATTCGAACCTCACTACTGGCAAGCCACTCCTCGATCCACGCATCTGGCAGATCATAGCCTGACAGCAACACTTTATAGCTCGCCCGATCAATTATTGAGGCGAGTGAAGGGACTTTCGCATAAAGTCCCTTGTACTGCAGAACTTTCATTCCGTCCGGAAGACGATCGTTGAGGCAGGCCTGTATATCGACTTCTCTACCCATTTCTACTTCCATATCAAGGTATTCCGCGATCGAGGCGATGCCGGGCACCAGCGGTAGCCCGTACGATATCTTCGGCGATGGCCGCACACTCTGCGAGTACACCAGTGGAATTTTAGCAAGTCTTGCGGAACGATCAAACACTTTTATAATATCGCTATGCGAGAAAAAACGGGCAAGGCCATTTTTGGCATACCGTACTCGAATGCGACGTTTGATGACCGGTTCCGGGGCGTGACGGCGTTTTCCACGGCGGCCGTAGCTAATGGGTTGCGAAGGTTGACCAAGACCAGCAGTCTGACGGGTTTGACTGCTGATGGCTGAATGCCGCCAGAGCTTCTCCAACTCCTCGCGCGCAATCCCATCTCCCAGGGAGACGATATTGCGCGAGCGGGCATTCAACTGATCTTTACCGGCAGTGAGTTTCTCCTCTTTCAGGAGGCCCCGGGATGGGCCGGCCTGCATATGATCCCAGGGTAAAGGTACGGTAATGGATATTGGTTTGAGGTAGTCGGAACGGGCCAACTCATGCACCTCAAATGCCTGTTGCCAGGCCTCATGATGCTGCAAATCGCGGGCATTATCGAAGCGGGCGCCGCTTTTCCAGGCGGTTTCAATCACGTCGGACAGACGGCGGTCTCCGCGCGCCAATGCGGCCAAAAGGCCGGCGCGATTCGGATCTTCCATCTGAACGGCAATTCCCTTGCTTTGCAGGCGTTCGGAGAGGTCTCGCATTTTTTGGGACAGTTCTCCGGGCAACGCCTGCTGCTCCCATTGCAGCGGTGAATGCGGATGCGGGCAGAATACATTGACGGCAACATCTATATCCGCCTCTTCATCCTCGGCGATGTACTGACGGCATTTCTCCACAAGCGTCACAATAGCCAGCACATCATTAGGGGTTTCAGTAGGTAAACCGATGGTAAAACAGAGTCGAATACGCTTCCATCCTTCGCTGCTAAATGCCTTTACGGCGTTTAACAATTCATCTTCGCGTAAATCAACATTCATGCGGCTTCTCAGCCGTCCGCTGGCCGCCAGCGGATAGAGCGTTATTCGCTCTTTCTTCAATTGCGCTACTGCATCCGGCCACTTGACAAAGCCAAAATCGACTGATCCATCCTTCGCTGAAAAGCTGATCGTGCCGTCATTCAACAGCGCCTTGCTTTTCATGGTCAGCCACGCTTCGCCTGCCAATGTGGTGTCAAACGGCAGCAGCTTGTCTGCAATACCTGCTTCGCTGCGCTTCAACAAATTCCGAAACTGCCCGTAAAATGCGGCGGAAATAACTCGACCGGAACGATTAAATAAACGATGTCCCTGCCAGGTGGCGCCGGCATCCGGTTTTGTCTCGCTGCTGAAAGATCCAAAGGGGCGTAAATCCACTCGGCCGCGCACCAGGTCTACCAGGGGCACCAAAGGCTTGAAGCGGATGCGGGATTGATTCTCTTCCGGCAAAGCCGACGCTGCCTCACGTTCGCCAAGACGGCGCAGGGCTTGAAAGTCACCGTAATTGCTATAAACGGCTTCATATTGCGCGGGCAAATACGCTCCGCGTACGGCAGAAAGGCTGCTGAGAATCGCTTCGCGCGAGCCACCTTTTTGTTGTGTAAAACGCTGCAGGACTGCAGCAACAGGTTGCAAATCTTCTCCGAAGGTCATTACGTCAAAAAACGCCGCAACAGGCTCCGGATTTTGTACAGCCGGCCCCATTGCCATTAATAACGGCAATTCCTTTTGGCGCGCTTCCGCCCGAAAAGGCACAGCACCCAAGGCCAGCATTGTCAATACATTGGTATAGGTCAAAGGGTCGGTAAGAAAGAAAAGCAGCACGTCGAAATCGATCAATTCCCGCCGGGTTTCCATGGAAAATAGGGGAATTTGCTCATCTTTCATGCGGTTTTCTGCATCCGGTGCCGGTGCAAAAAACCGTTCAACAGAATAGTTTTCGAGATCGTTCAGGAAATGGTAAGTAACTTCGAGGGCAACCTCCCGGACGCCTACTTCATAGATATCCGGAAAACACAGCCCAATTCGTAGATCAACATCTTCAGATGCGGGTAGAACGGTATTGTATTCGTTTCCAAAATATCGTGCCGGCTTGCTTACAAAGGGCAGCAAACCCGACTCAATTTTTGTTTTTAGCTCCATTTCTGACAGGCAATACTTTCCAGATCTTCTTTGATTCGGCCAATGTTTCCGATTGTGTCCGGCACAATCATGATGGCATTTTCACCGGCAATGGTGGCCAGGATATGATTATGCTTCAGTTGATCAAGAAACAAAGCAACACCTTTGGCGCGGCCGGTAATAGTCTTTACAATCACAGCGTTTTCGTTTTCGTAAATACCAAGTATTTCCATCCCTACGATCTTAACAAAAGTATGGTTTCCTTCTTGTTCGGAAATGATATACCGGTATCCTTCGGGGGTTGGAATCCGTACGATTCCCATTTCGTGCAAATCCCGTGAGAGGGTGGCCTGCGTTGTCGAATATCCGCGTCCTTCAAGACGGGACAGTAAATCGGTTTGATTGGCAATGCGTTCCTCTTGAACAATCTGCTTAATGGCAAATTGCCGCTCTTTCTTCTTAGCCATATTTTTCTTTCTCCTTCAAGAATTAATTTACATCCACTGTAAACATCCCTGGAATGAAATCATTGGTAATACAACAGGGGTCGGCCCGCAAAACACCTGTTCACACATTTTTTGCAGCTCCCGAAAGCAAGATCACCCGCTGGATTCAGTCGTTTTCAATAGCTTCGTATGAATAGAATCGACCGGGAAGAACACCACTTTAAGTAAGCCGCGAACTCTATTGAGGGGCTATCGGTAGCCACACCTCATAAGAAGAGGTACATTTTCATAAAAATTCGTGATTAATGAATCATAATTCGTCAAAAAAATATAAATTTACCAATATTTAAAAAATAAAGGCGCGTTTTATGCAACAAAATTGTATAGCGATAATGTGATATACGATATAGCTGCAAAAAAGCGGGTGAAAGAAAGTTATAATCCAGACCTCGGGCTACATGCTGGGAAGCAAATGAGGTTTTCTCAAACGGTGAGACCATGCGTCACCAATATTGATTGTGACTCCCTTAAGGTATTTTCCCTCTGCCCCAAATGTAAGTTCCGCCTGCGGTTATTGCAAAAGAATAAAAAAAACCGGCGTTATCGCCGAACTTATGGACTTTATTCGATAATTATACAACGCTTGCGGTTTCAGGTGCAGCCCCCGCCAATTCACTGCTTCTCCTTGAATATCGGCAGGTCTCATCGTATATTGGCACAGCAAAAACGGGGGTCTGACCATGAATACATGCCGAATTGTTATTGATGCGATGGGTGGAGATTATGCCCCTGATGAAATCATCAAGGGGGCAATTTCCGCCAGTGAAAAGAACCCCGCCATCTTCTTGGTTTTTGTCGGAAATGAAGAGAAAATCAATACTTTATTAGCAGGCAGCAAGCTGGCTGACCACCGTTACGAGGTCGTGCATAGCAGTCAGGTCATCGGTATGGATGACAAGCCCAAGGCGGCAATGGAGGAAAAACCGGACGCCTCAATTATTGTTGCAGCTAATCTCCTGAAATCCGGCAAAGGTGATGCCCTGGTGAGCGCAGGCAGTACCGGCGCAACGGTTATGGTCAGTGCGAAAATTCTTCCAAAGATGGCCGGAGTAGAGCGCGGGGTGCTGGCATCGGTTTTCCCAGCCAACAAGAACAAGGCGGAAGATCCCGGGCTATCGATCATGCTCGATATTGGCGCAACTTTGCATTGCACAGCCTCGCAATTGGTCAGTTTTGCCATTATGGGGAATCAGTACGCGCATCATGTGCTTGGTATGGAAAACCCCCGCGTGGGGCTGCTGAACATCGGTGAAGAAGAAACCAAGGGCTACGAAAACCTGGTAGAAGCCAATCAGCTGATGAAAGATAGCCCGCAAATCAATTTTATCGGCAATATTGAAGGCAAGGATATTATGAGCGGGATTGCCGACGTAATTGTCACCGAAGGATTTACCGGCAATATTGCTTTAAAGAGCATCGAAGGACTGGCAGAACATGCCGTCAAAACCGGGAAACAGGTTTGGAACAAAAATCTGCTTTCAAAACTTGGTTTGACGATGTTATCGCCGGTATTGAAGAAGCTGAAAAGACGCCTGGATTATTCGGAATACGGCGGCGCGCCAATTCTGGGCTTCAGCAATTTAGTTATCAAGGCCCACGGACGCTCCAAAGCAAAAGCGATCATGAACGCCATCTTGCTGGCAGCACAATCTGTAGAAAGCAAATTGGTCAGCGCAATGGAGGTGGCGATGAAGGAATATTACCTCAGTATGTTTGATAAGGATAAGAAAGAAGAGAATTAATGGCTGAAATAAGCAAAGAAGATATATTGCTGACTCTGCGCAGCATTCAATACCCGGGATACAAGGAAGACATTGTCACCTTTGGTATTGTCAATGATGTTAAGTTCCAGGGCAACCGCATGACGGTTAACTTGAAATACAATACGCAGGATGCAGAGCTCAAGGCATCTGTAAAGAAGCAAATCCAGGAATTGTTGAATTCGAAATATCCCGATCACCGGGTAATGGTCATGGAGGGCTTCCCTACCCTGGAAATGGGCGCAGCGCCACCAAAACAGAATGATCCCTGGGCAGGACGCAAGCCGATTCCGGGCGTAAAAAGTGTGCTGGCAGTTGCCTCAGGCAAAGGCGGTGTTGGGAAATCAACCGTCAGCACCAATCTGGCAATTGCACTGGCCAAAGAAGGATTGAAGGTTGGACTGATGGACAGTGACATTTATGGCCCCAGCATTCAGATCATGATGGGCATCGGGCAAAAGCCTGGTGTGAATGAAGATCGGAAGCTGGAGCCGATTGAAAAATTCGGCATTAAGATGATGTCCATGGGCTTCATTCTCGACAAAGACACCCCGGTTATCTGGCGCGGGCCGATGGTCAATAAGGCGGTAGAACAATTCCTGCGAGATGTCGATTGGGGTGAACTGGACGTGATGATTGTTGATTTGCCACCCGGCACCGGCGATGTCCAGCTCAGCCTGGTTCAAAAGACGCCCTTGACCGGCGCGGTCATCGTGACCACACCCCAGGAAGTTGCACTGGTCGATGTTCGCCGTGGCTTTCAGATGTTCCGTAAGCTCAATATCCACGTGTTTGGGGTTGTCGAGAACATGAGCTATTATAGCAATCCGACAAGTGGTGAGCCTGTATATATTTTCGGAAAAGGTGGCGGGCCAAAGGCTGCCCAGGAATTACAGGTGCCCTTCCTCGGCGAAATCCCCATCGAACAGGAAATTGCCGAAGCCGGCGACAGCGGTATTCCGATTGTTGCCAAGAATCCGGAAAGCGCCGCGACCCGCGCATTCCAGGAAGCGGCAAAGCGCATCATTGCTGAAGGCTTGCTGGAAAGAGTAGCGAAGTAAACGGCATATACTGAATTTCTCGTGCGCGGCTCTGCCGCGCATATAAAACAAACACGCGAAAACTTACTCAGTGCAATTGTGACCACACTTCATCAAAGTTCCGAAAAGGGTTCACGACCTTTACACCTCTAATCACCTGCCCATCATTCAAATCTTCAGATAAGACAGCCTTGCAATTGGCAAGTTCGGCTGCAACGATCACCAACGCATCCCAGAATGAGATTTTGAAGGCCGCACTGCAATCAATCGCGTGAAGCAGTATATTTTTTGTTACCAGAATAGTTTCAAACGCGCTGTATGTATGCACCATAAGTTTTGCCGTTAGTGGTTCCACCTCCAGCTTACGTGTAGCCGTCACATAAAATTCTTGTAGAATTTGTGTGGACAAAACCAAAGAATGTCTTTCACCGCCAGCCTTGAGCAACTTTCTAGCCTTTTCCTGTTTAGCAAGGTCAAATTCATCAATCGCATACACCAACAAATTGGTATCCACAAAGAACCTAGCGCTCATAAAGATCATCCCGAGTCCATGTCTTCCCTTGCGATGAGATTTTCAATTTATCACTCACGGCAAAACATGCCTCTAATTGCGCTGACTGATTGCCATCAACCCGCTCTTCCAATAGCTGACGAATCAATGCATTCAGGGATAACTGCTGACGTTTTGCATACTCCCGGCTTTTTTCAAGCAGCTTTTCATCAATTGCGAGGGTAATATTGGGCACAGAGTCTCCTTTACACATATTATGTGTAAAAATAGCAAGACTCTGCCCTCAAAGCAAGTATTTCGGTTAGTTCTTCTTTTTATTTCCTCGGAATATCAGCAGCCAGACGCATCAGCAGTCCTTGCTTTTCGAAAAGTGAAAAATCCTTGCAATCATGGCGAGTATCATTCCCGGCACTTGCGCCAAGAATACCGCCGACAATGCCCATCGCGCCCCCGAGCAAGCAGCCGTATAGTGCTGCATACCCGTCTACATCAGACTTTATCTTGATAAGCGCATCTGATTTTTCCACTCTCTTATTTTCTGCAATCGCTTCTTGTCTGCCATACATCACTCCGATCACAGCACCGGTAACACCAGCAGCGACCAGGCCTTCTCCGGCCATGCTTTTTCTTTCCACACTGATTGCCACGATATCTTCTAGTAGCAAATCACTGACTTCATCGCCAAAGGCGTCAATCAAGTAATACCTTGCTTCGGCCTCCAACCGGAACAAACGCGCTGACATTTTGCTGCCATCACTGAGTTCCAGGATCAATTCGTGGTGCCGGAACAGACGCTTGGGGCGATTTGAGAGACGCGAAGAATCATAGTGGGTGACTCCACTGTCCGTATTGATGGAAAAATGGGTTGTTTGCTGAACTAACTGAACCTGGCTTAAGCCGCTACTCATGAGCAGGCTGGCTATCAGATAGACTATCAACAATGTGGTTCGCGAAACAAGTCGTTTTAATAGGTTGTTACTCATAATTCCCCAACTCCTTGATTGTTAATGCCAACTACATACTATTCCAGGCTATGAATTTCAGTGCACCATTTGCTTAAGTAGAATCCACTTTTGCTCAAGGGACATCTTTTCACAATTGTGGCGTTTCTCACCTTTTGCAGCCGCCCCTACAAGGCCGCCAAGCAGACCACCAATTCCCGCACCTATGCACCCCATAAACATAGAATAACCACTATTGTCGACCTGGACTTTGAACAAAGCGTCCGACTTCCGTTGTCGTTCGTTGTAGTTGTTAGCACCTTCGTCGCCGATAACAGCACCAATAACAGCCCCCACCGCACCACCGGTGAGAATGCCTGCGGCGATCTGCTCTTCCTTTTTCACCATGATCGCAACAACCTCCGTCAGCAGCGAATCCTCAATCGGATCCCCGAACGCATCAACCAAATGATATACCTCGACAGAGCGATAGACATGCGCCAACATGCGATTGCCATCAGCCAGCTCAAGAACGACCTGCTGATTTGCCGATACATTTCGTGCCGCCTTGCTATGCAACGCAGCTCCATCTATACTCTCCCGCTTCGCGACATCGGTTTCGAGAGAATCTGCTTGTGTTCTCGATTGAGACCACACATTGTTAGCACTAGCTATCAAGACCATCAGAACGACGGCCAGTAAATTCAAACGTTTCATTTACTTCTCCTAAAGTAAACCTCCCTCCAGGCCGGACCCGAAGGTGAATTGGATTTAAAGATCTCTACTTCCCGTATTCCAAACCTGCAGCGAGTTGCATAAAAGCTGCCTTCTTCTGCTCGACCGACAAGCGCTTCGTTCTGATGAACTTCATCGATCGCCCCGCTCCGAGAAAGGTGCCTATCCCGGAACCAAGCAGGCCAAAAACCACGGCACTCGCAGTCGGATCATCGTCCGGAATCAAATGAATGCGGAAATGTCCGCGGCTATCCGAGTTGTCTGTCAACATGGTTACCAGGCCAAGCCCGGCACCAATTACACCGCCAATCAATGCACCTTTTGCCTTGTGAGCATTACCCAGTATGACAATCCGGTTGAGCTCGGCCAAAGCTGCATGATCCAGCTTCGAATTGTTGTTATCAAGCAGGAGAAATCCATCGTCTGTCCTGAACAAGCGACATTCGACCTCTTTAAAGTGGTCGAACTCCAAAATCAGTTGATGATGGCCGGCTTTGTCAGGTGAGATCGCAAAGTCGCCTGGCTCCTGTTCCATGCCGGAAAGGCTCGCCAGTACCGTCACAACAGAATCATAACCTGAAGGGACATACTCATCCCGGCCTTCTTCACGCAGTTGTTCCTGCGCCAAAACAGGCAGGATAAATGCGAAGAGCAAGGCATAGGTGATGAGGTCCGTGGTAAGCAGCTTTCGCATCGAAGTCTTCCTCCCTAAGTTATTTTGCCAGACTAGATCTCAAGAAGGGTGCCAAATTGGACAGATTTATGCTAAACACATTATTTATTTTGACTTAGCAGCACAGACAGCGGGAAGAGATGGTATGAAATAGTAGACAGGTGTATGAAAAAGCAAAACGCCGATGAGAGTCATCAGCGTTTTAGGATGGCAAATTTGATGGAAGCAGATTTAACCGACATCATAGGTCAAAAGCATTGCGCCATTGTCATAAAATTTTTTAGCAACGGTCTTTAAGTCGACGGCCTTGTGATTGGCCCCGAAGAGCCGAATACCATCGCCGAGAATCACCGGATAGAGCTTAATTCTGAGCTGATCGATTAAACCGGCATCCAGCAGCTGCCCGGCAAAATCGCCACCGCCGCATAGATAGATGTCACTGCCCTCGCTATTCTTCAGCTCGGCAACAAACGCAGCAGCATCTGCGGAAATCACTTTCACTTTTTCGCTGACGTCATCGCCGAAATCGAGCGTCGTGGAAAAGATGTAATGCATCATATGCGGATAGGCCGGCTGTCCGGGAGGCAAACCGTAATCATAGCCGAATTCGTAGGTCTTGCGGCCCATAACCACGGTATCATATTCCTGTAAGCTGGCCATATATTCATCAACGTGTTCGCCCTCTGCAAAAGCGGCAAAACCGCCGATGCTGCCGTCGGTATGACAGATATAATTGTCCAAAGACATCGCTACATGATAGACTAGATTTCTCAAAGCGTCTCCTCTGGTTAGAAATGGTTATTCCGTCCGCGATTTATCGAAACGCAAATTCCAACAAAAAAGATTCGCAAAATAATCAGGAAGGCGAATTCACGCGAATATTCACGAAAATGTCTAATCGTTAAATCTTGAAAGGTGCAAATCGATTGGTAGAAAGGTGGTAAAATGTTTGAAGTCATTGTCGGATGTGTAGATCGGCAACCTATGCTCCGAAGCGACTGCAAAAATCAAGAAGTCCGTGTTTGATCCCTGAATCCCCTTACTGCGTGCGGTATTGTAAAACTGAGCTGCGGTTTCAAACACCTGTGACGCCAACGGCAAATCAGGAAATGCAGCCAGGTATTGCCGGAGCCTACTAAACTGCTGGTCGTTGCTAATTCCGGACAAAATTTCCTGGCGAATTGGACCAATTATCTCAACACGAACCTCACTTATCAACTCCTTTAGCTCCCTGAGAAGCGGATCATCGTCATTCACTTGATGGCGACGCAATGCCAGGGACCAAATACTGGTATCCACTAAAACCTTCATTGGCGACGCCGCTGCGCCTTATAATCGTAATCCGTGTCGTAATCAATTGTGCCAAACATATCAAAAATGCGCATCTGCTTACGGCGCTGGATATACTCTTCCAATGCTTCAATGACCGCCGCTTTTTTAGTTTTATGCGCACCGATTTGACGTGCTTCTTCAATCAGTTCGTCTGCAATAGCCAGATTAGTTGCCATAATTGCTCTCCTAACACTTCACACACAAACTTACACAAAACACTGTGTAGATTCAAGCATATTTTCGGATAATGGCCTCTAAATCGGACTGCCTCGTCAGCAATTCGCGGGTCAGCGCCAGTTGCGCCCTGGCGCGCTGTAAATTTTGCCCGGGAAAATCGGTTTTATAGTAGGTATCTCCCGACAAATAATCGGTAAGGAAACGAATACCCATCAAATAAGAAAGTAATGCCCCGGAAAGAGCAAGATACGCCAATTCATCCTCAGCGAGAATCGCATGCGCGGCTTCAAGGTATCCGGCAGTGAATGCTTCAAATCGCAGCAGGTCTACCTGAATCTTGCTCAAATCTGCCTCATCTTCAGCAGCAGTTGTCACGGTGGTACGAATGCCATCGCCAAAATCGTAGTGCACATAGCCAGGCATCACGGTATCCAAATCCACCACGCAACATCTCTCGCCGCTTTGATCAAGCAGCACGTTATTGAATTTTGTATCATTATGCGTCACGCGCTGTGGGAAGCGCCCCTTTCTTCCGGCAAGCTCTATGCAGCTCATCTCATCAGCAATATCGAAGGCATAGCGAACGTCTTCCCGCACTTGTGGGAGGCGTCCGACAGCATCGCTCTGCACCGCAGCACTGAATTGTTCTAACCGCTTCAGCACATTATGGAAATCGGCAATTGTGACTGAGAGTTGGTCAACTGGAAAGTCATTCAGCAGGTAGAGAAATTGCCCAAATGCGCGAGCGCCCCTGTAGATGTCATCCTCACTACGCGGCACATCCTGAGATGCCAGATCCGTTATCAATTCATACATTCGCCAACAATTGCCGGCGACGTCCATATAAAACAGCTGACCATCGACCGTCGGAATCACCCTAAGCGTGCGGGCATCCGAATCAGACTGTCGAATGTGTGCCGTGACCAGCGAAATGTTCCTCATCAATCCGGCGACATCCGGAAACACATGATGATTAATGCGCTGGAGCAAGTAATCAGGCTGCTTAGCATCTTGATTATCTATCCGAAAACTGGTATTGATGTGCCCATTTCCAAATGACCGTATGCCGGCAATACTGCCTGCTGTCGCAAAATGAGAGGCGATTTCCAGATTTTTTTTCATTTATTTGGTTTTTTTTTCATAAATTTCTCTCAAATCAGTCAGGCAAGATAATCAATTTTTTCTGTAGCAGGTATCAAACCTGACGGCATTGTCAAGAAAATTACTTTCGAATATATCACACGGCCCCGGACGATGGAAATGTCTTCGTCCGATTCTGCTTCCGCTCTAACTATTGCTGTGACAATGACGATACTTAGATAGCCGAATCCGGTTTACCGGCTGACGCGATCCTATCATACGAAGGGATGATAAATATGCCGAGTATCATAGCAATATCCAATCCTAAGGGCGGGGTTGGAAAAACGACAACAGCGATTAATCTCGCTGCCAGCCTGGCGATTGCGGAGCAGCGTGTTCTGGTCATCGATCTCGATCCGATTGGATCTGTCGGTACCGGCTTCGGCATGGCGGAAAGCCCCAACGACTCCGGCATGTTTGAGGTTCTCAGCGGTAATATGGACATTCCACAAGTCATTCGTCCCAGCGGCATTCCGAAACTCGACGTTATTCCGGTCAATGTATACAGCAATGAGCGCGAAATTCGTATCGGCGACCTAAGCAAGAACCGGGTGTTGCTCCGCAGCCAAATTGAGCGGGCCTCGGCACGCGGCGCCATCGACTACGACTATATTATCATTGATACTCCGCCGGTCTTAAATGATCTCACTATCGGCGCTCTGATGGCATCGCAATCGGTGTTGGTGCCGATGCAATGCGGACATTTTGCTATAAAAGCGGTGAGCCGCTTGTTGGAAATGGTTAAGCGAATTCGCAGCAGCACCAATCCGGATTTGACTGTAGAAGGCATCCTTCTGAATTTTTACGAAAAAGGGACACGCGCTTCCACTCGCAGCAGTGAAATCGCAACCGAACTGTTTGGCCACTTCCTCCTGAAAACCCGTATTCCAAAGAACAGTGCCCTTGGTTACTCTGCATTTGAACAGCGTCCGCTGGCTCAATTGGACATTGGCTCTCCCGGCGCAATCGCCTACCTGGCACTGGCGGAAGAAATCATCCATCGACGCAAACGACGCGCCTATCCTCTATCCCGGAAAAACGAAATTCGCCGGCATCCGATCATCGCCCGCCTCGACGCAAGCGAATAAAGGCGCTCCTTTTAAAATTCTTCTTGAAATTCGCCGGGTCTCACTCTAATCTTTAGGCTGACTTTCTTGTTCCTGAACCATTCACACTGATAAGAGAGGATGTAAATAATGAGAATGCTCTGCGTTACATTCTTTGTCGCCCTCATCGCGTTTACCTCATGCGCAGACAAAGAAAAAATGGAATTGCTGTCTCAGGAAAACGTAAACCTCAAGAGCGAAAATGAGACCTTGAGAGGTGACCTGAAGAAACTGCAAACACATTACAACAAAATGAAGTTCCTGGCGAAATCGATGACCGGTGTAACTGCCACAATTATTACCACTCACGGCAATATCGATCTCAAATTTTATCCGGATTTGGCGCCACTGCATTGCTTCAATTTCCTGGCTCGGGCAGAAAGCGGCTTTTATGACAACACCAAGTTCCATCGGGTTATGCCGGGATTTATGATCCAGGGTGGTGATCCCAATACCCGCAGCAGTCGCGTTGCAACATACGGCATGGGTGGTCCGCTGATCAACATACCGCATGAATTCAGCCCAACTGAGCATAAGCGCGGCATCCTGTCCACGGCCCGGCCGCCCGACAAATCCGTTGGCGCCGGTTCGCAATTCTTCATCATGCATGCCGATTACCCTTCGCTGAATAATGAATATACCGTTTTTGGCGAAGTCACCGCCGGTATGGATGTCGTTGATAAGATTGCCACAACCCGAACCGTACCACCGAATCGTCCGGCAGATCCGGTCGTTATTCGCACGATCGAAATCGCGCGCGCAGCGAAATAGTTTGTCACTTCATGCACGTGATAGAACCTGAAAGCTCACGTGCGTGAAGCATAAAATAGGTGGTTGAAGGCGGCGGATCTACCGGTAGAAGTTTTCGGTAACGAATAGATCACTGGTCGCCTTTCCACAGTCATTGGAGAGAAATAACCGTCGGACAAGACAGGATTACTTGCCATGAAAAAAGCACTCCTCATCATCGGTATCTTATTTGCGCTGCTTATCGGTGCGGCAATTGCGCTTCCGATATTCTTCAAACCGCAGATCGTCGATCTGGTCAAGGAAGCAGCCAACGATAATTTAAACGCCACGCTCGATTTTGATGATGTCGATATCAGCTTATTTCGCAGTTTTCCGGAAGTGGATATCGCTCTCGACGGTCTCACCATTATCAACAAGGCGCCTTTCGAAGGGGATACGCTTGCCTACCTCAGTTCCTTTTCAACCTCTCTGAGTTACGGCAGTCTGATGGCCGGCGTCGACCAAATCAATTCCATCAATTTGATTGCCCCGCGCCTCAATTTGCAGGTAAACAAGTCCGGCGCCTCAAGCTGGGATATTGCCCTCGCTTCGGGAGAAGCCCCGGCACCTGATACCGAAGCAAGCGCACCGATCAAACTGGCCATCCAAAATTACCTGATAGAAGATGCGGACGTACAATTCACAGATGAATCAGGCGGGACCGCCGTCAGCGTTCGCGGACTGACGCATTCCGGCAGCGGCGATTTCGCTGCCTCCCGTTTTACGCTGGAAACCCAGACAGCTATCGACGCTATTGATGCGCGTAGCGCCGGGGTCACTTATTTGAAAGAAGCGACCATCAATAGCGCTATTGATCTTGATATCGACCTGGATCAGAGCCGTTATTCCTTCAAGGAAAATGAAATTCGGGTAAACGACCTGCTGCTCAAACTCGATGGCTGGGTTCAGCAAAAAGAAGAAGACCTGGTGCTGCAGTTGGATCTTGCTGCCCCGGACGCCAACCTCAAAAGCATTCTGTCGATGATTCCGGCGCTTTACCGGAAGGATTTTGATGCGCTCACAGCGCAGGGGGCAATGAGCCTGTCCGGTAAGATACGCGGCGAGCTAACGGAAAAGCATATTCCCACGTTCGACCTGAATCTCGCGGTTTCAGATGGACGCTTCAAATATCCGGACCTCCCTTCCGCTGTTGATAATGTGGCAATTAATCTCAACCTCAAGAATAGCGGGAATGTTGTAGATGATATTCTGATCAATTTGCGGGAACTGCATTTCGAAATTCTCAACAAACCCTTCGATGCCAAGCTCTTCGTGAAGACGCCGGAATCGGATCCCTTTGTCAGCGGTCATTTAAAAGGCAGCATCAACCTGGAAGATTTGAAGAGCGCCATCCATATGAATGATAGCATCGACATCAAGGGTGACATCATTTCGAACCTGGAAATCAACGGCTATCCATCTGCCATCGAGAAAAATCAACCAAATCGTTTTTCCGCGAACGGGACCGTCACTTTTGCCAATATAGAATATGCCGCAGAAGATTTACCCGGCCCAATTCTGGTTGAAACCGCAACGCTGAACATCACCCCGCGCGATGCGCGCCTGAGCAATATGCGCTCAAAAATTGGCAAAAGCGATCTGCGCGCCGATGGCGATCTGGAAGATATTATTGGATATGTGTTTGGCGACAAGGATCTGAAAGGTACCCTGGCGTTGCAGTCGAACTATTTCGATTTGAATCCCTGGATGGAAGGTGAGAGCACAGAAATGGCCCCGATTGAGCTGCCCGGTCAGATCGAATTCCTGCTCGATGCAAATTTCCGGTCTGTGGATTACGACAATCTGAAACTCAGCAATGTTCGCGGCAATTTGCTGCTCAAGGACAAAAAGCTCAATCTGATGGATTTGAAGATGAACACCTTGAATGGCAACATCCTCGCCAATGGCAGCTATAGCTATTTGCCACCTGCAAAGCCCAAGATGTTCTTCGATCTGGAATTGGCGGAATTGAGCATCCCGCAAATGTTCACCAGTATGGTTAGCGTACAAAAGATCGCCCCGATCGCTGAGTATATGCAAGGGGCAGTGAACGGGAAACTCAGTCTGAGCTCCAGCCTTGATGATGCCTTAATGCCGGATTGGACGGATCTTTTCAGCAAAGGGAAGTTGAATATCGACAAGGCAACCATCCGTAATTTCGCACCATTCAATAAACTCGCAGAGACATTGAAGATCAATCAGTTGCACAATCCGGCGCTCAACAATATTCGCCCAAGCTATGAAGTCAAGAACGGGCGCTTTCATCTGAAGCCGCTGGAATTCCAGGTAGATAAGTATAAAATGGTGGCATCCGGTTCCAACGGATTTGATAAGTCGCTTGACTATAACATCCAGGTACAAATTCCGGCGAAAGAATTGAACAATCAAATCAACAGCCAAATTTCGAGCCTGTTGAAGCGAAACGTCAGCACCTTGAACAATGAAACCGTTAATGTAGACGTGAAAATTGGCGGGACAACGGAGAAGCCCTCCTTAAAGACCGCCGGCGCCAGCGTTCTGCAAAGCGCAACCGACCCGCTGAAGGCCGCCGCCCAGAATGAAGTGGACAAACAAAAATCTGCCGCTGAAGCAAAAGCCCAGGCAGCTTTAGAGAAGCAGAAACAGGAATTGGAAAAGCAGAAGAAAGAAGCAGAGGAAAAGCTTAAGAATAAGCTAAAGAGTATTTTCGGGAAGAAAAAGAAAGAGTAAGCCCAAATAAAAACTGCCTTGATTGCCCCATGCGCGTCAGGACATTCAAAGCAGTTCAGGCCCTATCCGTGCAACAAGAGTTGTTCCTTATATTTCGCTCGGATAGCCGCTGCAGGCACCTCCGTGCTACCAATACGATCCAGATCCTTAAAGCGCGCTTTTACTGTGACGACATCTTCATCGGGGATGTCCGATAAGGCAATTTCACGCGCCGCTTCCAAACTCAGGAATCCAGCACGGATATTTTTGTCACGGCACCATTCTACCGGAATTTCGATAAGCACTTTCACAACCCAATCTCCCTATTTTAACTCATATCATGGTCTGCACGTTTCTATAACGCCTGAGGACGGCGCATTGTTTCGCCGCTACAGACGGTACTGTATTCCGTATCAGCCTACATCGCCTAACATCCACTGTTAACGCGGCGCTATCCCTGTCTGTCAAATACCGATAAAATGTATCAGTTTAACTTTTGAGCGTTTTTGCGAGGTATAGTATCCCTAAATATCGTATAAATATACCCAAAAGATTAGCGATTTTTGTGCCAAATGGCACAGAACCGGGAGAAAAGACTGAAAAACAGTGGCGGTTGGCAGTAGCACTAGCAGGAACTGAAGAATGAAAAAAGAAGAATATTTTCTTTTCGCCGCAAAAATACGGCGAGGCCGTGATAGGGCTCATCGCCCTGCGTCCCCCTTCGAAGGGGATTCAGGGGGATGTAGCAAAATCACATCTTTGGGGTATTGCGGAAACGAATATAAATAGTTATGGTTTGCTATTATGAAACACGCTCTCAGCATCAAAACAATACTGTTGGCTATCCTGGGTTATTTACCTCTGCAGGCGCAATATCCTTGCGCCAATGAAAACTTCGCCAGTTTGTCCTGGCTTATCGGGGATTGGCGCGTGGAAACATTGGACAGGGTGCGGCCAGACGAGTATGAGAACAATAGCGGGTATTCGTCCATCGACGCTGTATTTGATAGCTGTGGTTTTGAAGAACATTTCGAGGGTCAATTCAAAGGTTCAATATACGCCTTCAAAACCGTTATGCTTTTGGGGGATTCAAGCTCTATTAAGCGTTTATGGACAGATAGTCATCATGGCGGCATGATGTTATTAGCAGGTTTTGTTGATTCAGATAGCCTGGTCACCTTCTGGGAGCGGCAGCTAAAAACTCGTAAACTGAGGGTCAAACATATCTATCGCTTTATCAGCCAGGCAAAGTTCACAGTAGAGAGCTTTATGTCCCCGAGAGAAGGAAGCGAATGGCAATTGACCCATCGTCGTACTTATATTAGAAAAGAGACCCAATAGCTTTTCAGCGAATTTAAACATCGAGGTGTAAAATGAAACGCCTTTATTGGTTCACCTTTTTAGCAGTTGTTTTTATCATTGGCTGTGGCGATTCCGGCACCAATCCGGATGACGAAATTCGCATCGTCGACCTTTCTGCAGAATGGGAAACGGCTTCTGCAGAATCGCAAAACATCGATGCGACGCAGCTAAGCGCCGCATACGATCAAGCAGCCCAAATCGATCGGCTAACCAGCCTGGTCGTTGTTAGAAATGGTTACCTGATCGAGGAAGAATATTACGAAGGGCGCTTGCCGGGTGACTTGCATGATGTTCGCTCGGTCACCAAAAGCCTCACCTCTTCCCTGATCGGCATTGCGATTCGCGAAGGCGAGCTCCAGAACACCTCGCAGACCATCGGGGATTTTCTTACTGCATCTGAAAATCATTCGGCTGAAAAGCTGGGGATTACTATTGAGCAGCTGCTGACCATGAGTTCCGGCCTGCAGTGGAGCGAAAGCGAATACAGCGCGTGGCGCACCTCGGCAAATCAGGTGAATTACATGCTGGACAAGCCATTTGCTTTTTCGCCGGGGAGCCAGTTCAGCTACAACACCGGCGCCTCCCACCTGCTCTCCGAAATCCTCACTGAAGCCACCGGTGTATCAACCTACGACTATGCCAAGACCCATCTTTTGAACAAGCTGGGCGTGGTATTGTCCGGCTGGGATATTGTACCGACCGGGCGCTACAACGGCGGCGCCGGCGCAAAGCTCAATTCACGGGACATCGCCAAATTTGGCCAGCTATATTTGCAGGGTGGTAAGTCCGGTAGCGAGCAAGTGATACCGGCCGATTGGATTTCACGATCCCTCGAGAGTTTGTACAATGTGCCCTGGTCAACAGATGAGCTGCTCGACGTACGCTACGGCTACCTCTGGTGGATGGATAAAGGGCGTTCAGCGGATATGTTTCTGGCCTGGGGATACGGTGGACAATTCATTTATGGCGTTCCTTCACTGAACCTGATCATTGTCACCACAACCCGCTGGCAAGGCATCGGCGAAACTGGTGCACGGGCAAAGGAATCAGAATTGCTGAACCTGATTCATACCAGCATTTTACCGGCGATGCAGTAGATAATGACAAATGACAAATGTCGAATGATAAATATCTGACATTTGTCATTCGACATTTGTCATTGTCAGTTTCACCACTTCAATTCGCTCTGCAATTACATTCACCTCCCCCGGCAGTCGTGATTGCACCGTGCCGGTAATCTTATAAGGTCCCGGTCCACGCGTTAGATGTCCATAGCGTTTATACGTTTGCGGAAACAAAACGGCTTCGCATAATCCATACTGATCTTCCAGGGTCATAAACTTCATATACTCATCGTTTTTTGTTGCCATACGCCGATGCGTTACCATCCAGCCAAGGATTGTTACCCGCTGTTCTTTCCGGTCAGCCAGTTCCGTCGTTACGGTAATATCAGCGAAACTTAATCGCCCATTCAAAAGCGTTAAGGGGTGATCGGTAACAGCAAATCCAAGAATTTCCAATTGCGCCAATATGCGTTGGCGACCGGTATATGGTTTTACATCAACCGGTGTCATCATCGATTCGGTTAATCCCCGCACACGCTTGTTCTTGAAAAAGAGTTTATTTTTTAACAGCAATGCCGGCTCATTATCGCTGAAGCTGCGCAGGGCCCCACAGCGAATCAAATTATCCACCTCCCCTACCCTTGGCTGCACCCGTTGCATGAAATCATAATAATCCTTAAATAGCCCCTTTTGACGTTCCGCCAGAATCTGCTGAATGGTCTTATCGGTCAGCTCTTCGACTGAGCCCAGTCCGGTAAGTATGGTATTCTCATAACAGGTAAAAACTCTTTCGGAACGATTGATATCCGGCAATTCCAGTTGTATACCAATACGACGGCATTCTGCTACATATGCCGCAGTCGAATAGTATCCGCCATAATTATTCAAAACCCCGGTCATATACTGCACCGGGAAGTAATACTTTAAAAAGGCAGTTTGATAGGATATCACCCCATAGCTGCAGGCGTGGGCTTTATTGAAACTATATCCTTTAAATTGACTGAGAAACTCCCAGACTCTTTCCGCCTCCGTTTTCGCCAGGCCATCTTCTTTCCCCTTTTCCAGGAAAGTCTTTCTTAGCTGGCGCTTGATTTTCGGATCGTCGGATTTCGCCAGTTTCCGGCGAAACAAATCCGCTTCCCCCAGGCTTAAGCTGGTCATTTCTGCGACTATTTCCATCACCTGCTCTTCATAAACGATACCGCCGTAGGTTTCTCCCAAAATGGGACGCAGGCGTGAATGCGCATACCTGATCGGCTTCAAACCGGCACGCCGCTGCACATAAAGATCTTTTCGTCCATCGCTGGCCGCCCCCGGACGCACGATGGCCACTGCGGCAATCACATCTGCAACATGACTGATTTGCAATTTGCCCAATAGAGAACGCATCGCCGGACTTTCTGCCTGAAAACAGCCCATACTGAGTCCATGACGCATCAACGCTACCACTTTTTGATCGCTGTCCGGTATGCTGCGCAAATCCAGAGGAGAGAGCTTGCGGGTTGTATCCAGAAAAGGAAATCGCCCCGGTGTCAGGTAGACGGCACTGTTTTCCGGGATAATCCGCCGTTGGGCGATGGTATAGCGATAAAAAAGCTTCGTGGAACGTTTTGGTTTGCCATTTTTACTATGATGCAGGGTCCGGTAGTATTTTTTCACCTCTTGCAGACAATCGGTAATAATACTCAGCGATCGCACCCCAAGCAGGTCCATTTTTACCAGCCCCAGGTCCTCGATACTATGCATATCATATTGGGAAATGATGGTGCCCTTAGCGGCTGTTTGCAGCGGGGTATAATAATGAATGTCTTCCGGAGCGATGATAATCCCGCCGGAGTGAATAGAGAGATGGCGCGGAAAATTGCTGATCATCCGTGCATAGGAAAACACTTTTTCCAGCAAGCTGGCCTGTCCACGCAGGTGACGGCATTCAGGAATATCTCGCAGCGCCCTGGCCATATCCTTCACATGGTAGTTTGGCAAATATTTGGTAAGGGCATCGATCTCATCGCGAGGGAATCCAAACACCTTGCTGATATCACGAATCGCCGAGCGCACCTTGAAGGTGCTGAAGGTGCATATCATTGCAGTTTTGGACTTGCCGTAATTTTCGAAGACGTATTCCAGCACCCGATCGCGATTTTTCCAGCAAATGTCCAGATCAATGTCCGGTGGATCAGGCCGTTGATCATTGAGGAAGCGTTCGAAGCACAGCTTGTAATGCAGGGGATCGACATGGGTAATGCCAAGCACGTAAGAAATCAGGCTATCGCCGGCAGAGCCGCGTCCCACACAGGGAATATCCTCGCGATTGCAGAAATCCACGATGTCTTTCACAATCAGGAAATACTCGTTGAATCCCATGCTATTAATGGTTTCCAATTCGCTGGTCAAGCGACGCATGGCGGCAGGATGCATATTACCATAGCGATCACAGGCGCCCTGGAAAGCCAGTTTGCACAGCAGCGAGTAGCTATTTTCTTCATCCGGGAGCGTTAGGGCGGGAAAAACCGCCTTGCCGAGGGAGAATTCAAACCGGCAGGTATCGGCAATACGGCGGGTATTTTCAATTGCCTGCGGGAAGGCCTTGAAAAGCTGCGTCATTTCAGTAGCTGATTTCAGATATTGCTCCTCGTTACCGGCGGTAGTGATATTATCGACCAGGGTATTTTCATCGATGGCATGCAGGATTTGCCGGAGAGGCCAATCTTTTTTATCGAGAAAGTGCACGTCGTTGGTCGCCACCACCGCCATGCGGCATTGGGCAGCCAAATCGCGCATGCGCAGCTGCACCAGGGTATTATTGGCATGATACAGCTGTAGCTCTATGCAGAACTTCCGGCCAAAGATCTGTTTCATTTGCCGGCAATAACGCTGCGCCTCGGCAATCTTCTTTGTGCGCACCGCCTTCCACAGATATCCTTCCTGCCCCCCGGAGAGAATGATCAAGCCGTCCTTAAGTCGAATCAGCTCTTTCAAGGGCAGCTGAAACTGTAAATGCCCGCCAGCCAGATGGCCGATGGACAAAAGGTGGCAGAGATTACGATATCCGGCAGCGTTTTCCACCAGGGCAACCAGGCGGCAATTGTCATCCGCAATGCGAATCTCCGCACCGATAATCGGCTTGATACCAGCTTCCTTTGCCAGCTTATAGAACTCGACCGCCCCGTACAGCGCATTGTGATCAGTTAGCGCCAGGGTATCAAACCTCAGTTGCAAACAGCGATTGATCAACGCTTCCGGACTGGCGCTACCATCCAGCAGGCTGTAATAGCTATGTGTGTGTAAATGAACAAAAGACATTCGCCCTCCGGGCGGTCAGGCCAGGGATGGCCTGACACGAACGCAGTGAGCTATTTTGTAAGTGCAGGAGAGTGTAGCACAAATCCATTTTTCTCCATTCGATATTTGCTTTGTAAAACGAGGGTATCTGCCGGTAAAATCGAGGTAAACCCAAATCGCTGGCGGATTTCATCTACAACGGTATCAAGCATTTCCATGCGCGTTTCTTCATTGAACATTTGCAGCTGTAAATTATCCCACTCTATGCCGCTCACTTTGATACCGACATGCCGCACCCGTAAACGCTTGAAGGGCAGGCGAGTAATGATCTCTTCAACCGTTGCATATAGTAAGTTGGCATTGGCGCCAGGTTGATGCAGCGGTTGGGCCATTTTCTGTGAAGTAAAGTCAGAATAGCGAATTTTCACTTCCAGCTTGCGAGCCCGCTGGGCATTTTCACGCAGTTTGGCGGCGATGCGCTCGCTGAGATATTGCAGGGTGGCCAGGATAATGCTGCGGTCGGTGAGATCTTCTTCAAAGGTGGTTTCCCGGCTGATTTGCGTCGGCAAAATGCGCACCTTCACTTCCCGATGATCAACGCCGTTGGCAAAATCCCACATCCTCGCCCCGTTAACTCCAAACAGCTTTTCCATCACCGGTTTTGATAGGGCAGTCAGATCTTTCACGGTAAACACACCTAACTCGGCCAGCCTGGCAGCAGCCACCCGGCCGATTCCTGGTAGTTCCCGCACAGATAAGGTCTGCAGAAAATCGCGCTCTTCCCCGGCAGGCACGTAGGCAATGCCATTGGGTTTGTTTTTGCCGGATGCAATGCGGGCAATGAGCTTATTCTTGCCAATGCCTAAAGAGACGCCAATGCCCAGGCTGTTTCGCACCGCCTGCTGGATATCACCAGCCATCGCTACCATGCCGCTTTTATAGAGATGGGTAGCCCCATAGAAATTCAGGTAGGCATCATCGAGCGAGGTAAATTCCACCTGGGGCGTATATTGCAGGTAGATTCTCTGCATGGTCAAGGAAGCGGCATGATAATGCTGATAATTCCCCTTCATAAAAACAGCGTGAGGGCAAATGCGTTTGGCCTCGATTAGCGGCATACCGATGGACACACCATATGCCCGTGCCTCATAGCTGGCGGTATGCACCACCCCGCGTTGATTCTCCGTCCCGCCGACAATGACCGGCTTATTCCGCAAGAGCGGATTAAACCCTTGCTCCACCGAAGCAAAAAACGCATCGGCATCGATATGAATGATCATATTTAACCTTCCAGGTAGACCCGGGCCAATTGCCAGGAATAATCACTATTATCAAACAATAGTTCAAAACAGTTGCTGTTATCGGTTTGCACAGAGAAATGAATCTGGTGAGTACTCCCAAAGCGCTCCATCCACTGACCGTTCACCCGAGTGACTTTGTAAGTACGTCCATTCCACAAAAATCGCAGCGGGTTAATCTTGCCATTCTGGAAATGAGTGATCACTTCTATCGGGTCAAAAATCTCCTCGTGGGTCATTCCGTAATCCTTTACTTTAAGTGAACATTTTCCAATTGTCCAAGAGTGAACATTTGGGCACTAAAAGTAGGATTTTCGGAGGTTTTTGTCAAGAAGATTTTTGGCGGCAAAGCCGGGGCAGGCGCCATGCGCCGTCAGGCTTGCAAGCTCGCCATCAAATCGCTCCGCTCGCGCAATACAGCGGAGCCGTTATAGATTTCCTATCCTTCCGTCAGACGTAGGGAAAGTTTAGTGGCGGGACGTAAGACGTGGGAAGTCAACCAAGCCGCACAAGTTCGCCAGAAGCGAACATCTGCCTGCACTCTGCAACGGCTCCGCCGTTCACCACAACGCTTCAACGCCTTAATGAATCACCCAATCGACCATTTCCCGATTTGCAGGTTTACAGATTTGCCATCCGACGAACTTTTCATAGGGATACCTCGTAATAAAGCTGTTATAGAGGTTGTGGATGAAAAAACCATTTACTATTTGGCATTGAGGGGCGAAAACCCTTATCATATGCTACATTTTTCACAATAACTCGAGGAGAATTATGCGACCGAAGTTTCAACTCCCGTATGTCGCAGCACTGCTGATCATGGTATTATTGCTAGGCAGCGCCCAGGCGGACAAAATCCTACCCTATCAGATTCATCAGAAAAAACTCAGTAATGGCCTGAACGTCGTAACCGTTCCATACGACAGTCCCGGTCTGGCTGCCTTCTACATTGTTGTTCGCGTTGGCGCGCGGGACGAAGTTGAAAAAGGCGTTACCGGATTCGCACATTTCTTTGAGCACATGATGTTTCGTGGGACAGAAAAATACTCCAAAGAGGAGTATTCAGCAATTCTGAAATCCGTTGGTGCAGCAGCAAACGCCAATACCACCCAGGACCGCACACTTTATCACATGACCGGCAATGCGGAAAAGCTGGAATTGATGTTTGAATTGGAGGCAGATCGCTTTCAGAACCTCAAATACCCCGAAATCGATTTCAAAACCGAAGCCGGTGCGGTTAAAGGGGAATACACCAAGAATTACGCCAGTCCCTACATGCAGCTTTATGAAGGGATGAAGAACACCGCTTTCGACAAGCACACTTATAAACACACCACCATGGGTTTCTTCGATGACATCGTCGATATGCCCAATCAGTATGACTATTCTCTGACCTTCTTCGAGCGCTTTTATCGCCCGGAATATTGTACAATTGTGGTTGTTGGTGACGTCACAGTAGATCAGGTTAATGGTCTGGCCAAGAAATATTTTGGCGACTGGAAACCCGGCAGCCACGTATCCGACATCCCTGTTGAACCAAAGCAGCAGGAAACTCGTTATTATCATTTACAAAACGGTGGTATTCCCCCGCTGGTTCAATTGAACTACAAATCCCCGGCATTCAGCGATAAAGAAATTGATATGCCGGCACTGGATGTGATGTCCACCATCCTGTTTTCCCAAACTTCCGACCTGTTTAAGAAACTGGTTCTGGAAGAACGAAAAGCGCGCTTTATTGGCGGCGGTGCAGGTGACTCCCGCGATCCGAACCTCTTCACCATTCAGGCTTCGCTCATCGACAAGGCAGACATGCAGTATGTGAAAGATGAAATCGTCAAAGCCATCGAGAAGGCGCAGGCCAGTGGTGTTACCGCAGAAGAATTAAAACGCACCAAGTCCAATTTGAAATACAGCTTTGCAATGGGCATCGACAGCCCCGGCTCAATTGCCCAGACACTTTCGCATTACATTCAACTCACCGGTGATCCGGAATCCCTGAATCGCACCTACGCGAATTACGACAAGGTCACCAATGAGGACATTATGATGGTCGCTAAAAAGTATTTTGTGCCGACCGGTCTGACGATTGCTACTATTTCACCGGATGCTGAAGGAGGTGTCAAATAATGAGAACATTAATCATTTTAATGCTGATGGCCGGTATTGCTTTCGCACAGAAAGTTGTGGAATTAGAACAACCCAAATCCAATAAAGTGGTTGTTAAATTGATGTTTAAAAACGGATCTATTTCCGATCCGGCCGGCAAAGAAGGCCTTACCCAATTAACCGCCAGTCTGGTTACCGGCGGCGGCACTGCAGATATGACCTATGGCGAAATCCAGGACTTTATTTTCCCGATGGCCGCCAGTTATTTTTCGCATGTCGATAAAGAAGTCACTACCTTTACTTTTCAGGTTCATACCGATTTTATCAAGGAATTCTATCCGATTATCTCCGGCCTCATACTGACGCCGTCTTTTACAGAAGCAGATTTCAAGCGAATCATTGTAAACCAGCAGAACTTCGTTGATCAGGTCATCCGTGCTTCTTCAGATGAAGACTACAGCAAAATGGCCCTGGAAGATCTGCTCTTTCGCGGCACTAACTACCAGCATATGAAGCAGGGTAAATCTGCGTCGGTTAGCACTCTCACCCTGGATGACGTAAAGAATCATTACAAGCAGTTCTTTACCCGCAACAACGTGATGATTGGTGTGGCTGGTAACTACAGCGACAAATTCCTGAAGCAGCTTAAGTCAGACGTGATGAAGCTGTCTGACAATAAACCGGCCATGCCGGAGGCCGGGAAGCCCAATCGCCCGGAAGGTATCAATGTTGAGATTATCTCCAAAGCCAATGCCTTTGGATCCGCCATTTTCACCGGCTATCCACTAAAAATCACCCGCACGGATAATGAATTTGCAGCGCTGATGATCGCCAATTCCTATCTTGGTGAACATCGCAAGTCTTATTCCCGGCTTTATCAAAAAATACGTCAGACCCGCTCCATGAACTATGGCGATTACAGCTATATCGAATGGTATGATCAGGGCGGCTCTTACCAGCTGCCGCGTCCGGGCGTCCCGCGTTCTTCCAACTACTACTCTATCTGGATCCGTCCGCTGCAAATTGCCAAACAACTGAAAATGCAATATGAGGAACTCAGCGACATCAAAGTTGGGCACGCACATTTTGCCCTGCGTATGGCGATTCGCGAAATGAATCTGCTGGTTGAGAATGGCTTAAGCAAGGAAGATTTTGAGGCAACTCGCACTTTCCTGCGCAGCTATATCAAGCTTTACGCACAAACCCCGGAGCAGCGCCTGGGCTTCCTGCTTGACTCGCGCTTTTATGATCGCAAAGACTATATTGCCGAGTTGGACAAGCTGCTGGCGAAAGTAACGCTGGAAGATGTGAATAAAGCAATCCGCAAACATTGGCAAGTAGACAATATGTATATCACTATCGTGACCGATGAAAGCGAAGCTGAGCCGCTTGCGGAAAGCCTGCGCAACAATACACCGTCGCCGATGAGCTATTCAAACCAGCTAAAATCCGGTTTGCCGGATGAAGTATTAGCTGAAGATGCCATCGTGGCCGAATACAAATTGAATATCAAGAACGTAACGATTGTGCCTTCGGCAGATACGTTTAAGTAGCTCGCAAGCTCGCGAAGGTCGCTAACGCTCCCGTCAGCTGGCGAAGCCAGCGTCAGGCGCTTCGCGCCGTAAATACAATCAGTGAACTTTGGAAAGAGGTTATCTTTAACAGGATAACCTCTTTTTTTACATGAGCGAAGCGAATTAACGCGAACGCAGTGAGCTGACGAGGCGAAGCCTCTGACGGCAAGCTTGCGAGCCTGACAGGCCGCAGGTTCTGACATGAGCATAGCGAGTATTCCTTGACATTAATCGGAAAATTGCTCTTATTGTTTCTGCATAAAACGCGACATCACATAAGGTTGGCATACGAGCAACCTTGCAACCCCGCATGACCCCGGCAGAAGCATATGAGTCAAACAAGCCAATATCTCTATCTCGATTTTGAGAAGTTCCGCCCGCAGCTGGAGCAGCAACTTCGGGATATCCGGGATTTGCATCGCGAGCAGCTTTTTCCAACCCTGAATGTAAAGACAAATATCCTCGATTATTTCCGGGAAACCCTTTTTCCCCCAAAGGAAATGGGCACCTATTTCATTTCCAATACTTCACTGCGCGAAAACGCCTTCGACATTACTGTCCGTTCACGCCGAACGGATATCATGAATAGCGAATTTCCAGCGGACATTACGCTTTGCGTACGCGGCGCGCTTGCCCCGCAGGGCCATCCCAGCCCGGCCATTAGCGTTGATCGAATTGTGGATGTATCCGAAGCGCCGACTCGTGGATTTGAAATAGAAATTCAGGCAATCGCCAAACCGGCGGAGCGAAATCGGGCAAATAATGCCATTAACAGCCGCCTGCTCAAGCAACTGCCGGCTATATCGCATGAAACCCGCCGCAATTTGCAACACTGGCAGGAATATCTCCAGTGGAAACGCGCCATTGTGGAAAGCCAGCTGGCCGGATTACGCTATGTCAAATACCTGGTGAAAGACAAAAAGCTTTGCCTGTTGGCGGTCGCCGACAGCGAAAACACATTTCGGGATTTTGAGCGAATTCTGCGCAAGGAAGAGGTCATGGCCTTCCCGCTGCATTATTCGACAGATCAATGGCAATTTCGCTATAACAAAAATGCCCGCTCTATTCCAGCCGTTCCCGTGGGGGGCTTTCAAGAGGGGCGGAAACAACCGGCAGCTCGTTTTACGGAGGAATTGCGTGATTGTCCCTGGGATGATCCGTACGTCACCGAGCTAATATTCAAGATTGGGGAGGATTCCGGCAATCGCGATAATCGCAGCGACTCTTATCTGATCGACAAACTGCCTTCCGCCGGCTACGTCGCTACCTCTTTATTCGGTGAATTTGCCTTACTGAATCGTCACGCCAGCGCCATTATGCAACTGGAGGCACAATCCGGTTATGCCCCCTTTCTGTCCTCATGGCTTTTCGACATCAGTGTCGCAAACACGCCGCAAATCAGCCCGCCCATCGACAACTGGCTGATGGATAACATCAACGCCGATCAACAAAAGGCCATCAAGAAGATCCTCGGCGCGCCGGATGTTGCCTTGATCCAGGGACCGCCGGGTACTGGTAAAACGACCGTCATCGGCGAGGCCATCTATCAGCTAACCCGCCAAGGGAAAAAAGTATTGCTGGCCTCTCAGGCCAATCTTGCTGTGGATAATGCCTTGGAAAAACTGGCGGCCGTTCCGGAGATACGCGCCATTCGCCTGGGCAGGAGCCGCAAGTTCTCTGCAGGCGGTCAGCGCTTCGCGGAAGATCGGGTATTGAAGCGTTTCTATGATTCTATAGCCGACGCTTGCGAACAGCGTTATCTGAGCGACTGGCGCGATAGCGATGAGAAGATGGAATCGCTGCAGAAAGAGCTTCGTGATCTGGCAAGTATGGAGGAAACAACCGAGGCTTTCGACCAGGATATCGTCAGCATGGGCCATGGTGATGTCCAGGAGCCTGAGGAAGCGGTTGAAGAAAGCGCACCGGCGCTAAGCGAGCGTGAGCAGCAAATGCTGGATTTAAGAAACAGTCTGCTGAATCTGGTGCAGTTCCTTGAAGGTAACTCGGGCGTGGACCTTGAGGTGCCGGAGAAATTTGTAGACTTGATCGAGCAAACAATTATTGCTGATGTAAGCCGCCTGAAGCGCTACAAAATAGATTTGGGAAGCATCAGTAAAGAAGGCGGGCCGCCGTCACTTGCAGAGCGCATCAGTTTTTTCCGCTCAGTTTATCAGAAGTGGATTGGTTTGCGCGGCAAAATTCCCAGACTGGAAAGCGAAATCGGCCGACTGGCAAAGGCTGGAAATCGCGCAGACATCTCGCCCGAGAACCAGCCGCTGGTCCAGCAATACTATCGGCAAATTGATGAGATAGAGCTCTTGCTGGAATCCGGCGATAATTCCCGCCTCGATGAATGGCATGAACTACGCAATAAAATCCAGCAGCTTCGCGATCAATCAACCCTGAATCCCCACCTTTATCGGGCCTTTTTTAGCCTGGAAGAAAATGGAAAACAATTTTGGGAGCGTCTGGTCAACCCACGTTTGGATGTCAAAAAACTGATAGCCATTCTGCAGCATGCCGTAAAGGCCATGCGCGATGTGGAAAAGCGAATTGACCGCTCTGTAGCCTTGATGATCGTTAACCTCAACAGCCTGATCACAAAAATCCCGGTCGTTGAAGCACCAGCTGTTGAAGCGCCTGAACCGGAGCCGGAAATATCACCATTGCCGGAAGTGGATTTGCAAACGGCAGCGCTGCGGAAGGAAATCCTTGGGAAAATAGAAGCGCTGGATGGTGAGCGGCGCAAAGATGCCCAATTCAGGAATCGCTGGGAACCGCTTCTGGATAAGTGGGTAACCATGCTCAGCAGTGAAACCCAGCTAAAAACCGACAATCAATATTTCATCGATACCTATATCGCCAACTGCAACGTGGTTGGCATAACCTGCAATGAAAATCGGCGCTTAATCGAGAGCAAAAAATTTGCGAATTTCGACGTCACGATTATTGATGAAGTCAGCAAGGCCACGCCCCCGGAACTGCTGATGCCGATGATGGCCGCCAAGAAAAGCGTGCTGGTAGGTGATCATCGCCAGCTACCGCCACTCTTTCAGGAACGGCAAAATTCCTGGCAGGAAATCATTGAGGAATCGCGCGACGGTGATAGCAATGATCCAACCTATCATCTGCTAACGGAAGAGAATTTCCTTAAATTCAGGGATATGGTAACCGCCTCTCTCTTCAAGAAGCACTTTGAAGAAGCACCCGGCTCAATTAAGTCGATGCTGGAAATTCAATACCGCATGCATCCTGAAATTATGGAAGTGGTAAATCATTTCTATGAGCATCGCCTGCGCTGCGGATTGTTGGACCCCGACCAGGAACGTAATCATCAGCTGGTGATCAAATCTGCAGACAAACTGGACTTCATCACCCCTGGCACGCATGCAGTTTGGATCGATTCTTCTCGTGCGCCCGATGGAAAGCCGCATTACGAAACGCAAAGCGGCACATCCAAAGTCAATCACCTGGAAGCGATCCTGATTGCAGAGATGTTAAGGCGCATGGATAATGCTTGCAAAAAAGCAGGCTTCGATGAAAACCGCAAGAAAGATGTCGGCGTTATCGCCTTTTACGGCCGCCAGGTAGCGGAAATTCGCAAGCGCGTTCGTTCGCTGAAACTAAAGCACCTCGAAGTTGACGTCAACACTGTGGACCAGTTCCAGGGCAAGGAAAATTCCATCATTCTAATCAGCCTGGTTCGTAACACCCGCTCCCGGGTTTATGGCAGCAAGTCGTTTGTCGCCCAGTTTGAGCGAATCAACGTGGGATTTTCTCGGGCGCGTGAGCTATTGGTTATTTTTGGAGCGAAGGACATGTTTGCGGATTGCGAGGTGGAAATTCCCCAAATGGATGGCTCAGGGGTTATTTCGCGGAAAGTCTATGGCGATATTATCGATACTATCAACCGCCGTGCAAACTTCTGGGATAGCAGCAATCTGATGACTCGCGAACAATATCAGAAATCGGCGGGGTCGCGATGAAGCTGGCTGATATCTCAGTATTCTTCCCCATTTTCAAGGTCAGCAGTTTGATCCTGCATTCAACGCCGCGCCACCTGACCGCCTTTGAAGCCATCCTGCTCGATCTCGCAGATCAATTTAAAGGTGATGCCACCTATGGCAATTATCAATTGGTACGGGTATTTGAAGAAATTCTCGGCGTACCGGAACCGGAGAAATTTGTCCGTCCCCCACTGGTGCAGATGATCGTTCTTGGTGTTCTGAAAACCGCAGAGCAGTTTGACAGCCTGGAAAATTTGACGGTGGCGGATCTGGAGTTGACCGATTTTGGCAGGCAAACCCTCGAAAAGCGCTCTCTACCGGGAACAGAGAAGCATAACGGCGCCGTGCATTATTATGATCCCATCCGACGGGAATTTTTGGATAACAAAACAGCCGAAAAGCTTTTTGAGCAGCCGCAGAACAACATGATCAAATTCGAGGAAACGCTACAAATCCCGCTCGAAAAAATGCAATTTGAACTGCAGTCTAGATCTGCCGTGTGGTTTCCGCCCGGCAGTGAAGTACACCGGGTTGAGCATGACCGGGTCATTACCTACTGGCAACCGGTAGATGGTGAAATCACGGTAAACGATGGCGGTCACCTCAAGGTCAAGTTTGAAGACGCCGCTTACACGGAATATTTTAACAAGCTCCCGGCCGATGTTATCTACGATCAATATCTGCGCAGCGCATTGGCAATTCCCGGTGAGTCCGGTGATCGCCCACGCCCGACAGCCAGCTACTTCGAAGTAGAACCCGGCCTCTCCGGCATTTTTGATCCCCGCCATATTTATCGCAATCTCAAACTGGCGAAGGACGACATCCATTTCCTGCGCTATCACCCGGCTATCGATTCCCATATTCGCTGCCAGCCCAACACCCTGACGGTCTTATTTGAGCATATGCCTTCCAATCTGAACGAGGGAATTCAATGGGATGGCGAAGTAAACGGAGCGGTGATTTATCTCGATGAACGGTTGCCCATCGATCGCTGTTTTTATGCAAGCCGCAGCGGCGACAATCGTTTTTTCGATCACTTTGAGCTGAAAGTTGGCAACGATCTTTTCCCCTTTTCCCTGGGATATTCCCTGAACAAGGAAGCAATTGGAGAAAAACTCGAAACCCTCTACGACCTGTTGGATGAACTATTGGACGTCTCCGAAAATCCTGATCACCAGCTCATTCGCCTATTCTGGATGCCGGTGGATGATGTTTGGGAACGTATCCATCAATACATCAGCGAAAAACCCGGCGACCCGCTCCTGAAAATCCAGGAGCTAAAACAACTACGGGAAAAACTGCAGAATTTGAATAGCGGGGATGTTAGCTTTTCGGCGGGCTAGACGGGCCACAGGGCTGGCCCTTGCAGCAGCCTGTCATTCTTGGCAAACCCTGATTCTTGAGTGCGCCAGTCGATCGAAGTAATGGAATGATGGAATGATGGAATGATGGAATGATGGAATGATGGAATGATGGAATGATGGAATGATGGAATGATGGAATGATGGAATGATGGAA
>JANQRS010000081.1 GCA_028284445.1 Calditrichia bacterium
GATGCTTGATGCTTGATGCTTGATGCTTGATGCTTGATGCTTGATGCTTGATGCTTGATGCTTGATGCTTGATGCTTGATGCTTGATGCTTGATACTTGATGCTTGATACTGAAGAGCGTCTCGGAGTTTAATGGCAGTATCCAGTATCCAGTTTGCCGATGATTGCTGTTGACAACTTGCTCTATGTTGTTTATACTTTTCTTAATTAGTTAACGTGATTAACAAACTGATATCGACTGGCGACTTAAAGGAAGGTTCCTATGCGGACTCAACGTGATATCCGACCCCTTATCGGGTGGTTTTTGGTGCTTGTTTGCATGCAATTCAGCCTTGCTCCATCACTGCATGCCGGAACAACCGGTAAAATTGCCGGAATTGTGAAGGATAGTGGCGGAGATGCTATACCCGGGGCCAATATTGTCATACAAACCCAAATCGTTAATGGTAAAGAAGTCGCGATGAGCCCTCCGGCCGGTGCCTCAACCGATGCTGACGGCACCTACTTCATCATTAATCTGCCGCCTGGTCAATACGTGGTTGAGTGCAGCTTCATTGGGTATCAAACCACCGTCAAGAAACCGATTGCCGTGGCTGTTGATCGCACCACCAATGTCAATTTTTCGATGTCGGAAGAAGTCGTGGAAGGGGAGACGGTCGTTGTAGTCGCCGATAAGGAAATGATCGTCAAGGATTTGACCTCAGCGTCTGCAAAGGTTTCCGGCGAAACCATCAGCGAATTGCCGGTTGAATCCTTCCAGGAAGTATTGACGCTTCAGGCGGGTATCACCACCGGATTGGACGGCAGTTTGCACATCCGTGGCGGCCGCAGTTCGGAAATCAAATACTATGTGGACGGGATCGCAATTTCCAATCCCTTCAATAATGGCCTCGCCGTGCCGGTAGAGAACAATGCTATCCAGGAACTGGAAGTAATCAGCGGAACATTCAATGCAGAATACGGTCAGGCCCAGAGCGGTATCATTAATATTGTTACCAAAGACGGTACCGACGAGTTGACCGGTAGTTTCTCTGCCTATACCGGAGACTTCATTTCCAGCAATGATGATATCTTCTGGAATATCGATGATGTCAACCTGAGTGCCCAACAATATTACGAAGGTAGCCTTAGCGGTCCGCTGTTGACCTCAAAGCTGAAATTCTTCGCTTCCGCTCGCTATACCGATCATGAGAATTGGCTATACGGGCAGCGCCTGTTTCAGCCAATGGATTCGTCCAGTTTTGTGTCCACCAATCCTGATGAATGGTATATTGAGCAAACCGGCGATGGTCAATTTGTCTCAATGAATCCCAGCCAGAGCTTTTCCGGTCAGGTGAAGCTGACCTATCAGCTCATTCCCAGCGTGAAACTGTCATATACCTTAATGGCCAATGATGCCGAAAATAGAAATTTCTCCGGACTCTATCGTTTGAATCCGGATTCCCGCCGTACGAACTTCAGCAATTCGATCAATCACTTGTTTAATCTCACGCACAGCGTTAACCGTAGCGTTTTCTACACCCTGAAAGTGACGCAATACAACAACAATTTTGATAGCTACGTGCATGAGGATGTGAACAACACTGAATACCAGGCCTTATTCGGCCGCAACCGTCAGCCCGGTAATGTATTCTCCACCGGTGGGATCGATGGCTACCAGTTGTTCCAGGAAAGCCAGACCTATGCGGTGCGGGCTGATCTGAATATGCAGGTCAATAGATCAAATTTTGTTAAATTGGGCGTCGAATATCGTGGACATAATCTCAAGCTGCGAGATTATACCATCGACGTGGATCCCCTGGTTTATGGCGATTTGGAAAGCCGCATTCCACCGCTGACCTCTACGAACCATAATCAATATGAGCAGGAGCCGATCGAGTTTTCCGCTTACATCCAGGATAAAATTGAAATAGATGACTTGATTGTCAATGCCGGTTTGCGCTTCGACTATTTTGATCCGCAGAGCGTGGTGCCGACCGATCTTCGCGATCCCGGCAATCGACTCTTCCCGGTGTCTGAAAGTGAAGCCTATGCATCCGTTGATCCAAAAACGCAGATTTCGCCGCGTATTGGCCTGGCCTTCCCGATTACCGCTCGCGGTGTGATTCATGCTGCTTATGGCAATTTCTTCCAGATCCCGGAATTCAGTCGTCTGTATCAGAACCCGGAATTCGAAGTGGTTGGTTTTTACAGCTCGCTGATTGGGAATGCGGACCTGGAAGCACAGCGCACCGATATGTATGAAATCGGTTTGCAGCAGCAGCTCACTAGTTTTCTGGCTGTCGATTTGACCGGTTATTATCGGAATGTGAAGAACTTACTCGGGTCGGAACTGTTCCAGACGTATCGCACCGATATCCTTTACGGCCGTTATGCTAACAATAGTCACGGCAGCGTGCGCGGATTTACTCTGGCAACCAAATTTCGGGTGCCGGAAGCCGGCGTTACCGCTGACCTCAACTATACCTTTCAGACTGCCAAAGGCATTGCCAGTGACCCCCGGCAAACTTTCTTTGATGCGGCTGGCCGTAATGAGGCGACCATCGTGCTGAATCCCCTCGATTGGGACTTGCGGCACACCTTCAACGCCTACGTGGTCTATGCTCGCGACAGCTGGGTTGGCAGTGTCATCGTTAATATGAATTCCGGTTATCCCTTCACGCCGGGTGGCTTTGTTGAATTACGCAACAGCGGACGCTACCAGGGTGACCTTAATATCGATTTATCGGCCACGCGCCGCTTCTCGTTCGGCAACGCGTTGAATATCGAATTATTTGGCAGAATTGAGAACCTCCTCGATCGTACCAGGGACGACTTCCTGCCGGCAATTCGACCGCTGGATAACCAAGCGCATAACGCCAATGGGTTTAATCGCATCAACTCGCTCTACGAGTTCAATCTGAATCCGGCCAGCCAGCCGGTGCCGAGAGAGATTCGTTTCGGAGCACGGATTGTGTTTTGAGATAGTGGTTTAGATTATTGTTGGGCATCCCCCTCTATCTCCCCACGGGGGGAGATAGAGGGGGGACAGCCCATGAAAAGCACAAAGTTGTGGTCACGCAGAGGACCAGTTTAGCTATTTATGAGTTAACTAGAATCCAACGGGGTCATTTCGTATGACAACATCGTTTCGTCAATATATATTGGCCGCCATTGCCGGGGTGCTGCTCTTGGGTATGCTGCCACTGCTGGCACAAAGCGGAATCTGGATCGATCCGAATCGCGGAGATGCCACGAAACGCCGTTCTCTTATTATGAATGGCAACAATGTGGAATCGATGGTCGGTAATTGGGGCAACGTCGGGCAAGGCTCCAATCCAATTAGCGGCGTTTGGCCACGTGGTAGCGGCCACGATCACATTCACGAATTTACCGGTATTGTTGCTGCGGAAGTGCCCGGCACTGACGGCAACATGCATCAAATCGTTTCCGACGGCTATACGGACGGCTCCGGCGATGAATTTGACCCGGTTACTAATATCGAATATAAGTTCCATCCGCTCGCCGGTTACCTGAATGATGCTGAGGGGCAGGATGAATTTGCCAATAGCCTCAATCCGCAGTCATGGCCTTTCAACTGGCCTGGCAAGGATGCTACCTGGGATGGCAAGTGGAATGGCTTCTTCGGACTAAACCAGTTCAATGCCGACCAGGAAGCGATGTATTATATCGATGATACCTTCAATAAGGAATTTCCTTTCTTCCCATATGATGACGATAGTGAGCGCCGCGGTCTCGGTATGCAGATGCATGTGCGCCTCTTTCAGTGGGCCCATCCGTTGGCAAAAGATATCTTGTTCTTCTACTTTGAAATCTCCAATGCCAGCGATTTCGAATATGACGTTAGTGAAGGCGTCCCCATTTATTTTGGCGGCTATGGTGATATTGGACCTGGTGGCCGCGGAACCGTTGATGACGATGCCTGGTTTGACGATCAGGTCGATATGGTCTATGGTTGGGACCACGACAATATGGGGGTCTGGACGCGAAATCGCGACATCCCACCCGGCTATCTGGGCTGGAAATTTTTGGAATCTCCGGGCATCGAAGATGATCAAATTGATAATGATACCGATGAATTGACGGATGAAAGTCGTGATAATGAAGCCGGTGCGCTGGTATTTGGCCCGGTTGGTATTTATGGTGATCCTAAAGAGCACTTTGAAGGTGATGAAGATGGCGATTGGGTTGTGGAGACTGATGATGTTGGCGCCGACGGCATCGCTGAACTCGACGAAGGCTATCCCGGACCGGATGCCGACGGCACTGAAGGCAATGGCACTCCCGATCAGGGTGAGCCGAACTTTGGCCGCCTGGACAACGACGAGAGTGATCAAATTGGCTTGACGGCCTTTAGCGCCCCGCTCTTTGGTTCGGTACTGGTGTCGGATGAAGAAGTCATGTGGCCACGCCTACAGCCCGGTTTTTTTGAACAACCGACTCAGACTGTGAATCAGTACTGGATTTTTGCCAGTGGCCCGATCAATCTAGCTCCGGACAAAACCGAGCGATTTTCAACCTGCTATGTTTTTGCATTTACCGAACAGGCTCTTTTCCAGACTGCTGGTGTGGCCCAGAGAATTTTTGATTCGGACTATCGTTTCGCCAAACCGCCGCGGCAACCAATCCTTCGTGCAGTGCCCGGCGATAAAAAGGTGACACTCATCTGGAATTCGCTCTCCGAGCTGTCCCGTGACCCGATCTATGGATTTGATTTCGAGGGGTATCGCATATATCGCTCGACCGATCCCCAATTCCTGGACGTCGAAGAAATTACCGATAGCCGCGGGAATCCGGTATTTCGGGTACCGGTCGCCCAGTTTGATAAGGACAATGGCTTAAACGGTCCACACCCATTGCAGTTTGGTGAAGAAATTGGTGCGCCAACCGGTGTGCATTATCACATGGGCGATGATACTGGTTTGCAGCATTTCTATGTCGATGATAATCTTGTCAACGGACGCACCTATTACTACGCGGTAACCGGCTACGATACCGGCTATGACGAAGATTTCTTCAATCGCGGCCTCAGCACCTCGAAAGATCTATTGCCAATCACGCCGAGTGAAAGTCCGGCGTCCATTGTGGTTACCGAGGGGCTCATCACGCGCATGGATCTCAATACCGTGACGGTTGTTCCGCGCGCATCTGCTTCCAATGTGACTGATGCAACAACCAACGTCGGTGATACCCTCGTCCAGGTAAACGGAAGCGCAACAGGTCAGATTGGTGTGACGCTGGTCGACGATGCCTCCGTGAAAGGTGGCGATTACGAAGTTACTTTCGGCACAACTATCCCCGGACGTGCCGGACAAACAGAAACCGCTGTTTATTCAATTTATGAGACAAATTCCCAGCGCTTTCTCCTGGAAGATGAGCCGGTGCCGTGGTCATTCTCGGAGAATCGATTTGCCCGTAATTGGGTAGGCGAGTTGCTGGACGAAGGAATTACCCTTGAATTCCGGAATGAATTCCCCGACACCGGGTCGGCAAGTGCCGGCACTCGCTGGGCAGAAGGCGTCGAAACCAATTGGACAGTGCAGACAACCCCGTTTACCGGCGGTTCATCTCTGCTGCCTGTGTCATTTGTGATCGAATTTGGCCCGCAGTTTACGGTGGTCGATACGGCATTCCGTACCGTTCGCGCCAATACCTTTCACTACACAAATTTCAAAGTGTATGAACTGAATACCAATCGCCCATTGGACTTCATATTTGTAAATAGCATTCGCGGAGACTCTACCGCGCAGCAGATTGATCCGAATGAGCAGGTGGTGATCGTCTTTAAAGCCGATTCCGCGGCCGTTCGATTCTCTACTTCCTGGGGATTGCGTTTCGCGCCGCCGCGTAATGAGTTCGGGGTTGTTTTACCGGAATCGGAATGGATACGTCCACGCGAAGGCGACAGGCTCATTGTTCGCAACCAGATCAATTTTAGTGAAGGCGATACCTACACGTTTAGCACCACTCCACGAGAAATCGATGAAACGGCTGATCCGTCCACAGCACTTGAACGCATACGGGTCGTGCCGAATCCCTACGTGGTATCGTCGATTCTGGAAGCGCAGCCCTTTCTTGGCGGTAGGGGCGAGCGTTTTATTCGCTTTACCAATCTGCCTGCGAGATGTACGGTCCGTATTTTTACCGTGAACGGTGACTTGGTGCGGACACTGGAGCATGACAGCATTGAAAACGGTTCATTGCCCTGGGATCTGAAGTCGAAGGACGATCTGGAAGTTGCCTTCGGGCTCTATGTATTTCACGTTGATGCCCCGGGCATTGGCACAAAAATTGGCAAATTTGCAATTATTAACTAGTTGATAGTTGTTCGTTGAGAGTTGATAGTGAAATTCCAGTAACTGTCATCTAACAACTGACATCTATCACTCATTAACATGTCCACGAGGTCATGTCTGAATGACGAATTCGTTTAAGAGTTTTCTACTGTGGCTGATTGCCGGCCTGCTATTATATGGCCTGAGTCCACTGATGGCGCAATCTGATATCTGGATTGATCCCAATCGCAGTGACCCGACCAAGCGGCGCTCGCTGATCATGAATGCAAATAATGTTGAGTCGATGGTTGGTAATTGGGGCAACGTTGGACAGGGATCGAACCCGATTAGTGGTGTCTGGCCCCGCGGCAGCGGACACGATCATATCTACGAATTTACCGGAATTGTTGCAGCTGAAGTTCCTGATACCGGCGGGGTAAAGCGGGTAATTGTCTCGGACGCCTTTATTGACGGAGGCGGCACCGCTGGTGAATTTGACCCGGTAACCAATATCGAATATAAATTCCACCCGCTGAGTGGATACTTCAATGAGGTGCAGGGGCAGGATCAGTTCGCCAACAGCCTCAATCCGCTTTCCTGGGCGTTTAGCTGGCCCGGTAAGGATGCCACTTGGGATGGCAAATGGAATGGCTTCTTTGGCCTGAATCAGTTTAATGCCGACCAGGAGGCGATGTATTATATCGACGACACCTGGAACAGCGAATTCCCCTTTTATCCCTATCAGGATGATCTGGAACGCCGCGGTCTTGGAATGCAAATGCACGTCCGTCTTTTTCAATGGGCGCACCCCCTGGCCAAGGACATTCTCTTCTTTTATTTCGAAATATCCAATGCCGGTGATTTTACCTTCAATGCCGAGCAGGAAGCCCCGGTCTTCTTCGGCGGCTTTGGCGATATCGGGCCCGGTGGACGCGGCACGGTTGATGACGATGCCTGGTTTGATGATCAGGTCGATATGGTTTACGGATGGGACCACGATAATATGGGGGTTTGGACCCGGAATCGTGATATCCCGCCTGGCTACCTGGGCTGGAAATTTCTCGAATCGCCCGGCGTCGAAAATGACCAGGTCGATAATGATTCAGACGGCCTGATAGATGAAAGCCGCGACAATGAAGCCGGCGACATCATCTTTGGCCCGGTTGGCATTTACGGTGATGCCAAGGACCACTTCGAAGGCGATGAAGATGGTGACTGGATTGCCGATGTCGATGATGTCGGTGCCGATGGCATTGATGAATTCGGAGAAGGCTATCCGGGACCGGACGCTGACGGCACCGAAGGAAACGGTATGCCGGACCAGGGAGAACCGAATTTTGGCCGCCTCGATAATGACGAAAGTGATCAGATTGGCCTGACCGCTTTCAGCGCCCCCATCTGGGGCTCCATTCTGGTGTCCGATGAAGAAGCAATGTGGCCACGGCTGCAACCGGGATTCTTTGTTCAGCCAACTCAAACAGTGAATCAGTTTTGGATCTTTGCCAGTGGCCCAGTAAATCTTGAGCCTGGCAAAACGGAACGCTTCTCTACCTGCTACCTCTTTGCCTTTACAGAGCAGGCCCTTTTCCAGACAGCTGGCGTAGCGCAGAGAATTTTTGACTCCGATTACCGCTTTGCCAAACCGCCGCGCCAACCGGTGCTGAAAGCGATACCGGGAGATAAGAAGGTGACCCTGGTTTGGAACAGCCTTTCGGAATTGTCCCGCGATCCGATTTATGGCTTCGACTTCGAAGGATATCGCATTTATCGCGCAACGGATCCGCAATTTCTTGACGTTGAGGTGATTACGGATTCCCGCGGCAACCCGGTATTCCGCGTGCCGATCACTCAATTTGATAAAGACAACGGCCTGACCGGTCCGCATCCGCTGCAGTTCGGCGAGGAAATTGGCGCACCAACCGGGATTCGTTTCCACATGGGTGACGATACCGGCTTGCAGCACTATTTCGTTGATGAGGGACTCGTTAACGGTCGCACCTACTATTATGCCATAACCGGATACGATGCCGGATATGACGACGATTTCTTCGAGCGTGGTATTAATCCTGCCAAGGACCTGCTGCCGATCACGCCCAGTGAAAGTCCTGCTTCGATTGTTGTGACAGAAGGACTTATAACGCGTAGCGATCCCAATACCGTTCGGGTAACACCGAATGCCAGGGCTTCCGACGTGCTTGCCGCAACAACCAACCGCGGCGACTCACTGGTGCATGCTGTTGGCCCGGCAACCGGCCGCATCGGAGTTCAAATTATCGATGAGGCGTTGGTAAAGGACAATGAATACGAAGTGACCTTTGGAACGGATGTCATGGGTGCCCGCGTCGGTGAAACGCAGACGGCGACCTGGTCGGTTTACAACAAGACCACCGAGCAATTTGTTGTTGATAATGCTGAAGTGCCCTGGTCGTTCTCCGAGAATCGCCGCCGCCTGGACTGGACCGGAGAGTTGCTTGATGACGGCGTCATTTTGACCTTCGATAATCGACGTCCTGATACCAGCTATGCACGAATCAATTCTGACTGGTCGGCTGATACGGAAACCAATTGGACGGCTCAGGTTCGCCCGTTTACCTCGACATCTTCCTGGGTGCCGGTAACCTTTGTTGTCGAGTGGGGCCCCGACTTCGCTGTGAGCGATACCGCCTTTCGTAGTGTGCGCGCCAATAGCTTCCATTATACCAACTTCAAGGTATACGAGCTGGATACCGGCGAACCGCTGAATTTTCTTTTTGTCAACAGTATTCGTCGCGACTCAACCGCGCAGCAAATAGATGAAGGTGAGCAGATTGTATTGGCGGTTAAGGATGACCCGGCAGCCGCGCGATATACCACGAGTTGGACAATAGCCTTTAGAGCGCCGCGCGATGAAGCGGGTGTTATCTTACCAGAGGACCAGTGGATTCGTCCTTCTGAAGGGGATCGTTTTATTCTGCGGAACCAGATCAATTTCCAGAGTCGCGATGTCTACTCATTCGAGACCAGCGCCCGCGTTCTAAACGACAATGCGAACGGAGATGATGTGCTGGATAGAATCCGCGTGGTGCCGAATCCCTATGTTGTCTCGTCCATTCTGGAGTCTCAGCCATTTCTCTCCGGCCGCGGCGAGCGCTTTATACGTTTTACCAATTTGCCGGCTAAATGCACGGTTCGCATTTTTACCGTAAACGGCGATTTGGTTCGCACGCTTCAGCATGAGAGCATTGAAAACGGCTCGTTGCCCTGGGACCTGAAATCGAAAGATGATTTGGAAGTAGCCTTTGGTCTCTACGTGTATCACGTGGATGCGCCGGGCGTGGGTGTTAAGATAGGAAAATTTGCGATTATAAATTAATGATCCATAAATCTGAGGAACGTTATGAAATTGAGCAAGATGTTCAGCATCATTCTGATCACCATATTTGCCTGGTGGGGAAGCGCGACAGGGCAGTCCAAGGTTGGCACAACCGCAGCAAATTTTCTGCAGATCGGTGTCGGTGCCCGGGGAATTGCCCTCGGTGAGGCAGCCGTTGCCAGTGCCCGTGACGATATTTCCGGCATCTTTTGGAATCCGGCCCTCACAGCTGGTGTTGGAAGCAGCCAGGTGTATTTTAACCACACCCAGTGGTTTGCCGATATTGATCTGAACTATGGTTCGTTATTGATGAACTTTGGCCAACGGGGCAATTTTGGGGTGACGTTCTACTCGCTGACCACGGATCAGCTTGAGGTGACGACGGAAGAATTTCCGGAAGGAACCGGCGATTTATTCACAGTTCAGGATCTCATGGTCGCCTTAACCTATAGCCGTAGCCTTACGGATCGCTTTGATATCGGCGGTAGCGCCAAGTATATCAATTCCCAAATCTGGAACACCTCCGCGTCCGCCTTTGCAGTAGATGTTGGACTTACCTATCGGACGCCATTTGAGCCGGTCACGCTTGGTATGAGCATCTCGAACTTCGGAACGGAAATGCGTATGTCCGGGACCGATATTGCCGTGCGTTTTGATCCCGACTTGCGGGTAGGGGGTAATAATGATGGGGTTGTTGCTGACCAGCGAACCCGTTCCTGGGATCTGCCCATCCTCTTTCGTTTTGGATTGGCCTATGACCTGATTAAGTCTCAGGATCACAAAATAATGGTGGCTGGTGACGCGCTTTATCCAAGCGCCCAGGACAACTACGTGAATTTCGGCATGGAATACAGCTTTCTCGGTGCCTTCTTCCTAAGGGGCGGTTATCGGGAACTCTTCATTGAAGACAGTGAAGGTGGATTGGCGCTTGGCGCCGGCGCTAAATTGTATAACCTGCGCCTGGATTACGCCTACAGTGACCGTGGCCTGCTGAATGAAGTGCAGTATTTCTCGGTCGCGATTGACTTCTAAAATGAAGAATGAAAAATGAAGAATGAAAAATGAGATTTATTCTTCATTTTTCATTCTTCATTAGAATTTGCCTAATATGAGTTTTCAAGCTGTGTCCAATAGAATTATCTGTTTTGTATATCTTGCATGTTTTGCCCTCCTGGCCTTCGCCTGTAAACGGGGCGAGCCGCCTCTGGTTATCGCCACCTATGACTCTTTAGCCATTTCCATGTCGGATTTTGAGCGTGCCTATTTCCAGTATTGGCAAGTGGTACCGGAAAAGGACACGCCGGAGCTGCGTAAGCGTTTCATTCGTCAAATGATTGAGCAGCAACTGATCGGCCAGGCGGGATTGCGACAGGGCATGTTCAATGAAAAACGCATAAATGCAGCGCTGCAGAAGGAGCGTGATGCCTTTGTGCGCCGGCGTTACCTTGAAGTGACAGTCGAGGATACCTTAACAGCGGTCAGTGAAGCCGAAATAGATGAGGCCTTGGGGCGGCAGCAACGCCAGTTTCGTGTTCGCCAGGTATACGCCGCTTCAGAAGAGGGGATTCAAAAGCTGGCGAAGCGCCTGGAAAATGGAGAGGATCTCGAGGCGCTTGCCAGGGAAACCATGCCGGATGAGGCCTTTGCCGCCAGTGGCGGTGATATGGGCTGGGTTGGCTGGGGCGATACCGATCCGCCGGTCGAGGATCTGTTGTACGATTTGCCGAAGAATACCATTTCGAAGCCGGTCGCTTCGCTGGTCGGTTGGCACATCTTCCGGATCGAATCAACTCGCGTAAAAATGGAATTCAACGCCAGCGGGCACCCCCTGTTTCGCCGCGATACCGGGCATCAAATATTTAACCGGCGGCTGGACATGGCGGCGGCCGATCATCTGCGCGAGATTGTCTGGCAGAAAGAGCTGGCGATTCGTTCCGGATTGTTTCGACCGGTGTGGGATTACATCGAACCACTCTTGCCGAAATCCTTGAAAGAGCGAAGCCTGAAGGGATATCAGCAGTTAGAGCAGAACCTGCATGCGGACCTCGCTTCCGAAACCCTTGCCTGGGTTGATGGTCAGCCCTTCACGGTGCAGGAATTCGTCAATGCCATTCCCAACCTGCCCAGGGATCAACTGCGCCCGAATTTGAAAAAAGCAATCGAAACTGCCATTCGGGATAAGATCGTCACGGAGCACGCCCTTGCGGCAGGTTTCGACAAAGACCCGGTTGTTGTGGAAAAATTGGATCGCTCCCGTCATACTTATCGCTATTACGCCACAATAGCAGCCGCGGACAGCGCAGCGGATCGTCGCGTCAATTTACAGCAATACTACAAGCGGCATTCCAAGCGCTATATCAAAAATACCCGATCGGAGATTGAAGAGATCTTGGTGAAAGATCGTGATTTGGCGTTGGATCTGGCAAAGCAAATTCAGGATGGCGCCGATTTCGCCGATCTGGCGGAGAAATACTCACTACGCCGCGGAAAGCCGGGGGGCAAATGGGGATTTGTCTCGGATGCCGACAATCCGCTCGGTAAACGCGCTGCCAAGCTTCGAACCGGAAATATCTACGCTCCGGTCGAGACCCGGGATGGCTATAGTGTTATCCGCGTAGGTAAGCAGGAACACGACTATCTGCCATTTGAAGAACTCAGGCAGCGTCTTGCACGAGATGCGCAACGCGATTATTATGACGAACTGCATAGCGACCTGCTCCCGGCTGGATTTGATCCCTCCAGGATTGTTTACAATGAGGAAATTCTCTCCAAAGCATTTACAGAGGAGAGCACAACAGTTTACTGATGGGTAAGAGTTGTTTGGCGCCGAGTGTTAGTGTCCCCCCTCTATCTCCCCCCGGGGGAGATAGAGGGGGGACGAGGCTATTCAACTATTCAACCAATCCCTCATCTCGAATCTCCCATCTCTAATCCCCTGTCCCAATCACCTCACCAGCAGCATCTTTCTTGTCTGTGAAAAGCCCTCGGTTTCCATTCTGTAGAAATAGAAGGCGCTTGGCGCTGCTTCACCATTTGCATTCAGGCCATTCCAGCTTGTTGTATGCCACCCGGCTGGTTTCAGGCCCTCATTCATAGTCTGCACGAGTCGTCCATTTACATCATAAATGCGAATGATCACCTCCGCTTCCTTGGGAAGGAGGTAGGGGATAGCGGTTGCCGGGTTAAACGGGTTCGGATAGTTCTGCAGGAGGCTGAATGATTCAGGCAATGTATTGTCTGCTATTTCTTCGTCAGCAGTATTCTCATTCGATGAGGGTTCCGGGGTAGCCCCGCTTCCGCTGAGGATGATGTCGATGGTTGATTGCTTTGGCGCTGTTGTTGAAACTCGCAGGATTGCCGAATGGGTCACGTCAACGCTGCCGGGACTATACAATATCGCCAGCAGTGCTTTGTCGGATGCCTCAACGGCAAAGGGGACCTGAGAACCGAGAGGCAGCACCGAAAAGTTATCGTCGCCAATAATCTCCAGATTGCTGACAGTAAGTGCTGCAATACCAGTGGAAATGATTACAGCTGCCTGAATTGCCGGAAATCCAATGTTCGGCGTATCGGAGAAATCGAGAATTGCCGGGGCGATAGTTGTATTTACCGCGGCTGGAAGATATCCATCTGCGACGGTATGAGATCCCAGAACTCCGCCGTTTTCACTAACCGCCTCCAGGCGCACGGAGTCCGCGCCAAATACCGTCACGCGTCCATAGGCATTACCAAAGTCGAGTTGATCAATCGTATGGCCGCCTTGGTTGTAAACGAAAACGCCAACTGACTCCAGAAGGGCAACTGTCTCACTGTTCCTCCGGTCGAGCGGACCGGCCATCATTTCCGGAAAAATGGAAGAGCTGCCGTCATCAATGCCGGAATTATGGGAATCCCCACTGAGGAAGATGACGTTCTCAATCTCATTGTCCAACACATGCCTTGTTAGCCGTTCAATGTCAGCGGGAAAGGCCGCCCATACATCGGAAAAGCCGATGGCGATATCGAGCGGGTCTGCCTTGCCTCGCGGCGTTTCGATACTGTCGGTCACTGCTTCCAGCAGCATCGTCAATTCGATTCCGGCGCGGATTCCCGGATTGAAGGTTGTACCGCTCGAGATGAACTTCCAGTCAGCGGTCGATTGGGCCAGTTCGCTGAGCAGCCAGGCCATTTGTTCGTCCCCAAGGATGGAGTGATCCGGGCCTGGGTTAAAGCTTGCCGAATCGCTTCCCAGGCCCGTAAATGCATCGAGGTTGGGATCGCGTTGCGAGCGATTGTCAACCATGAAAACGTCGATATTGCCGTACGAGAATTTATGCCAAATACCGTTCTCCATTTCACTGCGTGGATAGCCGGGGAACATTTTGCTGTAGCCCGCTATTGCGTTGGCCTTTCCCGGGTAAGTGCCGTCTGCGTTGTTGTTGACATAGTCATGATCATCGTAGGTATAGGCAACCGGCATTTTTGCCAGCAGCACATCCATCGGAAAAGCCGGATCATACATGGAACGGTAATTCGATTGAACGCGGCTGTAATCGAGGGAATAGTAGTTTTCGGGATTGCTTTCAGTATCAGTGGTATCCGGATATCCCCAATCGCCCTGGTGCGTCAGGAATGCGGCATCTTCATTGGCCATGATTGGAAAGATGCTGCCGATATTAGAGGCTGCATCGCGGGGATTTTGCTGACAGCTACCGGTAAGGAATGTGAAAGTTGAAACGGTCCCAGGCTCAGGAAAAGAGGTGAATGAGCGTGGTGTGTCATTGGGAACGGATTCACCGTTTATGACAGCCCGGTAGTAGTATCGCGTCTGCGCTCGCAGCTGCTTAACCGGGACCCGCGCCCAAAAGTCATTGTCTTCCCTGGAATGCTCCTTCAGTGAAATGAAAGCGTCGCTAAATTCCGGGTTTGTTGCCAATTCAATAGCGATACGAGCGTTGCCGTCCGTGCGAACCACGAAACTGGCAGAATTATGAGTGACGCCGCCGACGATTGGGCCATGTGTCAGGAATTGTGCCAGTATCGCGGTCTGGAAGAGTATTGTTAGTACAAACGCCAATAACAATACGAAAAGAAAACGCATGGGGATTGCTCCTTCCGTGAAACAAAGTAATGCAGAATATTTATCAAAGAATTGTCAGAGAATAGAAGTGTTGATGATCGGAAGGATCGGGAAAGGCTTGAGGAAAATAAGGAAGTAGGGGAGTAGCTATAATCACATCCCGCTCATTCATCCTTCGAGGCGGATACGGAATAATGAAAATTGTTTGAAGCACTACTGGTTGCTTTGTTGATAAAACACCACCTCACTCTCATTCCCCATTCTGTCTACGGCAGAAATGGCGATTTGAGACGGCGGCTCTATTTTGATCGGCTGTACTGTTTCGGCAGAATCTGATTCAAGTGGCGGCGCGCTGAAAAGTGCAAAGTGGAATTCCCGCTCTTTACGATTCAGAATGTGATGCTTCCAGCCTTCATTATGTTTCAGATATAGGATGGTTTTGAAAGCGTCCTGTTTATTCGGATGGGTCCAGCTAATCACCAGCTGACTATCTGCTTTAGCTACGGTAAGGAGTGGCGGTGCAGGGGGCATGCTGTCCAGCCAGGTGGTGGTTGGCGCCAATGCCGGCTGCTGATACGGACCATTCCTCAATATCGAATTCACGCTGTTTACGTTCCGTAGCAGCGACTTCATGCTGAAGTGAATATGACCGGGACCTTCCGGGACAAATCCCCGGTTGATCATAATCTGATTGACTAATTCATATGCATCGATGCGATTTAGCATCCGTCCGGTATACATGCCCGGCCAAACGTGTCTATCGTGCCGATTCTCATCAACCCACCATGCCAGCAAAACCGGATAGCTTTGCGGCACTTGACGGATCGGCCAGTAAAGCTGCGGCGTCCAATAATCTATCCAGCCTTCATTCAGCCAGAGTTTGGCATCGGCAAAAAGGCCTTCATATTGATCAAAGCCCCGAATAGAAGGCGGATTCCCGGGGCGCCATATGCCAAAGGGGCTGATGCCGAATTTGATATTGGGCTTTTCTGCCTTTAATGCTAGATAAATTCGCTCGATAAACTGATTGACGTGCTGTCGTCGCCAGTCACTGCGTTTCAGCATTCCGCCATTGGCCTGATAGGCTTGCCAGGCAGTGCTGTCCGGAAAATTTTCACCCCCATATGGATAGAAATAATCGTCAAAATGAACCCCATCAATATCATAGCGACGCGCGACGTCCATCAGAACTGAAAAGCTGTGATCCTGGGTTTCTTTGAGCGCCGGGTCAAGCCAGTGATAGCCATTTTCCATATCACGCACGAGATCCGCTTTTGTTTTAACCAGCGAGTGTTCACTAATGGGGCCGCCGGATGGATGATGCGCGCGATACGGATTAAACCAGGCATGTAGTTCCAGTCCCCGGTCATGTGCTTCTTCAATCCAGAAATCAAGCGGGTCGTAGAAGGGCTCAGGCGCCTTCCCTTGCTCGCCGCTCAGGTAGTAGGACCACGGTTCCAGATCGCTCGGAAAAAGCGCATCACATTGTGGGCGAACCTGAAGGATGATCGCGTTGAGATTGAGCGCAACCGCGGTATCAAGGATGGCGATGGCCTCACATTTTTGTTCTTCCACCGGCATCCCGCGCTCGCTCGGCCAGTCGATATTGGCAACGGTTGCCACCCAGGCGGCGCGAAACTCCCGTTCAATGATGGGGAGATCTGCATCCCGTTTAATGGGGGCCTGTTCAATGATCGTTTCAACAGGCGCCGGCGGTTCCGCTACCGGCGGTTTGCAGCCACCACATAGGATAATCAGGATTAAACAAGCGACTGCAAATTTTGTCATTTCTATTGGCCTTTTGCTTTTTGGAGGAGGTGTTTTGTCAATCATGCCTCAATACACTATACGGCAAATTTCAAACTACCAGTATCAGGTATTTACTATTAGTATCTACAATGAAACAGTGACAGACTACCACATTTACCGGTCAATGCCAATTACCTGCTAAGATCATAGCTAAAAGCCCAAAACCATTCGACACGGATGCACACGGATTTTCACGGATAAACACAGATGGAAAACAGGCCTTGAGAATCGAAAAAGACAATCCACTTAGTTCTTTTTGGTCTTTTTACGCGTCATTCATCCGTGAAGATCTGTGTTAAAGGGTTTTTAGTCTCGCGTCTTTTATGCGTTTTTAGAATGCAATTCGCATTGTTAAATAATACAGCAACTACTAATGTTTTACAATCCCCAAGCTTTGGATCGTGATTTTTGTCGCCATACTGCTTCAAAAACCGATGTTAATTGCGTTTGCTAGGACGTTTCTAACCTCCTGTCTACAGAATCAAATCTCACACATATTCTCTGACAGCAAACTGCAATCAGCTGAGGATGCCTCAATCGGTAATCAGGGGAGCTTATTGTCCCTTGCCGGGAAATATATGGCATTGCCATCCATTTGTCAGTGTCTGTCGCAATGAATACCGTCCTTTTGTGAGGGCAAGAGTCTGGAATTTGTCGGCAAGCAATATTATGTTGGCTAATGATTTGGTGTGCAATCAACCACTGGAACGCTCTGTTGGAAAATAGGGAACTATCATTACAGGTCACGTCGCAATCTGAGACACCGAATGCTGCTGAATCAGTGTCTGCTGTGGTCGATTCGGAGCTCAATCCGACGGAAACACTGCCGCCGGAGAAAATGTTGCAGGTGCTTGAGTCGCAACGGGCCGATCTGGAAGCAGAGTTTGAGCGTTTCCGCAAGCAGTCCGCTCGCCTTCAGGAGCTCTTCCACTATCAGGCCAAACGGGACTTCCTCAATGATTTGTTACCTGTTCTCGATGAGTTGACTTTTCTCTTGCGCAATGCCGAGGCCTCCGGAAATACTCAGGCCACTTTGGACGGTGCCCGGATGACATTGCAGCGCTTCGGCCGTTTCCTGTCTGTCGATGCCGTGGACGAGGTTGTCAAGGATGTAAGTGTGACTGAACCGAATCAGGCTGATGAGCCGGCGAAGTCCAAGAAACTGCCGGAATCCGGACCCTCCTTGCCTAACCTCGATGCCGGTAAGCGTTCCGCTACGGAAAATGGAAAAGAACCGACAATCGCCTTTCGTAATTTTGATCTCGACCCCGCGCCATCTCACTCCGAGCCCATTCCGGCGGAAGCACGCGAGATCCTGACCATACCGCCTACCCGTGAAGATAATGATTTACCGCCTGCCCAAAGCAATGTCCAGGTTAACATCTTTTACATTATGATGGCGATGCTCTGGGGCATTATTTTCTTCCTTATTTTCCAGCTTTGGGGCGCATAAGTGCCGTTGGGCCGGCTTTTTAGCTCTCCCTATCCTCAACCCTTGTCTATTTTGTCATATTAGCTTAAACTCTGACTGTTTAATCATTATTCTAACTGCCTGTGAATAAGAGGATTGGCGTTGAAGAAACATATCAGGGTGATAGTGATTGGCTGCGGCAATATGGGCGCATCCCATGCACGCGCCTATCATCAATTAGAAGGCTTCGAGGTGGCAGGCCTATTGGCTCGCGGACCAAAACGCCGGGCAGCCCTGGCTGCTGAATTGGGCGGCGTGCCGCAATTCGATTCCCTGGAAGATGCCCTTCGCGACGCCCAGTCTGATGCCGCCGCAATATGCACCTATCCCGATACGCACGCTAAGTATGCCATGAAATGCCTGGAAAACGGCCTGCACCTGTTTATGGAAAAGCCGCTGGCGGAAACGGTTGAAGAGGCGGAGGCGATTGTCCGTGCGGCTGAGAAAGCAAATCGCAAGGTGGTTGTTGGCTACATTCTTCGGCACCATCCTGCCTGGGCAAAGTTTATCGATATTGCCAGTACCTTGGGAAAGCCCTTGGTGATGCGCATGAATTTGAATCAGCAAAGCAGCGGGCCGGAATGGGATACCCACCGTTCGCTGATGCAGTCAATGTCGCCAATTGTGGACTGCGGTGTGCATTATGTGGATATTATGTGCCAAATGACCCGCTCGAAGCCGCTGCGAGTATCAGCCATCGGCGCTCGCTTAAGTAACGAGATTGCTGATGATATGTATAACTACGGGCAGCTGCAGGTGACATTTGAAGACGGTTCGGTTGGCTGGTATGAATCCGGCTGGGGGCCGATGATGAGCGAAACGGCTTTTTTTGTAAAGGATGTTGTCGGACCCAATGGATCAGTCAGCATAGTTGATCCCGGCAAGGGAGGCGAGGCTGATTCTGCTGATATCGATTCTCATACCCAGACCAATAGCCTGCTGCTTCATCATTCTGAATTGGATAGCGCCGGCAACTTTGTCAAGAGAGACGAACTGATCGATACTCGCGATGAGCCGGATCACCAGGAATTGTGTAATCGGGAACAGCGATATTTTTTGAAAGCAATTAGTGACGATTTGGACTTGACGGAGCATTTGCTCGATGCGGTAAATAGTTTGCGAATTGTATTGGCTGCTGACGAATCTGTGCGCAGCGGCCAGGTTATTCAACTCTAAACGGAAGGTAAGCGATAGTGAACACGCGCGTATTTGGCAGTCTAAGCACCATGATGTTTCTGGAGTTCTTTGTCTGGGGAGCCTGGTATGTCACCGTTGGCATTTACATGAGTGAATTGGGGTTGTCCGAAGATATTCACTGGGCATATACCGTTGGACCGATCAGCGCCATCATTTCGCCTTTCTTTCTTGGCCTGATCGCCGATCGGTTCTTTGCTACGGAAAAGGTGCTTGGCGTGCTGCATATCGTAGGCGGGGTCTTTTTGCTGCTGGCGCCGATGGCTGTAGAAGGAGATGCCCCGAATGTGGGTCTCTTCATTACCTTGCTTCTGATGCATATGCTCTGTTATATGCCCACCATTGGTCTGGCCAATACCCTGGCTTTTCATAATATGACTGACCAGGAAAAAGAATTTCCGATCATCCGGGTTTTTGGAACGGTGGGCTGGATTGTCGCCGGTATTTTAGTTGGGGTTGTGCTGGGTGCAGAAAGCACAGCTATTCCGCTTTACGTTGCCGGTGGGGCTGGCGTGCTGATGGGCTTATTCTGTTTCTCCCTGCCACATACACCGCCGCCGGCAGCAGGCAAAGAAGTATCTGTCCGCTCCATTATGGGCCTCGATGCTTTGAGCCAGCTCAACAGCCGTTCATTCACCGTATTTATTGTTAGCTCTTTCCTTATTTGTATTCCGCTGGCGGCTTATTATTCGTATGCCCCGGTATTCCTCAATGATGCCAAGGTTGCTGATCCTGCCTTCAAGATGTCCTTTGGACAGATGTCCGAAGTGGCCTTTATGCTTCTGATGCCCTTCTTTTTTGCACGGCTGGGTGTGAAATGGATGCTGGTCGTTGGGATGGTTGCCTGGGTTGTTCGTTATGCGCTCTTCGCCATTGCAGCACCGGAAGGCGTTGTCTGGATGATCCTCGCTGGCGTTATTCTCCATGGCATCTGCTACGACTTCTTCTTTGTGACCGGTCAAATTTACGTGGACAAGAAGTCGACACCGGAAATTCGCGGGCAGGCACAGGGCTTCCTCGTCCTGGTAACGCTCGGCATTGGTATGTTGATTGGTGCCCAGACAACCGGCTGGCTATTCAACGAAACCGTTACCGGTGAAGGTGCCACATTGCTGGAACAATGGCAGGATTTCTGGTGGATTCCAGCTATCTTCGCTGCTGTAGTGATTGGTGTATTTACTGCTTTGTTTAACGATAAAGTTGAAACGACGGAAACGGTTCATTGAAACGCCGAGAATTTCTGAAGAAGAGCCTGCTGGCTTCTGCCGCCTTTACCATTGTACCCCGGCACGTGCTTGGGGGACAGGCCTTTACCGCCCCGAGTGACCAGTTAACAAAAGCCGTTATCGGGGTAGGGGGAATGGGGCGATATCATCTCAATGAGATTAACCCGGATGCCCGCCTGCTGGCTATTTGTGATGTCGACAACCGTCATTTGAAAATGGCGGCTGAAATGGTGGCAAAGGATGTGAAAGCATATAGCGACTTCCGCGAGGTTCTGAATCGTTCCGATGTCGATATTGTCCATATTGCCAGTCCGCCGCATTGGCATGGCGTTATGGCGAAGATGGCCGCCGAGGCCGGAAAAGATATCTGGTGCGAAAAGCCAATGACACGCACCATTGGCGAAGGACAGGCGGTTGTCAAGGCCGTTCAGCGCTATGGACGGATCTTTCGCTTAAATACCTGGTTTCGTTTCCGCAGCAATTTCTATGGCTTTGGCACTACCGTCGAGCCGATTCGCAAGCTGGTCAAAAGCGGGCTCCTTGGCTGGCCGCTGAAAGTAACTGTTGGTCAGCATACCGGCTTCAATTGGAAGTTCTATTGGGTTGGACAGGAACGCCTGAAGCCGGAGTGGATTCCGGAAAGCCTTGACTACGACATGTGGCTGGGCCCGGCACCGTATAAAGCGTTTAATGCCCATCGCGTTCATCAGACCTTCCGCGGATATTGGGATTACGACGGCGGTGGCTTGGGCGATATGGGACAGCACTATCTTGATCCGGTTCAGTATTTATTGGACAAAGATGATACAAGTCCGGTATATGTCGAAGCAGATGCACCGCAGCAGCATCCCGACGCCGTTGGCAAATGGCGCCGGGTACGCATGCGCTATGCTGATGGCTGCGAGATTATACTGGATGGCGCCGGTGTGTTGAAAGACGCGCCTTTTCTGGAGGGACCAAATGGCAAGCTTTACCGCGGTTTCAAATCCGACATTCCCAATCTGAAGGCAGAGCTGGCCGAATTTCCGGATCCGGCCCCGCAACAAGCCGATTTTCTCGATGCCGTACGCATGCGGCGTAAATTTGCTTTGAATGAGGCAAATGGCCATCGTTCCTCGACGCTGGTGAATCTTGGCAAAATTGCCATTCGACTCGGCCGCTCGCTCAAGTTTGATCCCGATAAACAACTATTTATTGACGATCCGCTGGCCAATCGCTATATCAACCAACCAATGCGTGGCGAATGGCATATGGAAATGAGAAAGAAACAGCTGGTATGACAATCACATCCCCCTATGTCGCCCTTTGAAGGGGGGATGTGAACGAACAAACGGACACCGAAACCCGGATTTACCTTTGCGCATATTGTTCACCACTCTACTATTTGCCTTGTTTATTTCCTGTGCCGCACAACGTGCAGACAAGGGCACTGTTACAGCCTTGCCTCCGCTGCCAAGTGACGTGCCCGGCCTACTGGCCTTGATGCCCGCTGAAGATGGTCGGCAGGCGGCACGGGTATCCAGTGCGTTGCTGGCGATGCCGAAAGGAACTATTGCTGAAATTTTCAGCATGCTTGAACCGCCTGGGGGCAATGATGCCAGGGCTCGATACGCCGTGAGTGGCCTGACTAAATATCTATCCAGCGTGGATGCTGATGGTGAAAGAAAGCGCTATGAAAAGGAGGTGCTGACAGCTATAGCCGTTGAGGAAGACTGGCATATCAAGGTCTTCCTGATTGAACAATTGCAGTGGGTGGGTAGTGAATCATCTGTGGCAATGTTAGTTGAATTGCAGGAAGATCCGCGCCTAAAATCCGCTGCGACCCTTGCCCGCACAAAGATTGAGAGAAGCTATCTTGCACCTTCGCCAACCAGCTCTGATACCATTTCAAACAATTTGGATACTGCCCACGGCCATCGCCTGGCGGCAATGCTGAGCGATATGACCAGTGAGCCAGATGAGCATACACTGAACATATTGCTTTCAATTATGGACCGTGCTGAATATGCGGATCGTGCTGCAGCGCTTGCTTTCGCTCAGCGGGTTCCTGGTGAGGTCGCGACCCAAGCGTGGATTCGTAAGATGGCCTCAGTTGATTCGTCGCGGAAAATTGAAATAGTGAATATGCTCGCCGAGCGGGGCGATCGCAGCGCCTTGCCGGCATTATTGACCGCTGGCGCCAGTGAAGACGCCGATTTGGCTCTGGCGGCCCTGGCCGCTGTAGCGAATTATGATAACAAGGCGGCGCTGCCTGGTATTTTGGAACAATTAAAGAATGTCGATAACGCCATGCGGGCTGAGAATATCCGCATGTTGCTGGCAACCAACTACGGCAGCGATACCATGTCGGAAATTGCGGCACTATTGCCGGAAGCCGGCCCACTTGGACAGGAAATCATCCTTGGCCTGATTGTCAGCCGACGCGCATCAAAATTTAAGGAACAGATTTACGATTTGCGCAATGCCGAACGCCGCAAATCACGCATGGCCGCTATTAATGCTTTCGCCGAATTCGCTGATCGCTCTGACTTGGATCGCTTGCACGATTGGATGCTCGCGGCCCCAAGCGACAATGAAGCCGCAGCCCTGCAAACAGTGATTGCGGCCATTGTTCGCACACCCGGACCGCAACATCCTTCTGCTGTCACCCTGAAGCGTCTCGATACTGCGCCGCCTTATGAGCAGCCGCGGCTGATTGCTACACTAGGCCGGATTGCTGACGCAACCGCATTACTAACCATATTGCAGAAACGCAACTGTGCCGATTCTGCTTGTCGTGACGCAGCCATTCGCGCGCTGGCTGATTGGCCGCGTCCGGAAGTCCTGCCGCAACTGCTGGAAATTGCAAAAGCCGGCGAGAATCCGGTGCACAAGGTCCTTGCCCTGCGTGGTTATGTGCGCCTGACAGGACTTGATTCATCTGCTACTCCTGTAGAGACCGCAAGCCGATATGATGAGGCAATTGGCCTTGCAGAAAACACCGCCGAAAGGCGTATGATCCTCTCCGGGCTTGCCGAAGTACCAACTCCCCGCACTTTGAGTCTGGCCAGTGGATTTATGAGTGAACCGGATCTCGCGAATGAAGCCGCTGTAGCAGTGCTTCAGATTGCCGAAGCAGGAAAAGAGGCTTTAGCATCTCAACTGCGTGAACCGCTTGAAAAGATTGTGACGACCTCCGCAGACAGTGTCTATCAGCAGCAAGCGACGGATTTACTTGGCTACATTAGCAGATTCGAGGGACACGTGACGACCTGGCAGGTCAGCGGCCCTCACCTCAAGGAAGATGTCAGCTTGTTCGACCATCGCTTCGGGCCGGAAGTTCAGCCCTCTTCGAGCGACTGGCAGATCTATCAGGCAAAAGCGCCTTCTTCCTGGCGGATTTCTCTTGATAAATTTATTGGTGGCGATTCCCGCGTAGCCTACCTGCGTAACCGCATTTGGATGGATGAAGCCGCGGAGCTTACCGTTGAGCTAGGCAGTGATGATGGCTTCAAGTTTTGGGTCAACGGTGTCTATATTTTTGGTAACAACACGGCTCGTGGGGTTTCTCCCTCAGCAGATTCATGCCTTGTGAAATTCAAAAAGGGCTGGAATACTCTGGTGCTTAAGGTTGTGAATGGCACCGGTGGATGGGCTGCCTGTGTGCGCTTACGGGACCAAAACGGAAAAATTGTTGTCCCATCGCGAATAGAGGCCTCTGGAGACGATCAATCCCTGGAAGCGGTCGCCCCGGAAGTGGTTGATGCTGCTGAACCGGTTGAGCAGGAAATGGCTGTGGTTCCCGCCGGCGTGACCAAATATGATGGCAAAGATGACCGCAATAATATGCCTCCGGATGGATTTCGGGCCTTGTTTAATGGCAAGGATCTCGAAAACTGGAAAGGTCTTGTTAAGAGTCCTCCGGAACGCGCTGAGATGAATCGAGCCGACCTTGTCTACTATCAAAGCATTGCCAACGATACCATGCGCGCGCATTGGCGGGTAGAAAATGGTATGTTGATATTCGATGGCCGGGGATTTCACAGCATCTGCACGGAAGAAGATTTTGGCAATTTCGAGATGTGGGTGGATTGGAAAATTGGCAAAGAGGGTGATAGCGGCTTATATCTTCGTGGTTCGCCGCAGGTGCAAATCTGGGACTTTGAACAGTGGAAAATTGGCTCCGGCGGCTTGTATAACAACCAGCAGAATCCTTCGAAGCCGATGGGTATTGCCGATAACCCGATCGGCGAGTGGAATCGCTTCTTTATTCGCATGGTTGATGAGCGAGTCACAGTATACCTGAACAATATTCCGGTTGTCGATAATGTTATTCTGGAGAATTATTGGGAACGCGATAAAGCGATCTATCCGCTGGGACAGATCGAACTTCAGGCGCACAAGACGCCACTTTGGTTTCGCAATATCTTCATTCGCGAACTGCCCGATACAGTTATTACTGAAAGTCGTGCGCTCTTCAATAGCACTGATCTAAGCGGTTGGCAGGCGATCGACGGCCCGCTAGACAAATGGATTGTGCAGGATGGAGAGCTATATCCGGCAGATGGCGGGAGCGGCTGGTTGTCAACCGATCGTGAATACACAGATTTTAAGCTGGAGTTGGAGTTTAATTTGCCAGAGGGAGGCAATAGTGGTGTTTTTCTGCGTGCGCCACACCAGGGAGACCCGGCGTATACCGGTATGGAAATTCAGGTGTTGGATGACTATGCCGAAAAATATGCAGAGTTAAAACCCTGGCAGTATTGCGGCAGCATTTATGCTGTTGAAGCAGCGAAGAAAGTCAGCCGCCCGGCTGGCGAATGGCAAACCTACGAAATCACCTGCAAAGGTCCGTTGGTGAAAGTGGTATTGAATGGGACAACGATTATTGATACCAATTTGATTGATCATATGGACAAAACGCCCCGCAATCCCGGGCTCAAACGCCGTTCAGGCTACATCGGTCTGCAAAATCACGGTGCCCCGGTCCGCTTCCGAAATATCCGCATTACGGAACTTTAATTCGCAAATATCCGAAATTTTGAATATTATTGAGAATAAGCGCTCGGAGTGCGCCTCTCAATAGTGATGTCGTTTGCTGATTTGAAATCGTAATGATTCCAGGGGAGTTGGCATGGCAAATATACCGGAAAAGGCCCCGGAAGCATCCTCACTTGCCGATCAAGAGCATATCTTTGCTCAGGATGCGACTATCCTCGAAGCGGTTCGTCCCTATCCACATTTTTTTCAACCGACGCCGGGAAACATAGAATTCTCTCGCGAACTGGTTGAAGAGTTGGTATTCAAGTTGATCAATCATCGGGCTGTGATTCTCGGAGGAATTGATTCTTCACTAAATGAAAAAAATCTCCTGGCCAGATACATTGCCTGTGAGTTTCGTGCCGGTCTCAAAGAGCAGCCGGAGGTCTGGGAGTGGGTGCGATCCGGGGAAATGCTCGATATTCATAGCATACTCCTGGAATTTGAGAAACGCATTCTGGTCTTCCCGGATCTAAAGCCTGCCGACCTATTGTACAAGGCTGAGACCATCCTTGATCAGGCCATTTTATCTGAAAACTATCTGATTATCACCACGGAAATAGACCTGCGTATTTTTGAAGGCGGGGTTATCCACCGTCAGTGGTTTGAGGACGATTCCCGCAACGCTTTGTTTTATGAGCTGGAGCGCCCGCAACTGTATGCAGCAAATGGTTTGGCGGAGAACCTTCGAAATTTGATGTGCGCTGAAATCGACTTCTTACCCACTGAAATTGCCGAGCCACTTCGCGAAATCTGTGATAGGCAATCAAAAGGACAGTCGTCGCTCCGCAATATCTTTGAACCCCTGATTGGCAACTATTCCGTAAAGGCGATCGCCGAGTTCTTTAACGATTATGATGAACTCGCTTATTTTGTAGATTTGTTGAAAGCCTCGGATACCTATCCGTTCAATGCTGATGCACTTATCGGTTTGGTGACTCGAACAAAGACAAGCAAGGTCCAATGGGTTCGCTGGCTGCACCATGAATTGGGATATAAAGAAAAGCAAATATTGGCTGGATTGGCCCTGTTGAATGGGCTGTTTGAAGACCAGTTTTTTGTTGCTTTGGATGAATTGGTAAGTCATGAGTGGCGTGAACGCGAGCCAAATTTGAACTGGTTTGACTATGCTGAATTGAACACCCTGAGAAACGTGGCTGCAGAGTTTCATGAAAGCGGTATGGCATATCGCAAAATTGCAATCAAACGGGAGCGGCGCCGTCTCATTTTTGATGAGTGCTGGAAAATTCAGGAGCGCCTGCTCCGGGCGGGGGTCGATGGGTTGTTGAACCTGCTTAAGGACACCGGGCACAAGGATCCGCAGTATTCACTGCAAGGTTCAAATTGGGAGATGTTACAAGTATCGCGAGTGCCGAAGTGGGTGATAAAGCGACTGGAATCGATAAAGGAAGCGGTTTTTGATTCAAAAGAGAACTACCTACGAGAGGTCCGTAAGCTTATAGGACCGCTCCAGCTTGCCCGCAGCCGCGAGGATCTCTTGTCATATGCGCGACCTATTAAGGGCACGTCCGAATACTATGCTCAGACAGTCACAAATAATATTGATCGCCAGAATCAACTATATGGGACATTTCATCGCAAAATCCTCATTCGCAATGCTGCTGCAGATGCGCTTCGGATTTTAGCCTATCGTACACCTAATCTTGCTGAAAGGAAACTGTTTCTTCTCGCAGGTGAAGATGCTCATGGCCTGAGAGAAGTTGCAGCAGCTTCGCTGGCTAAGTGGATAGAATATCCATCTCTAACTTCCAGAGCCGATGTTGACGGCATAGATGACAGAAAAGAAAACGAATTGGCCTTTTATAACATGCTTGGTCGCTGGAAGTCAAAGCCGGCCAGCGTTTTTACAGCTAATGGCAGCCTCCTCACAAATGAGAATGCGCTGTGGATTAGCAGGCATAAAGAAAATATTGAATCGACGATCGTCATAGCCCTCGGATATGCTGCCAAACGGTACAAACCCGGGACATTGCCGAAGGCCTTACTCGATTTAATCGGCAAGCTTTTTCCACCCAAAGGGCCTCGTATTAAGCAAGCATTTATAGAGCACACAATTCCCATGCTTATTAAGTATCACCTTTGGGAATTACATGATAAGAAGCTGCTGTATGAATTTATGCAGGATCGGGATTGCGCAGAAGTTGTAGCTGTAGAAATGGCAATGGCATATCATGCCTCGCCGGATGATTTTATCGATGTTATGTTGAATATCGGCGCAAAATGTTGGCAGCTACAGGTCAAGAAATTCACAAAAAGGGGAAGGGAGTTCGCCAGGTTGTTTCCGAAAGGGCTTGTTCCGTTCTATCAAGTTTGGCAAGACAAGAAAAAACGCAATAAGCCCAACAAACACAATCCCTATCCGTCTTATGAACGTCTGCGGTCTGTTGAAATTGCTACTTATGGTGCGTTGCGACTGCCAACCAATCCCGCTGGGGTAAATCCCCGGTCGGTATTTGCTTTCCTGTCCAGGCGTTATAGGGATGTACTTGACATGAAGCCCGATCTTCGTGATTGTACAGCGGATGCGATGTCTCAATTGCTTCATCGAAACTTTACCGCAGTTGCTCAGCATCTGTTTGCCTTTTTGAAGAAAGAACGATTTCGCAAGGTCGTGTGGTATGCCAGGTGGACCGCTGATCATAGCAGGGCACTGGCACTAGCAATATGTGAAATGCTCGAATATTCTCGTGCAGAATTGGAATCGGATCTCGAAAAACAAAAGAAAGATGCTATCAAAAAGGAAGCAAGTGATGCGGAGCTGGCTAAATTTGATCCAGCGAAGAATGAAACTGAGATTGAGGCAACAATGTTTAAGTGGGTACGTCATTGGTTGCCTATGAGGCGTCATACCTGGGCCAATCATATTGCCTTCGAGAGCCTCTTGCTGTTTTTTGGTAAGCGGGTGGAAAAGCCTCTCAACAAAGAGCAGATAGATGGTGCACTCGATAAGAAACTTGAATATAAGTATCTCTACTGGGCTTTGCCGGTGCCTTGGTTGGCTGCATTACCTTTCCTGGGACCTGGCAAACTTGGATTAAATATCATGCGCATCATCCCGAATTTCGTGATAATGTGGCGACTGCGTTCTCATATTGGACGACTGGCGCAAAAGGACCTTGATATTCGTCAAACCATGAAATTGTGGGCAAAACATGCAAAGGACAAACGCGTAAAGAGCTTGTCGAAGGCACTTGCTTATGCATACTGGCTGGCCGATCGAGTTGTAATCGTGGGACCCTTATCATGGATCGTAGCAATTGTAAGTGCCGTCTGGTTTGTTAGTTTCGTGGTGGCGCATGGAGGGCTGTTTGCGACCGTTGCTTTATTTTGGGCGCAATTACCCGATGCTCAGTTTTTCATAGGACTACTGAGTGCAATTTGGGATTGGATGGTCGGTGCGCTAAAAGCCTTCTTCTAATTCTTGTCCCCATGCTCCAGCAATTTGCCCTGACACTTTTGCAGGAAGGCGCGAATGCGATTGTCGTTCTTGGTCGGGAGTTGTTCTAACTCATCCATTAGCTCGACATTTTGAGCGATGAATAGGAGCAGTTCCATTTTGGATATATCCAGTTGCAGAAATTCGTCGATTAATTGACTCTTGTAATGAGCAAACTTGGTTGGAGAGTGATTTGCCATTGTCAACGTCCTTTTATGTAAAGCAATCCCTAATCCCTATCCTGTCCCGTGGACAGGTTGATACAGCATCAACTGAACCGCAAGTCGCCGGTCAGAAGTGATCAGCATGCTACCCGTGAGTAAAACTTTATTTCAATCTTTATGCAAGTGATGGGAAACCACGTAGTTAGGTTCTCATTTTACGTGTTGGGCTTCCCGCGATGGTTGTGTACTCGTCCCATCATCGTAAAAGTTTAGAAAAAAAACAATAAAGTCATCATTTATTGGCATTTAGGGCCTCGATCATTGTCTTTTGGGTCGGTAGCGACCTACAATCCAATTAAAAAACACTTGAGTTTCTCGCGCAGAAATATTACAATTTGGAAATCGTTGGGGTTTCCCGGCGATTCCCTTTTAAAATGCCCGGTTTCGCGGCCGGGCATTTTCTTTGTACAAAAAATCTTCAAAATTTGCCCCTTCTTTTTGAAACACCCGATATGACTTCCCGTAGAGATAGTTTATCCGAAGGGCAAGTTCTTGCTGGTAAGCGCGAAATTATCAGCAGCTGTTTGGAGCTTGTTTACCGGAAGCAGGGAAGCGCGCAAAGAGCGCGTGTCAGGGTCGAAATCTCTCTACCATTATTTAAAAGGGAATCGCTATGAAAACGCCATTTGGTTTTCTCAGAATCGTTATTATCGGCATCATCGTATTGGGTGTTTCAGCGCAGAGCGCTGATTTATCCGATGCAGATTGGGATGCATTCAGCAAGAATCTGGTTGTTGCATTGAAGTCGGAAAATCCCGGCATTCAGCAATCAGCCATGCAACTGGTCATTAAATATCAGGGACAACTGGACGTAAAGGACGCGTTATTTGATGTGATGCATATGTTCCGCTATCATGAATCAACCCGTGTTCGTCAATTGGCACTGGTAACCATTCTCAGTATGAACAGCCGTTGGGCCGTCGATTTTCTGAAACGGCAGCGACAGTTTGAAGACGATCCGATTATCAAACGCCACCTTGATCGGATTAATTTTGCTAATTTGCAGCAGCCTGCTTCGACACCTATGGTGTTGGAAGCAAATGATGTTATTAAGATACAGAAGCAATTACTGGCCCTCGGGCATTGAAGATACTTTGTTTTAAGTTAGCGACCCGCCCTGTGCCCGCACCAAGTCATTGGTGCGGGCTTTTTTTGATATACCGGTCTTGATTGTTTCCCGCCGGTCTGTTATATATGTATTGTAGGAAGAATTAAATTTGTTGAACGCCGTGGTTCAGCAAACAATATGGATGTTACTTATCACGTCATTGGAGGACTGTCATGGAAGACACTCGCCGCCCATGGTCTGATCGCTTGTCGGACCTACCCGCCAAAAAGAAGAAAATCGTTCACAATCTCATCGAGCTGTTGGAAGCAATTGATGATCCGGATCGCCTGAAGTATATCCGCAAGGTGATCAAGCTACTCAGTGATTTGCGCTAGTGGTGAATGTAATTCCGCTTGCTTAACGGCGAAAATTGTGTTAATTGAACCTCATGAAAACACTTGTATGCCTGCTCGTATTGACTCTGATGCTCACCGCGCAAACTGCGCGGGTTGTCACTTATAATATTCTCAACTATGAAAACAACAGTCGTGATGTCCATTTCCGGGTAGTGATGGATGCGCTCGATGCGGATATCGTTGTTGTCCAGGAAATCAATGATCAAGCAGATGTTGACAATTTCCTCAACAATGTGCTGAATCATGACAGCGTTGAGTACGCCGCTGCGCCGTTTAGCAACGGATTTAGTACCGACAATGCCTTGTTTTATCGCATATCTGCGTTTAGTTTTTTGAGTGCTCTGCCCATACCGACTACTCTGCGGCAGATTGACGAATTTACCCTGAATCATATTGGGACGAATGAGAGCCTTGTCATTTACTCAGTTCACTTGAAGGCTGGATCAGATCCATCTGACCAGGCGCAGCGACTTGATGAAGTGAATACATTGCGGGGTTGGACGGAGAATTTACCAGGCGACGCTAATTTCTTGCTGGCCGGGGACTTTAATACCCGTAGCTCGGGTGAAGCAGCCTATCAAGCCTTGCTTGATCAGAGTGATAGCGGCTATTTTATCGACCCGATTAATAGGCCCGGTGGCTGGCATAATAATGCCGGATTTGCCGCTATCCATACGCAGTCTCCGCGAACCCGCACTTTTGGTGGCGGCTCACCGGGTGGACTGGATGATCGCTTTGATTTCATTCTTGTTTCACAGACGATCATGGACATGAACAATGTCAATTTTGTTGAAGGCTCATACGACGCATATGGTAATGACGGCCTGCATTTCAATGATTCAATCAATGTAAGCAACACTGCTGTTTCGGCTGAAATTGCTGATGCCCTGCATTATGCTTCGGACCATCTACCGGTGGTTTGCGAATTGCAGTTTGGCCCGCCAAGTGACATTCGTGCTGATCAACCGACATTACCAAATAGCCTTGAACTCTTTCCCAATTATCCGAATCCCTTTAATCCGCGAACGACTTTGCGTTTTGTTCTCAATGAGACTGTTGACGTCACAATTGCCGTTTATGATGTGGCTGGGCGAGAGGTTCAGCGCATTGATCTCGGGCGTCAACTACCGGGCCGCCATGAATTCAATTTCGATGCCGGCGATTTGCAGAGTGGGATATATTATTACTACGTGAACGACCGTGTGGGAAAGATGGTTTTGGTGAAGTAAAGCGCCATGCTTGATGCTTGAATTTAATTTGCACTTAAGCCATGTCTCTATTTTTTTCCAGTATCCAGTATCCAGTATCCAGTATCCAGTATCCAGTATCCAGTATCCAGTATCCAGTATCCAGTATCCAGTATCCAGTATCCAGAGGCAAAAATGAACTACCGCTTTCTCGGCAGGACAGGCATTAAAGTCTCACCGCTTTGCATGGGAACCATGTCGTTTGGCGGCATTGCTGATGAGACGGAGTCAACCGCCATGTTTCATCGCTGTCGCGATGTGGGTATCAATTTCTTTGACTGCGCCAATTCTTATCAGGCTGGGGGGGCAGAGGAGATTTTGGGACGCCTCATTGCTGATTGTCGTGAAGAAGTGATTATCACTAGCAAGGGCTATTTTCCAACCAGTAATGATGTCAATGCCAGTGGCTCGACCCGGCGCCATTTGATGTATGCGCTTGAGAACAGCCTGAAGCGTTTGAATACCGATCGCATTGACGTTTACTTCATTCATCGTTTTGATGATACCACTCCGCTTGAAGAAACTGTTCGGACACTTGAGGACCTTGTTCGACAGGGCAAGATTCTCTACCCGGCAGCAAGCAACTATGCCGCCTGGCAGGTGGCCAAGGCTTTGGGCATTTCTGCCAAAGAAGGCTGGGCGCGTTTTGAAGTGATTCAGCCAATGTATAACGCGGTGAAGCGTCAGGCGGAAGTGGAGATTTTGCCGATGGCACAGTCCGAACAGCTTGGTGTGATTCCTTACAGTCCGTTGGGCGGGGGACTGCTGACAGGCAAATACGGAAAGATCAAGCGACCGGATAGCGGCCGTCTCACGGATAACAAAATCTACCAGGCCCGCTATGGCGACGATTGGATGTACGACGTCGCGGAGAAATTCACAGCGATTGCTGAAGAAGCAGACATGAAGCCAGCTACCCTGGCGGTAGCCTGGGCGGCGGCGCATCCGGCGGTCACCGCCCCGATCATTGGTGCCCGCACAGTCGGGCAGTTGGAAGATTCCTTGGCAGCGCTTAATATTGACCTTTCACCTGAACTTCGCCAGAAGGTTTCTGACCTCACTCCGGCGCCGCCACCTGCCACAGATCGTAATGATGAAAGAAGTGAACATAGTTTTAAGCTGCGGTAAGGGCGTGAATAGAGATTGGAGATTGGAGATGCGTTAACATTTTTCCTATCTCTGAACTCGAATCTCCTTGTTCAGCGAAGTCCATCCAGTGGCATTACCAATACCCGCTGAATGAGTTATTGACTGAACTTGCGAAGATCCCCTTTATTAGACATTGACTTTATAAGATGAGAATTTTTTTTATTTTGAATCCTCTCTATACTAGTAGCGCTGTTAAGAGTTACAATTAGTGAAACTGTGCGGAGTATTAATATCCGCTAGAAATAGTATGTGGATTTAGGTTTTGAGAAAATCGCCTAATTTATACATAAATTAAATTTTACTTGAAATACACTGTCGGTATTTATAATATTGATGTTCGGAGTTCTTTGTCACCGCTGAAAACAATCTAGATTTCTTCGATGTTCTGATGCTTATTTCAAATCATAGAAGCTCTGCTTACTATGGTGGTCATGAAGGAGTATATTGTGTGGGAATCGAGAATTACGATCTTCGATCCTTGGGCGACCGTTGAATCTGCAGAAATCAAGTCGTTAATCCACTCCAAAACAGGGATACAGGCCTGTATAGTTACGGGTGGCGATAATTGCTGGGAGACCATTAACCAGTCTGGCCTGATCTTGGTGCTATTCTCCAAATGTGCGGAAAGGCATTTAAGCAATTCATATCGAAATTTTCTAGAAAACTGCCCGCCTGTCCCTGTAATTGGTCTGATTAGTAGGGCGCCGGATGAACAACTTCGCCAAACAATCAAAAACCATATGTGGCATTGTATAACACCACCATATTCTGATGATAATCTTGTAATTCATATTGAAAAATATCTTACAAAGAAGCCCTTTGCCAGAACCCGGATTTCGCAAAAAGATGTAAAATTGCTGCTTGGTGACAACCTTCTCAAAGGGCGGTCACCTGAAATAGAGCTCGTTAAGGAACATGTTAGCAGAGTGGCTCGCCACAATATTACGGTGCTTTTGAATGGGGAAACAGGCACTGGTAAAGAACTGGCAGCGCGAATGATTCATTTTTTGAGTCCGCGGGCGGAATGTCGATTTGTGCCAGTAAACTGTGGCGCCATTCCCACAGAATTATTTGAAAATGAGCTTTTTGGGCATAAGAAAGGTGCCTATACGACTGCAAATTCTTCCGAAGAAGGGCTTATCAGTTATGCTAACGGTGGTACGCTTTTTTTGGATGAAATTGAATCCATGCCGGCCATGGCTCAGGCGAAATTACTGCGTTTTCTCGAAGAAAAGAAATTCAAACCTCTCGGACAGCCTGAATTTGTGTCTGCTGATGTACGGCTTATTGCAGCAGCCAAAGGAGAATTGTGGTCAAAGCTCAAATGCGGGCAGTTTCGCGAAGATCTTTTTTATCGTTTGAGTGTTTTTCAAATAGATTTGCCGTGCTTAAGCGACAGATTGGATGATATTCCTCTATTAGTCGAACATTTTATTAGTCGTTATGCTTTGATATACCAAAAGGAAGTCCACGGAATTGAGGCAGCTAGCCTCATCAAATTATTACACCATGACTGGCCAGGCAATATACGTGAATTGGATAACGTAATTCACAAAGCCGTTGTCATGGCTGAAGGTGAAACTATTAAGCCAAATGAAATTGAATTACGAACCACTAAAGCAGCAAGTAATTCGACAGATATTTCTTCGTTTAAACATGCCAAAGACAAGACCATAATGGAATTTGAACAAAGATATCTGATTAACTTGTTATCGCAAACGCATGGCAATGTAACTCACGCTGCACAATATGCCCAAAAGGATCGCAGAGCATTCTGCCGATTGTTAAAAAAACACAATATCAATCCTGCTGAATTTCGCCTCTAGATATAGGAACATCCTTCTTCTCCTGCACCTGACAAAATTAAGCTACGCAAAATTTTGATCTTTTCTCCGATTCTTGGTGAAACAATCTCAAATCACCTGGCTATTTCGCCTTTGATTGGCACGTCAGATCGCATCACTTGCTGTGACAAATAGTTCCAAGCCAGTGACTTTTATACCCCACCAGTCAAATATTCAATAAATAACAACTTACCTGAATACTGTAGTGCCTGCTGTGATCTTTAGGTTCCAATTCTGTATCTACGGCTTTCCGCTTATCATTCGTAAGACAATATATAATAATGGTTTAGTAAGATACTGTTTTTTTGGAACAGGATTTGATTAATAAAAAGGAAAAAGGAATCGAGCTACGGATCGCTTTGATAAAGAAATTTGCAGCAAAATACTGAGCTATTTACAAGTGCAAAAGCATTTTGAAGACAATCTAGATGGAATACTCATCGCTGTCTATCAACAGGAAATCAACAAGCTGACCGATGTTATTCTTGCCAATTTGGGCTATTTGATTTCTGCAAATATTCTGGATGCGCAGGCAGATGCTAAAGGCACTACCCGGTACGCCATAAAAGGCGATAAAAAAAAGATCGAGGAATTCCTGAAAGGTGTATCCGGCTGAAATTATTTACTGTAAAATAATTTCATTTCTTTCGGTATCCCATTACGAAAACGGTATGGAGCAGTTAGTTAGATGCAAGCAAAGAATCAAACTTTTTACAAAAACAGCATTGAACATTTACATGATGAGCTTCTATGGCTCAATCATATCATATTCAATTATGTATCGACAGCCCGTAGCGCCAATGTTATTCAAAAATTCAATAATTTCTCAGGCTTTTACATTTCAGATGATGAGGTTGACAGCATATTAAACCAGCCTGATTTCTTGGGAAGTGCTAACATTGTCACGCAGGACAATGGAATTGCTGTTCCCAATCGTAATCTAATTGAAGGAAAGATAAGTGCTAGCTATGACAACGGTATATATCTTTCGCTAAATGATCTACGGCTTCGATTTGGATTGACCTATTTTGAATATGCTGTTTTCATCATATGCCTGGCTCCTCAATTAGATGCTCGATATCAAAAGCTTTATGCGTATTTGCAGAATGATCTTAGCAAAAAGGCCCCTGGAATTGACTTGATACTTGACTTTCTTTCCGGGACACCAGAAGAACGACTTCATAATATTAAGTTCTTTCATCCTTCGGCACCCCTGCAAAAATTTAATTTGGTTGAAAAAGTAACAATTGGCTATGAAACAGTGAAGGTCTTGGGGTTCTTGAGTGTGCCTCAGCGCTTGACCTTTTTTGTGCTCGAAAATCAATTTGTTGAACCAAATCTTGAAAAAGTGTTGCGTCTTCATAAACCGCTCTCATTCGACTCTATTGTTGTGTCCGACAACTTGCAAACACAGTTAAAAGATTTGATCAAAGAGTTAGTTCCTGCCAATGGTGAAAAGCAATTAGGGACAATGTTTTTTCTTACCGGTCGCGAAGGCAGCGGACGTAAAACGATTACAAGGGCAATATGTAGTGAACTGAACGTATTGTGTGGGGTCGTAGACTTGCGTGCGCTAAAGCGTGATCCGGAAAGTTTCCGCGATAGAATTCGGTTAATCCTGCGCGAGGGAATTCTCCAGCCGTGTATTATTTGTTTCGATAACTTTGAAACTTTGCAACAGACAAACGACTCAGACAAATTCCTCTTGGATATACTGGTTCAGGAACTTCGAGAGTTTGGTTGGATCACTGTTGCATGCAGCCAGAATCCTATGCCGTCCGAGTTGCTGGATGACTTGTCTGTATACCCAATTGAATTGCCCTTTCCCAATTACAATCAACAGAAAGAACTATGGTACCTTAATCTCAAACGCGAATTGGGGGATGGTGATTTGCCGGAAATTGCGATGCTTCCTCAGCGTTTTACTCTGAGCGCCGGACAAATCAAGAGATCTGTCATATTGGCGAACCGGATCGCTCAGATCCGGAGTCCTTTAAAGTATCAGATAACAAAAGAAGATTTGTTTGCTAGTAGCCGAATCCAATCTCAGCCGCAGTTATCGACAATGGCAAGGAAGGTCAAATCAAATTATCGCTGGAGCAGTTTAGTGCTGCCGGATGAACAGATGGAACAATTGAAAGAACTGGCCAGTCATTTCAAGAACAAGAATCTTGTCATGGATGATTGGGGTTTCGCCACAAAACTATCACTTGGGCAAGGTATCAACGCCCTGTTCTCAGGCCCGTCCGGTACCGGCAAAACGATGGCTGCGGAGATAATTGCCGCTCAATTTGGACTGGATTTATACAAGATTGATCTATCAGGCGTTGTCAATAAATATATCGGCGAAACAGAGAAGAATCTCAACCGGGTTTTCACAGAGGCCGAACGAAGCAATGCAATCCTGTTCTTCGACGAAGCCGACGCCTTACTCGGAAAACGATCGGAGGTCAAAGATGCTCATGATCGATACGCCAATGTTGAAGTTGCCTATTTACTGCAAAAGATGGAAGAATACAACGGAATTACGATCCTGGCGACCAATCTAAGTCAGAATATTGACGAAGCCTTTACGCGACGCATTCGCTTTATAGTGGAATTCCCAATGCCGTCACTAAAAGATCGACGTCGTATTTGGGACGGGATTTGGCCGGCTAATATCCCGTTGGCCACTGAGTTGGATCTGGATTTTATGGCAACTCAATTTAAGCTGAGTGGCGGGAATATTCGAAATATTGCCTTGTCTGCTGCATTCTATGCAGCCAATAATGGGCAGATCGTCAAAATGGAACATTTGGTGCGGGCTACAAAACGGGAATTCCAAAAAATCGGGCGACCGTGTGGCAAGAGCGAATTTGGCAAGTATTACGGCTTGCTTTTCAATTAGCGTCAAAATCAATCAATCCTATCAAAGGTGTCATGGAGAATTCTTTTAACAGCAATTCCGCCCAACTCAAAAAAATGGATCCTGAAGTGCTAAACAAGGATTATGGCTTTTCAATTGATTCGCGAAAAGAAACTGCCACCGGGTTACGCTACTGTCATAGCAGAATCAATGATAATACCACCAAGACGCTGGAGTCTACTGCATTCCTCTATGCGCTTATCGAGATACTATTGGAAAAAGGAATGTTACCTGTCGAGGAGCTCGACTCTCGTAAAAAGAAAATTGCCTCACGTCTGGTTGAAAAGTTTTCGCAAAGTGGGACCGGGCTGATGTATCAAGATTCTGACCTGGATAAATATGAGTTTGACGAAGAAGCTGAAGTGGATTGCCAAAGCAACCTGGCTGCATGCAAAGCCGTCTGTTGCAAACTGCCATTTGCACTTTCAGAACAGGACGTTGAGGAAGGCATCGTAAAATGGAATTTTAAACGTCCATACCTCATTGCTCACGATGAGGATGGTTACTGTGTGCATCTGGACAGGGAAACTTTTCACTGTACTATTCGCGATAATCGTCCCTTGCCTTGCCGGGGATTTGATTGCAGGTCCAGTGAGCGATGGCCTATTTGGGAGAACTATAGCGAAAAGAGAGTCAATGTTCAATTCATTGAAAGAATAAACAACCAGGAAATTGGCCGGATGTTCTTTGAGGTGGCTGATAATGGATCGGCAAAGGTAGATAATGAGTAGCTTTACCGTGATTCAAGATGTTGGGTTAACGATGGTCGGCCTCCTCCGCGATAACATGGCTGACGTGTTCACCCCTGGTACAGATCTCAAAGCTGCAATTGTGCTCGGCTCCCCTGCAGAAGTCAAAACAATTCAAAAGGAACTGCGCCTATTGCTCTTCCTTTATGCTATCCGAATCGATGAACATCATCGGAATGAGGAAGTGACTGCATCAGACTTCTTGCACCGCCGCCGTCCCCCGGTAGCCCTGGATTTGCATTATATGCTGACGCCTTATCACCCAGAAAGCATTTCCGTTGCGGAAGGAACTCTGCTGGATCATAAAATATTAGGGCGGGCCATGCAAGTTTTTCACGATTACTCGATCCTCAAAGGATCTATACTTCGCGGTGATCTTAACGGCAGCACTGATGAATTCTGGCTGGTTCAATCCCAATTGTCTGTGAATGACATGTCAGAAATCTGGTCAACTTTCTCCGAAACATTCTATCGACTCTCGGCTTTCTATACTGTCTCCCCGGTTCGGATTGATCCGATGCGTGAGCGTGAGGTCGGAAGAGTTGTAGAAGGAACAGTGGATTAATATGAGAGAGATAACCAAACAGCGGTTTTTTCTTGGCCGCAAGCTTTTTAGAGCTTCTTTCACAGTTTTCCCGCAGGATCGATTTAATCCGCAGAGCCGCTTGCGTGGAAACCTGAAGGTGATTCTGGAGCAAGATCAAAAGCAGGGTATTCCCAATTTAAGCGGCTACTACAATTTTACAGATATGCCGGACAGATCCTATACAGTTTGCATCGAAAGCGAGTTTTACCATCGTAAGAAATTTACTGTCCATCTGGATCGCGATAGCTCTCCGCCGCCTTCTAATTCGCCGCCATGTGCCGGGGTTGTGGACCAAAGTGATAAGGATTTGGAATGCAGGATCTATAAAGGCGTTGTGGTAATTACTGTGCATTTGCAACCGAAACCCAATTACCCGTTTCCGTCAGCAACGAGTTTGATTCGTGGAATGGTGTTTGATAAGAACAATAACCCGCTACCAGCGGCAAAGGTTCAGGTCGTTGGCAGCGAATTGGAAAACCTGACAACTGAAAAAGGAGAATATGTTCTCTTCTTTACCAATTTGAAATACGATCCCGAGAACCCGAAGAACAGCGATATTATCGTTGTTGACGATCAAAATGATCCGGATTTTGGGAAGCGTTTTGTGAAGGGCCCGGCCGATAATAGTCCGCCGTTTTCAAGAGCCATCCGGCTCAGGGCGGTAAGCGATAGTTCACCCTTGGACATCTCGCCGGAAGTCCTCCTTGCTGGACTTGAGGAGGGCACGACAGCATCCAAAGATATTTTCTATAGCTAATTGAGGGAGGTACTGAATGACTAAAAAACTGTCTATCCCTCAGCCAGATATTTGTAGCATGTGGCCATCAATTACTAAAAGGAGGGCATTGTAATGCCAGAATACTTAGCACCAGGTGTTTATATCGAAGAATTTGAGAGTGGCGTACGACCAATTGAGGGGGTTGGCACCAGCACTTTAGGCATTTTGGGTAGAACAGAACGTGGACCAGTGGAACCACGCCTCGTTACTTCTTTTCCACAGTTTCAACGTTTATACGGAAGTTATATGAAGAACTCCCAGACAGCGTACGCAGTTGAGGGATTCTTTAAGAATGGCGGGTCGAGGTGCTATGTTGGGCGAATTGCCTCCAAGGAGGATAAGACATCCGAACTGGAATTGCCAAGTCCAGGCAACACCCCGGTTCTGAGAATCAAAGCAATTGGGCCAGGAGCCTGGGGAGATCGTTTGGCTGTAGCAATTAAGAAAGCCGGATCGATCGAGGTATCATCACCTCCTGTCGAAACTGATCTATTCAGAATAGAAATCGGATATTTTAAGACCGGCGATTTGCAGCAAGATCCTACACGAAGTGAAGTGTATGATGATCTGGTCCTATCCAAAGAATCTCCGGATAGCATAGAAAAAGCAATAAATGATATATCAGCGTTTGTAAAAGTTGAGGTCCTGGGGAATCCCGGTGATCGACCTGATAACACAAATGGTTGGCTCTCGTTTGCTGCTTCACCACCTCTAACAGACACCGATCCTGACATATCAGATTATGAAGGTCGGGAGATTGAAGATGGCAAACGTAGCGGTCTGAGAGGTTTCGAACAAATTGATGAAATTGCCTTAGTATGTGCACCAAACCAGAATCTTGACAAAGATGATAACCTAACTATGGCCAATCAAGTTGCCGACAAACTAATTTCACATTGCGAAAAGATGAACACCCGTTTTGCAATCCTGGCCTTTGATGAAAAGTCGGTACCCATCGCAACCCTGAAAAAACGTCCAAGGCCTTCTCAATATGCAGCTGTTTATTTCCCTTGGATATATATTCTTGATCCAGTTACTCAGGTTCCGAAATTGATCACTCCAGTAGGACACATCGCCGGCATTTATGCTCGGTCTGACAACGAGAGAGGGGTTCACAAGGCGCCAGCCAATGAAGTCGTCAAAGGTGCTGCTAAATTGGAGTTCCAACTGGTGAGAGCCGAACAGGCAAGTTTAAATCCGCGTGGTATCAACGTCATTCGCTCCTTCGAAGGGCGTGGGATCCGTGTATGGGGGGCCCGCACCATGGCCACCAATTCTCTCTGGAAGTATATCAATGTACGCCGTCTTTTCATTTTTCTGGAACACTCGATTTTTAACGGCACCCAATGGGTGGTATTTGAACCCAACGATGAAAAATTGTGGGCTCGGGTTAGCGCGACAATTACGGCATTCTTAACAACTGTTTGGCGAAACGGTGCACTAATGGGCAACACCCCGGACCAGGCATTCTACGTTAAAGCGGATCGTAGTACAATGTCGCAAGACGACATTCTCAATGGACGTTTAATTGTTGAGATCGGTGTTGCGCCAGTACGGCCGGCAGAATTTGTTATTTTCCGTATTACGCAAATGACGGGCGAACCTCAATAAGCTGGTGATTCAAATATCTACAGACAGTATATGAACAGCATAACTGAAAGGATCAAGAAATGCCTATTCCATATCGCAATTTCAGATACCGCGTTGAGATCGGCGGTATTACCCAGGCCGGTTTTAGTGAGTGTAGCTTTGGTGATGCGACGGTCGAACCGGTTGAATATCGTGAGGGGACCGATTTACCCACTCCACGTAAATTATCCGGCCAAACCAAGTATGGCAATGTGACGCTCAAGTGGGGTATTACAGATACCATGGAACTATACGATTGGCATCGGAGAGTGGTAGATACCGGTGCAGCTTCCGAACGGCAAGACATATCTATTGTTCTGATTGACGAGGAGGGCAATGACAAGTCGCGTTGGAATATTGTCAAAGCCTGGCCGACAAAATATGATCCCACGGATTTCTCCGGTAAGGGCAGCGAAGTGGCAATCGAGTCAATGGAAATCGTACATGAAGGTTTCACACGTGTGTCTTAACAAATCTGAGAAAAGTATAAACTGATAATTGAGGCAATTCAATGGCTTTACAAACCGAATTTGAATTTACCCTACCTAAGGGTTTTGTGGATGATGATGGAAATCTCCATAAGAAAGGGACGATGCGGTTGGCTACTGCGGCTGACGAAATCCTCCCTCAAAAAGACGCCAGGGTCCAGAACAACCCTGCTTATTTGGTTGTAATCCTGCTTTCCAGGGTAGTAAGTAAACTGGGCAATCTACCAACGGTAACGCCCCAGACAATCGAAGGATTGTTCTCCGCTGATCTGGCTTATTTACAAGAATTCTATACCATAATCAATGAAGTCGATTTAGGGAAGGACAATCATTCCCCTTTATTGGAAACCTCCGGGATGATGGAAACAAATCATCGGGGGGAGTGATCAGAAAGTATCCCCTGGATCAAATCTATCGGGAAGTCGCCTTCATTTCCTATTATTTCAATTGGTCCAGGGGAGATATCATGGATATGGAACATCGGGAACGGCGGCACTGGTGTGAAGAAATCTCCCGTATCAATCAAAAGATTAACGAGGATGCATCAGTTAATGGACCGTAACTTATTAAATAATAATCTTTTACACTGGCGTTTGTCACTGCGAATAGGTTTGAGTCGAATTCCTGTGGATCGCTTTGGACAATGTTGCCCCTCTTATCCGTTACTAAAGGAGACTGGCCAGCGAAGTCCTGTTTGGAGCTATCTTATTCTATCCAGTTATGAATCATTTCTTGTCTCATTGTTGGGCAGGCAAGGTAATGCGAAGTATCTGACAGCTGGAGTACGATTCGAATTCGCAAAGCCGGCTTTCAACATTCAATGGCAATTCTCCGAGAAACAATCTGCCGTAATGTTAAGAATGGTGCCTGTTCCCGCTGTATCAGACAGAGCTTTGACCGCAAGAAGCCGTGAATCTGCGATACCAAATAGAGGTTTTCATGTTCAGCCGTCTGGCATACAAACGCTATTCATTACCAACGAAACGAGCATCTATCTGGTCAAGCGTGCGCTGTTTCAAAACCTGAATCGGCTTGCAACTCTGACAACAAAGCGCGAAGAGTTGAGCCTTGAATTCACATCCTCGCTCAATCAATCAGCACTGGTTCTTAACCAAAGCCTGGCTCTCATGTATCAACAAACGATATGGCCAATTCTGACAAACGTACTGACATTACCGGAGGCAGGCCAACAGCCCAGCTCTTTCGAATATCGAATTGCAGTGGCTACTTCAAAGAAATATATATTGAGGAAGGGCAATCCTGTTCTCAGGCCTGCCCGGTTCAATATGACAATTATGCGGTTTGCCTCCGTAAAAGCAGCGGAATTGCGTCCAGGAGGCATTAGCGGAGCCACGGGAGCATCTATTTCAAGCTATGCCGGGATTTCGCAGCAGCCAATCAATCTGAGCCTTCATGCAGAAGGCGCTGCTCCAGTGACCCCGAGAGAGCGTCGGAGAATAGCGAATCGGGTCATTGAAAGATGGGAGAGAATTGCGGAGTTTGTTAGCAGCCGTTTCTCTTCGAGTAAAGTATCAATGCGTTCTATTTTAGAAAGAAATGAGAAACATAGTGATCATTTGCAGACTTATTCCGCTGGCTTTGTAAGCAAACAGTATCAGCGCTACGGCATAATATTGATCAATATGAGAAGGATTCATAAAGATCGATATCCACAAAAGAGCGCCAAACAGTCAAGGTCTAAATTTCCTATTTTTCACAGTCAGAAAGACAACGAAGTCATAACCCAGAAAATGACTGTCATGTCTGATCTGCTCAAGCCAGTTGCAAGAGGTTTTAGACAGGGTTTACCGGACCGCGCAAATGTAAATGTTTCCGTTCCTGAGTCGAATGTTGATGTTGCTAATCAGTATCTTGCTCTTACAAAAGTCGTCGAGAGCGATGTCAGAAGCCCGTCAAGACCTAACCATCTAAGAGACACCGCGCCGGAAGACGGCTTCCTGACAAAAACACGGTATAATAGTTTTTCATTAATTCGGTTCTCAACACTCCGAATGCTGGATGTCTACTCTACCATGAATAGAAGAGCGCCTCAAATAGCAGGGATTGTGCAGGATGGAAATGGCAGAAATTATAAAAGTAGAATGATCCCTGGTTCCATGTTTTCGAACGAGCCCGGCAATGTTGCGGGCCATGATTCCCGCCATTTTCAGCTGCGGCAAGTCTGGCAGCGGAAACCGCAGTCAGGTCCAGTTAACATTCGTAGAGTTATATCCAGGATGCATCGGCACGAAATAGAAATAATGGCGAAAAGTTCTACTGTTTGCAATCCTGAGCCGGCGATAATTTGGGCGAATATGTCCGATTCTCTGGCGTTGGGAATTGAGAGTACAGGTATCTTAATCCACAAAGTCGAGAAGAGGCAATCACAACTTGCTAGGGCGGTGACCGGAACCGCCGTCAATTATGAGGATACAATTTCGCCCGCTGCCGGCGTTGCGGTCGAACCACAATTCACTAATGAATTTTCGCATCAAAATAATCCCGTGAGATTCATGCCACCTGCAGGAATCGCCTCTTTGCCGGAGTCTACTCGGCCTTTGATGCGCAGAGATATGGCTGAGGTGGCTGAAGAGGTTTACACACTAATCGAAAAAAAGCTGCGTCTCGAAGGAGAGAGCAGAGGAATGTTCTTCTAAGGTTAATATGGTGGCGCTATGGACCCATACCTGACTTTCAGGTTTAGAATTATTGTTGGCCAGATCATCGAAGGTGGATTTACCGAGGCGAGCGGATTACAAGCAACCACACAGGTCGAAGAATTTCGTGAAGGTGGGTTGAACAGTTATGTGCACAAGCTGCCTAAAGAGACAAAGTTTGACAATTTGACGCTAAAGCGAGGTCTCGGTGATTCCATAGCTCTCTGGAAATGGCATCGGGAAGTAGTCGCTGGTATTTTCAAGCGCCAGGAAATCCAGATTCAATTATTGGGAAGGAAAGAACAGAGTGAGCCGCTGAAGATTTGGACTTTTAAGGAGGCCTATCCAATCAAATGGAGCGGACCTGAATTCAAATCTGAAGGAAATACTGTTGCTTTCGAGAGTTTGGAAATTGCCCACAATGGATATGTAGATCGCTAGACGGAGAGAGTATGCCACTGGAAAAATTGAAAATTACGCCGGATGCCGGTGAGGCAGTAACCGCAATGTACAATCCGGCTCAGTTTACCATAGAAAGCCGCAATCAATTTCAACGATCCAAAATACCAGGCCTGCCGGTGCCGGTAACCCAATTCGTTAGCGGCGAAGCCGAGAAGATTACGCTGAAACTATTCTTTGATACCTATGAAGCGCAAACGGATGTTCGGACCCTAACCAGCAAGGTGCTGAAATTAATGAAGATTGAACCCAATCTTCACCGACCACCGGTATGCACTTTTAGCTGGGGCGGGACGATTTCCGGTGACCAGATCACGGATTTCAACGGTGTAATTGATAGCCTGAGTCAAAACTTTACAATGTTTCTTGACGATGGCACTCCGGTGCGAGCCACGTTGACGCTCGGAATTACTGAATATCGAACCATTAATGAACAGTTAACCATGCTCAAACTTCGCTCTGCAGATCATACCAAAGTCAGAGTAATTAAGGAAGGGCAGAGGTTATGGCATTTGGCCAATACCGAATATGGCGACCCAGCCGAATGGAGGGTTATTGCTGATGAAAACGGCATCGATAATCCTCGCTTAATCGAACCGGGCACATCACTTTCATTGCCGCCGTTGGAGTAGCAAGATGCAATTCGAACAGATAGAAAAAAAATATGGCAACTTTTACGCGCCGAATTATATGATCCTGGTAGAAGGACAGGATTTGCTTCGGCAGGGAATGGAGATCTTCGGCGTGCAAGTCAATAACCAGTTGAATGGCTCCGACACTTTTTCCTTCAAAGTTAATAACCCGTTCGATGAAGGCAAAACGACCTTTCCTATACTGAAAAGAGGACATTTGCTGGAGGTTGGGAAAAAGATTCAGATTAAAGTTGGCTATGGAGATCGGAGCAAGTTGACCATCATCTTCGATGGGACCATTACCTCAGTCGAGGTAAGCTACGCGGCCAATGGCGTTTCACAACTGGATATCTCCGGACATGATCGCTCACATCAGATGATGAAAGGCAAACGTTCAGAGAATTACGGTAGTGTCGATGAGCCTATTAAATATAGTGAAATTGTAACGCAATTAGCAGGCAAATATGGATTGGGAACCGGGCTGATTGTGGACAGCATGGAAAAACACCGGCAGATCAAGCAGTTTCAGATGAGCGATTTCGAATTCATTGTAAAGAAACTGGCGCATGAAATCAGCTTCGAAGCATTTGTGCAGGTTCAGGACTTTATTTTTCGGCCGCGTGCCAACGATGAACAGGAAGTAATAACGACCATGGAATGGGGAGGCGGACTGGTAAGCTTCACCCCGAAGGTCAATACCGCACAGCAAGTTAGCAGTGTCGAAGTTCGCGGGTGGGATCCAGCCATTCAGGAAGCCATTATTGGTACAGCTCAAGGTGGAGATGAACAGGGGCGGGAAGGCGGAGCCAGTAGCGGTGCCGAATTGGTCACGGCAAGCGAAGGAGAACAAGTTTTGAATGTTTGGAAACCAGTCAGTACTCAAAAAGAAGCCGACGATTTAGCCAAGTCAATCCTAAATAGAACTGCTGAGCGCCTGGTGACGGGCAATGGCGTATCAATTGGTATCCCTGACATTTTACCGGGTAAAAACATCAGTCTAGTCGGTCTCGGTGAATTATTTAGCACCACTTATTATATCCAAAAATGTACTCATACGATAGACGGCTCTGGTTATAAAACCAAATTTAGTGTAAAGGAAACGACGATATGAGTTTAGTCGATATGATGCAAGCTGCCCAGGAACGCGAAGCAGGATCTGTGATGAGTATTGCGATTGCAGTGGTAACAAATAATGAGGATCCGGATGGCGAAGCGCGAATCAAAGTCAAATATCCCTGGCGAAATGTTGAGGATGAAAGTTATTGGGCACGAATCGCAACTTTTATGGGTGGCAACGAGATGGGGGGCTACTTTCTGCCGGAGGTCAATGATGAAGTGGTGGTGGCATTTGAAAACGGCGATATCGATTTCCCGATAATCATCGGATCGCTGTGGAGTACCAAAATGAAACCACCGGAAATCAATGATGATGGAAAGAACAACCGCCGGCTTATTAAGTCTCGAAGTGGTCATCTGGTGATTCTAGATGATACCGATGGTGGCGAAAAAATCGAAATTATAGACAAGTCCGAAAAAAACAAAATTACTATCGATACCACAGCAAATCTGATCAGTATCGAAAGCGAGCAGGATATCGAACTGAAGGCGCCGAAAGGCAAGATCTTACTCGACGCCAAAGAATTGGAGTTAAAGTCAAAAGCGAATACAAAAATTGAAGCCGGCGCTAATTTAGAGGCGAAAGCCAAGGCGAACGCCGTGATAGAGGGTGGGGCAAATCTAGATACCAAAGCCGGCGCCATTCTAACGGTTAAAGGCTCTATGGTCAAGATCAATTAATTTACCCTTTAAGAAATCCGGAATTGTTAATAAAGGAGCGAACCATGCCAATGGCCGCAAGAGTTGGAGACGTAACCAGTCATGGCACCCCCCTTGGTCCGGGTCCCGGTAGCGTAAATGTGCTCATCGGCGGTATGCCAGCCTGGCGGGCGGGATCCGACATGCATACTTGTCCCTTATCCAACGGTCCAGTTCCTCATGTTGGTGGTGTGGCACCGATAGGTAGTATGACGGTCATGATTAATAGTCTGCCGGCAGCCCGGCAGGGCGACCAAATTGTAGAAGTTGGGCCGCCAAACGCCATTGCGATGGGATGTCCAACAGTAATGATTGGGGGATAAGTTGTATTCGAAAACGAAACGAGGTCTGTTGTGGCCAGAGATTTCTTAGGCACTGGATGGAGATTTCCACCGGGCGCAGACGCTGCCGGGACGGTTAGTCTATCAAGATTTGAGGCAGATATCAAAGAGGCAATCTGGATTATTTTAAGCACCGCCAAAGGTGAGCGGGCCATGCGCCCTGAATTTGGATGTGGTATTCATGATCTAGTATTTGCACCCATAAACAATGCAACCTTGCGCGAGGTGGAAACTTCAGTCTTTACTGCCTTAACTGAATTCGAACCGCGAATTGAAATCATATCTGTTTCAGCTTCTGACAGGGAGGCCAAAAATGGTAAGCTGCTTATCTCAATCGACTACCGGGTAATTATTACCAATAACGAATTTAACATGGTATTTCCCTTTTATTTAAGTGAAGGACGGCCTTAGCCAAATGAAACTTTCGGCACCTAAAATAAACCAGCAAAATTTTCTCGAATTGCTCCGGAAAGCGCGTTCGATGGCGCCTTTTTACACGCCCGAGTGGGATGCTCAGCGGGAAAAAGAGCCCGGAGTTGCGCTGCTGAAGATTTATTTGAATATGTATGAACAAATTATCGGCCGTTTGAACGAGACACCACACAAGAATCTAGTTGCGTTTCTCGATATGATGGGGATAAAGATGTTACCGGCTCAATCCGCCACGGCGCCGATAACATTCACACTCACTGAAGGAACGAGTATTGGTGTTCCGGTATTAAAAGGTACGCAACTCGCTGGAACCGGGAAGAATGCCGCCGGAGAGGACGAAGAAGTTATTTTCCAGACAGAAAAGACCGTACTGGTCAGTCCGGCAACTCTTCAGGAGATTATCAGCGTCGACAGTCCTAACGATAAATTTTATCAGCATACTCAAGCCTTCAAAGATAAAGCGACCTTCCCAATTTTATTCGGGGAGGACCAGCAAGAGCATAGCCTATACCTGGCCCATGCTGACTTGTTTACACAAGAACGTCCTACTGAAATCCTGGTCAACTTTAACTTGTCGGCCGGAGCCAGTGCGACAAAGCAGTTGGATTTTGTATGGGAATATTGGAACGGCAATTTATGGGCCAGCCTGGCGGATCTTAAGGTCAGACAGGATGGGACATCTTCAGAACAGACAAATCCTGTGGACCTCGGGACATCGCCTGAACTGGACAAGACAGAGGAGTTCCAGCGAAGCGGTACTATGTCGTTGCGCAAAGAACATAGTGGAGCGATTGAACCGAGAGTAGTCTCCGGCGAAGAAAATCGTTGGATTCGCTGCCGATTGAAGAATACCCTTACGGCGATATCTCCCATAAAATTGCCAAGTATAAACTCGATTCGGATTAGTGTCAATCCCATTCAGCCATTTCCGCCCGATCTGGTTTTCAACAATGACATTCCTATCGACATTACGCCGATCAAGGTTTCAATGTTGGCCATTGAGGTGCCACTGTCCCTGGATTATAGTAGCCCTCCCGGCGATCCTTGCTTAGAGCTCAAGCCGGCAGCAATACAAAGCCCCGTTCCTCCAAATAGCCATGGCATTCAAATTCCGTTTGTGGATACCAGTGCCTTGGAAAAGGGAGATATTCTGGAATTTGACAACCTGGAGAATCACCCAGTGCGTGTTAAGGTTCTGGATATCGACCATCCAACACCTAATATTGTTGTCGTTGGCAGTCAGACCTTACTGGGTGATGAAAGTGGTGATCAGGTGTTGCCTGACGGCTATTCGTGTAAGTTGCCCACAGAGGTTAAGATGATTACTGCGATCCGAGCGGAATCCAACCTTATGCAACCCATCAAGGTTTTAGCCGAATCATTGGAAGGCGTTAGCATCAATGTTGGCGATAAAGTGGTGTTAAGGAGTGGGCAAAGCAGTGAAGCAGCCAACATTGCCAGAATTCCGTCACCGGAAATCTTTAGCCCGGTTCAGGAAGATAGCGAACCGAAATACATTATCTCTTTGAACATGGAGGAAGACGAAAGCCAGGACAAGAACGTCAATGCGTATGTTCAAGGTGATACCTTACGCATTATTCCGCAGATAAAGCCCTTCGGGACACTCCCGGTACTTTTCGATACATTCTATATCGCCAGCAACGAGGCCCTGTCCAAGAAAGGGGCCGAAATTACCTTAGAGATCGAAAGCAAATGGAATGATATCGGCCCTAACACGTCGCCGCCACCAATTAGCAAAGATCCTACTGCAATTATTTCATGGGAGTATTGGAATGGCAATGGCTGGCGAATTATTCAGGTCGTAGATACGACTGATCGTTTCAAGAATAACGGGGAAATTCGTTTTACCTGCCCGGAGGATATCGAGCTCATCGAGGTGAATGGGGAAGAGAAATATTGGATTCGGGCCCGAATTGTCGATGGGGATTTTGGCCAGGAGTTTTTCATTGAGCCCAGGAACCAGGATGAGGTGGAAGTCCGGCGGCAAATTATTCAATACCCGATTATCAAAGATCTGAATATTACTTATAGCGACGTCCAGCAAATTCCGCAAAAGTGCGTTACCTATAACAATCTCACATTCGAAGACCAAAGCGAGATCTGTAAAGATGAGGACCGGGTATTTCAGCCTTTTCGTATTTTTCCCGATCAATATCCCGGTCTCTTTCTTGGATTTGATAAACCGCTGGTTGGTGGTCCACTAAGAATGCTCTTTGACCTTCAGGAAATATTTCTATTTGAGGCTTCACAGGGATTCCGCCTGAATGATCAGTCTTTCCGGGGGTTGAGATCAGAAGAGTTGGCGCCTGAGATTCTGGAGGAGCTACAAGGTTTGAAAAATCAGGTGTTTATAGGTGAAAATCGCTTTGTCGATATCCTACGCAAAACCATCGGGGAACAAAACATGCTGCTGCTCAAAGATACTATTCTAGGGCATGCAGAAGAACTATTCTTATCTGAAAATGATCAGTTGAAAATGCAGTGGCATTACTGGAATGGTAGCGACTGGGTATTGCTAAACGTGTCCGATGGAAGTCAAAGCCTGACGAAAATTGGCGTGCTGGAATGGGCTGGCGGCCCGGATTTTAAAGAACAGCAATTGTTCGGAAAAAAACATTATTGGTTAAAAGGCAGCGTTGTAGAAGGAAAGCATACCGTCCCGCCACAAATCAATGGGATTCACCTGAACACAACGACGGCCTTTCAGGCTTCACCGGTTGTCGGGGAAATTTTAGGGGCCAGTAATGGAACGGCAGATCAAACATTCAACTTCCTGAAGCAGTTGATTATATCCCAGGATGTTTGGGTGCGGGAACCACGATTGCCGGGTGAAGGAGCACAGGAACTTATTCACCAGGAAGAGGGCCAGGATGCTATTAAAATTGTGCGTGACGAAGCCGGAGAAGAGAAAGAAATATGGATTCGTTGGCATGAAGTTGCTGACTTCGATAAATCAGGTGTGGACAGCAGGCATTATTTAATGAATAATCGATTGGGCATCATCCAATTTGGAGACGGTGAGAAAGGTATGGTTCCGCCACCTGGCGCGGACGGCATAAAAGTGGATTACCGCTATGGCGGTGGCACTATTGGCAATATAGCAAAGAATTCAATTTCCGGCCTCAAGAACGCTATCCCGTTTATCAAGGAAGCGGTTAATCATCTGGACGGTGATGGTGGAGCAGAAACCGAAACGTTGGAGCAGGTGCTGGAGCGCGGGCCGCAACAACTCAAAAATCGCAACCGGGCTGTAACAAGCGAAGATTTTGAATGGATGGCCCGCAATGTCTCCCGTAAAGTTGCGAGGGCCAAATGTCTCCCGAACCGAGATGATAATGGTGATTTTGTTCCGGGTTGGGTGACCGTTCTGATTCTGCCGGATTCTGAAGAGGACAAGCCCGAGCCGACTCGGCAACTAATAGAAGAGGTAACTGAAGGATTGCTAGCTTTGAGCGCCAACAACGTGGCGGCGCCCAATCAAATCTATGTGCGTAGGGCGAAATTCATAGAAGTGGTTGTCGAGGCAACGATCATACCCACTACGATTGATGCCGCGGCCACTCTGGAAAGCTCCGCACGGCAGCGTCTCAAGGAATATCTTAACCCCTTAACCGGGGGCGCCCGAAAAAGCGGGTGGGAATTTGGTGCGCCCATCTGTCTCTCCGATATATTTGCATTATTGGAGAGTATCGAAGAGGTAAATGCCGTACCACATTTAAGGATAGTCGCCGATGGCAAAGCTGTAGAGCGTGATTTGGTTTTGGACGCCTATACACTGCCTTATTCCGGGGACCATGTCATCGGACTGGAATTCGCATTTGATGAAAACAATGGCGTTTTAATGCAGACTTTATCAGACTGCCAGGACAGTTGATCAGAATACAAAGAGAGCACTAAATGTCACTTCCGATTCCAAATTTAGACAACAAAACGTTTGATGAACTAGTTGTCGAAGCCCGGGCGCTAATTTCGCGTTATGCACCGGAGTGGACCGATCACAATTTGAGCGATCCGGGTATCACATTGATAGATCTCTTCGCCTGGCTTTCGGAAATGCAGATTTATGGGCTAAATCGAGTGACCCGGAACCATATTCTCAAATTTCTGGAACTGGTCAATAATCGGCCTCGGAATCCCCGCTCTGCTACGGTGGACCTGACATTTACGCCAATCGAGTACGATGTCACACCCGAATCCCCGCCAAAAGGTACTGTTATTCCTATCGAGTGGGGGACGAAGGTCTCTGCGATGGATTCCACGAGTGGAGAAAAAGTTATTTTTGAAGTGGAGCCTGATTACAAGATCACATCGGAAGTGCTGGAAGACTTGAGAGAGCAGAATGTACCTGAAAACGTTATTGAAAAGCTGGTTTTGCTTGAGAATCGAATCTGCGCAGCAGAAGATGTCTTTCTAGCCGCTTTAAGAGAAACACTTGGCGAGTCGCGGCTCTTCAAATACCGGTCAATGATTCTAGATGCTTTTCGCTGTCCGACGGCTTTGAATGTGAGCCCGCTGAAATTGGCAGGCGTACTGACTAACGACAACGAAAGCTGGATAGACAACACAGAAGCGAATAGCCTGGACGGCATCTTCTATCTTGCTTTTGGCGAAACTGCCCGCCGGAATAGTAAACTATACATTGGGTTGCATGGCCCGGCGACATGTCCCGCCGCGGAATTTAAGCTAAAAGTAAACGTCCATAGTAGTGATTTGCCGGCAGAAAAAACAGTCTCTGTAATCGCGGAGAGCGCCGTCTTGCCGTCTGCCGAATTAATTTGGGAATATTGGAACGGATCGAAATGGCAAATTTTGGCAATTATCGATCACACGGCCGCCCTGACGCTCAACGGCCAAATTGTTTTTGACCTGCCAGAAGATATAGTGCCGGCTTCCCTTAAAAATATTCAGCTCAATTCACCGCCTGCCGGCTATGGATCTCTTTACTGGCTGCGTGCAATGGTCAATCGATCAGGATACGAAATACCGCCGCGCCTGGATACAATTCTTTTAAATACGGTATCCGCATCACACAAAGAAACCTTCCGGAATGAACACTCCTCTGGTACCGGCCTACCGTTTCAAGCTGTACGTTTGGATCACAAACCGGTATTGGCAGGGAGTCTGGAACTGGTAGTTCAGGAAGAAGCATCCGATGACTCCCCGCCGGATATTAGCGGACGAACCTGGCAAGAAGTGAGTGACTTTGATGCTTCCGGACCAGAAGACCGGCATTATACACTCAATTTGGCTGAAGGGATAATCAATTTTGGTGATGGTATTCAAGGCCGTGTGCCGCCAAAGGGCGTAGATAACCTGAATATTGTTTGTTATCGTGTTGGCGGCGGAGAAAAGGGAAATGTCCAACCTGGGACAATCAACCGAATTGAGTCAGATCTTGGCGGATTAAAAGTCATTAACCGCAAATCAGCGATTGGGGGCCACGGCGGCGAGGATCTTGATGCTGCGCAGAAACGCGCCAGACGTGACCTGAAGTCCCGCTTTCGCGCCATCACTTCAGTCGATTTCGAAGAATTAGCATTGCAAACGCCAGGCATTCAAATCGCCAGAGCTAAAGCCTTACCGATGTATCATCCAGGTTTAACGGCCATGCGAATTCCTGGAACGATTACAGTTGTTGTCGTACCCCATATTCTCCCAGGTTCGCTAAAGTCTCTGCTCGAAAACTATCAATTTACTGACCAGGATCTCAATAGATTGCAAGTAGCTGGCAAGTTGCCCTTGGCGGTAGTTCAAAGGCTTGGCGGACTCGTCGATCAGGAGATTCACGGTGAAGGTCAATTCATCGAAAAGCTCAAAAATCTTCTCGGCGCCGGGGATGCAGCAAGGTACCAGTCAATAATCTTGCAACAAGCGCGAGCCGCGATCCCCAGTCAAGGTTTCCTGAATACCGTCGTTAAACATCTCGAGCAGAAACGTCTGGTAGCCACTCAACTGCACGTCGTTGGACCGGAGTTCATCTCAGTAGACGTAAAAGCGACGCTTCAAAGCAATGGTCGCCTGGGCCCCGCAGCTTTGCAAGCAGATGTCGAACATGCGCTGGATAAACTTTTGGATCCTTATGGGGGAGGCCCGGATAATAAAGGCTGGCCCTTTGGAAGGGCGGTTCACAAATCTGAAATCTACCAGGTTATTGAGAGTATTGAAGGTGTTGCCTGTGTGGATAGATTGGTGTTGTCTTCAAATAGTTGCTATCCGGGAAGTGATTCGATACAGATTCCGAAAATCGGCCTCGTATACGCCGGCCATCATAACTTGAAAATCAATTAGAATATCATGAAAAGTGAAGAATTTAAATATTTCGTAATTAACACTGCCGAAGGCTGGAACGAGGGATTTAGCGAATCAATGTATGTTAATCCCAAGGGAGAGCTTGCTCTGCGTTCATTGCAGCAGGTTTTTCCTCTTGGCGAAATTAAGCAGCCGACGGGCTTTACGCTAGACAGGAACGGAACCCTTTTTGTCATTGACGCCGCTAAAAATCAGCAGAAGATTTACACCCAAGGCACCTCAGAAGATGACCCGGTGGCGCTTAAAGGATTGGGCGGATTTGGCGATTCCCCGGGACAATTTAAATTCTGTCAATTTACCGGATTAAATCCGGCAGGCCGTCTGGCAGTCGGAAAATCGACGCTCTATGTGGCGGATACTTACAACAACCGAATTCAGGCTTTTTTGCTGCCCGGTTTCCAAATTCGCTACATCTTGGGTGAGCCATCGGCTAAATATCAGAAAAACCACAACACGCCGGAAGCTTTGCGAAGCCCGAAGGACATTGTGATCGATAGCTGTGAGGATCTATATATTTTAGATTATGGCAATAAGGTCATAAAGAAATTTGACCGCCTCGGTCGGTTCCTAGGAAGGATACAGAATGAGTTAATCAAAGTTCCGCAGAGTATAGCAATCGACAAAGAAGACTCTCTTTATGTGATTGATGGTGATTCAAATCAAATTGTAAAGATTGATCGTCGCTGCAATACAATGCTGGCAATTAATCCAGTTGAAGAAAGTAACTACTACAGAATTACAGAAGCACTCTTTAAGAAAAGGCAGATAACCCGGCAAACGCACAAGTTAGTTGTGAAACTACGGACACTTTTGAATCAGGAGTTTCAGAGCAAGGTTGGATTCCTGCAAGCCATACAAGGTGTTTTGGGGCTTGAACCGAGTGATAATTTCAAGTCCTTCATCTTGAAGAACGCGCTCATAAAGAAGCATTTTTCCGGCATCGCTGTTGATCATCTAGGGCAAATATATGTCGGCGAGAGCGGCAATTCTGATAATCTCAAAATTTATACCTTCGATCAGCAGGGACGCTTTCTGGGCAGTTTTGGTAAATATTCCCGGGTTTGCCACCAGTTAATGGTCGACTATCAAGGCAATTTGTTTGCTAACTGTGGAAATCCTGGCCGTATTACTCTTTTGACCGGGGCAGAAATGTTCTCGCAGCGCGGCGTCTATTTTTCAAAATCATTTGACAGTTTCCAGGAACAAAAGACAACCCAGTGGCACCGCATCGTCTTAAATGCCAGGATTTTCCCGAAAACCAAGATAAATGTCTTCTATCATGTTTCTGATGATGCCAGAGACTCGCGGGGCATTCCCCAGGAGGATTGGACGCCGGTCTTGAGCAGTCCTCGCAATGGACTCGAGAGTAACGACGGATTGTTTTTCGATGCCTTCGGCCGATTTCTGAATTTGAAAATTGAGATGTTCGGGGACCAACAATATAGCCCCTGCATTAAAGATCTGCAGATCTACTTCCCCCGTCGTTCCTTTTTGCGCTATTTGCCGGGGACTTACCAGGAAGATCAGGCCAGCAAAGCGTTTTTGGAACATTTTCTGTCCCTTTTTGAATCCTTTTCATACGGTATCGAGAATGAAATTGCGCAGATGCCAAAGTATTTTGATCCGCAGGCTGCCCCTGCCGATTTCCTGAATTGGCTTGGAAGTTGGCTGGCGATAGCCAGAGATGACAATTGGGCGCCGGAACGCAAGAGAGAGCTCATCGCCAGGGCTTATGATTTGTACAAAATCCGTGGAACTGTCGATGGGATGAAGGAAATTGTCAAGCTCTATACAGATGCAGATCCAATTTTGATTGAGCATTTTCGACTAAAAACGCCCCTGGTTATTGGTGCCGAGACCCAAGTCGGTGTCTCAACTGTTGTCGGCCGATCGCTCTCCAACCAATTGGTGTTGGAAGAAACTTCCACCATCGGTGACTTTACCCTTATCGATACTGAAGAGTCTGCGGATAAACCGTTTCAGGCTAATGCCTTCGATTTCACTTTGTTTGCCAATACCACCAATCTGTCCGGAAACCATCAGATTGAGGCGCTATATCGTATCATAGATGAGGAAAAACCGGCATTTACACGCTGTTTTGTTCGAACCGCGGAAGCTGGAATGCGTCTTGGTTACAATTCTTACCTGGAAATTGACACCGTTATCCCCAAGGGGTATCCAGCTATGCGCCTCGGCCAGACGGCCCGCCTTGGTAAAGACACTTTTTTGGCAACCAAATATCCCGTAAAGGGACAGATCGGTGGCCGTTCCAAAATTGCGATTGATACAATTCTACACTAATAGAGGCTTTAGGAGGACTGCCAACATGCAAGACAATGCAAATAAGTCACAACCTGGAGATCAAGCGACGTTTTTCGAGAGGATCAATTATTACTTCGGCAAAATGATGCTGGTTCGAGACTTTAAGGCTGAACAGAGCTATCATAACGAAAAACGCTGGCTCACCAATCGTCTAGGGTTTGGTTGGGGAACACTATGCGGCCTGGAAGTCCAGGTGAAGGAGAAGTCCGAATTATCTGTGATCGTGCAGCCCGGATTAGCCCTTGACAATTATGGTCACGAGATTTGGATTACCGAAGAACAATCTCTGAATTTGGAAAAACTGGTTCCTGAAAAAGAGGCCGCAGCCAGTCCACCCGAGTCACCGACAGAATACTATCTGACCGTTATGTATTTTGAATGCAAGGTTGAACCTTCGCCAATACCGATCGAGGATTGCGGAAAATTTGACCAGGACTGTGAACATAATCGCATTCGCGAACATTTCAAGTTCCAGGTTCATTTACAGCCGATCGAGAAGCCTGAGCCGGCGGCTATTAAAGATGCCAATGAATGTTTAATTGATGCCTATCGTCTTCTGAAAAATCCGGCCGTCCGAATAACCGAATCATGTTCCACACGCAATGAATGTGATGAGATTCCTTTGGCGCGGATTTACTATGATGAAAAAGGCGAACTGACCGTTGACAATGCAAATTACCGCCAAATGGCTTTCAACACCAATATGTTATTCGACTATATCGACGCGCTGAAGGAGGAGGTCTGGAAGTTTCATGAGACCCGCTATGACCGGCGCCGTTCTATCCCCATTTTGGCTCAAACCGTTCGCGGTATTGATTTTCAAGACGGCAAACTTGCCACGATTGATCAAATTAACGATGCGCATTTTGTGCGAGCCGCATTCGATGGAAAATCTGTTTGGTTTACGGATTGCAATAGTTCCGAACTTATGCGCATTGATCAAGATGATCCCTTGCACAATCCCGGCTACAGGCCCTGTCCGGAAAAGCCTGCGGAAAGCAATGGCAACAATTGGGGAATAGCCTTCGACGGTAAATATATGTGGGTGACTCACCATGAATCTGCATCTGCCAATGGCGACGATGGTGCAATAACCGGCATAAACGTTTGTGATACCGGGGACAAACAGCAACTGAGCATCAAAGGCTTAAAAAGTAATCCCAAGGAAATTGTCTATGATGGAGAATTCTTGTGGATTTCGCATACCTGTCAGGATGGCTCGCCCAGTGAGCTATCGCACTACCTCTCCAGAGTTAATCCGCGGGATTGCAGCTTCGAATCATATGAGCTCGAGCTTGACAATTTAGACCCGCAATCCAGCGATCCGGGAATCAAAGCGATGACTTTTGATGGCCAGTTTATTTGGGGGGTATATGATACACCAAATATGACGGGCTTGATTGGTTTCAAGAAGAATGAAAATGGCGAGCCGGATGTCGGTAGACCAATATTCAGTGGCCACAACCGGCCGGGCGATTTGGCATTCGATGGCAGCCATCTGTGGATCGCCCATGAGGATGGGCTTACCAGAATAGATATTCAACATCCGGGTGACAATATCAAAACCAATGACACTACCGATACATATACCGCACTTTGCTGTGATGGGGACTATATCTGGGCCGCGGAACCCTCAAACCGGGTCTTAAACCAGGTGAATCGAATGAATGCCAAAGAGACCGGTGACGTCCAAATTAGCCTGCAGAGAACCGGTTATGCGATTTCAAAAATGATCTTTGACGGGCGCTTTCTTTGGGTCGCAGCACATGAAGAAAATAACAATGTTAAAAAGGGTATTATTCATAGAGTCTTAGTATAGGAGAAATAGATTATGGCGAACAACGGAAGTATTACCAATGGTACGCTTGCGTTAAACAAAACCACTGCCGGTAAGTATCGGCGGTTGCGATACTTCCATGGCATGCTCCTGACTGAACGGGACTTTCTGGAGGAACAAACATACTTTCGGCAGAAACTCAAGCAAAGCAACCGCCTTCATGGCAGCGGTGTTGTCTGGGGCCTGGAAATTCAGGAGCGTCCCATGACCGACGAGGAAAAAGAGAACAATACTCCGGTTTCAGAGATTATTATCAAATCGGGTTTAGCACTGGATTGCGACGGGGAAGAAGTATATGTCTGTCGGGACAAGGTTGTCGATTTGGCAGACAAGATTACCTTCCTGGAAAGGCAAAAAGAAATTAAAGATATTTGTTCTCCTCCCGGCGATGCTGTCAAGCTTTATATCGGAATATCATACTCGGAATGTCAGGCCGAACCGGTACAACAATATACCTCCACATGTGAAGATGATCCGCTGCGGCCAGAATTTTCCCGGGTTCAGGAGGGGTACTCTGTGCAAATCCTCAGCGAAGATGAATTGCCTGAGTGCTCTTGCGGGCCGGCGAGAAAATGTCAATGCGGCAATCATGGAAATGGTCAGAAATGCCAGGAATTTTCTGCCTGCTGTAGTGACAATCATGTTGTTATACTGGGCTGCGTTGATATCGGCGCGGCAACTGGCGAAGACCGGGACAGAATCTATGACATAAACGCTGGCAAAATCTGGATGGGAAGCGAACGGAAGATGATCCTTGCCCATTTACCAACCGCCAGGTGGGAAGACAGCAAATTATCGCTCTATCAAAAGCTCGGCTGGAAGGATATATCGCTGGTTATCGGGATGGAAAAAGAGGCAGCTCGGCAAAAGCTTTATGACATGTATGACAATCAAGTGATAGTCAAAGTTGTTCCCTGGTCGACGCTCGTGCCTGCTGATTTGGGTGAGCAAGTTAAACACGCTGGACAGTTCGTTCCGCCTAACAGAACAATTTCTTTAATCACCGAGACCACCATCGGTGGCCGTGAATGCGTTATTTTCGCAATGGAAGACGTATCCTCGTCGCCACGAGGTGGATAAATTCTCACTCGTTTATCGTGAGATACAAATAGCTTTTGGTTATTCCGAATTCTGATGAGTGGCATTGAATTCATTTTGAAAACCAAATGGAAAGGTTCGGGAGTTGTATGAACAATGGCAAGTTAAAACAAGTTCGCTACTACAAGGGACAGACACTGGTAGCGCAGGATTTTAGGGACCAGCAAGACTATCATATCAAAAGCTTGCGCCGCTTTATTAGGCGGTTTCCCTATGGCATCATCGACGGTCTGGAAATTGATATGACGACAGTTCCAGAGGGCTTCTTTACCATAACAGCCGGGACGGCGGTTGATAAAGATGGCCGCCTGATTGAGGTTCCGGATGGGGGGATGCAGGTGCCGCTGTCATCTTATGGAAGAAACAAACCTTTTCTAAGTATTATATATGATACTCGAGATTCTTGTGCTGCTCACTCCGTGTGCGGCGAAGCCGCAAAGAACAATCGGGTTATCGAGTTTGCGGATTACCGCTGGCATGCGCAACCGGATCCGACTGGAAGCCGGATTACGCTAGCCAAGCTCATCGCACAAGGCAGCCCGCCCGGTGAATTTGTGCTGGAAACAGACGAAGAAAAAGAAACCGGCCGTCCGATTCGGACACCTGCTAACCTGATTTCTGAAGACGATATTGATTTCACAATTGCTAACGGGCATGATCACTCCGGTGGGGACAAAGGGCGGAAAATTTCGACCAACGGTATTGAAGATGCTGCGATAACATTAAAGAAATTGGATCCCGGTGTAATTGATTTTATCGATCAATCAACTGCTGGTTCGGTTGATACTGATGATATAGTAGAGGGTGCGGTAACCGAAAATAAGTTGGCTATTGATGCAGTAACGGACGAAAAAATTAAAAATGGTGCAGTTACCGAACATAAGCTAGGTCCTGGTGCGGTATCCGGAAATAAGATTGCAAGCGACGCTATAACGGAAGTCAAAATCAAGAATGACTCAGTTTCCGAACATAAGCTGCAAAATAGTGCCGTTGTCACTGCTAAAATTGCTGCAGGTGCTGTTACCGCTGCAAAGATAGCTGATGGAAGTATTGGGGCGGCTCAAATAGAAACTTTTAATGCCACCGCTTCACCACCAACCGGAATTCAAACGGACAACATTCAAGATGAAGCGATTACTCGCGAAAAGCTGGCCGATGATGCAGTTACTTCCGCTAAGATTGTTGATGGCGCTATTTCTTCTGAAAAACTCGAAATTTTTAATCCCAGTATTTCATCGAATACCGGTATTCAGACCAACAATATAGCTGATGGTGCCATCACAGCCGCAAAGATAGCTGGTAACAGTATTGGTGCGGCGCAATTGGAAACCTTTAATGTCAATGCTTCGCCTCCAACCGGCATCCAGACGGACAATATTCAGGATGGTGCGATAACCTCTGCAAAAATTGAAGACTATGATTCGTCCGCTGCATCTCCGACCGGTATTCAAACCTCGCACATTCGGGATGGCGCTATTACTTCTGTAAAACTCGAAACTTTTAATCGCAGTATTTCACCGAATACCGGTATTCAGACCAACAATATAGCTGATGGTGCCATTACAGCTGCAAAGATAGCTGATGATAGTATTGGTGCGGCGCAATTGGAAACCTTTAATCGGAACGCTTCCCCACCGACGGGAATCCAAACGGATAACATTCAGGACAGAGCAATTACTCCCGACAAGCTGGCCGCGAATGCAGTTACGACCCCAAAGATTGAGGATGGTGCCATTACGGCTGGAAAGATTCGTCCCGGAACGATTGGCTCCGCACAAATTGAGACCTTTGATCCCAATGCGTCACCGCCAAATGGTATTCAGACCGGCAATATCCAGAATGAAGCGATTACCCGCGAAAAACTGGCTGATGAAGCGGTCGCTTGGCCCCAATTATCGGTGGTTGAAGAAGATCGAACCGTGATTCTTGGGCCGAGAGTCCAGGGATCACCGCTTATTCCCCAGGAACATACGGAACGCTTTTACTTTAGCGGTGCAGATATCAGCCAGGTTCGCATGGGACATGTGATTCCTATATCGATGAGTCCCCATACACAAGACTTTGAATTGGATTGGGAAGTTCAAACGCTGCTATCGCCGAACTCGCCCCCGGGCTCTGATCCAATAATGGAATATCGTTTTACGATTACCAATCTCACAGATTCGACCATCGGTTTTATTGTGAGAGTGCTAAGATTTAGTTAAAGGGTGAATTCTATGCGCATCATTGCCATGCTGAACCAAAAAGGTGGAGTCGGCAAAACCACTTCAGTCGCTAATGTGGGTGCTGGTTTAGCCAATCTCGGTGCGAGCGTCGTTCTCATCGATCTCGACCCTCAAGCGCATTTGACTTATTCTCTGGGTATCAAAGCTGATGAGTTGGCAGTAACCGTCTATGAGTTACTGAAGGGAGAAGCATCACTGACCGAGACCTTGATCGAGCGCGATAACTTGAAGTTGATTCCCGCATCGATCGATCTGGCGTCGGCAGAAATTGAATTCTCGACCGAAGTTGGCAGAGAAGCATTTCTAAAAAATATTCTACAACAGATCAAGGAGGTAGATTTTATCATCCTTGACTGTCCACCTAACCTCGGTTTGTTAACTTTGAACGCGTTGACTGCAGCAACCGAAGTGATTGTGCCTCTGCAGGCAGAATTCTTGTCAATTAAGGGATTAAACAAACTGACCGAGATGGTTGCTAAAGTTAAATCACGAGTCAACAAGCAACTGGAAATTACCGGCCTGATAGCCACGATGTACGATAAGCGTCTGCGGCTTCACAATGAAGTTTTTGAAAACCTCAGTAACTATTTCGGGAATAAGCTTTACAAAACGTTCATACGCCGAAATGTGAGTGTCGCGGAAGCCACCAGTTTTGGACAAACAATATATGAATATGCGCCAAGGAGTCATGGTGCAAAGGACTATTCTCAACTTTGTCAGGAAATATTAAAACAGGAGTTATAAAATGGCCAAGAAGTCACGACTCGACAAAGACGCCTTTGATTGGGTTCAGGATACCTCGGAAACGGCTGATAGCGGCGGAAAAGAAAAGAAACAAACTGCCACCCAGCGTCCACGCAAGCGCCCGCCGCTGTCAAGGGCTTCCATGCTTAGTAAGTCGAACCTCATCACGACTTCATCCGAAAGCTCTGCGCAGCGCAGCGTCTTTGTTCGTTACGATAATTCTAGCGGTGAGATTATTTCATTGACGGAAATTACCAAAGGCCAGGGGGCATCTGAAGACCATTTGCAGATGTTTGTGCCTGGTGGCCAAACGGTTAAAGAAATTAGCCTTACCGGGAATTTAGCATCGATGTTGTTGCTGGACATCCACCTTAATTATCAGGTGCAAAATTCACAATTGGTTTCGAAACTTTAGACAGCTAATGAAATCTTTTTAGAAGATGACAACAATGACATACACCTATTCAAAGAAGCCATTGATATCCTGCTTATGTGTGACCTATAATCGCCCGGAATTTCACGGTTTGCTATTGTGGAACTTTAATAAACAAACCTGGCCGAACAGGGAGCTAATTGTCGTAGATGGTAGTTCGGTAAATTATGCAGATCGATTCGAATCTGAGAATATTCGCTATTTTTATCTGGCTGATGAACCCAATATCCCTCTGAAACGAAATTTGGCGCTGGACAATGCTGCGGGTGAGTTTATCACCTGGTTTGATGATGATGACTGGCAGCACCCGAAGAAATGTGAATGGCTTGTCTCAAAACTTCAGGAAGGGTTCCATCTCGCTGGTAGCGGAAAATCGTTGTTTTTTGATCTCAACCGGCAAACTTCCAGGGATTACGATAACAGGCAAGTGTTGTTCAATTCGCTTGGGGTCCGCAGGGAAGTTGCTCGCCAGGTTCGGTTTAATGAAAGCAAAATTCGGGCATCCGATACGGAATGGTGCGCATCTCTCTTTAACAAGTCGCGAGGGCGCATTTTTAACTTTGATAAGCGTGTCTTGTTTTTTTGGCTCTGTCATCAAAAAAATATATCTAATCCCGTCCACAGGGTAGATAGACGTGGAACACCCCGGGAACCGGCGCTTTTGAAAGAACTGCCGGCTGCCGAGCAGCAAGAGTTTAAACAGCTTCTTGTGGATATCCGCAATGGGTCGGGTTTTCAATCTCGTCACAAATCAAAAGGGAATGACTCAACAATGACTTCAAATAAATCCAGTAGGTCTAACGGGAAATCCAAATTCCGGATGGGTGTATCAGTCGTCGTCGCAGTTCGTAACCGCTGCTCTGGCCAGCGAGTCGCAAATTTTCTGAAATCTTTGCGGCATCAACCGGATTGGCCATCGCCGTTGGAAGTAATTATCGTGGACAGCTGTAGTTCCCCGAGCCACTATCAAAATGCATATGAGGCTGCAACCAGATATGATGCTACGTTGCTGCGCATCGAAAAGGCCCATCAATGGAATAAATCATTGGCGCTGAATGTTGGGATAAAGGCGGCAAAGTATCGATATGTTATGTTAACGGATATCGATATGATTTTTCAGGAGAACTTTCTGAAGGTTGCCGTTGATTGCCTGGAAGGACAGTCGGGACGAGCAATTTTGCATTGTCAGGCTCGTGACCTTCCGCAGTCGGCAATATCCCCTCAGACTGATATCATTCGAGACTTTGCAAAGCTGAAGGCTGTCAGCACTTTGCATGGCAAACAAGGCACCGGGGCCTGTTTCATGGCGCGAACCGACTGGCTGCAGGGCGTTGGGGCTATGGACGAACGATATGTTTTGTGGGGAGCGATGGATAATGATATGTCTTATCGTGCTGGCTGGGATGGCCTGAAAATCATTTGGCTGGAAAAGACCACTTTTCTTCATCAGTGGCATGAAAAAAAGACCGTTCTCTGGCAGAAAGATCCCGAGATTCGCGAAGTTTGGATGGAAAACCACCGGTTGCTTAAAAAATATTCGGATGCCTTTGCAAGAAATCGCCCTTTGCCGGATCAGGTAATTCGCAATCCCCAAGGATGGGGCGACATTGAGCATGAAGTCCATGTCCGGAATGGTAAGAAGGTGAAAGCTGACAATGATCGGCCCCCGATCGCACAAAAAGCTGCTGCTGCCGGTAGTAAGACCTCATCCCGCACCGCGGAAAAGCCGGTCGATGAAACGACGAAATCCTCTGATAAAAAAAATGGAAGCGAACGAAAAAAGCGTTCTACCCGAAAAAATCTGAAGAGAAGATCCAAAAAACCACGGGTGGCCATTGCTTTTAATACCTGCCCGGGAGATGCTGACTTTATTGATCTTGTTATTCCGCATGTCATCAAGCAGTGCCGTTACGACTTTCAGGAATGCCTGGTGTTTTCAGATCGCTCGCGGCCGACCGGTAAATATGCCAATTCCCGTCGCTTTAACGACAGCGCATATGACAAGAAGCTCAAGCAGCTCCTCGATCAGAAGATTGTCGACACGATCATAGAAGTTTCGCAAATGTCAAGCGACTCAGTTAACAAAATCGGCCGACACATTCCCTTAAAAGCCCATAATGGTTCACCGACATTATCTTATGCTGCCTCGATGATGATGCCTGAGGCGGACTATATTCTGCGGCTGGATAGCGATATGCTTTTCTATTCCGCACCGAACTTTAGTTGGGTCGAAGAAGGTATTCAACGCATTGAGAATGATCCTTCAATACTGTTCTTTATGGCCAATCCCGGGCCGTTCACCAGCAATTTGCGGCAAACCACTTCTTTCCGGCCCGGTGTCAACCTGCGAAGCGATTTACTTGTCTACCCCACAGTAACGACTCGATATTTTCTGTTCAAGAAAGAGCGGTTTTTGCAGTGTTGTCCCTTACCGCTGCGAGGCAATCATCAGAGAATGGAAATTGTGCTATCTGATTTGCTGAGAATTAGCGGTCTTCGGCGCGTTTGTCTGCACACTCCGCATGCCTGGCATTTACATACCAATGCTGCTGCCTGGGCATTTCAGCATGAAAGTGCGCTGGAAGAACTGATTTTTCAGGTAGAAAATAACCAGGTACCCTCCCGTCAATTGGGACGCTACAATTTGGATTATTCGTGGGTTAAGGCGTTGGGAAACGTTCCGGTGTGGTAAGATGCAACGCTCTGGAAGGATGAAATGCATCTTCAAAATGATTGATCTTGCAAATACGTGCCTGTACATTTAGAAAACCTTTGATAACAAACTATACTTGAGTTAAGCCCGAAAATAGAGCAACGTCTTCCATCTTCATTGCTGGTAAGAGTTATGAAACGCAATCGATTATCGAAAAAAAATCGCGCAAATCTAAAAAAAGCCTCCGCAAATTTACCGGAAAGCAAAAAAGCTTCTCAAGATGAAATCGGTGGCTTGACGAAACTTCATCATCTCGTTGGCAATCAATCCTTCGAGCAAATAGTTCAAACGCGTTTGAAGAACGGCAGTATCGGACCTGAACAACGGCGGTACAGCCCGACGGCGGGACTAAGAAAGGAGCCTTCAGATGATATCTCTGACCGCCAAAACCTCTGGGGCATAAAGAACTCACCTTCCACGGCCAATTTATGGGCAAGTGATTATAAAACTTCCGCTAGTGATAGTTTAAATATAGTGAATCAACATTTCGGCAACAATGTGCTGCAACGCCAGGCGGCAAAAGTTAAAAAAGCCCAAAAAGAGTTTGCTAAATTTATTGCCAAAGGACCTTACAAATGGCCTAACTTCAAAATTAGTAACCCCGGAGAATTCGACGTTCTTTACCAACCGTCGCTCAATATGTTGAATATTAATATGAAGGTCAAATTTGTATTTCCAGATGATCCGCCCTCCATTTTGGAGCTATTGTTTGGTATCGGCGGTGCAAAGAGGAAAGCCCTTCAAAAGGCTTACCGCAAATCTATAATAAATTCGGTAACCAAAGCCTGGAGCAAACGATATGCCTTTCAAAATAAGCGTTCCCCACAAATCGTTTGGGGAAAATTGAATCCAACCAATGTCAAGGTAAGCGTCCAGGAAGTGAAAGCCGGGCAGCATTTTCTAATTGAAGCGAGGCGCAAAACCAAAGGAAGAGCGCAGGTCCATAAATCAGCAACAAAACTTTATAAAGGTGATGAAACACCACAATTTGAGTTTAATCCCGGGACGCGAAAGGGAGAACTAAAAAGAGTAAATCGGATCAATCCCAGCCCGCTATTGTTTGCCAATAATTCGGCGGCCATCGCGGGGGCATATAGTCCGAAGTTGAAGTTTTTAGCGACTTATCTTAAACGGATTAACAACCCGAAGTTTAATATTAAAATTAAAGGTCATTCGAGTTCTACAGGGAAGAAAACACATAATAAGAGGTTGTCTAAGAGACGGGCATTAGCAGTGGAAAAGGCTTTGAAAGGTACTGGCCTTAACAATCACAACCTGATAACCACCTGGGTCGGGGAAACCGGGGCAACCGCACATAAAAAATGGGCCAAGGTAGTGATTACTCCGGAAATACCGGCTGGTTGGAAAAATAAGCAAGCGGTAGATGTCCACGAGTTTGGCCACATGTTCGGTCTAGATGATGAATACGGGCCCGGAAAAACTTCACATTACAATTTGGTCAAGAAGGCGTTTGGAAAGGCCTATGCCGATCAGGTTGCAAAAAAGGGAGATACCGATTATGCCAGCATTATGGAAGGTGGTGATGATGTTCGCATCCAACATTATGTTACTTTCTGGTCGGCACTCGCCGAAACCACACTCAAGAAAGCACCGGTACCGACACCAAAACTGGGGTATAAAGATTGGAAATTTATCGGCTAATAGAGCACAAAACAAATTGGCGTCAGATGATAGCCTTGGCGTTGATTTTCGCCTTCGCGGGAGTTCAATGCGATGATTCTTCCGCAAAAAAGACGAGAGAGAGTTTAAGCGATCATCCACCAACAAATAAAGAGGCAGGAATGAAAGATGATTTATATACCGGACCCGTTCCGGATCAACTTGATATCCGGCTTGAGCGTCGAGACACAAATGAACTACCGCCCAACGCTCTTATCAAATTTCAAGTGATTAATCGCGGCAAAAATCCCCAGCATAATTATCGCTGGGTGCTATTTGAAGATGGGCGGCTTTTTTTCGCGTGGCATTCGGGAAGCAGTGAGGATTGGCAAACGCCCTTTGATACCGATCTACCAACATCTCCCACCACGCAGCTTAAAGAAGAAATAGTAGAGGAAATCAGGCAACGCTTGCAAGAAGCTGAAATTATAAATCAGGCACCCTATCAAGCTGATAAATCTGTTCAAGATGGGGGTTTTTATATAATTACAGTCCGGTTAGAAAATGAATCTCATGAAGTTATTTACGAAGGTATCTATCCTCCACTAGTAGAATTCTTAGAAACGATTGCTAAAGGTGAATAGTCCAGGCAATTATGGCCTGAGAACGGACATCATCATGAAATTGTCGAATTGCGGATCAATAGTGATAGATAAGAATTTGTCAGGCTCATGGAATTCCCAACAAGAGGTCCAATATGAAGTTGAATAGCAAATGCTTGTCCCATAGGGAGGCGCTTGAATCGCCTTGTATTTCCTGTAAAACCTCCCCTTGCTGTACGCACCTGCCGCTGCATACGTTTCAGTTGACCAATTTGTCGGAACTTGATCATGCAATTTATGCCTTGAATTTTGATAAGATTGAGCTGGGCCTTTCCGCTAGCGGGGAATGGAGCATTTACTACCACTATCCATGCCGTTTTCTTGATCGGCAGAAGCGTTCGTGTACAATACATAATAAACCCGAGCAACCGCAGATATGTGTTCACTACAATCCTTACAATTGCTGGTATAAACGTGCTCTAACCGATAATGCCAGTACAGACTTTATCCGTATTGATCGGAAACGATTAGATTTCATTGTCTCAAATATCACTTTTGATGATGATCGCAATATTGTTAAAGTGCCTAATTGGGAAGTCATGCTTAAGGCGTTCGCCGAAATGCCGATCGATTCTCGTACATTTTCTAGCCAGCCCCCCGATAAAGATCTTGTTTTTGACGAATGGCAAAGGACAGTCCTGAAAGGCGGAACCATACCTATACAAGAAAAAACCTATTCGTATGATGCATTTGAAGATGCATGTACTGATTGCCAGGCATACTGTTGTAAAACACTTGTGTTCCCGCACCCGGTACCGGCCAATATTGCCGGACTTGACTATCTAAAATTTTGTTTGGGATTTCCGGGTATAGAGGTTGGAATTGCCGATGATGTTTGGTCGATTATTGTAAAAACTACTTGCAGGCATTTAAAAGACAATCGCTGTTCAGTTTATGATTTGCCGGAACGCCCACGGCTGTGTTCTTATTATGATGCCTGGAAGTGTACATACAAAGTTCAGTTTGGTCAGCCGCGGCCTAGTGGATTTCTTAGAATTAAGTACGAACAGTTTGACCAGCTGAGAGATTGTTTCCAGTTCGATATGAATGGGGATGTTGTGCAAGCGTTATCTGTCGAGGACATCCGCGATTATGTTGAAGAACAATGGTGTCAAGTCAATTCAGGCACCATACGGAGTCCTATAACCTGATCGAGAGCAATTGTGGTGTGCTCCATATTGTGTTCTTTTCGTGATTCTGGTTCTATAAAAATGAAGCTCAATACCTCGCAAAACAGATTGGAAAATGTTATTAATCGTGTAAAACGTTCGGGAAGAGAACCGAATACGAATCGATCCTTGTTAAGTAAGGAGCCTTCTCTTGATGTTCGTGAACCGAAAGCTTTGGCTAGGGTGGAAGTGGATTCAATTCCTTTGTCTCTCCAGAATGTTAACTTCTTACAGCGAAAATTGGGAAATGAGGCAATCGGCCGGATTCTTCAGGCCCAGCCATCAACAAGTAAAAAAGTGCATAAGGCTTTATTTATTGACTCTCCTATTGGAGGTAAATGCAAAAAATGGCGAGCCAAAGCGACTACCAAGCATCCCAAAACGACCCGGCAGGAAATAGTTAATGAATTTCGCACCAATTTTAATGCTCTGATAAAAGCGCGACCAACTTTAGTTACTGGCACTGTCAGTACCAAGACCAGCCAGGCAGACATCGATCCCAAAGTCGCTCAGGTCAATAAAAGGATTGTCAAACATTTCAATAGTCATATTAAATCGCCGTTAAGCGATCCTGAAGTTCAAAAACGGGTACAAATTCTCCCGCAACAAAAAACGAGGGATCCGGATTTTGTCAAGCAATGGTTGGCGAACCGTATCTATAAGTTGACATCTATGGCCGATTACTGTATTGACGAAAGCGACAGCCGATTTCAAAAAGTGATAACAGATATTCTCGCCGACGGAGCAATCAATAAGAATGTGAAGATAATGGCCAATCGTCAGCCTGCCTTCTTTGAAGGAGATGGGACCAGCCGTAATGTATATATCCATAGAGGCTTGGCGATGGCCAAAGTTGAACCAATTCTTGTTCATGAGCTTGTTCATTTCTATGCACATAACGACTATAGAAAATGGAATGACAAGATGGTTGCCCCACGTTATATAAATGAGGGATTCACGGAGTTCCTGGCCCGTGAGGCAATGGGCCCAACGATGCTGTCAGGTCGCAACAAGTACCCGGATCGCTTTAAATTTATTAATGATAAAGTCGCCAAGCATGTGAGCGTCAATAATATCGCAGCCGCATTTTTTGCGGGCAAGGTTTGGCAGGTAGAAAAAGTTTCAAAAGTAGCCAAGGCTTTATTCAAGACTTCTCGCAGAAAGAAAACGGCAGACAAAGTACCAACAGATTAAGGGATCATTTCAAGAGGTCTACAAGATAAAATGACTAAAATGCGGAAGCATTCCGTTAAAGCAAAGCAAAAAGTGAAGCGTGCGTCTGTCAGGGAATTACCTGTTGCAAGAACTAGTGAGCATACTGCGTCGCAGGAAGCCCAATTTGAAGACGTGGAATTAACCCGTGATTTCCCGTCGCATCTATCCACTCTTCCCCTGGCTTCGCAAAATATTACAGCTATCCAGCGCAAACTGGGTAATCACGCGGTTGGAATGCTATTGGAGGAGAAGTCAAAGAGGGGGCAGGCTAATGGTTCACATGAAGCTGAATTCAGTCTGGGTTCCAGGAGCACGAGTAGTAGTGAACCTATTCCTTCCGGTCAAGGGGAACTGAAGCCTAAAGCTGACTCAGGTAAATCATTGGTCGCGGACAAGCTGACTCATGTTAATCCGAAGAATCTTCCAATTCAGTCGAGGCGTGTCGAGATAACACCATCGCCACGTAAAATTCAGCGTCTACCAGGGTTTATAGGCAGGTTTCTAAATAAATTTGCCCGACATATCCCGGGTTATACGCTTATTACTGTTATTATCGGGAAGAATCCCCTCACTGGCGAAGCAGTTGCCAGGAATGCCAAAAACCTGGTAGGCGGCTTCTTGGGGTTGATCCCGGGTGGCACCATTCTGTTTGATAAGTTAAACGAAGCTGGCGCAGTCGATCAAGCCCTGACCTGGTTTCTGAAACAAATTAGATCCTTGAATATTACTTGGTCGGGCATCAAAGCGCTGATTTCCGAAGCCTGGGATCGAGTTTCGATCTGGTACGGGCTTTCAAGAAATATCAAGATCGTCAAGGAAGTATTTGGTCCCACCGTCAGCCGCATTTTTAGCTTTGTAAAATCCATCGGCGGCAAAGTTATGGAATTCATCTTTAGAGGGGCACTCAAATTGGTCGGTGCGCCAGTAAAGAGGGTTATGGGAATTCTGAACAAAGGGAAGTCTGTCTTAATCAACATCATCAAAAATCCGGTCGGTTTCATCAAAAACTTAGTGAAAGGGCTAGGACAGGGAGTTGGACAGTTTGGCGCAAATATCTTACAGCATTTGAAAAAAGGCATTACCGGGTGGCTATTTGGTACATTGGCGAAAGCAAATATTCAATTACCGGAAAAGTTTGATATTAAAGGTGTTTTTACACTGGCGACACAACTGTTGGGTATGAGCTACCAGGCAATTCGGACGCTGGCGATCAGGAAACTCGGACCACAAGGCGAGGCGATCATGGCAAGGGTCGAGCAGACTGTGGGGGTTGTGAAAGAACTGATTGCCAAGGGCCCAGTAGCAATGTGGGAGCGGGTAAAAGTTTTCGTTGGTGACCTGAAAGAAACGGTTTTCGGCGCGATCATGGGTTGGGTAAGGGAAACCATTGTGGTTAAAGCAATCACAAAATTGCTTAGCTTTTTTAATCCTGCCAGTGCTCTAGTTCAGGCAGTGATAGCAATTTATGATGTCATCAAGTTTTTTATAGCCCGTTACAACCAGATCGCCGACTTTACGAGGGCAGTTTTTGATTCCATTGCGATGATTGCTAGCGGTGGCCTTGGCAAAGCCGCCAATGCGATTGAAAATGCCTTGTCGAAGTCTTTGCCGATCATCATCAGTTTTCTGGCCCGCCTGATCGGGTTGGGCGGTATTGGCCAGAAAATTAAAGGCATTATCCAGAAAATCCGTGAACCGATTGATATGGTTATCGGGAAGATTGTGGGTTTTGTTGTGAAAATGGCAAAGAAGTTGTTTGGGAAGCGTAAACATATGACTAAACCAGACAAGCGAACCGAGGCCCAGAAAAAAGTTGATCTCAACAATGCCATATCAGAGGTTGAGAAGATACAAAACATGAAAGATACTACGCCTGCTTTTGTCAAAGAAAGATTACCCGGAATTCGATCTCGTTTTAATCTTACCTCGTTAATATTGATTAAGGAAACGGAAACAGCGTATCATGTGAAGGGAAAGATCAATCCTGAAAAAGATAGTAAGTCTTGGTCCCCATCGAGTAGACGGCCCGCAGATCTGCCTTCGATTAGAAACCTTATATTTGATTGGGAGGAAATAATTAGTGGGCATTCGGAAACTGGATATAGAGCGATACAAAGTGGGCAAAAAGATATATTCTGGGGGTTGCAAGAAAGGCAAATTAAAAGGGTTGTAAGAGGTGCTTATAAAAATGTCTCCAAAAAAAACAGAACCCAAGGTGATCGAATTAGGGTTCGAGGAACTTTTGAAAATTGGACAGTTGAAATGTGGGTAAATAAAGCTATTAAAGTAGTTGAAACTGCTTATCCAATATCTTAGGTGATATCATGAACAAATTTTCAATCTATATTGATATAGATGATCCAAAATTCTTATCAAAACTACAAGCCAAGGGCAATGCTTCTTGCAAGTTCTATCTTCTAATTGACGAATGGCCCTTCCCTTCCAATTCTTGGAGAGATTTTCCTTTAATAGTCCTGAACTGGTGGTTAGAGGCATTCCTGATTTTATCTAAGACAGGGGTTGCCGTTAATAACAATTTTATGAATGGTCCCTTTGAATATATCTGCGAAAAGAGGGGAGAGATGGTATTGCTGAGTTTTGGGGAACGAACTCTCGCTGATACACTTGAAATACAGTCAGCGGTTGAACTTGCTTTTAGTGAATACAAGAATACGCTTGTTCACACAGCGGAGGAATTCTTAGCAGTTTTAAATAGTTACTCGGTTTTCGGAGAAGATTTGAATAAGCTGATGCAAGCATTGGAGTCTGTGCGCTCACTTTGATAGATTATACAATTATGCAATGATCATCGCAGCGGTGATTACTTGTTTTGCTTCTGAATATCTTGCAAGCTCGAGACCAGATTAAAGCCTGCATATGAAAGTATTCTTATAAGCAAACATGCCGGATCAATTTATAGGTCATGTTATGCAATTCAATAGGAGATATTGACTAAAATGCCCAATCGTTCTATTGAAATACTGCCAAAAGATAACACAGGACAGGCCAGCATTTCAAATCAGAAATCCCTGGCCAAATACCCTGATTTAAGCGCAGAATCTTCATTTGGCGCTGCCAAATTGACTACACTTTCTGCGGCAAATCCCACACACATCCGATTGTCATCGAAAAATATCAACTTTCTACACCATAACCTCGGTAACCGAGCAGTCAGACAAATAATGCAGACAAAATTCAAACCTCACCAACCTACTGATCAATACGAACAGGGAATCAACCGATCAGCTGATGAAGTGAAGAGTATGTCAGTCTTTGCTGCCAGTTCGGCGAGGGTCAAAAAGAAAAGGCCTATTAAGGTGAATTCACGAAGTGGTCATAAACCAGGGAGCATCATCCAGAGGGCGCCGCAAAAAACTCACATGGGCGAGTTTAAGGATAAAGTGTATACGGACTATGTACGCGGTGGCAAAAAATATGGTGTGAAAATAGAACTAGAATTCCACCCTGGTAATAAAGTCAATGCCAAAAAAATTGGCATGACGCAAGCAGTTAAAATTACCTATGGCGGCACTCCCTTACCCAACGACCCGACTCGTAGCAACAGGGCTGTAAAATCAGGCGCGGCGAAAGGTTTTTTTGTCGATCGTATAAGTTCGCGTGATAATCCCGTTTATGGAGGACCTGGTCTCGGAAGGGGCAAGAATCCGAAAGATACCCCTTTATCTGGAGGTAATTATAAACTTGGGTATAGGTACAATGATGCCGGCGGATTAAAAGATCGAGAAGCTTGGATATTTGATAGACCAATTAGTAACAACCAAACTCCAAAATCAAGCATGCAATTTGAAACCACTGCCTTGGCCTTAGACGGGGCCCAAAAAGGTACCTATTATGGCTCCGTTAAATGGGGCTGGGAAAGAGATGCCGCCGGCACTTTTAATCGCATTCCTCTTACACTGGTCTCTAAAGGAACGCCCTCGAGTAACTTTATGGAGGCGGCAAAAGAATGGAATAAAGCTACGGCATTGGGGACCCTCAAAACGGTTTCTAATCCCACCAACGTATATCAGAATAACCACACTACTGTAAAATTTACGGTCGCAAAGGGTACCAAAGTGACAGTTAGTAGTGGATTCGGAACTGATGATATGGAATGGATGAGTTCTACAATTGTCGATGGGGCGAGAGCCGGACAGCAGGGTCTTATTAAAGTTACGGATCTGAAGGATGTCGGGGATGGGGCGGCGACGATCGACTTGCCATTGACTCAGAAAAAGTTTACGAACTATCCCAATGTATGGTTGGTTAACAGTCCTGTAAGATCCGCCGCTACCCGGATTGCTAAGTTGGCTAAGAACAGCGAGGTTCAAGTAATTGACAAAGGGCCTGCGCAACCCTTTAACACGCCGACCGAAAAATGGTGGAAAATTTCCGTCGTCAACAGTAGTAGAAGCTCGCAAACAGGTAAAGTCGGCTGGGCTATGAAAACATATTTGTCAGATACCAAGGTTAAATAGATGAGCAGATATATCTTAGCAGCTATTCTGATAATCATATTTCTCTCATCGGCAGTATTCTTTGTCACAAAAACGGAGGTTTTTTCCGTCATGAAACCGAGAATCATCCGAGAAGGTAAAATTATCTATGAACAAACTGTTCATCCGCAGACCTCGAAGCACTTTACAGAAGAAGACAGGCTTTTTTCAATGGAAACTCAGCTAGAAATCGCCCGAGCTAACATTCCTGAGGAAAAAATTGTCTATTTTAGATCGGGGCAATCGCGTACTGAAATGCTCGATAATGATTATGGTTACCGTTCACCGGCAATTACATTCAGGAATTACAAGGCAACTTCATACCTATATTGTAAATCTCTTCAGTTCGTTGATTTCTGTGAAGAAATCACTCCGCCGGCCGTATTGACCGATGATAAAGCCTTCATTCCACAAGTCCAAGAGATGGATGAGACCAAGAATATTCTGGGTTATCTCTGCCGGAGAGCAAAAATAACCGAAGAAAATCAAAGTTATTATGTTTTTTACAGCGATGCTATTACGATTGATGATCCTACCGGAGCAGTGCTCCACTCACCCTTAATTTCAGGTTTTATTCTTGAATTGGAGGAGATTCCCGGAACCTTTGGTGCAGATTATTTTAAGCGACTTCGCGTAAATGCAATTCAAGAGCAGTCGCTGGAAGATTCAATTTTCTTAGCGGATCAGACCTACCGGAAAATTGAGAGCATTGATAGAGCCAGGCAAGAAAATCTAAAACAACTGAATCGACAATCTGAAAATGAATGGCTGGAAAATGCCCTGACGATCCAAGAGCAAAAACAATTTGAAGGATACTGGCTTTCTTCAAGGAATCAGGATTTGGTTTTGGTCGAAATTCGGAATATTCGCGCCGGATCTTCATGGAATAACGAATTTGCATTTACGACCTACTATTTGACGGCAAAAGGATCTTTCAAAAAGAAGATTAAAGAAAAAGCCGCTATGAAGGGTCGAAAGTTGTTCGTTGAAGAGAAACCCAATTATCGGTTGTATGCTTTAGATGAAAAAAAACAGACAATTATCCAAGAGAACTTTCCCTTTTTTAATTACAGCGTGGTAACCGAGGTCCAAGCCCGTCAATTAATCGAACAGTATCACTTAGATTAGATTTTCGGGAATTTTCGATTTGGAAATTAGAGAGGTCGCCAATTCAATAAGTCCACTGGAAAACAAATGAAGAGTTTCATTATAGGATGTGTCTTTTAGCTATAATTCTTGAAGTGAAGATTGCATGATGAAAAGGAAACCCAAACATAACTCGGAGAACAAAAATTCTATACTCTCCGTACGCCGCAGCTCTTCCAGCAAGAAGTCGCAGTGGCGAACTGGTGAGGATTCGCTAGTGAAGATCCATGGAACGATCGGTAACCAGCGTGTCAATTCTCTTTTGACCTCTGCTGGTGCTACGCCATCGTCGCTACAAAGACAGCAAGGCACCACTTTCGATATTAATACTGTCGATTGGTCAAAAGGTGTGGCCGCCGCCGAGAGCCTGGCGAATAAACGGGATAATGCTTCGAAGGCCAGAGCGTTGAATTATTACAAATCCCTGGTTGTCCGGGCTACCGCCCAAGTTACGGCCCCGGCGCCTCTCTTGGACAAGAAACCCACGACTAAAGATATTCGCTGGAGTTGGAAAACCGGCGGAAAATGGGGGGCAACTGTCGATCCCAAATTAGTCGACAACCATCCCGGAGACCACTGGAAGTGGATTCTGTTCAATCCTAGCGCTGTGCCAAAAGACGAAACCTGGACGATTAGTGCCATAGTGCATGAATTGGATCATGCAGCCCATGCCCTGGCTCTCTATGAGGCTTGGAAGAAAGAACCTAAAAAACCCCAGTGGGATACTTTTTATGTGAATCACTTCGACAACTGGACTGAAAAAGCGATTAAAGTTGGTGAAGCTGCCGGAGTAGTAGGAGCAATTGGCGGACTACCGTCCAAGATCCGCCCCTCAGCTATTGAATTCAGAGCGTATACAGAACAATTGGTTCAATTCTTCCACAAATATGAACACAATTATCGGGATCTAGTTGTTAAGGGAACCGTATTGCATTATCCCCTGAAGAAGCAGGCGGTGGCAGCGACTATAGCGGATCCAGCTCTGGATCTCGCAACTGCGAGGCAAAAACTCCTGGATTATTTCAATGATCCACCGGTGGCAGACAAGGCCAGGAAAAGAGCTGTCAAAATCCTATTAGCAGCCGCTTTCAAAGGTGCGGTTCTTTTATTCCGGCCAGCTGGGGATCAAGAACAGATGAAGAAGGACTTTAAGGATATATTCGATTTTCAATTTACGCGAGAAGAGCGGCGCCAGGTTTTTAGAACTTACAAACCATAATTAATAATGCGCTGTTACTTCAAAAGCAGTCCGCTTCATCCAGGGACCACAATAAAGGAGGCTAAACAATGGACACAAACCTAATTGACTTAATTGGACTTGTCTTTGCCCTGATTGGAGCGATTGTGTTGGCCTGCGGTCTAATTATTTCCCGCAAGCAGGCCCTGAGGGTCGGTGTTGCCCGCTACGCTGATGACAGTGACGAACAGAATATTTGCCTGCCGCATGTGCGCGATGAACTTCGGGAATCCCGCTTTTCACTGACAGGTCTTGTTTTTCTGATCATAGGCTTTTTGTTGCAGATTGTGGCGCGAGGCGATTTTCTATGAATTTTCGGATATCCGGCTTTGATAGATGCCTGATCAGGGAACTATTAATACTCGCTCGGAGCAAAAATGAAGACTTCGAACAAACATAGCATCCTTATTCCTTACGGTCGACGCAAAGATTATTTGTTCAAATGTTTAGGAGCAATTCGGAAACAGCAGATACATTCCGAAATTATTGTTGTTGACATGTACAATGATGATCTTGACTTATCAAAATTCCAGGCAAGATACATTGCGCTAAACCATTCGGAAGAAAATTTTCAGAGATCTGTTTGTCTCAATCGAGCGGTTGAACATGCGACCGGAGAGTACGTGTCTATCATTGACTGCGATATGATTGTAAGTCCGGGTTGGTATAAAGCGATATTGAAGAAACTCCATCCAACCACAGTCATCGTTACTCCTGTATTTATGCAGGCTGCGAAACCCAGTCAGGCTTTTCTCGCAGATAGAATGCCGCTTCAGGAATTTATTTCTACATCCGGAGAGCACAAAAAAGGCGCTCGAAGCCAAATTACAGTGCTGGGTAAGCACTTACTGCGTAAACCGTTTCGGGAAGAATATGAAGGCTACGGCGCAGAAGATGATGAATTAAACGCGCGTCTTGCCAAGAGTTTTAGATTCTTGCATCTAAATAAGACGACCCCTTTCTATCATGTGCATCATCCCCGAAATCTGTCCACGCCGTACTTTGAAAGATTAGCTGAAAACCGGACTATCTATCGTGAGCATCTGGCTGGTCTGCAACCGCGGCTCGGTATCTACGTGGCAGCCTATCATTCTTCACGAATTTTGCATACCCACCTCGCCAAAATAGCTAAAAACACTGAAATGGAATTTGACTATTACATCGCAGACAACAGTAAGCAGCCTGACGAAAAAGAGCGTTTTGCTGAAATAATCAAACAATATGACTTTGTGACTGAATTGCACTCACCGTCATCCAGTCACGGTGATACATTGCAGTACATGGTCGAACAAACTACCAATGAGATTATTGCACTTTTTGATGTGGATGCTTTTCCACACAAGCCCTGGGATCACTGGGCACTGGAGAAATTGCAGGTAAAGAAATTGGTCGGGGTGCTGTCTTATGTTGCGAGCCGTGAGATTGATTATCATTTGCATCCATCTTTTATGGTCTTTCAACGCAGTTTTCTGGAACAAAACGATCTTGATTTACGGGCGGGACGTCTTTCTACCAGGAACACGAATCGTCAGCCGGGACTTGACCCTGCCGGCAAGCTGACGTGCTTTTTGAAGGAGCGAAACTGGTTTACGCCGGCACATATTGAAGCGTTGCTGCCTACAAAGGTAGAAGTTCCTTTTCATGAGCCGTTTCAATGGGGTGGCAGCGAGCAATTACGCCGTGGATTCGGGGTGACTTACAATGATTTGATTTTTCATTTCTGGTACGGGCGCAACTTATATGAGTCTCTGCCAATTTATGACGATGAAAAACGCCTGGTCGTTTCTGTAGAGCTGCTTGACCGTATTGTACAAAAATATACTGAGGCAGATAAAGAAATAATTGATACTAACAGTGATTTCTCCGTGGGAGGGGATTTAGTAGAAGCAATCCGGCAGTTGGCGCCTGAAAAAGGTGTCGGGCTAGATCTGGGCGCCGGAAATTTAGTGTCCGCCGCTGCCTTGGCGGAAAAGTGTCAGCAAGTATTCTCTTTAGAAGAGGATAAAAACCGTGCGATCCTTCTACTTTCGAGCGCTGCAGCGAACATAAAAGTGATGTATTCACCCCTTAAGAAGGGAAATTACCCATATCAAAATTTCGGTAAATTGAATGCTATTGTGGTTGATGGGCCAAGAGGTCATCGTAGACAGGGGGTCTTGGCCTGGCTTGACGATTTGGAAGAAGAAGGATTGGTTTTCCTGGACGACACCCAGCGTCCACAAATCAGGCAGTTAGGCAAATTGATAGAGCAAAAGGGCTTTCAGATAATAAAAGAAAGTGAGTCCAGTCTACACAGAACCTGGACCGTTTTGCAGAAAAAGAAGCAACCAAAGGCATTGATTGCCCTGTTAATGCTTTCCTATAATCGCAGTGAATACACCCGTATGACACTTGAATCATTCTATGAGGTTGATTGTGGAATTGATCACCGGGATATCAATTTTACAGTCATTGATCAAACTTCCACGGATGACAGTGTGAAGCAGATTGAGATATTCCGCGGAGATCATTCTGACATCATCGACCATTTTATCATTGGAGATCAGAATCGGGGAGCCTACGGCGGTTTCGGCTATTTTGTAAGCCATTATAGTGGTCTCTCTCCTTTCATTTGCAAAATTGATAACGACAGTATATTCACGCCGGGCTGGCTCAGTAAGCTGCTGGAGAGCTTGAAGGCCTTTCCTGAATTAGGTGTTGTTGGTGCTCAGGAACAAGCAGTGCAAGGAAAGAATAATCAGCCGGTATTGAATAAAGCTGGAATCGGTTATTTCCCAGCCAGATTTGTTGGAGGCCGATTTCTCGCACGAAGAGAAGTGTTTGCGAAGCATAAACCTGGCAGTGTGGGCACTTTCGGATGGGCCAAGTTTCAGCAAAAACTTATTAACGACTACCATATCGGATGGTGTATTCCAGTAAGTCTTATCGAACATGTTGGGGATTGGAATTTTCAACACCCCAAATCTATTAAGAATGAAAAATATGTCCGGTATTTCAAAAATACAGGCAGAATGCGTGGCGCATAAAACCAGGATTAACGATGACATCGAGAAAACATAGTATCATCATTGCTTACGGCAAACGAAAAGGATATTTACTTAAATGTTTGGCATCTATTCGGAAACATGGCGTAGATTCTGAAATTATTGTGGTTGATATGCATAATGATGATCTTGACTTATCGCAATTTCAGACTAGGTATATTGCTCTAAACCGAGCGCAGGGAATCTTCCATAAATCAGTTTGCCTTAACCGGGCCATTCGAGAGGCTTCGGGCGAATATGTGTCCATTATAGATTGCGATATGGTGATAAGCCCCGGATGGTTCCAGGAGATATCGAAAAGGCTACATCCGACAACTGTTCTTGTTACCCCGGTATTTATGCAACCTGAGAATGCTACTCGTGCGTTAATGCAAGACAAGATGTTGTTTTCGGAATTCATGAATCAACCCGGCCGATATAAGCGCCGGGGCAAAAGTCAAATTACGTTGAGACGTCAGCACTTATTGCAGTATCCTCTGCGTGAAGAGTATATCGGCTACGGCGCAGAAGATTCGGAACTCAATGCGCGTTTGGCTAAAAGCTTTTGTTTTTATGAATTGGACAAGAAATTTGCCTTTTATCATATGCATCATCCGCGCAGGGAACCGACGCCGTATTACCGACGATTGTCTCAGAATCGTCGAATCTATCGTCAGCATTTGGCAGGCTTGAAGCCCCGACTTGGTATTTATGTCGCCGCCTATCATGCTTCAAAAATCCTTCCGACACATCTCGCAAAGATCGCTGAATTTACTGAATCCGAATTCGATTATTATATTGCTGACAACAGCAAGGAACCTGCCGAAAAAAAACGTTTTGCTGAAATAATTCAGGACTACAAATTTGTTACTGAAGTGGACTCACCGTCTTCCCGTCATGGTAATACATTACAATACATGGTGGAACATACTGCTAACGAAATAATCGCATTGTTTGATGTCGATGCATTTCCGTTAAGGCCCTGGGACCGCTGGGCGCTACGGAAATTAAAGAGAAAGAAAGTGGTTGGAGTACTATCACATGTCGCCAGCAGGGAAATCGATTATCACATACATCCCTCTTTTATGGTGTTTCGGAGGAGTTTTCTTGAGCAGAATCATCTTGATTTGCTGTCAGGACGTCTTAGCCGCCGACGTACTAGCCGCTCGCCGTCGCTCGATCCCGCTGGCAAGGTTACTTGCTTTCTGAAGGATCGCAAAGAGTTCAATCCTCGGCACGTTGAAGCACTATTGCCAACTCAGGTGGAAGTCCCCTTTCAGGAGCCATTTCAATGGCATGGTTCAACTAAACTACGTCGGGGCTTTGGTGTTACCTATAATGACATGATCTTCCATTTTTGGTATAGCCGGAATTTGCATAACTCATCGCCGATATATGATGACCACAAGCAATTGGTTGTTTCAGAGAAGCAGATCAATCAAATTGTCAAAAAATATACGATGAAAAAGGCTGAAAAAACAAAAGTTGATAGTGTATTTCCAATTAAAACAAATTTGGCGAAGGCAATTCGGGAACTGGTTCCAAGTGGGGGTATTGGCCTCGAGCTCGGGGCCGGTAATCTTCTGTCAGCCGCAGCACTTGCGGAAAAATGCCGGGTTGTTTTCTCATTAGATGAGAATAAAGAACGTGCGGACCGGCTGGCATCGCTTGCTTCGTCGAATATAAATGTCCTCTATTCACCTCTGGAGAATAACAACTTCCCTTATCAACATTTTGGGCAATTGGATGCCATAGTTGTGGATGGCGTCGAAAGGACGAATGAGCAATGGGTCTTGCCGTGGCTATCCAATTTGCGACCTGGCGGTTTAATTTTTCTGAATGATTCACAGAGATCGCAAACAAAAAAACTCAGAGCTATCATTGAGAAAATCGGATTTACGATTGCAAAAGACGGAAATGAGGAGCCTGGCAAATCCTGGGTTGCCTTAGAAAGGCAGCAAAAGGCCGAATCCTGGATCGATTTATTGATGCTCTCATATAATCGCAGCGAATATACTCGTCTTACGTTAGAGTCGTTTTTGGAGGTTGACTGTGGTATTCCGCGTGAATTTATAAACTTTACTGTAATTGACCAGGCATCCACTGATGATAGTGTCAGAGAGATTGCGACTTTCTTACGAGCCAATCCCGGGGCTATTGATCATTTTATCGTTTCTGAGCAAAACCGCGGGGCATCTGGTGGCTTCGGCTATTTTTTGCAAAATGGCCATGTATCTTCGGAATTCGTAGGTAAAATTGACAATGACAGTATTTTTACACCAGGTTGGTTAAGAAAGCTTTATGAAAGTTTGCGCGCTCATCCAAAATTAGGAGTAGTAGCCGCGCAGGAAGATGCCCGCCAGGGCGAAAATAATCGGGCCGTAATTGATGCTGTGGGAGTTGGATACTATCCAGCCAGATTTGTCGGCGGTCGATTTCTCGCTCGCAAAGATGTCTTTGAAAACAATATTCCAGGTGGTTCAGGTGTACGTGGCTGGACAAAATTTCAGAAAAAAAACATCCAGGAATTTGATATAGGATGGTGTATTCCGGCCTGTGTTATTGAACATGTTGGTGATTGGAGCTTTCATCACCCAAAGGCCATCAAGAATCCCAAATATATCAAATATTTCAAAGTCACAGGTAGAATGCGCTGAGAATTGTTGAGCCCCGAGTTGGACTGCTAGCGGTAGGGTCTTGTTGCACATTTTACATTGTCAATCCTTGTGTCATTAGAGGTGGACAGAGTATCGACTGACAAGAAAAGACTGTCTTTAGGTATTTTTATTTATTATATAGAAAAAAGTAGCGCCCTTGAACAATTGTGGGAGGTCATATGCAATCATACCAATACAAAAGCAATAACCAATCGACTGACCGGGCGAATATCCGTCGTTCAACCTCTGCTGTCAAGCAACGTTCTGAGAGCCGAAACCACATCATGCAACTTCATCAGTCTCTAGGTAATCAGGCGATTCAACGCATCATTCAAAAGAAGCTTACGATTGGCAAACCGGACGATAAATATGAGCAAGAGGCTGATCAAGTGGCTAAACAAGTGGTGAATATGGAAAGCGGCACAGCTAATCAGAATCTACAGAAACAGGAACCGGAAGAAGATTTACAAACCAAACCACAGGACGTTCAACGGCAGACAATGGGTGAGGAAGAGGAGATGCAAATGAAGCCGGATATCCAAAGAATGGATACTGAAGAAGAGGACATGCAAATGAGGGTGGATATCCAAAGAATGGATACTGAGGAAGAGGGTTTGCAAACCAAACCGCTCGATATTCAGCGCATGGGAGAGGAAGAAGAGATGCGAATGAAGGAGAGCCGATCTGACTCGCAAACGGCCACTCCCGATGTTGAAGCCGGTATTCGGCGAGCTGAAGGTAGTGGCCAGCCACTTGCCGGCAATGTCCGCGCGCCAATGGAGCGAGCCTTTGGTAGTGATTTTGGGCGCGTCCGTATTCACACAGATGCTCAATCGAACACATTGAATCAGGCTGTAAATGCCAGGGCCTTTACAACCGGTCAAAACATATTCTTTAAACAAGGTGAATACAATCCCTCTTCTTCCGCAGGAAAAGAGCTGCTGGCTCATGAATTAACGCATGTTGTGCAACAAAATGGTCGAAAATAGGCTGATTACTAGTAGGCCGAGGGGAAAAATAAGAATTTGCCAAGGTTGAGCTGAAAAAAGCTGAGCTAAATAGAACGCCCGAAGCGAGTTTACAGGCTCTGTCACCTCATGTGTTTAAGAGCAACAGGATTCGTTGTGCATTCACAAAGCTTAGGTCTTTCAAATATCCTATACAGAAACTCGAAATTATTTCTCATGCAGGAGGCGGAAGCATCGGTGAGGTGCTGAAAGATGGGAAAGGGTATGCAGGAACGACAAATTATGTTGCAGAGCGCATTAAATCCGGTATCGGTAATCTGGGTGCCAAAGCTCCGCAAGAAGTGAAAATACTCTCATGTGATGCTGGGAGTACGCCTCATATACAAGCAAATTTGAGAAAGCCATCGGCGATTTAACAATCGGGGCGCCGGAGAATTCAAATTTCATCTCTGCAAGAATCCCTAAACTCGACAATAAAAGAGTGACTCCAAGGATGTTGAAATCCTATGATCGAGCATTTCTTGAGAAAATTATCAGGCAGATGGGTGTGATAAAGTATTATGACTATGTCCTTGGCGTTCCGCATCCGAAAGATAAAAAGTTAACAGAAAAGCAAAAGATGGACGAATTGATCAAGATTCTGAAACAAAGAGCGCTGATCCCCTTAATCGCCTATAATGCCCCACCAGGATATTGTGATGCTATCCCTTACTGGAATGCCCCAATCAAAAAAAGTGGAACGAATTCAAGCTTCGATACCGAGGGGGTCGTTGAGATAGATGTTACTAAAGTTAAATGAAGGTCCGATTCGTCAGGTTAAGTAATCCCAACCCCATTGCTTCCCCAATCGATTTTTCGTACATTCAATTAAAGACGCACGCGGCAGAGCCGCGTACGAGCGCACCGATCAACAAACTGACGAATCAACTATTTAACCAATCACCATGTCCAAATCCTCCATCCCTCGCGCAATATTCATGAGCACCTTCATGCTCTTGCTGCTTACTGCTGCCGGCGCAGGCGCCTTCTACTACCTTATTATCTATCCTGCCCAAAGTGCCGTGAATGAATTTGCCATCGATGTCGCTGATACATTCCGCGATCGATTCCAGTTTACACCGCAGATCACCATCGATAAACGGGTCGTGGTTGAAAGCTCAACACCCATTCTTGAGATTGCCCTGCTTGAAAGAAAAGCCAGACATCGATTTCAGGCCAAAGATCGCAGTATTTGGGGCACCAAAATCCTCTATTTGCAAGGGGAGTATACCGCTAAAGCCGGCTATGATTTGAAAGATGAAACCTACTCAATTGCTATCGAGAGCGGTGACAGCACGATAGTGCGTCTGCGCTTACCGGACCCGGAAATTCTGTCATTTGAGACCGATAGTATTGCTGTTCTACGCGACGAAGATGGCTGGTGGAACGAAGTGACTGCAGAAGAGCGTCAGGTGGCCATCGGCCACATGAAACGGGAAGCCCGCCTGCGAGTGATTGAGCAAGGTATCCTGAAAGAAGTTGAGACGGCTGTTGAGGAAGAATTGCTGAACATGATCACCAAATCCGACATACAAAATAAAGTGGTTCTGATCTGGGAAGATAACGGAACGATAAAGAACAATACCGGGATTCGTTGATGATCGTTGATCGTTGATCGTTGATCGGAAGAACCGCCGAGAATGAAATGTCGAATGACAAATGACAAATTACCGCTTCGACCTCTCAACGCTTCAACGAATTTATTTTGTAGCACAAACCGTCTGGAGACCAACATGTTATCATATATTACTGCACTCATTCAAAAATGCCTGCATCCATCCAAAAGTATCGCCGTCTTTGTATTGATGGCGCTTTTCATGACAATATCTGCCTACGGTCAAGCCCAATATGTCGGGGTGAATCTCGCCGGAGCTGATTTTGGCGAAGGCAATTTGCCCGGGACCTACAATGTCCACTATACATATCCGACGCACGACGAAGTCGACTACTTTAGCGGCAAGGGCATGAACGTTTTTCGGATTCCCTTCCGCTGGGAACGTCTGCAGCGTTCACAATTTGCTGAGTTAGATGCCACTGAATTGGCACGGCTTGATGATATCGTCAACTATGCTACCGGGGCAGGAGCAAGTGTGGTTCTCGACCCGCATAACTACTCTCGCTATTTTGGCGATATCATCGGGACAGCTAATCTCCCGGTGACCGCCTTCGAGGATTTTTGGTCGCGTGTCTCTTCGCATTATAAGGATAACCCCGATGTCATTTTCGGCTTGATGAACGAGCCTCATACCATGGCTACTGAGCTGTGGCGCGATAATGCCAATGCCGCGATCGCCGCTATTCGCGCTACCGGTGCAGAAAATATGATCCTTGTCCCCGGCAATGCCTGGACCGGTGCCCATAGCTGGAACCAGAGCTGGTATGGCACACCGAATAGCGTGGCTATGCTGGACATCGTGGATTCCCTGGATAACTTTGCCTTCGATCTTCATCAATATTTTGATGACAACTCGTCCGGCACCGCCTCCACCTGCGTCAGTTCAACAATCGGATCAGCCCGGCTGGTAACCGTCACCAACTGGCTGCGACAAAACGGCAAGCGCGGTTTCCTGGGTGAATTTGGCGTGGCAAATAATACGGTTTGTCTTGAAGCTGCTGATGATTTACTCAACTACATTGATGACAATCTCGATGTCTGGATCGGTTGGACCTGGTGGGCAGCCGGTCCCTGGTGGGGTGATTACCACTTCTCGATTGAGCCGGAAAACGGCATGGACAAGCCGCAAATGGCAGTGTTGCTGAATCACATAGGTCCTGCATCTTCTGTCGAAACGCCTCGCGATGAAGCAATACCGAATGTATTTGTACTGGAACAGAACTACCCGAATCCCTTTAACCCACAGACGACCATCAGCTATCGATTGCCGCATAGCAGTGAAGTGTCCTTGACCATTTATGATGCGCTTGGACGGTCTGTACGGCAGGCAGTAAGCGGTCAGCAGGCGGCAGGTTCTCATGAATTTGTCTGGGATGGGCGGGATGATAGCGGCGAAGCTGCTTCGAGTGGTATCTACTTTTATACGCTCCGGGCGGGGGATTTTTTTCAGACCCGCAAATTGATGTTGGCAAGATAATGTCGAATGACAAATGTCGAATGACAAATGTCGAATGACAAATATTCGAGGTCGGATTAGGCGTGGCAAATATTTGGTTTTTGCTACGATTAACAAAAGCCGTCATCCGACAAATGAATTTAGCTGGAAAAGAGAGTCTATTCATGTCATTTAAGGCGCAGGATCCGAACTTCGAACAGCGTGTTCGAGACAGCTACGCCAAGCAAATAGTGATGGGCACAATTGGGGCTAGGCTGCACAAGGTTGAAGCAGGTGAGGTCGAAATTGTGCTGCCGTATCGTGCAGACTTAACGCAACAGGATGGCTTTCTGCATGCCGGTATTGTTACGACAATCGTGGATAGCGCCTGCGGCTATGCCGCGTTTAGTTTAATGGCTAGCGACTCAGCAGTATTATCTGTTGAATTCAAAATTAACCTCTGCGCCCCTGCTGCCGGAGATATGTTTCTGGCAAGAGGAAAAGTAAAACGCCGTGGCCGAACTTTGACGGTTACCGAAGGCGAAGTATTTAACAATAATGACGGAAGCGGCAAACTCATTGCCGTTATGCAGGGCACGATGATTGAGTTAAAACCAGATACTTGATGCATGATACTTGATGCATGAATTTGGCCACAGAGAATAACGAGTAAGAAGAACATATTGTGTTACCTCCCCCTGAATCCCCCTTCGAAGGGAGATTCAGGGGGAGGTAACGTCATGCCGGTTGTTCTCTATGTGCTTTGCGGCAAAACCTAAAGGAGCCTCACATGTCCGTATTCACTAATCCCGCTGATGGTGCTAAGGAAGCCGGTATTGCTTATACCAAGGCAGTTCTTGATTTACTTGGTGACAAAGATCCGATGCAAGTTCTTGGTGGGCTCTATGGTGACGTTCAGGAAATCATTTCCGGGCTGAGCGATGCACAACTGCGTCAACCGGAGATGCCGGACAAATGGTCGATGCTTGAAGTGATTCAACACCTTGCTGACTCTGAGTTGGTCTGGGCTTATCGTCTTCGTAGCGTTGCCGCCAGCAATCGCGCCCCATTAACTGGCTACGACCAGGATTTATGGGCGGATCAGCTCTGTTATGAAGATGTTCAGCTTGAAGATGCGCTTGCCCAGATTCAATTGCTGAGAGGGTCCAATCTACGTTTGATCGACACGCTCACTGACGAACAACTGCAGCGAGTTGGCGTTCACAATGAAAGGGGAGAGGAGAGTATTGCCCATATGATTAAGCTCTATGCCGGGCATGATTTGGTGCATCTCAGGCAGCTGCGGAGAATTAGGGAAACGGTGCATAGAGATTAGGGATAAGATAATAAATATCAAACATCCCCCTGTTTCCCCCTTCGAAGGGGGAAACAGGGGGATGTTCTAATCTCTAATCTCCAATCTCTAAGCCCCTACTCTCCAAAACTCACCAGTCAGCCCAATGTCTGTAAATATCTCCCGCGCTTCCTGCTCCGTTTTCCGCCGCCAATCAAAATCCATGCGATCTGCATACCAGGCCCTGGCCAGCTGCCATTGCTGCTCCGGGCTAAATGTATAACCTTTTTCGAATCTCCACTTCTGGCACCAATTATCTGCATGTGCTTCCGACCGGAAGATCAGCATTGTTTTTCAGGTGAAGAGCACATCTCTCCACCACTCATTGACCGGAAGCAAATAGTGTATGATGCCCTGCGGGTTGCGCAGGCGACCGTCGGCGAAGTGTAAGATGATCTCGCTGCCGCTATGGCCACAAGAAGTCTGGACCTCGCCGTCACTTTTCAGCATTGCTAAGATACCCATGGCATCCCATATGCAGTTGCCCCAAAAGGATTTGCCGGCAGTCTTAACAAGAAAGCCAGTAGGGATAGCTGAATACGGCTCAGCCATCAAGATTTCATCGCTCTCCTTGTGTAGGACTAAGGCTTTGCCATTGGCCAATTTCTGAAATGTGCTCCGGGCAATCGCTTCATCCAGAGCAAATGCCTGCGCGATATCTGCAATCTTGGGCGCTCGTTCGTTATCGTAGAAAAACTGATATATGAACCGGCGTATGGTGCGAGTTTGATTGGTCATTTTGGTTGACAGGTGTTAATTGTATGTTGAGGTGCAATCACATCCCCCTGAATCCCTTCGAAGGTGGATTCAGGGGGATGTGAATTTGTTATTGTTTTTTCCTGCCACTACCACTGTATCCCCGGGTAGAACAACAAACCCGGGGCTGCCCTAAATCATCCCGCAAGCGGGATTCTTAAGGCGAAAAGAAGATAAATTTTATACTTCATTCTTCATTATATTGCTACTGCCAACCGCTACTTGCCCCTGACTTTCTGCTCCAACTCCTCCGGTGTTTTCGGCCAATCTGATTTCAGCAAGCGGGACAACGAACGGTCAGCCAGCAGTTTACCTTCGGTTTGACAGGTCGGGCAATAATTTGTCTCGTTCGAAGCAAAACGGATTCTCTGCACTGTTTCGCTGCAAACCGGGCAGTCTTTGCCGTGTTTGCCGTGGACTGCCATCTCCGGCCGAAATGTCGTTACTTTGTCCGGAAATCCATCACCTACTTCTTTACGGAATAACTCCGTCCATTTGGGCAGTACATATAAGATGGCTTTATAAAGCGCCTCAATTTGTTCATCCGTCATTTTGCCGGTTTGCAGAACCGGTGACAGCTTTGCGTAATGCAAAATTTCATCAGAATAAGCGTTACCAATGCCGCTAAGCAGGCGCGGGTCGGTCAGGAATCGTCGCAGCGTATGATTGCGCGAAATTACAATTTCCCGAAAATCATTGAGCGTTGAATCCAGCACTTCCAGGCCTCCGGGATTATGTGCTTCCAGTGCCTCAGCGCCGCGAACTAAGTAGAGGGAGGCTCGTTTTTTACTGGCGGCCTCGGTCAACAACAACGAGCCATGCTCAAAGTCGAAGCTGGCCAAACCACGTTTGGCAGGGATTTTTATACCGGCCTTTTTCCAGCGTAGTCGTCCGGCAATCATAAGGTGCAGAACGAGGAAGAGGTCGTCGTCGAACTCGAAAACAATTCGCTTTCCCATTCGTACGAATCGTTTGATGGTCAGGCCGTGAACAGCGCTAATTGGTGGATCAACAGAGCGAAGCAGGAAGGGATTGGCAAAGCGAATGCGCTGCAGCACTTTGTCGGCCAGCAGCGCATTCAGCCTTTCAACATAAATGGTTATGTCGGGATATTCCGGCACAGCGTTAATTCCTCTTTAGTTAGGCCATAACCAGCCAAATGTTCCGGCGGTCAGCAAGGCATAGACCAGGGCGTCAACCAGGTTTTTCCAGATGGATGCCCAGGGACGGCCGAACCAAATTGCGTCTTGAACGGTGCCCAGTCCATATGCCAGGAATGCCGCAGTGCCTGAAATCCGGAAGACCGTCAAGTAGTTGGCATCGCCATCCAGCGTTCTGCTGGCAAGATAAGCCGCAATAACGCCGACGACCAAATAGTATGCAAAAGCCTGTCCCATCTGTTTGCCCATATTCGGGATGCCGTTCGGCCAAACCGTCAGCATGGCAACCGGACCATCTTCGTATTTCTTGGCAACCTCCGGTTTTTTCATGTCGGCTGGTGAGTCTACCTTCGGCAGTAAATAGCGACCGGGTGAGAGGTTTTGTCCCCGCAAGGCATTTGCGGCAGCAGCTTCATCCGGTAGGGCTGAGAAGTCGTTCTTGTGCCAGGGGAGAACCGCCCAAATCAAGAAACTGGCGAAAAATACCAGCACGGATGAAACCAGAATAGGGATGATTAGAGATCCAATTGTTACCATTCTTTCCTCCATTGTTGAGATGAGCCCGTATGCGGGCAATGAGCACTGACAAAGCATGCTCAGACATCTATTGACCATAACAAAGAAAGATATCGCTTGATGATAAATTAGACAAATTAATGGCTGGAAATATTCTTACTTGACGCTCGCTTCCTGAAGGGGTTTAGCGATTTTGAGCGGTCTCAGACTTGCAATTTTTGATTGAAATGTGTTTCTTAGAGCAATGCCCTTCGCAGCCGGGCATCTCATCTGAAAGCGACATCTTTTTACGTCAAGTTTTCGCTATTCCTAACGGTTGTCTTTACTGACAGTTGTTTGAGTCGATGATTTGCAATGGTATTCCGGAGGCGATTAGAAGTTAAATACATAAATTCGTGACCTCATCCGCATGAGCGGTGATGGTTTTTTCGTTAATTGGAGAAACCCAGGGTTGGGAGCGTTTTCTGCAAAAGACGAGGACAAGGATGAAGAGACGGATACGCCGTATTAAAAGAGTATTCAAGGCCTGGTACTATAGCTCGGCGATTACAATCGACGCCAAAATTTCGCATGAAAATGATCGGTTGGTCTTGATCGATTATGATGATATGCATGCCTGGCTGTCCAAGAAGAAAATCGATTTGGAACGCCACGGCCGTAACTATGTCACAATTACCATGCCCCAATGGTATTTTATCAAGCATTTTGAGAATCGCTACGAAAACCGTGATCAGGCCTGGTAGCCCTATCTATGGCTTTCCCACCCCATCGCAGCTAGTTCACACCACCTGACCTTCTGAATGCCGAAAGGCTCGACACGTTCCTCACTTTCCCCGTGACCCGGAACATTCACAGACAAACATCACAAATCAGTTGTCACTTGCCTCTTGTATTGCGCCTTCTTAAGTTAGTGCTTCAAAAATGCCACGATGATGACGTCAATGAACATTTACACACCTTCTTTATGAGGAAATACAAATGGCAAAACGATCAGCTAGCAAGAATGGGCTTCGCAAAGCGGTTCTGGTAGATGGTTGCCGGATTCCTTTTCTGCGCTCCGGGACTGATTACAAAGATCTTATGTCATACGATATGGCCAGAATGGCAATACAAGCTTTATTGACACGGTCGCAGCTTGATAAGTCCGAAGTGAATTGGGTCATAATGGGCAATGTGGTATCGAATTTATCTACAAGTAATGTGGCTCGCGAAGCAGCGCTGGCAGCCGGCATTCCCAGTTCAGTACCTGCCTATACAGTGACACTAGCCTGTGTTTCTTCAAATAAATCAGTTACCAATGCCGTAGATTTGATTCGAACCGGCCAGGCGGATGTCGTGATCGCCGGCGGAACTGAAAGCCTTTCAGATATTCCAATCCGCTTTCGCAAGAATTTCCGCGACAAGCTCATCGAGTCGCAGCGCTATAAAAGCCCCATGGATTATATGAAATTCCTGAAGGGAATGAAGCCTGCTGATATCTTGCCGGAAATCCCCAGCATTGCTGAGTTTACGACCAGCAGGACAATGGGGGAGGACTGTGATCGAATGGCCGCACGGATTGGCGTAACCCGCAAGGAACAGGATGAATATGCGATGCGATCGCATCTGGCAGCGGCAAAAGCGACCGAAGATGGACATCTGGCAAAGGAAATTGCGCCGGTGCATATTCCGCCCAAGTTTGAAACGATTGCCCGCGACAACGGCATTCGCGGCGACACATCAATGGAAAAGCTGGAAACGCTGCGTCCGGCATTTATCAAGCCGCATGGGACCCTGACCGCCGGCAATTCCTCTTATCTGACAGATGGCGCCTCAGCTGTATTGATTATGTCGGAGGAGGCTGCCAAGGCCCTTGGGTATACGCCGAAGGCCGCTTTTGTCGACTATGCTTATTCTGCCCAGGATCCGGAAGAAGAGCTGCTTTTGGGACCGGCGTACTCGACGCCAATGGTGCTGGAGAGGACCAAAAAGGCAATCAAGGATATCGACGTATTCGAATTTCATGAAGCCTTCGCAGCCCAGATCATTGCCAACCTTAAATGTCTGGATTCAACAGATTTCGCCAAGGAAAAGCTTGGCAAAGGGCGAAAAGTGGGCAGTATTCCGATGGACAAGTTCAACAATTGGGGTGGATCTCTTTCTATTGGACATCCATTTGGTGCGACTGGTGCTCGCCTGGTTATGACCGCTGCGAATCGCCTCCAGCATGAAGACGGACAGCTGGCCTTAATCGCATCCTGCGCGGCCGGGGCAGTTGGAAATGCCATGATTCTGGAGCGATTGAACTAGCCGGTTAGACATAGAAGCATCGAAGCATTGATACATTGAAACGGAAACCTGATATGCCTTATTTGCGCTTGGAAAAAGATAACGATGTAGCTGTGGTCTGGATGGACCAGGAAGGCGAAAAAGTCAATAAGCTTGGCGATTATCTGCTAGGCGAATTTACAGCTGTTCTCGATGATTTATCTCAAGACAATAGTATTGTCGGTGCCGTGCTGATCAGCGGTAAACCGGATACCTTCATCGCCGGTGCCGACCTGGAACGCGTGAATGAAATAACCGAGCCAGGTGCAATTCAGACCCTTGTTAAGCAGGGGCATGCGCTGTTCAACCGTCTGGAGAATTTTCGGATCCCGGTAGTAGCCGCCATCAATGGGGCGGCACTGGGTGGTGGTCTGGAAGTGGCAATGGCTTGTCATTATCGAATTGCGACGGATTCGCCAAAGACGATTCTCGGACAGCCGGAAGTTCAGCTTGGCCTGCTTCCGGGGGGCGGCGGCACCCAGCGTCTTCCTCGTTTGGTCGGTTTACAGAAATCCCTCGATATGATGCTAACCGGCAAGAATATCTATCCGCGTCAGGGGAAGAAAATGGGATTGGTAGACCAGGTTTGCAGCCCCTATGCCTTGCTTGATGCTGCCAAGCAGGCAGCGCGCGATTTGGCGCGGAAGCCGCGAAAAGAGGCAAAGCGCAAACCATCGTTTTTTGACAAGGTTCTGGAAGGAACTGCCCTGACCCGGAAAATGGCCTACAAAAAGGCGCGCGAAATGGCGGAAAAACAGACGCGTGGTCACTACCCGGCCCCCATGCGCATTATCGACTGCGTAGAGGCTGGCCTGGAAGATGGTATTCAGGCAGGATTGGCTGCCGAGGCCAAATATTTTGAAGAGCTTTGGCGGACTCCACAATCAGCGCAGCTGCGCAATATTTTCTTTGCCATGACTGCCCTTAAGAAAAATCCCAATCAGGATTTGGTGAAGCCGGTGGATAAAATCGGTGTTCTCGGTGCCGGATTAATGGGCGCTGGTATTGCACAGATTTCAGCCTCCAAGGGCATCGACGTGTTGATGAAGGATCTCGATTTTGATGCACTGGGGCGTGGCAAGAAAACGATTTGGGGAGAACTGGATCGTCGGTTTCGCAAGAAAGCGTTGAGCGCGTTTCAGCGAGACAGTATTTTTAGCCGGGTCGATGGCGTGATTGAATATGCCCCGCTTGGAAAGTCCGATATGGTGATCGAAGCGGTCTTCGAAGACCTGGATCTAAAACGCCGCGTTCTTGCGGATACCGAAGCGGTCACACCTGACCATTGCATCTTTGCCAGCAATACATCTTCGCTACCCATTAAGGAGATTGCCAAAAATGCCAGCCGTCCAACCCAGGTTATCGGCATGCATTATTTTTCTCCGGTACCCAAAATGCCCCTGCTGGAAATCATTGTTACACCGAAAACAGCCAAGTGGGTGGTTGCCACAGCAGTTGATGTTGGCATAAAGCAAGGAAAAACCGTCATCGTGGTGAAAGATGGCCCGGGTTTTTATACCACTCGCGTGCTTGCACCAATGCTCAACGAAGCTTTGCTGCTCCTTGAAGAGGGCGGCGATATCGAAAATATCGATCGCGTCATGCGGAAACTCGGCTGGCCGGTAGGACCGGTTACCCTGATCGATGAAGTTGGCATCGATGTTGGTGCCCACGTTACCGAAGTTCTGAGCAAAATGTTTGCGAAGCGCGGCGTTAGCTCAACAGATGCAATGGGGCGCTTGCTGGCTGAAGGATACAAGGGGCGCAAGAATGGCAAGGGCTTTTACAAATACGAAAAAGGCTCTTCCGAAAAAGGTAAGAAGGAAGTCAATACAGCTGTCTATGAATTTTTTGGCGGCTCGACACGCAAGCGTCACAATGCTGAAGAAATCCGGCGTCGCCTGATGCTGGTCTTCTGTAATGAAGCAGCCCGCTGCCTCGAAGAAAAGATTCTGCTGTCTGCCCGCGATGGCGACATCGGCGCCATTATGGGACTTGGCTTTCCGCCATACCTTGGTGGTCCCTTTCGCTATATGGATCAACTGGGAACAACCGTGGTGCTGGAAGCGCTTGAAGCGCTGGCCGTCAAGCACGGACCTCGTTTTACGCCCGCCAAGATCATTGCTGAGAAAGCCGCCGATAACGGGCGGTTTTATGATGCGTGATGCGGATGCCGGATACTTGAAAAAGTAAGACATGGGGCACAGAGAGGTAAAAACTGGAGTAAAGTTACATCCCCCTAAATCCCTTCGAAGGGGGACACAGGGGGATGTAACATAACATTTTCTTCTTTCTCCGTGAACTCTGTGGCTAAATTCAAGCATCAAGCATCAAGCATCAAGCATCAAGCATCAAGCATCAAGCATCAAGCATCAAGCATCAAGCATCAAGAGTCTACTTCCTAAACGTCCGT
>JANQRS010000083.1 GCA_028284445.1 Calditrichia bacterium
GCCATCAGTCTATCAAAACAGCAACAACATATTTCACTAACAAAGTGGATATCTTACTCAAATTCCTTAGAACTTAACACCCCTGCCTTCGAAGGGGGACGCAGGGGGATGTGAACGAATAACAAACACCAAACAACTGACAACACCCATGAACAGCATTATAAGCTTCTGCCGCTTTTTGCGGAAAAACGGAATGACCATTGGCGTTCAGGAGACTCTTGATGCCCTGGAGACTGCCAATCAAGGTATGATGCTTGAGCGTCATGCATTGAAATATGCACTGCGCTCACTGTTCTGTTGTTCGCACGATCAATTTCAGCAATTTGATAGTCTTTTCGACGATTTCTGGGATCAGCATATTCGCGTAAAAAATCGCTCGCAAATGCGCATATTGGCGCAGCCTAAAACGGTGGAGCGCAACATGAACCCGCTGCAATTGATTGGAAATGAGAAAGAAGAGCAGCCGGAAGAAGACGGCGAAGATGTCAGCGGCGCCAGTGCCCTGGAACGCCTCCGCAGAACGGATCTCTCTCAGCTACCGGTCGACGACATGAAGCGCCTGGAAGCATTTGCCGAAGTATTGTGGCGGCAAATGAATATGCGCCTGACCCGTCGCTTTAAAGCGATCAAACGCAAAGAGCAGCTCAACCTAAGAAAGACAATTCGCCAAAGCATCAGTTCAGGCGGCGAACCTTTCAATCTCAGCTTTCGCGGCCGGGAACGCCGAAAACCGCGGCTGGTCCTGTTTCTCGATATCAGCGGCTCGATGGATAAATACAGCTATTTTTTTCTGAAATTCATTTATGCTCTGCAAAAGCATTTTGAGCAAGTTGAGTCCTTTTTGTTCTCAACAGAATTGACACGCGTGACCGAACTTCTGCAACGTGGCCAGATCCAGCTCGCGCTGCAGGAGATCTCCAGCAATGCCGAGTCGTGGTCCAGCGGCACGCGAATCGGCGTATGCCTGCGCGATTTCAATCAAAATTATGCCAGACGGATTCTGGCGCGAAATTCAATCGTCGTCATCCTCAGCGATGGCCTTGATACTGGTGAACCAGGCTTATTCGCCAACGAAATTTTGCGTATGAAACAACGTACGCGCAAGCTTATCTGGCTGAATCCCCTGCTTGGCATGAAAGACTACGAGCCGCAAACACGGGGCCTCTCAGCCGCGCTGCCTTACATCGACACATTTGTATCTGCGCATAACCTGGATAGTCTCTTAAAACTGGAAAGGCACCTGATTCATGTTTGATGAAATCATTGAAAAAGCCAGTCAACTTCGAACAAAGAATATTCCCTTTGCAATTGCGGTTGTTGTTCGCTACGAAGCACCAATTTCCGGCAAGCCAGGGGATAAAGCGATTATTCTCGAAGATGGATCCATTCATGGCTGGATTGGCGGTGGTTGCACGCAGCCAGTGGTGATTCGCGAAGCACGCAATGCCATCCTGGATGGCCAGTCGCGCTTCGTAAGAGTCACGCCGGCATCGGACAAAGATCCTTTGGACGGCATCCTCGAATACAATATGAGTTGTCATAGCGGGGGGACGCTCGACGTGTACATCGAACCGGTTTTACCTAAGCCAGCATTGATTATCATCGGTAAATCTACTGTCGCGCAGACACTTGCCAAGCTCGGCAAGGTCATGAATTATACGGTGAATGTTGTGGCTCCGGACGCAAGCGAGGAACTATTTCCCGGTGTTGACAGCTTGCAGCAAGACTTTGACCTCAGCGAAATTAAAATGGACCATCACACCGCAATTGTGGTTTCTACCCAAGGCCACTTTGATGAAGAAGCAATGCAGGCAGCTGTCAACAGCAGCGCCGGTTACCTGGCTTTTGTCGCCAGCAAGAAGAAAGCAACGGCTGTTTTTGATTACCTGCGCAATACCGGCATCGAGGAAAGCGCCTTGCACCGGGTGAGCGTTCCGGCCGGCCTCGATATCAATGCCCATCTTCCTGAGGAAATTGCGGTGAGTATTCTGGCAGAAATCATCCAGTTTCGGCGACAGGCTAAAACTGAAAACACAAGCGCCGGGAGCGACAGGCAACAAACGCCTGCAACCGCAATTGATCCGATTTGCAAAATGACAGTCGAGATCGAGACAGCCAGCTATGCTTCGGAGTTCCAGAACACTACATACTATTTTTGCTGCGCAGGCTGTAAGCAGTCTTTCGACATGAATCCTGAGCAATATATCGATGAAAGTAGTGGAGATAAAGGTGAACGCGACCCGGTCTGCGGGATGGCAGTAACCGTAGAGGCAATCACCCTAAACGGCGAGCACGATGGTCAAGCATTTTACTTCTGCAGCCCGGCTTGCAAGAGTCTCTTTGATAAGCAGCCGGAACTCTACGCCCGGCTTGCCAAAGGACACGAAGAATGATCGCTGCCATCGTTCTCGCTGCTGGCGAATCAAAACGCATGGGCGAGGAAAACAAATTGCTCCTGCCATATCATGACAAGGCGATGATAGCACATGTTGTTGATACCATTGCTGCCTCAACTGCGGACATCGTTATCGTCGTTACCGGACATGAGCACGAGGCGATAGAGGCGGCATTGCAGCAGAAGGATATTGTAGTAACGCATAACCCCGATTATCCGGAAGGCATGTCTACCACGATCCATCGCGGCGTATTGAAAGCGCCGCCTGAAAGCCGTGGTTTTATGATTTGCCTTTCGGATTTGCCGCGAATTACAACGGCTGATTACAACCTGCTCCTACAGTCATTTGCGGAAGCCCTGGCAGGCAATCCACAGGCGATCATTGTGCCGGCATTTCAGGGCCAGCGCGGCAACCCGGTTTTGTTTTCGGCGTCCTACCGGGAAGCTATTTTGAGCAATCGTGGCGTGGTTGGCTGCAGAGGAATTGTGAAGCAGAATCCAACCCATGTTACCCGAATCGAAATGCCAGGCGACGGCATTCTAAAAGATATAGATTCCCCCGATGACTATCGGAGTATCTCATCATGAAAAGACAAACCTCAAGGGCAATTTTTACGGTTAGTACTGTGGCGCAGGCCGGTCTTGTATATGCCTGGTTTGCTCAATCGATCTCGTGGTACGGCGTGTTTGTACTCATACTTCTTACCGGGCTTCTACTCCCGGCATGGCAACATCGGCGCAAGATCCGCTTTGCAGAAAATATTCTTGCGACACTATCCTTTGGCGGTTTCGGGATGATTCTCGGCCGGTATTTCGACACTTACCTCGCAAACACGACTATGGCGCATCATGCGCATCACCACGCCACCAATACCAACAGTCTTCTGGAACATGCGGCGGGATTTGAATTTCTATTGATGTTTGTGTTTTGTTTGATTGGGTGTGAACTGATTTGTGGCATCAACTGTTTTTCTGCCCAACGGAAACAGCGCATTTTCTGCAAAAGCAGCGGACATATCATGATGGCGATCGGTATGCTGGCCGGTGGAACACTGGCAGCGATGCGACCCGGCAGTTCAGCCGCATTCATGTATTTCGCAATGTGGGCCGGTATGGGTATTGGCGCCTGGGTCGGCTTATCCCTGGCCCGTCAGCTCATGCGCGGTATTGCCGTCACGCAGCTCCTGAGTAACCAGCGTATCAAACCTCACTGACCAGCGCCCCAACTTCTTCAACTTTCATCAAGAACAGCGTTAATGCCAGCATTGCCAGATCCAGTAAGAATGTGTGATAGTAGCTGACCTGCAGCAAATCCCCAAAGCACCCACAGTCGGCATTGGGCGTCGACTGAAGCCGAGTCATATTGATTACCAGGAAAACCAATACCATCAGCGCGGTTAGAGGCAAAACACGATCTGCTCGATAATTCAGCAAGAGCACTATACCAATCGCAGCTTCTGCAATGACAACAATCCCGACAATCATCATCAATGCAATATCATTGGCCGCCAGGGCGTGCAAGCCCAAGTCGCCAAAGAGCGTAGCTACCTGGCGGGAAAATGCATCGGGCGAAACAAGTTTCGCCCCGGCAGCAAACAAGAAAATCAGTGCAAGGCAGACTCTGGCTGTTTCAGACAGCAACTTCATTTCAATTTTCCAATCTCATAATCATATTTATGCTGCTGCCCGGGCCCGGGGCAACAGCTGTCCTGATTTTACCAACAGACCGGTGTACAGCTGAGGCTGGATGAACGGGCAAAGCAGCAGTCGACATCCGAGTCATATACATATCCACATGAGGGGGCCAGGCCACCGCATGGATCGCCGGAACCAGCGGCCTGAGCCTGATTTAGACTCAATGCGCCAAATGCCATTACCATCATCAAAGCCATTGCAAAACCACCTCTGATAATCTTTTTAATCTGCATGAGAAACTCCTTTCTGATATGTGATTATTCGTGTACCCAAAATCGCCGACTCCGCGGTTGATCGGCGTTCGGTTTATATGTCGTTTATATCATTTGGACAAGTGATCGGCAATCGGCTTATCCGCATCGTTTATGTGTGTGGCAATATCTTCCAGTTGCTCCCCGTTCAAGCGACCAAGCCAGGCTTTTTCCACAATGCCATCCCTATTTAGCAGAACTGTCTGCGGCACCGCCATCACATCATACCGCTCACGATAGTCGTCCGGCAGCGCAACCAGTATTTCGCCGGGAAAGCTATTGTCTTGCTGGTAGATATGGGTTTCCTCAACGGAATTTTCGGAAATGGCTAAGAGCTCGACCCTGGAAGAATGACTGGCGATCAAGGCCTCCCAATTGACTATGTTTTCCGTGCAATACTGACAGTTGGTTGAGAATAGGAAGAGCAGCTTTTTTGCGTCTGGCTGATCAAAAACTAACGTCTGTTCTTGACCATCCAGTGAGGCAACGGGCATTCCGGCAAACTGGACTCCGCTAGCAACTGCAGTCAAACTTTTCATTTCCCCACCTGCCTTCAATGAGCGATTCTCCATTGAAAGGAAGTATACCTGGGTAGCCAGGAGCACAACCGTAGCGTATAGGAACAGGTTGAACCAATTTATTTTTTTCTGCATGGCAACTGCCTCCAACAATTTATCCTCGGTAGCTGGACGTTATTTGGACGTCCCCTTTGCAGCTTATTCTGAAACCGCTCGCAAAATTTTGAAAAACTATCCGGAATTTTGAATTAGCACTTTTTTCAACAATTCCTGCTTTTCTAAGTAGACCACAAGAACCAGCTTTAAATGATCATAGATGAGGAGACAAATACATGAGTAGAATGCTCACAACCTTTTTCCTGACCCTATTAGGGGTCGCAGCATTGTCAGCTCAGCCAAGAACCGGCCAAATCGATATCGAACCGTTTGGCGGCTATTTCAAACCAACAGCCAGTGCCATTGTGGAAGAAACAACCGCGGGTGATCTCGAGTCCAGCAACACAACTGCTATCGCTTTCGGCGGACGCATGACCCTCTGGCTGAACGGGGCTATAGGGCTGGAAGGTGCAGCGATGTATGTACCGTCAACGTTGGAAGGTGAAGCCTTTAGTTTGCCGCAATCTTTGAGTGCAGACTTCTTTTATGGCACCGGTAAAATAATCCTCAACTTCGGGCCATCAGATGTACTGATGTTCCACGCAAACGGTGGTATTTCTTTCTTCAATCAATCTTATGAATTGCTGGGAGAAGACAGCGGCATTCTTGGCGTGGTTGGGGCCGGTGCTCGCCTGTATGTGACCGAGGGTGTGGCGATTCGCTTCGATATCGAAGACTATATCAGCAACAGCCGCTGGCAGGTGGGGGACCAGCAAAGTTCGTCAATTCTGCAAAACGACCTTATTTTTACGGCCGGTTTGACGCTGTCAATCGGGCGCTAGATTTACCCCTCACCCATAACACCTCAACCGCAGAACGGCCTCCGCAAGGAGGCCGTTTTGTTTTCAGACATCCCCCTGAATCCCCCTTCGAAGGGTGACACAGGGGGATGTCTCATAAAAAAAGCGGCCCTGAAACAGGGCCGCTTCAAAAATACTACGTAATCAAGATAGAATTACTTCAGCAGGGTCATCTTACGGCTCTGGAAGAATTCACCAGCCTTGATCATGTAAACATACATACCACTGGCAACTTTAATACCACTGTTGTCAGTGCCATCCCAAGTAACGGTATAGGAACCGGCGTTACGGGAATCGCTAACCAGCGTGCGGACTTCCTGACCACGGATGTTGTAAATCTTCAGCTGAACGTCAACATTCTTTGCTACAGTAAAAGTAATCCTGGTTTCCGGGTTGAAAGGATTCGGATAGTTCTGATCCAATGCAAATGTAAGCGGAACGCCGCCCAGGTCTTCAATACCCGTGACAGTAGCAAATACTTCGTTTGAAAAGTTACCCTGATTTCCGTTGAAATCATAAGCAACCACTCGATAGTACCAGGTTTCGCCACTCTGAACATCAGTATCGATGAAAGCCAGATCTGTGGTGGTGCCAATTTGCGGTGCGCCGGCAGGATCGAAACCTTCGGTATCGCCACGCACAACTGCATAGTAATCGATATCCGGATCGAGGGCTTCTTCCCATGTCAGTGTTACCTGACCGTCAGCAACAGACGGAGCCAGATTGCCCGGTGCAGTAGGAATCAAGTTATCTACCGAGTAACCAACACCGTTAAAAGAACGCCAGTTCACGTCGGAAACAGCAGTATGAGCAACCACAAAATAAGTGGTTTCTTCCATGTCGCCGAGTGTCGGAACAACGGCTGCATAGAAATCAGACTGGATAGCAGTCGCATGACCAACCTGTACAGGATAAACACCTGCATCAACACGCCAGACAGTATAGTGAGTAATCACGTCGAGCAATTCAGTGTTCTGGTTGGCGCCATTATTAGCAACGGTCTGAACCGCACGGCCACCCATTGCGCCATAGGCAAAGTTGATTTCATCGCCACCGGTCAAGGCTACGTTAGCGATACCTTCTTCGCCACCGGCAATATCTTCACCAGATGCTTGCCAAATGACCCATACCTGACGACCTTGATCGTTTGGCACGTCTGCAACAGCTTCAACGATCGGCTGATTGAGCTCGATCTGATCGAGAACAACAATCGGCTGCGGCGGATTGCCGGAAGCAACGCCACGAGCAGTACCGGTATAAATGAACTCATCGTTGCCATCGCCGTCTGTATCAGCCATAGCTGTTATATCATACTGAGTTCCCATATTTACATTTTGATCAATCGTGCTGAGGGTCCAGTTGGCTGCGTCATCAATATCGCCACCCTGGTATTCCAGACGATGGATGAGACCATTCGGCGTGGACTGACGGGTACCAAATGCGAAATCCAGATTGCCGTCGCCATCCATATCACCAGCTGCTCCACCGTAAAGACGATTGGACTCGGCCGGAATTGCCTGGATGACTGTGCTGCTGAGGGTATCCCCGTCTTGCTGCAGCAAATAGACGTTGCGAGTAGAGGAGCTCCAGGAAGCAAGAACAATCTCTTCAGTACCATTATCGTCAACATCAACTGTCGCTGCGGAATTCCATGAACCGCCACCTGCCAAACCTACTTGAGGTGCTTCAACGACAAAGGAATCGCCAACGGCATCATAACTAACCTTATGGACATCACCATTGCTCTGAATACCATAAATATCGTTACCGATAAGTGCGATATCATAGAACGTGCCGGTTACGCCACTGAATTCAGTTGTCCAGGTTTCAGTACCGGAACCATCATCCGGGATATCATCCACAGAATAAATCTGGATACCATCGCCACGACGACAAGCAGCAACGATTTCGTCGGTGCCATCATCATCAATATCGCGAACATACCAGCGGAAAGGACGCAATTCAATATTGTCATCATCAACGATTGTCCATTGAGCATTGGGACTGGAGGTACCGTCACCATTATCGATACCCATACCGTCAGACCCGTCACCAGGTGTTTCATAAACAACAATACGCGGAGGATTGGGATTTAAACCACCGGCCAGGTTATTGGTCGGTCCCCAAACAATTTCTTGTCTTCCGTCCTGGTCGAGATCTGCAGCAGCCAGCGGCGGCCAGGTATTCTGATATTCTACACCAACCAATACTGTCGACCAAACGATTTCCCAAACGCCATCAGCATTTAATTCATACTTGTAAATGCGAGGAGTCAGGTCTTTCCCGAATACGTCAAACCAGTCGTTGTTGACTGCATACATTTCCTGCAGTCCATCACCGTCAAAGTCGACACCAGCAACGATGTTACCGAATCCACCGATATCATTTGTATCGGCTTGTAATACAGCAGTTGCATCAAAACGATCCTGCGCCATGGTTACGCCAGTCATGAGTAGAATAGCAGCAACCAGCAGAGAGAACGTCGTAAAGATTCTCATACGAACCTCCATTTGGGTTAGTAAATGAATATTGATTAGAAAGATCAGTTGTCCCGAATACTCCTTTCCTGTTGTTTCCACACTGTATTTATTTACGTTACGTCAGTCACAAGGCGAATGAGTCATCAAATTGGTTAATGCGTTGCTATATCAGTTACCCAAAACATGGGCAACGTCGGATGCAACTCCCCCCTATATGTCCCCCCGGGGGGACATATAGGGGGGAGTAAAGAGATAATTTGGGTACCGGACGCCGCTGTCCGGCGAAATAAAGAGGTTGTAAAGATGTATTTAAGGTACGAACAGTATCAAAGATAAGACGAATAGCGAATCAATGCGACCATTTTCCGCACGGAAATCAATATTTTATTGCCAGGGAGACAAATTGCACGTTGGAAAGACGGCCATAATCAGCCCAGCCAAAATCGAATTTAAAATCAGCCCCAACTGTGTTATAGTTAATACCAACGCCAAAGGTTGCCCCTGTTTCACTTTCGTTCAGGGTATATCCCTTGAAGCCCCCTCGTACAAATACCGCATCCGCCAGACCCATCTCCACACCGGCACTGAATGATTCTTCGTTGTCGTTGGGTTGAGAACCATCAACAGTCGCAATGATACTGGCAGTTTCGTTACGCACTGTCCAGGCAAGTCCGAATTTAAGATTCAGGGGCATTTCAAAGGATTCCGTACGGTATTCAGCAGGCACTTCATCAACCGGACCAACATCCGGCAAGGGATCTTCATTGAAGAAAAGATCGCGCCCTTCCAGCTGAAGCTTGTTACCGAAGTTAGAAATAGACGCCCCAAGCGTCAGTCCCTTCAGCGGCGTATTGAAAAGAACGCCCAGATCAAAAGCGCCACCGCGCGCGTTTAGATTGAAGATACTTTCCTGGACGAACTTGCCGGTCGCACCGATTGAAAAGCGATCGGTCAGATTCCGCGCATAAGTGACACCAAGGGCAAATGAATTGGCATTCCAAACCTGGCCGGTACCTTCCGGATTGGCCACCGTACGAACCGGTTCTTCCGGGGTACGGAAGGAAATCACTGAGAATCCAATAGCGCCGACGGATCCCATATTCAGTGAGAAAGCCGCAAAGTCGTAGTCGGTATCAGCCAGCCATTCTGCATGATTGAATACCGCTTCTCCGACACCAACAATCCGCGACAATCCAGCCGGATTCCAATACACCGAGTAGATGTCGTTTGCAACGGCAGTATAAGCACCCCCCATCGCAATCGCACGGGGTCCTGCGCCAATCTTAAGGAACTGGGCGGCCGTCGTACCAACGCGGTTGATGGAAGAAACGTCCTGTGAGCTCCCCTGTGCAAAAATGGGTGTCCCCCATAAGAGCAACAGTATGCATATCACGGATAGAAAATAAGATCTGTTCATATCAGGCACTCGTTTATTATGGTCTCGTTGGCTCGTTTACTCAGTGCGTTACTTGATGATAGCAAATCGTCCGACATGACTGCCCAGGGCCCCGGCGTCAACATGGAAGAGGTATACGCCGTAGGCAATTTGCTGTGATTCAAATGAAAGCAGGTTCCAGGTTGCATAGTTGAGATTATCATTCTTCTCGATTGTGTCAACCAGTTCTCCGACGATCGTGTAGATGCGAATTGTGCATTCGCGCGGCAGGTTTCGGAACTCAATCCGCCGGTCATCACGATCCCCTGTCCTTACGCCGGCGATCTCAGATGCGCTAAATGCGACATAGGGATTCGGAACCACGATGATATCGTCCAGTGAACTGGCGGAAACGCCATCATTAAAACTCGGCGCCAGGGTGGTAAAGGAATAGCTGTCGCCCGGGTCAAAGGGCTTGGTCGAGAATATCAGGAAGACGTCGCCGTCGCCGGGATATATCGGTTCTTCGTATAGCGGCACCCCATTGTTGCCGGTTGTATCGCTTGGCGGCTCGAATCTTATCTGATAGGTGGTCAGTGTTGGGGCAGATGCATCAGGTTGAATCAGCACAATTGTTTCCTGCCAGTCCCAACGGCCATTATCGACACTGTCGACCGTCTCGTTGATAAAGAAGTCAACCTGTCGACCGGTCGCCACTTCGACAATTTTAAATGGGGCCACAACCCCGGAGATAATTGCGGTATCTACCGGGTTTACAAACTCACCGGTTGCCAAAGTATCATAGTCGGAAAAACGGAATTCAAAATCTCCCGGCCAGGGCGCAGGTGCACCAACACCGGCATTTTCAAGCACGACATATTCATCGCTGAAATTGGTGTTGGTAACGACGGTCTTGAAGCCACTGCGTCCGCCCTCTGTGCTCAGAGGATCGAGCAGAGTCACATCGGCATTGGCAAACACTTTCATCCCGTTAAAGACCGGGTTCCCATCTTCATTATTCAACAAGGTACTATTTGAAACAGGAGCGAGGTTAAAGCGAATAGTAAACTCCTCCCCTGCCGGCAATCCGACATCACCAACGCCGCGAATCCGTCCATTTTCAAGATCCACTTCATATCTGGCCCGGCTAATGCTAGAACCGGTCGCATCTCTTACGTCCACGGAGCCGGCACGAATCGGAAACGGAAGTCCGAGCGTGACAAAAGATGAGCCACGCGCTTCAAAAGTGATCGCTTGCTGCACCGGGTCTACGACAGAATAGCCAATACTGTCAACCGTGGTATCCGGATCGAGGTCTTCGAATATGATGCTATATTCCTTATTATCGACAACCTCAAAAGGATCGAGAAACTCAATGGTCACCGGTCCGGTTGCATCCCCGTCAATCCGGGTAGCCTGATCCCCACCATCTCCGGCAAGGCGCGGGGCATTGTAACCACTGGCAGGCGGCCCGGGAACCGCACTGGCGGTATTTACATCAAAAGTAAATAAGCGCGTTACTGCATCGCGCTGAATGGTGCGCTGACTTTCTGTTGGGGCAATATCGGCATTGGCGTCACCATGATCATATGAAGTGACTGCGTAATAATAGGTTACCCCGTTTTGCACATTGTTCGAGTCTACGTAAGTATGCACCAGTCCGGTATTTCGCCCAAGGTCGTATCGGACACCGCGTCCGGCATATTCGATATCTGAAAGGCCGGAGAATTCATTTACCAAATCCCATTGAGCGGGCAAGCCATTAGTCTGCAGGTGTGGCACCGACAGAAAGGGCACGCCACGAGAGTCGGTAATTGTTTGGGTATCATTAAAGCTGAAATCCCGGCTGCGATAAATGCGATAGCCTTCAAAATCGAATCCCTTGTCAGGATCATCGGGATTGGCGCGGGACACAAAGGGATCAAAGGAAGATTCAGCGCCGGTATCCCAATAAAGGGTGACCTTGCCATCGCCGGGGACAGCAACCAGCTGCGGTTTCCGCGGCGCCTGCGCAAAGCGATAATCCGACTCAAATACCTGCTGGGAAATTTCGGCATTAGATAGCAAATCGATAAAGTCGTTACCGAGCAGCAAAGCAATTGAGAAACGCTGACTTTCACCAGGCCGAAGCGTAAACGGACCGGAGCCATAGATAAAGACATTGTCAGATTCCTGCTCAATTTCCGGCGGCGGATCGCCAATGCGCTGATTGGGCGTTGCCATTAGATCCCACATCAATTGATCATTGCGGGGACGGTTGCTACCGCCCCAAAGCAGGGCGTTGAAGCTGGTCAAACCCAGTTGATCACTTTCAGCAATATCAAGGAAACCAAAGTTCGGCTCACCGCCAAAGAAGCGCATGCCTTCGAGGCGCGATTCGGAAGTTGGTTCACCGGCATCGAGGATACCGTTATTATTCAAATCATCGTAGAACAGCTGATTCGGCTTTTCATCCCCTTCGCCAAAATCGCCGGTGCCGGGAATACCGTCTACTCCCACGTCATCAAATTCCGGCAGCCAGTCGCCGTCTTCATCACCTGTCCAGGCAAATCCCGGCTCGCGATAGACGCCAAAATCGCTGCGAAAGACAAACGAACCGGCGTCGTTGAACTGATCTTCATCAGTCAGTTCATCGCCATCGTTGTCAAATCCGTCATTGCTGATGCCGGGACTCTCCAGGAAGCGATAGCCAAAGTATCCGGTTGCCTTGCCCTGGTCACCGGTACCATCTTCATCCCAGGCATAGAGCATGTTCTGCTGATTTTCGTCAAATTCATTATCGAACTGCGAAATAAAGCCGGCAAAGTCATCGCTAAAGTCGCCGGGTCCGCCAACGTGAGGATCACCGAACATACCGAGGTGCACATTGTTGAGGGTCTTCGGACTGACATTTGTAATGGTATAAACCAGGAAGATGATATCTTCTGCTAAAGGATTGTTAAACTGGAAGATACGCACCTGCAATTCCAGGCCCAGTCCGCGGATAGTTGAGTCTTCCGGGAAGGGATAGTATTCAAATTCGGCATTGTCAAAATCGTCCATGACGTAGAAAACTTCTTCGTCAGGCGTTGTTGCATCATCTCCAAGAAAAGCCGGCCAAACGTAGCGGCCAAGCACATCATTAAACCAGTTTTCCGGCCAGCTGTCCGGTTTTCCATCCATATTACGATCGAGATCTGAGAAGGTGGCAACCTCATTGGATGCCGGATCGGAGAAGCCCTTGCGCGGCTCCCAGCCCCAACGCTCGGAGGTGCCCGGTTCAAAATCGCCATCAGCAGCCAGCAGGAAGCCATCGTTGATGACGAAGAGGGTATCACCGTCTTTGCCGATCACTTCAGCACCAACCAGCGGGCCGAATTCGTAAGAATATCCGAGGCCGTTTGGTCCACTCGGCCAAACAAGATCGGCGTTTGCATTGTCGGCATTGGGCGTCGAAATCGAGCCTTGATTGGTCAACAGAACCCGAATCTGGTTACCGGTAATAATGGTTTCTTTCAGCTCATCATGCCGGTCATCCTGTTCCAGCGCCTTATGCAATGCTTTCAGCTGCTTTTCCACTTCCTTGTAGCGTTCCGACTTGGAGAGGGATTTCATGCTTTTTTCCTTCTCTTGGGCAAAGCCGCCGGCAAAGAACAGCATTATGAAAAAACTGACAAGTGTAATCGACAGAGATACTTTTTTCATAGTGGTTTCCATGTTTACAATCGTTGTAACTACAACTGCCTACATATCGAACGAAATACCGACCCGCACTTCACGCGGTTCGCTCAACCAATCTTCACGTTGGTAAAAATTTTCCAAAAACAGGACTGGGAAAAAATCGCTGGGATTCGAGGCGATATTACCACGTAAATTGTTAAAAAGATTGGGGTTAGTCGTTTCAGCCAAATTGGTCAACGACCGTCCGGTATTGGAATGAACAAAGCGTTCTGTTTTTGTGTCCAACAAATTACGGAACTGCATAAATACGGAGAAGCGCGCGTCGGCGATTTTCACAAACTTCTCGAGTTTCATATCTATGTTGGTCTGAATCGGACGGCGTTCGCTGCGAACTTCGAAATCAACTGCCTGAACAGATGACGGCACCGAAGGCGTATACGGTGTGCCATTTCGAATCGTCCCGATTGCACTGGCTATCCAGTTGTCGCGACTGCCGAGAGTGACCGTTGCATTGAGTGTATGAGTGCGGTCGAAGCTCAATGGCACAAATTTTTGCTCGGATTGGCGACCGGTACGGGTATCAACAGCAAGATCAAGCGGATCGGTAAATGCCCCCTCCCCGATCTGGAAGGTATAATCCAGGGACGCGGAGAAGTTACCGGCGGTAGAACGGCGCTTTAGAAATGCGGCCGTAAAGCCCTTTACGCTGGCATAGCTGATATTTGTGATGACATTGTATTCCTTGTCAACAGCCACCTCACCGGCGATAACGCGGCGGCTTTCAATCAAATCGTTTACGTCCTTATAGAAGACCGTAAAGTCCACTTTCATATCGTCCGTGAACTGCTGCTGCAGGCCCATCTCATACTGAATGCTGCGTTGCGGCTTCAGATTCGGGTTACCAAATGATGGTGTGACGATAAAATCGAAATCTTCAAAGCGCGGGTTGCGATAAATGTTGCGGAAAGTCGGGTTTTGATAGAAGAACCCGTAGGAGAAGCGGATGATGCCGCGCTCGGTAATCGGGAAACTCAAGCTTGCCCGCGGACTGAGGCGGTGTTTCGGTTCCGATTCCTGCAGGAATTGGGTACTGGCAACGCCGTCATCGACGGTGCCGGCAAGATCCGGATTGTAGAGCGCCTTGGTGTCTAGATATTCATAGCGCAAACCAGCGTTCAGGATAAAGCGCTTGCTCAACTCCATTTTGTCGAGGAAGTAGAAAGCCGCTTGAACCGGCTCGCGACGATAATTCTGAAAATCGGTAAAAGCGGGATTGCTTTGTTCGCTGGGGATAATGAAGCGCTGATTTATCTGATCATATAAGAGAGTGAAGAAATCCAGGTCCAGGCGATGCTGGGCAATTTCTCCACCAAATTTCAATTCATGATTTGGCAACACCTGATATACCACGTCCAGCTTTCCAGTTAGCGAGCGCGATTCTTCCGTGGTATGATTCAGATCGTTTCCACCGGCAACATAAGTCCCGGTCGGCGGAATGATCAAATCGGCCAGGTTGTCCGGTGTTGGACGATAACGCGGATCAAAAGGATCTTCATATACTGAGGTCCGAGCCTTATTGGTATTGATACCCAACTTAAGGTTGTAGAAGAGCTTTTTGCTGAGAGTGTGCGTAATTCCAATCGACTGACTGAGGTTTTCACTGGTGGTTTTCGGGCGTCCATCCGGCGTGAAGCGCCAGCGACGAAAGTTGCCGCTGGAATAGCGTTCACCATCGTCGTAAATCGCATCGTAGGTCAATTTCAGGTTATTAAATGGCTTGAAGGTCACTTTTCCGGAGATATTGAGGCCTTGGCTGGTTACCATCGGCACAATTTCGCCGTCACCACTGGCCCCTGCCAGATTTTCATTGGCCTGGGTACTGATAACGCCATTGCCGTCACCGCGATAGGTCAGGCCGAAAGGATCAATCAACACCTGATCACCTGCAAGAAAGAGCAAATCATCGGGTGTATACAGGCGAATTCCGTACAAATGTCCATTATCTTCCTGCCAGACACCGGAGGTAAAAAAAGTCAACTTATCACCGAATAGCGGCGCCGGTCCGCTCAATGACCATTCATACCTTGAGTTATTAAACGGGTCGCGATCATCGATATTAAAGAAGACATCGTCGTTTCCACTGATGTGATCACCACTCCAGCCGCGCAGATTAAAGTCGTAATTCGCACCGCCATCTTTCGTCACAAAATTGATCACTCCACTGAGCGCATTGCCATACTCAGCACTGAAAGTACCGGCTGATACCGAAACCTCTTCAACGGCATTGGTTGCGAGTCCAACGCCCTGGGTATTGCCAAAGGGATTATTGATGGATATACCATTCACCTGGAAAGCAATCTCGTTAGAGCGTCCACCGCGAATGTGCAAGCTACCATCGTTATCTTCCACGATGCCGGCCTGCAGGCGAATCACTTCCCGCAATTGATCGACCGGCAAAGCGTCAATTTGCTCTGAAGTTACAGCGACCACAGTATTCGTTAAGTCCTGGCGAACCAGTGGGTTACGCTCGCCAACCACAACTTCTTCCTCACCGGCCACAGTCGCCGTTGTTAGCTTTTGGTTGACGCGTGTGGTAAAATCAACATTGACGCGCACGTCGGTTACTTTGACAGATTTGTATCCGATATAATCAATACTGAGCTCATAAAGGCCGGGCGGCACATTCAGAATGATGAAGACACCGTCGCCATCAGTTGCTGCCCCCAATGCAGTTCCGACGATCTGAATATTTACACCGGGCAGCGGTTCACCAGAGTTAGCATCGGAAATTTTTCCAGCAATTTTACCGGTAGTACCAGCGAAAACAGCGCCGGCGATGAGCAGCAACAATATTACGATTCTGTGCATAGCTGATCCTCAAAGCAATGTGGCAGCAAAGTGTTTTTGATAAAGTTTGAGCAATTTAGCAGACTTATACTATTTTGTCAAGGGCATTTCCGGGGCTGATTCGCATTTTTTGCGCAGTTTCTCTCCCCTGAACACCACTAACGGCCTTTTGGAAAAGCGCTTGACATTTTACCGTAATTTTCCGTAACATGGCTTCTAAATCGGCCCTGATAAATTCCCTCTAAGCTGAAACGATTCAAAGCGTTAGAGATCCACAACGACGACCTTGAAAACCATGTTCAGGCACAAAAAAAACAGGATAGCATCATAGAGGCAGTTACCGATTTTCCGATTTTCTTTTGAATCCCAAAGCGTTATCAATCTACAACATATCGTGTCCATCAACAATCCTACCGGAGGGCAAAAATGGCAAAACGCAACGCTATTTTAAGTCTTTTTTGTATCATTTTTCTATTTTTCAGTCTTTCCGTCTTCGCTCAAGGACCGGCAGAAGGCGAAAATGAGTACCGTCTCTCGGCTGTCAATCCCCGTGCAAACATCAACTCTACCGACACACTTGACGCCAATGCCGGCCGTGGTGTGCATGTTGCTTCCAACCCCGATCTTGATGGCGACGGACTACCGGAAATCCTGGTGACCAACTATTCAGATGGTGGAAGGATTTTCGTTTACGAAGTCATCGGCAATGATCGCATGGAACTGGTTTGGACCTCCAAGAAACTCAGCGAACTGGGCGGCGGCGGCTCCACACCACGCTCCGTCACAACCGGCGACTTCGATAATAACGGTTTGCAGGAGATCATCTTCCCTGTTGGATATTTTGCTGCTGACTCTGCTGAATTCGAGACACGCGGCATTTATATCTACGAACATACCGGCAATGACAATGAATATGGCACTGAGCCGGTCCATAAAATCGCTTTCGAAGATATTGATACGCTCTTTGCAGATGTCAATACCGGCCGTACTGAAAGCGGATTAAGGGTGCAGGATATTGACGGTGACGGCAAAAGCGAAATGCTCTTTCCGCCGCGCTCTTTCTCATTTAACGTCGCAAAGCTGTATATACTTGAGGTTGAATCAGGTTCTTTCGTAAATGGCGACGCCGTTATCGAAAACGAATACACTTATGAGGCGATGGTGCAGGTGCAAGATATCTTTCCTGATGGCTATGTACCGGTTGGCACTGAAATAGGTGATGTCGATGGAGATGACAAAGACGAAATTGTTGTCGCCGGTTGGCAAAATATCGGCGCCGGTGCCGGATTCGGCCTCATTGAAGTGACCGACATTGACACCTACACAGACGGCAGCATTGTACGCCTGGCTGACTACAGCGCCTTCGTGGTAAAGGCTGACCCGCTTATTATTGAAGCGGATGGCCAGTCAAATATTTTCTTTCACGGCACCAATGCCGGCGTATCGGCAAGCCAAAGCTGGGTGGTGAATGACATCATCTCAGACATCTTCGTCAGCAGCGCTAATGTCAAATCGCTGATAGACGGCGTTGGTTTCTGGAGCGCCTGGGATTGGGGCGATCAGGATCATCCAACCGCTGGCGTTGGTGACGGCTTCGATCTCTACTTATATGGTGGCGGTGGCAGACTGCTTGATCTCGAATATTCCGGAACCGGAAGTGTGAGCGATTCCAGCAACTATACGATTACGGAAATCATCGATCTGGCAGATTCATATGACGTCGTTGGCGGTCTATTTAATGATATATATACGTATCCGGGAATGGATCTCGATGCTGACGGCAATCGTGATATCGTTGCCAGCTACAAAGGCAGCAGTATTGATACTGTGGCCGGACAAGATGTGTCTGTAAATGGCTTCCATGTATTTATGTGGGAATGGGGCGACAGCACCAGTTCGTTCGATCCGACTCCAATTCACGGTACCGATGGCCCGGCAGTGATTACACCGGACGACTACGAGCTTAGCCAGAATTATCCGAATCCTTTCAACCCAACGACCAGCATCCGCTTCAGTCTGCCGTTGAATAAAAAAATCAGCCTGCGCATCTACAATTCGCTGGGTCAGGAAGTACGGACGCTGATCAATAGTGAAACCTATTCGACCGGTAACCACGTTGTGCAATGGGATGGCCGGAACAACAATGGTCAGGCAGTTGCCAGCGGTGTGTATATCTACGAATTGGTCTTTGGTAATTTCTCCAAGTCGAAAAAGATGACGCTCTTGAGATAAGGGAGATATTTAAATTTGTACCGATCTGTGTGAAACGCGCGGGCTTACGTCCCCCCTATATGTCCCCCCGGGGGGACATATAGGGGGGACAACTCATATCGCAGCAAAGAGCTTGGGACATAAATTCAACTTTCAATAAGGAGGATATGTATGAAGATTTTGCTAACGGCATTATTAACGATTGGTGTGCTGACGCTGAGCGGCATTGCGCAAACCAATGAATGGACGGCCGATTACGTTACGTATGATGACGCCATCAACGGCACCGGCGATCAGACCACCAGCGCAGCTGTCGTTGGGCCAGACAGGTTTGTGGCGATCGTCTGCCAGACACCCACTTCCCCTTTGCTTGACAATATATTTGACCCGCCAGGCAACTACCTTGTCGGCTATTGGGATGCAGATTCCGGTATCGGCCGCGTGCCTTCCCCGATTAATGGCAGTCAAACCATTCCACTATACAATACCGATGGCCAGTTTACCGATTGGGCATCCGGACTTGACCTGATCCAGCTCAAAGGCGCTTATACTATCGCCAGCGGCCCCGACAACCTGGTATATGTCGCGAACAATGACGCGGATCATAACATCCTGGTTTTTGAACTGTCTGAAACCGGTGTTGCGGCGACAGACTTCCGTATGGAAACCGGCGCCCAGGATATTTTTGCTATCGAAGTTGACGACAGCGGCTACGTCTATGTCGCCAACTACAAGGGTGACGTGCTTCTCAATGACGAAGTAAAAGTATATGCCGGCGTCAACGCGCCCGGCACAACCTGGGGCACTTTTGGCGGCCATAATGATGCGCCTGTTGCAACCATTGACCTGCCGGAAGGCACCTATTACGGCCTCACAGTCAGCGGCGACGGAACGAGTGTCTACGTCAGTTCGCACGACGACCGCAGCATCCTGAAATATGTCGGAGATCCGGTAAATGGCTACACCGCCGACGCAACCTGGTCTTTGACTCTCTCCCCTGACGACACAGTCAGCAATGGCGGCAGCGGCACTCCAAGCTACCTGGGATTAGCCTATCTTGACGATCCCGGTAAACTCTACGCCGCAGTGGACACGGTATTCGGCAGCAGCAATTTTGGCGGTTATCCCTATGGCCGGATTTATCAGATTAATCCCGGCAACGGCATTACGGAAGATACCATTGATGTCGCAGAATGGAATTTCGCCATTACCGGCGCTTATAACAATCGCTCCGGTGAAGGGCGCGCAGGTGGCTACACATCCCTTATCGATCTGGACGTCGAAGAAACTGAGCCGGCGTTATATAGCACCAGCTACTACGGCTGGACTGTTGAGAAATGGACATTCGACGGTACACTGGTATCTATAGAGCCAATTGATGCCGCTATCCCGGGCAGTTTCGAGCTCAGCCAGAACTATCCGAACCCTTTCAATCCACGCACCACGATAGAATTCGAAATCCAGCAATCAGTTCATGTATCTTTATCGGTGTATAATTTGCTTGGACAAAAAGTTGTTACGCTGCTCGACGAACAAATGGCCGCCGGTTCCTACCGCGCAGTCTTCGAAGCAGGTAAACTGCCTTCAGGCGTTTATATCTATGAGATTCAGGCCGGAGATTTCAAGGCTGCCAAGCGCATGAATCTGGTCAAGTAAGCTAAACAAAGTGACTGGCGTGGCTAGAGTTAATAGAGTGAGCTAAGGTTGAAAATCCTTGATATGATTCTTCAGGCCCGGCAACTTTAGTCACTTTAGTCACTTTAGTCACTTTAGTCACTTTAGTCACTTTAGTCACTTTAGTCACTTTAGTCACTTTAGTCACTTTAGTCACT
>JANQRS010000074.1 GCA_028284445.1 Calditrichia bacterium
CGATTCAACGATTCAACGATTCAACGATTCAACGATTCAACGATTCAACGATTCAACGATTCAACGATTCAACGATTCAACGATTCAACGATTCCCATATGATCTCTGTAAATAAAAGATGAGGCCCCGATGAAGCATCAACTGAGCCGTCGTTTTGCACCATTTGTCGATATCGCCAGGACCGGTTGGCAAAATCGGGATCAGCTTCCCTTTGCCTGGCGGATTCTCAATAATGGTGTTTGTGATGGTTGTGCGCTCGGTACCAGCGGAATGAAGGACTGGACAATTGACGGCGTGCATCTCTGCTGGATTCGCCTGAATTTGCTGCGGCTGAATACCATGCCAGCTTTTGATCCTGCAAATCTGCCCTCATTGAATGAATTGATGTCAATGCCGGAAAAGGCGTTGCGTGAACTGGGTCGTATTCCGGTCCCATTGCTGCGGAGGCAAGGAGAAAATGATTTCCGCGAAGTGGATTGGGAAACAGCCATTTCGTTAGTTAGCGCCAAAATCAAAACCAGCGAGCCGGAGCGCCTGGCATTCTATATTGTTTCGCGCGGAACGACCAATGAAACCTACTACGCGACTCAAAAAGCCATCCGCTATATTGGCAGCAATCACGTGGATAATTCCGCTAGAATTTGCCATGCGCCCAGCACCACCGGCCTGAAAACCAGCGTGGGATTTGCTGCCACCACTTGCAGTTATAAAGACATGATTGGCAGTGATCTAGTGGTGTTCTTTGGCAGCAATGCTGCCAATAATCAGCCGGTTGTAATGAAATACCTTCATGAGGCCAAGAAGAAGGGGACGAAAGTCGCGGTAGTTAACACCTTCAAGGAGCCGGGAATGATGCGCTATTGGGTGCCATCAAACGTGCGTTCTGCGCTGATCGGCACTCAAATCGCTGACCATTTTGTGCAAGTTGGCAGCGGTGGCGACATTGCCTTTATGAATGGCGTCATTAAGCACCTGATCGAAAATAAGTGGCTGGCGCAAGATTTTATCGATCAAAAAACCAGCCGGTGGAAAGAGCTTGAAGCGAAGCTTGCAGAACAATCTTTCGAATATCTTGAGCAGGCCAGCGGCGTCAGCAAAGAAGACATGCTGGCCTTCGCCGAGATGTATGCCAGGTGCAAGAGCGCCATTTTTGTCTGGTCAATGGGTATCACCATGCACAAGTTTGGTATTGCCAACGTCCAGAGCATTGCCAATCTTGCCTTGGCTCGCGGCATGATTGGTCGTCCCCATTGCGGACTGATGCCGATACGCGGTCATTCCGGCGTGCAGGGCGGAGCCGAGGTCGGCTGTGTGCCGAATCTTTTCCCGGGCGCTCGTGCGATCAATGCTGATACTGCAGCTGAAATGGCGCAACTTTGGGGATTTCCAGTTCCGCCGGAGCGCGGCTACTACGTGGCAGATATGATCGATGCCGCCATGCGCGAAGAGCTTGACCTTTTGTATTGTGTTGGCAGTAACCTCTTCAGTGTATTGCCGGATAGTAATTATGTTCGTCAGGCAATCGAAAAAGTCCCGCTACGCGTGCATCATGATATTGTCTTAAATCCACAAATGTTCCTCGATTCACCTGAAGCGGTGCTTATTTTACCGGCCACAACCCGCTATGAAATGGCTGGCGGCAATACCGAAACGACCACCGAACGCCGCATTATATTCAGCCCGGAAATCCCCGGTAGACGCATCCCCGGTGCACGTGACGAATGGCGGGTGCTGCAGGATATTGCCCGTGAGTCGAAACCGGGCTCGGCGCATTTGTTGAACTTTAACACCACGGCAGAGATTCGCGAAGAAATTGCGAAAGTTGTGCCTCTTTACGACGGTATCCAGAATCTAAAGGTGAAGGGAGATAATTTTCAGTGGGGCGGCTCGCGTCTCGGTGCAGACGGAAGATTTGGCACCGCCGACGGCAAAGCATACTTTACGGTGCTTAACCCGCCGAACCAAAAAATTCCGGAAGGGAAATTCTTCCTTTCATCGCGCCGAGGTAAGCAGTTTAACAGCATGACTTTCGGCGAAAATGATGCACTTGGCGGCGGAAAGCGAAACAGCGTGGTCATGGCGAAGGATGATATGGAAGCACTTGGGCTGGCAACAGGCGATCCGGTGCTGATAAAATCTCCTAGCGGCGAGCTGCAAGGCACTGTGAAAGCCGGCGAAATCAAGGAGCGAATGGTGATGATGTATTGGCCGGAAGCCAACGTGCTTATTCCGCGCGGTGAGACAGATCCGCTTTGCGGGATTCCTGCGTTTCGGGATACCTTTGTGGAGATTGTGCCGGTAGATTAGGTGCGAAATATATATAGTTTTGGCAAGAAAAATCCCCCCTCTATCTCCCCCCGGGGGGAGATAGAGGGGGGATGGAATTTGATAATATTTTGCAAAACAACGGAGAACATTGTGAAACTACTCAATCTTTTAGCGATAGCCTGTTTTGCCTTGCTGCTTTCCTGTCAGCAGGCGGATCATGAAAAAGGAACTGCGGAAGCTGCCAAAGCCGAAATGACAGTTAAGGCGCCGTTGCAGCTAATCATTATCGGTGGGCCTGGTGCCGGCAAGGGCACGCAGGCACGCCGCATCAAAGATGCCTACGGCATCGCCCATATTTCGACTGGCGCCATCTTGAGGCAGGAAGTTGCTGATAGCACTGAGCTGGGGATGAAGGTTCAGGAGGTTATGGCGCGGGGCGATCTGGTTGCTGATGATATTATTCTCAACCTGATTGAAAAGCGCTTGAAGCAACCGGACTGCGATCCCGGATTTATCCTTGATGGCTTTCCGCGTACGCTTGAGCAGGCGCAAAGCCTCGCACCGATCCTGCAACGGCGCGGCAATGCAAACATTAAAGTGCTGTTGCTGGAGGTGTCCGATGAGGAAATGGAAAAGCGCTTGTTGGGACGTGGTCGTGCGGACGATACTGCTGAAACCATCAAAAATCGCATCGCCAAATTTCATCGTGAAACCAGCCAGGCCATTAATTATTACCAGCAAAGCGGCATTTTGATTCGCGTAAACGGTGAGCAGTCTATTGAAGACGTGGCCGCTGAAATTGATACTGTGTTAAAATGACCGAACAGTCCAGGCAGATTCCTATCGTCTCGGTTCAGGCGGAAGTGAATAGCCGCCGGGATGATTACGTAGCGATAGAAGAACCGCTCGAAATTCGCGCCTGCTTCGCTGTGGACGGTCTGGACAAGGTAGCACCGCTGGCGGTCACCATGCGCACACCGGGCCAGGATTTTGATTTGGTTGCCGGTTTTTTACATGCTGAGGGTGTGGTGCGTTCTGCCGGCGACATTTTCGAGTTATCGCATTGTCAGCGTCCGGATGAACCCCATGCCGGCAATATCGTAAATGCGCTGTTAATGCCTTCAGCAACCCTGGAAACCCGGCGCTTAACGCGTCATGTTTTTACCAGTTCCGCTTGCGGTGTTTGCGGAAAAACTGCAATTGAAGACGTTCTGAGATACTGTCCGACAGTGCCGGCGTCTTCATTTGTCATTGATAAGCGCGCTATATATCAACTGCCGCATCAATTGCTGGTGGCGCAAAAGGTGTTTGAGGAAACCGGCGGTTTACATGCCGCCGCACTCGTTGATGCCAATGGGAAATTGACTCTATTGCGAGAAGATGTTGGCCGCCATAATGCCGTGGATAAGTTGATTGGTGCCTGCATTCGTGAAAAAGAGGCGCTGCAAAATGTTGGACTCCTCGTAAGCGGGAGAGCCAGTTTTGAGCTGGTACAAAAAGCGGCGCTTGCCGGTATCCCTATGCTGGCAGCGGTTGGAGCGCCCAGCAGCCTGGCTGTATCGCTGGCTGAGAGTGCTGGAATGACATTGATTGGATTTTTGCGTGATAACCGCTTCAATATCTATGCTGGTGCGGAAAGGGTTGAATGACATCCCCCTTGGAAGAAGGAGAGTGTTGCAAAATGCAAAAAGATGAACACGAATCTACACAAATGAACGCAAATTGTTAAAGCAACCGCGAGTGAAGAATAGATCTCGCCTGCAAATTCGTGAAAATTCGTGGTATTTCTTTATGCTGCACCCCACAGGGGGATATAGCAATGTGTTTGAAACGTATTTTGGGCTATCAAATACGATATTCAGGCTTGTCATTTCCGCATGTTTCTAGCGGGAATCCATTTTTCGAAGCCCTGGATTCCCGATAAAAGCATTCGGGAATGACAAGAGGCAACTTTCCAAACACGCTCTAAGAAAGTGATCTGAAATGATGGCCGACATCGAATTGCAACACAGGAAATGAAATGAAGATAACCGTCAAATTTTTTGCCCTGGGCAAGGATCTGATAGGGCAGGACGAATTAGAAATGGAACTCAGCGAGTCGGGGGTAGTAGCGGATCTCATCGCTCAGTTAGAGGAAAAATTCCCGCCCTTCAAGGAATTGGGCAGCTACCTGATCGCTGTGAACCTCGAGTATGCCGAACACACAGATGCGCTGAAGGATGGCGACGAAGTGGCCATTATACCACCGGTAAGTGGAGGATGAGATGATAGAGATAACCGATCAATCGATAGATATTCAAAAGATTATCGATGCCGCACAATCACCGGATTGTGGTGGTGTCAGCGTGTTCATTGGCACTGTTCGCAACTTCAGCCGCGGCAAGGACATTCTTCGCCTGGAATACAGTGCGTATCCGGCAATGGCAATCAAAATGATTCAGCGTATCATCGATGAAGCTGCAGAAAAATGGGATGTGCGAAAGTTTGGCGTATCTCATCGCACGGGTGTTCTGGGGATTGGCGAGGTGGCCGTGGTCATTGCTGTTGCCACGGCGCATCGCAAGGAAGCCTTCCAGGCATGTCAGTATATCATTGATCGTTTGAAGGAAATTGTGCCGATTTGGAAAAAGGAAGTGGCTGTCGATGGCGAAACATGGATCGATGATCACGCCTGATCATTTGCCAAACCAATAGAACCAGATGCCGGCAAGAAATAGGCCGATCCACATCAGCGGGTTGGCCTGCTGTACAAAAGCAATAACACCACCCACAATGCAGGCCCCACCCATCAAGCTGCCCTTAAGACCAGCGAGCGGATTCTCGCTAGCGCCTTCGGAGAGAAACTGCTCCAGCGATCGTGAGCCGGCCGACATCAACTTCGGAAGATTGATAACAACATCTACCAGCTCCGGGACCCCGCGCATCAGCTCTCTGACAAGATGATCCGGATTATAGCGCTCTGTATAGATCCGTTTGACGTGCTTGCGGGATAGCTCTGGAATATCCAGATTCGGATCAAGGTTCAAGCCGACACCTTCAAAGGTGACCAGTGCTTTTACCATCAAGGTCATCTCAACCGGGAAGAATATGCGATGTCTGCTACCAATGGATAAAGATTCCAAAATCAATTGTGCCAGACTGAAATTGCCATGCGCTGTTTGCAGGCGGAAGCGCCGGAATAGATCGGAAACTTCGCGGGTAAAACCGGCAGGATTCCCGTTTTCGCCAATCCGCGCCATTGCCAGCAAGTGCTTCGCTGTACCTTCAATATCATTGTTCACAAGTGAATAGAAATAGTAAAGCATATGCAGCTTCACTTTTTCCTCAAAACGGCCGACCATACCGACGTCAATAAACCCGATTTTTGGTCCCGGCAAAATGATGAGATTGCCGGCGTGTAAATCCGCATGAAAGAAACCATCTTCGTAGAGCATTTTGATGATGGAACTGGTGCCGCAGTCGATGATTTTGTCCTGATCTTCCTTGCTGAGCTCAAATACTTTCGGATCATTCGGTTTGAAGCCGTCAAAAAACTCCATACAGAGCACGTCGTTGGTGCTGTATTCGCGATAAATGCGCGGGAAAACAATATCCGGATATTTCACAAAGTTGGCGGCAAATAATTCTGCGTGATCCGCCTCGTAGGTCAGATCCGTTTCCTTTTCCGTATAGGTGCAGAATTCATCAATGATCACTTTCGGTTGATAGCTTGGAATTACCCATTCCAATAGCGTGCCGAGTATCTTTAGCAACTTGATGTCCGACAGAATCGTATCGCGAATGCCCGGCTTGATGATTTTCAGTACCACCCGTTCCCCGTCGAGGGTGGTTGCCAGGTGGGTTTGGCCGATCGACGCTGAGCCAATGGGATGCGGGTTAATATCTGCAAACATCTCTTCGACCGGCCGCAAAAGGCTGTCTTCGATAATTGCTTTAATGGTATCGAAGGGGACTTCCTGCAGACGGTCCAACAAATTTTCCAATTCTTCGGTAATGAAATCCGGTAGAATGTCCTCGCGAATTGCCATAATCTGACCCAGCTTGACATAGGTGGGACCAAGCATTTCCAGACGTATTCTGAGCTGTTCCTGAAAGGGGCGATTGCGAATGTCCTTCTTGATTAAAGGGCGAAGGAAAAAGGCTAACACACGGGAGCCGGCAGACCGTAAGAACTTGCGTTTATATGGCGGAAGATTGTTGACGTAGGCAACATGACCGCCGACGATCAGTCCGAATACGTTCTTGTAGAGTTCAACAAGGCGTCGAAAAACACTTTTGTATGTCTTGATCGGGTTAAAATTGACCTTGTTCTTCTTTTCCTTGCGCTGTGCAGAGCGGGAAGTTGAACCGTTGGGCGCGGGGAGCGGTGCCGAACCTTCCTCAGCGGCAGATTTTTTTTGCTCTTCTGTGGGCTTCATGATAGCGGTCGGGCTCCTGGCCGGTGGATATCTAAGTGCTAAAAAAACATACGCATTCACCCCGGATTTTGCAACCGCTATGAGAAATGGCACTGGAAAATAATATAGGATTGGGATATTTGATCGCTGAAAGATATAATCTTCACATATTAACGTGAAAAACGCTGCAGCAAGAGATCCGAACTTGCGTTCAGATCGTAGACCTACTTAAGCTGCTGTAGAACACGAGTCTGCCTAATTGTCTACCGTTATTTCCGGGTTTCGCCAGATGCCATCTCAATTTGTTGACAGCCTTGACAGCGATCCGGTTTCCGACGAATCACTCCTTGAAGCGATTGCGGAAGGCCAAACTCGGGCCTTTGAGTTGCTATACGATCGATATTCGCCCCGTTTGTTCGGTCTGGCTCTGAAAATATTGCAAAATCAATCGCTGGCGGAAGATGTTATCCAGGAAGTTTTTGTGAGCATCTGGCAAAAGGCCCGGCGATATCAAAAGGGGAGAGGGGCTCCGGCAGCCTGGCTGTTGACCTTGTGCCGGAATCGCAGCATCGACTTATTGCGATCACAGGCGTCGCGCAATCGACGGACCGTTGACATGGCTGATGACATCCAGGAGCGCCTGCAGGCGGTCGCACAAAATGATCCGCTAACAGCCGTTGATGCCGGACAGCAGGCAGAAAACATTCGCACAGCGATGGCTCAACTACCGGACGAGCAGCGGCAGATTATTGAAATGAGTTATTTTAAAGGGTTATCTCAGACAGAGATTGCCGCCGATCTTCAATTGCCTTTAGGAACCGTAAAGACGCGTACCCGGTTGGGTATGGAGAAACTGCGTCGTATCTTGCGTATCACAGATGGAGATTCAGTAGGTTAAGATGGATAAGGACAGATTAAAAGAATTGGCCGCAGGCTATAGCCTGGGAGCACTGTCAGAGAGTGATCATAAAGCATTTGATCAGCTCTTGCGCGCCGGCGACGAGGAAGCCCTCGAAGCGCTGAGCGAGATGATGGTTGTTGCTGAGCAGTTGCCTTCGCTTGCCGACCCGGTTCCTCCACCACCTGCACTGAAGTCTCGTATCCTTAACGAAATCAATGCGGATCAAGCACCGGCAAGGCAGAATGTAACGGAAATGCCGACGGCTCAGCCGATTGAAGGCGCCTCTCGCACCTGGTTGTGGGCATTGGCCGCCGCTGCCTTAATCCTTGCCTGCGGTTGGGCACTCCATGTTCGTTCCCTTCAGCAGCAAGTAGATATGCTCGCTGCCCAAAACGAAATCAATGCCGGCCAGATAGAGCAACTTCGACAGGAACTGGCGCGCCGGGAACAGACCATTCTTACTATGAGCGGCGATAATACCACAGTGATTGCCATGGCGCCGCAAGCGGTGGATCCGGATGCGCGTGGACAGCTCTTCTTTGATGCCGATCGCAATCGCGCCGTGTTCTTTAGCAGTGGCTTGCCGGATATTGATGAAAATAAGGTGTACCAGATGTGGATGCTTCGCGGCGCTGAAGCGATTAGTGCCGGCTTGATCGCTGAAGAAAAAGACGGCGAATTTTCAATTGAATTTGATACCCTCCCCGATGATGATGGTCTCACAGCCTTTGCCGTCAGCCTCGAACCACAAGGCGGCGTCCCGTCCCCAACCGGCGATATCTACCTGGTTGGTGTGGTACCGAGTGAATAATTTCTAGACAAAATTTCTCCTTTCAGACATCCCCCTGCTTCTCCCTTCAAAAGGGGATACAGGGGGATGTCTAGTTCGCATCGAATAATCTTTACTTTTCTTCCATCTTGTAACTCATTCCAAAACAACATCTTGTCCATCCTGCTGATCCTGTCCAAAAATTTTTCTTTTAAAAAAACCGCCCGAAAGAGATCCGTTTCGAAAAACGCTCCGTTATCCTGATATCTCGAGATCAAAAATGATTCAGCAGTGCGCACTGCTGACAAGGATAACCCGAAAACAAGAGCGGGAGGTCTACATGCCGCTTATAATCAGATTCATATCGATCTTACTGCTGGGCTGTCTGACCTTCGCGGTATTGGCAGAAGATCATTCAGAAAATCATCTTCAAAATGCTCAGGTAGACGCGCTGATTCAGCAAGCACATAATTTGATTCAGCAGGCTCGTGAGACCGGAGATGGTGATTTTTACGATCAGGCAGAAGCGTTGCTGCAGCATGCCAGTGAGGGAAGTTCACCGCGCAGTGAGATCCTCAACGGGCTGGCGCTTGTCGAAATGATCGGCCATCAGTTCGCCGCTGCGCGTGATCTGGCCCGGCAGGCAATTTCTGTCAACGAAAGATCAATAGAAGCCTGGGGCTTGTTAACCGATGCCTCAATTGAATTAGGCGATTATGCTACGGCGATTGAAGCCGCGGAACAGATGATGCGTTTGCGCCCGGATATCGCCACCTTCACCCGTGTTGCATATCTGCGTGAGCTGCACGGGGATGTTGACGGCGCCATTGCGGCAATGAAGACCGCGATAGGCACCGGTGGTGCTTTTGCCGAACACGTGGCCTGGTGCCATTCTCAGCTTGGCAATCTTTACTTGCAATCCGGGCAGCTTGAGCAGGCAGAGCGGAGCTATCGGAATGCAATGGCCTTGCAAACGGACTATCCGGCCGGCGCCGCAGGTTTGGCGCGAGTATTCAGCGCGCGCGGTAATGATAGTCAGGCGCTGCTGCATGCGGCACTCGCCGTGGAGCAGTCTGCAACAGTTGAGCATATAAGCCTTTACGGTGATGTACTCGCCGCGGCAGGCTTGCACACCCTCGCTGAAGCCCAATACCAGCAGGCTTTTCAAGTTGTTGTGGAAGAAAAAGATGGTGGTATGGATGTCGACGATGAAATGGCCTGGCTAGCGATCGAATTAGACAAAGACAGCAACATGGTCCTTGGGCTTGCCCGGCAGGTATTTGAACGGCGGCCTACCATTGAGATCGCTGATCTGCTTGCCTGGAGTTACTACTATCATGGTGATTTCGACAATGCCACGCGCTATGCTGAAAAGGCGTTGAAGCTTGGTACGAAGTCGGCGAATACGCACTTTCGCGCTGGCATGATTGCATTTGCGCGCGGGGACAATACGAAGGCCCGGCAGCATTTGGAATCTGCTTTGGCTATTAATCCTTATTTCTCAGAGGCCGATGCAAAGCTTGCCCGCAAAACCCTTCAAACCCTAATCGAAGGGTAGTATCAGAAATACCGATTGAACAGCATGACATATGCCATGCTTAAAATGAAAAAATTCAAAAGGAAATAAGTTATGAAAACCAGAATATCCATAATAGTAGCTTGTTTAACATTGGCAGCTTTTGTCTTTCTCTTTACCGACAGTGCCCAAACCAGCAGTCACCGCGAAGCGCCGCTAATCGGCTTTTCACCGGCCGTTGACAATACAGATGTTTACGCATTTGTCAGTCCCGATGAACCGGACAAAGTCACCATTATTTCCAATTTCTATCCGATGCAGGAACCGGCTGGCGGACCGAATTTCTTTCGCTTCGCAGATCAGGGTACCTATCAAATCTGGATCGATAACGATGGCGATGCTCGGGGAGAGATCGAGGTAACCTTTGGCTTCGATACTGAAATCGCTAATGAGAATACGTTTCTCTATAATACCGGGCCGATTACTTCGCTGAATGATCCGGACTATAACATTCGCCAAAAATACTGGGTGAAGTTTGAAGATCATACCAATAATATCGAGTGGACACGCACTGATCTCTTGATTCCCCCGGTGAATATCGGTCCGGCATCTACGCCGAATTATGAAAGTCTGGCAACGGAAGCCGTATATGATCTTGGTGATGGCTGGAAGGTCTTCGCCGGTCAGCGCGACGATCCTTTCTTCGTCGATCTTGGCGCGGTGTTTGATCTCCTGACAATTCGTCCGGGCGCGCCGGGAAACACCGGTGGTGGGATTGATGGATTGAGTGGCTACAACTGCAATACCATTGCTATTCAGGCTCCGATCAGCGTCTTTACAAAAAATGGCACCGCTCCGACAGTTGCAGATGATCCCGATGCAGTCATCGGTGTTTGGTCAACAGCTTCATTGCCGCGCGAAACCATTCTTCGCGACGGTAAAGAACCGCGTTACAAGGGCTCTCGCGTACAGGTTTCCCGTTTGGCCATGCCGCTGGTCAATGAAATCGTTATTCCACTCCGCGATAAAGATCGCTTCAATAACTCCAATCCGCGCAACGATGTTCAGTTCCTTGACTATGTCTTGGACCCGGAACCGGCCGGATTGCTGACGGCTTTGTTTGGATTGAATGTGCCGCCGGCGCCGCGGAATGATTTAGTTGCTGTGTTTCTCACTGGCGTTGATGGCTTGAACCAGCCGGCTGGCGTTACACCGTCTGAGCAGATTCGTCTGAACGTTGCCATTCCTCCGTCTGTAAATCCCAGCCCTTTTGGGGTACTGGCCGGTGACCTGGCTGGATTCCCGAACGGCCGCCGCCTGGCTGACGACGTGGTTGATATCGAATTGCGTGCTGTGGCAGGTGTGTTGGTGCCTGGCTTTAACGTCTTCCCGAATAATGCGCTTGGCGATGGCGTGGACGTGAATGATTTGCCTTTCCTGGATGTATTCCCGTATCTCTCGACTCCGCATCAGGGCTTTGATCATGACCATCATCGTGTTGAGCCGATTCGTGCCGCTGCAGAACGAAGCCTTGGCGCAGTGAGTGAAAAAGAACTCGGCATTATAGATTCATACGAACTGCTGCAGAACTATCCGAATCCATTTAACCCGACAACTCGCATCACCTTCACATTGCCGGAAGCTGCACGTACTTCATTGACCATTTACAATGTCAGGGGAGAAAGCATAAAAACGCTGGTGGATGATGCTCTGGAAGCAGGACCCCATGCCATGGATTGGGATGGCACCAACAATGCCGGTAGCAAGGTGGCCTCCGGGCTATATTTCTATCGCCTGGAAACCCCGTCCTACACCAAGACCCGGCAGATGATTATGATGAAGTAAAGAAATCCCGCCTCCCCGCTCAATCTGGTCGCGCCGATCACCCGCGCGGCCAGATTTCTCGCTACACCGTCTTCTCATTCGTAATTAATCTCGCTCCACGCTTCCGTGTAAAATAATTTGATGCCCATTGAAAAAGCACCAGCACCCGGCTGTCAAATTCTATCAGGTAAGCAATGTGCACAAATATCCAGATGAGCCAGGCAAACCAGCCGGACATCTTAAATGGTCCAACATCGGCAATGGCGGCGTTACGGCCAATCACTGCCAAATTGCCCTTGTTGGTGTATTTGAATGCTGAGCCCTCTTTGCCACGTAAGCGGTCGCGAATCAGCCGGGCAACATGCCGTCCCTGCTGCATGGCAACCGGCGCCACGCCCGGTAATGCGTCATCGCCTTGGTGAGCAAAATGCGCCAGGTCGCCAATAACATAGATGTTTGCAAAATCACCAACGTTGAGAAAGGGATCAACCACAATACGCCCGCTGCGGTCCGTGCCGGCGCCGGTGGTTTCCACCAATGCCTTTGATAACGAGGATGATTTAACGCCCGCTGCCCACAGAACGGTTTCTGCCTCGATGATTTCCTCCGACTCCCCGTGTTTCATCCTAACCTGGCCATCCGCGATTGCTGTTACCAGGGTTTCGGTCCGTACGTCGACGCCGAGCTTCTTTAATGAGCTGCTGGCTTTGTTTGAGAGTTTGTCCGGATATGCCGCCAGGATTTTGGCGCCGCCTTCGAGTAGCAGAATGCGTGTGTTTCGAGGATCCAGATTGCGAAAATCATTCTTCAAGGTGAAATTAGCCAGTTCTCCAAGCGCCCCGGCCAACTCGACGCCGGTTGGGCCGCCGCCGACGATCACAAAGGTCATCAGTGACCGCTTTTTGCCAGGATCATCTTCTCTTTCCGCGGCTTCAAAGGCGCGAAAAATGCGCCGGCGCATCTCCAGAGCATCTTCGATGGTCTTGAGGCCCGGTGCATTGGATGCCCACTGATCGTTACCAAAATAATGATGATGTGCCCCGGTAGCGATGACCAGAGAGTCGTATTTGATGATGTCCTCGCCGAGAGAAATGGTTTGTTCCGGAGCATTAATGCCGGTAACGGTTGCTTGCAATACACGGACATTTCTAAAGCGGTTTAAAACCGCGCGCAGGGGAGAGGCAATATCACCGGGCGACAGTCCCCCGGTTGCAACCTGATAAAGCAGTGGCTGAAAAAGGTGGAAATTGCGGCGATCGATAAGGGTAACCGAAATGCCTTTACGGTTTCCTAGTTTTTGAGTCGCATAGAGTCCGCCAAAACCGCCGCCTACAACGACGACATGATGATCTTTGGTCTTTTTCAAAGAAACCCCTCTTGTTAAATTATTCACAATATACGATAACGGCATATTTTTGCAAATGATTCGCATAAATATTGTTTTGTGAAGAATACACTTCTCATTTATCGAATCCAAGATGGCAAATGGGACTCGTGCCCCCAGCCGCGTGTTGAATAGCAGTTGGCAACTTCGCGGACAAAAAGTACAAAAAAAATAGCTGCACTGAGGCAGCTATTTTGAAAAGGTCAGATATGTTCTATCGGATTGTAGTCCGGCCACTTATGATTTCTTACGAGTGGACTTTTTCTTTGTTGCCGTCTTTTTCTCTTTCTTGAGCTGTTTGGTCAGCTCTTCGACGGTCTTGGTAAGGTGATCAACCTTGGCAGTCAGGTCTTCGACGTCTGCTTTGCGGCCGCCGCCGTTAAACCCCATCGCGTCCATTGCTTGACTTACCTTGTCTTCTACAAAAGTACGGGTTTCTTCAAAACGCTGCTCCAGACCATCCTTGATTTCTTTCCCGTATTCAATACCCTTTTTCTCGATTTTCTCACCTTCCTTAACGAAGTCTTCACCACGCTCTCTGAATTCATTGAACAGCTTGCTGCCTTGCTCTTCGATGGCAGAGAAAAGGCCTAAACCTGCCAGCCAGATTTCACGTGAGCGATCTGCTACTTCGTCAGCTACTTTTTTTGCCTGCTCTTTTTGATCTTTCATGTCTTGTTCCTCTCTGTATTGGTTGATTTCTTCTTGTTGGTCGATTCTGTTTTGGCCTGATCAGCAAGGTTTTGAATGATACCTTCCAGATCTTCGATACGTTTTTTCAGGTGATCCATTTCATTCTGATCCTGGTTTCCTGAAAAAATAGTGTTCAATGAGCCGGGAATAAATTGGTCCAGACGTTCCCTAACCTGCTGCAACCCATCGTCGATAACACTGTTGCTCCACCTTAATACATCGTGAAGCATTTCCGTCGATAGGGGATTGCGGCCTTTCTTGCCTTCTTCCAGGATAACTTGCGTCAGCGTTTGAGCAGTAATATCATCCTCCGTTTTCTTGTCGATTACCTTAATGTCGACGCCTTGTCGCACCAGGTTGGCAATTTCTTCCAGGCTGATATACTTCCTGTTTTCCGTGTCGTACATTTTGCGATTTTCGTATCTTTTAATGACCCTGCTCATAGGATGATTCGCTTCTCGTCGTCGTTATCGTTTCTAATTATTTCTTGTTCAGTTGCCGGGCCAGTTCCGCTACGGTTTCTGATAATTCATCAATTTTGTCGTTCAGGCGCTCTACATCGTTGCTTGAAGAGATGCCGATAAAGTCCATCGCGCCGTGCAGTTTGCCTTCGATATATTGTAAAACGTCGGTTGCCTTCTCAGTGGCGTTTTCCTGTTGTTCAATACCGGCCTTGATGGCTTTTTTCTCAAGTTCTTCGCCGCGTTCGATAAGCGTCTGACCTTTTTCCAGGAAGTCGTTGAACAGCTTATTACCTTCTTCCTGAGCTACCGAAAATACGCCCAGGCCTGCCAGCCAAATGTCACGTGAGCGATCGCTGATTTCTTTCTGCAGAGTCTCAAAGTTCAAGTCTTTCACAGTCATGTCTATATCCTTTCAATATGTTGATTGCTTCTCGTCTTTGTCTTTCAATTATTACGACCGTAAAATAACGCACCGTGTCACATTTGTCAAGAAAAATTTTACGCAGTGCGTCATAGATTGATTCTGTTTGGTTGTAGAATGTTGTTTTTGTTGATTTTGTGTGACGGGTTAATTTTTGACGTGATGTGTCATAATTGAAGAATGAAGATTGAAGATTGAAGAATGAAGATTGAAGAATGAAGATTGAAGAATGAAGATTGAAGATTGAAGATTGAAGAATGAAGATTGAAGATTGAAGAATGAAGATTGAGTAAGCGGAAAACGCTTTAGCGATTCAACGCCTTGACGAATTTGCCGATTTGCCCTTTTGCAGATTTCCCGATTTGCTCCTATATTGAACAACGTTCACCGGACGGGTCGTTTTTGGGCTTGAAAAACCCGTCAGTTAATCACCTTCTTACGCGGATAAAACGCTATGCCCCCGGTCAATCTTCGTGAACTTTCGGAAGAAGAACTGCTGGAATTAGTTGAGGAAAACAAGCAGATATTTACGGAATATCTTGATCTGCAATTGGTTCGCAATTTGGTCGATCATGTTCTGGATATTCTGAACGATGTCTGGTTTCGACCGGTGTTTATTGGCTTTGATGAACGCCCGCAGCGTAACGACCCGGATCGTCCCTTAATTTTTGCCAGCAATCATTCCGGCATGGCTTTTCCCTGGGATGCGATTGTATTTGCTTCGGAATATTATCGCCGGAATAATTATGATATTACTGAGGCCGCTCGCCCGCTCGTCGCGCCAATGCTCTCGAAAACCACCTTGATGAACCCCTTCCTGATTCGCGATTTCTGGAAACGCGCCGGCGGTATCGATGCCACGTCCCTGAATTTTGAGACCATGATGAATCATCCGGAATCCGATATCATGATTTATCCGGAAGGGGTGCCGGGCATCGGCAAAGGCTTCAATCGCAAGTATCAGCTTCAGCGCTTCGCGACATCTACTTTGCGGATGAGCATCAAGTATAAAACCGATGTAATTCCCTTTGCGACCATTAACGGCGAATACATCAATCCCTATGTCTATTCGTTCGATCCGATCAATAAGCTGGTGCAAAAGATCGGCATTCCTTTTCTGCCAATCGGGGTTATTACCCCCTTCTTGCTGATTTTTCCCTGGTTATTCTATTTCGGATTTCCAGCCAAGCTTACGTTTGTGATGGGAGAACGGATCAAGCCATACGAATTGACCGATAAACCGTTTGAAGAAATGACGCAGGACGATTTTATTGCCCTGCGCGACAAAGTACATGTCGCTATGCAGGAGCAATTTGATATTGCTGTTGAAAAATACGGACAGAACCCCTATCACTGGCGAGAGTTTTTTGCACAGATACGAGCAAATATTGGCAAATTTCCGTACTATCTGCCCTGGACCTGGCCGATTCTTTTTACGGAATTTGAGCGCCAGCATAACGCCAGTGATGGCAAATCCATCCACATCAAATTCGGGCTCTGGCCCTTCCTGAAATACCTGTTCCGCAACCCAATCTCTTTTGCGTATTTCATCCCGATATTGGGATGGATTCCCTTGCTGATTCGCGGCTATCGTAATTCGAGGCTGTAGATTTGCATTTTTGACCTAGAATTTTCCTCCCGTTTTCCACCGTACATAACCGGCACCGACAAAAAAGGCAATAAGAATCAAAGATGGGGCAACTACTGAGACTGTGAGGCCCATTATCTGTAAGATTATCATAACCAACAGTGCAGCTCTAGCGGAAAGGGCTGTTGCTTTACTCCACTTTTTGATGCCGCAATCACAAATAAACACCGCCATGAACGCAAATAGAACGGCAGTTGCTGCGGCAGTTCCAGTGCCTGAAATTGTTCCCGTCGCTATGCTTATCACGAAACAGAATAAGAGGATCATCCACAAAATACCGAAGAGCTGGCAGTGCCTTGGTCTTTCAACCGGGGGCGGTTCGACTGGGACTTCGCGTTTTTCGCAGGTTGGAACGTTCATCGTTATCACCGCATTGTCGCAATCTGCCGGGGTTGCAATTTCTATGTAGAACGTATAGTTGCCCGGATCAAAGGTGCCGCTATGCGTGAGGTTTAGCGAGCCATTGCCGCTACCATTTTCTAAAGCCGGATCTGTTGCTGGATCAGCGGTTGTACCGATCTGTTGCCTCAGCGTCGCTTCAATTGCCTCACTACCCGGCGCCGTTAAGCTGACCTGGATTGAAGCCGGACGCTTGTCTTCTGAAGTGCAGTTATCGTAATTTATCTGCCAATGCGTTTGCACGTGGATAGGGTCAGGGGGGGGCGTCGTGGTTTCGCATTTCGGAATTGTCACCGCTAACGCATCATTCTCACAATCTGCCGGTGTCGTGACATCAACATAAAACACATAATCTCCCTCCACGAAATCTGCTTGATGTGTGAGCGTCAGAGAAGCGGTATTGCTGCCGTTAACCAGCGCCGGGTCGGAGGCCGGATCCGGATGTGCGCCGATTTGCTGTCGCAATGTTGCTTCAACTGCGACATTTGCCGTAGCAGTCAATATTGCTTGAACAGTCACCGGGCGCTTATTGTGCTCATTGCACGCGCCACAGTCAAAATCCCAACGAGTTTGCACATGTACCGGCTCTGGCTCGCGGGTTTCGCAGCGCAATGTCTCGTTGTAAGGCGTCGCACAACAGTCCGGATTCTCGCTCGAACGTGCATGCACTTTGATTCGTCCACCGCAGGCTACTTCGGGATTGTCGAAGATCGCCGTCCAGTTTTCCATGGCGGAATGATTGGGAGTAACCTGAATGTTAAGGATTTGAGAGGTATTGGCAGGCTTGTTCTCGACTTCAATTTCGAGTAAACCGCCGGGGATTTCTTGCGCTCGCCCTTTGACCACGATTGAGTCCGGGCTATTCCCTGCGTTGCTGTATCCTATTACCGCATCAATGACAATGTCACACGCCATACCCATCTCCTGCGTTTTGTAGGTGAGTGTTTATACAAATAGATGTGTAAGAGGCAGCCGATTTCTTAAAACTTGTTCATGTAGTCGATTCTTCGGGCAAATCATCTATAATGTTGATCCGGGCTTTTACTTTCTTTTCTTCAAATACCCGCTTCAATTCATTAACGATTTCCTGCTCTACCTTGCGCTCCAGGTTCACGAAGAACGGGGCCAGTTTGGAAACCAGCCGCCCGCGTTCGTTGGCAACAATTTCCCGGGCGTTTTCAATCTTTATTGTAATCATACTATCCTTAGCGATTTCGTCCATATTGTTCGTGACTGGACACCCAGTCGGATGAAGAAATGGCGGATGCCAGCGACAGCTCACCGGCGAGAACCACGCCAGCCACGATTTCTGCAAACTTGTTAACCGTTCCACGTCCAACGCAGCCGAGGAGTTTCAGACATTCATTTTGGGTGGCCAATCCGGTGCCGCCGCCGTAGGTGGCAACAATCAAGGAGGGAATAGTGATCGACATATAGAGGTCCCGCTCCGGCGTTAATTCAGCATAGGCTACGCCGGCCGACGATTCTGCAACGTTCGCCACATCCTGTCCGGTTGCGATGAACATGGCCGTTATGCCGTTCGCGGAATGCGCGCCGTTATTGTTGGCACCTGAAAGAATTGCGCCGATGTTGGCGACCTGGCCATGATAGGTCAGGCTTTCCGGTTCAACCCGCATAATTTGGATTAAGGTGTCGCGCTTGATGATACACTCCGCAGTGACCCGCTTACCGCGTGTGCGCATAATGTTGATTTGTGAGGCCTTTTTGTCTGTAGCGAAATTGGATTCCAGGTAGAAGTGCTCAATACCTTCATAATTGTCCAGAATCCAACTGCAGGCTGCAAAAGTGGCTCGCCCAACCATATTTTGCCCGGCAGCATCTCCGGTTGAGAAGTTAAAACGCAGGTAGACAAACTTGCTGGCCAGATAGGGATCAATATATTGCAGCTTTCCGACGCTGGTTGTTGCCTCAGCTTCCTTACGAATCCTCTTGATGTTCTTGTCTACCCATTTCACAAAATCCCGTCCCTTACGGGCATCGGAAAAGACAAAGACCGGTGCCCGCTGCATGGCATCGCCGACCACGCTACACTTTACGCCACCAGAGAGATTGAGGACCTTTATACCGCGATTGTAAGAGGCAACCAGGGTACCTTCGGTCGTCGCCATCGGTATCAGGTATTCACCTTTGGCATGTTCACCATTGATCTTGATAGGTCCCGCAAAGCCAATTGGTACCTGTGCTACGCCGGTAAAGTTCTCACAATTGCCGTCAAGGACATGCGGATCGAAAGAATATTTGGTAATATGCTCCAGCTTGGTGTCCGTGAATTTTTCTACAAATTTTTGACGGGCTTTGATGGCTTTGTTGCTATAATCATCTGCCGGATCGCGAGGAATGCGAACGACGGTTTCATCCACATTAGATATGGCACCTTCGACCTTCAATCGAAGTTTCCCAAAAGGCTTGGTTTTTACCGCCACCTCAATGCGGTGTTTCCCTTCTTCCAGGTGCGGGATATCGGCGTGAATATCAATCACTTGGCGTAGGGGAAAATCCACTGCAGATGATCCACTGATATCCTGCGGAGCCAGCTTGTTCCCATCTCCCATATCCAGATGAATGTCATCCGGAGACACCTTCTCGCCATCAAATTTCAGCTCGATAAAATCCGTGATTGTTGCGTCACTCAGGCGGTTTTTTATAGAAAACTGAACGCCGGATTTATTGTTTTTCAAGCTGCCGAATGTGTAGAGTTGCTTAAGAAGCAAGCTGGGAATCGCCATGGTATGTCTCCTGAAATTTTGATTGCGCGTGATGTGGATGGATTTAATTATACAAAAAAAAAGAGATTGGAACAACGCCGCCCGGGGAAAGGGTATATCCGAATCAAAAATAGTGCTTTATAGGGCCCGTTTCGAGTTGACAATTTCAGGCGCGACCTTTATATTGATCAGCAGTATTCGGGCGACCGCCCGCAGATCTTTCAACTTCTGCTTTTGTTGTATTTTGTAAACACGTGCAAACTTCTTTTCTCAGTCCCGTTTGGCTTGCAAACGTTTGTATCGATTTCCAATTCTGAAGATCCGTTTATTCAGACCTTTTCTCCCGCATTAGCGGACATGTAAGCATTTATTCTAAAGAATACATAGCCACCTCATCAACAGGAGAATCTATGCATCTGGATGGAACCCATACGCTTGCGGCGCCGATTAAGGCAATTTGGGATGCCTTGCTTGACCCGGAAATATTGGCAAAAATCACTCCCGGCGTCAAGCGCCTGGAGCCCACCGGTGAAGATCAATATGATGCGATATTTGAAGTGAAAATCGGCCCGGTCAGCGGTGCCTTCAAGGGAAAGATGGAGGTCACGGACAAAGTGGATCTGGAAAGCTTCAAGCTTGCGATGAAAATGAATGGGAAAATCGGCAATGTTGCGGCAACCGGCACCCTGGGCTTAAAGGAATTGGGTGAATCCTCAACTGAAGTCAACTTTGGTGGTGATGCGAAGCTCTCCGGTACGATTGCTCGAACCGGGCAGCGTGTAATCACTGGCGTTGCCAACAAAATGACGCAGCAATTCTTTGAATCGCTCGAAGAAGAGCTGGCTGCGCGTGGCCATATCCAGAAAGAAGAGGAAGAATCCCTCGTTGAACAAGTCACAGAAGCTGTTTCTGATACCGTCGAATCTGCGGTAGATGCGGTTTCGTCGGCGGCTGAGGCCGTATCGACAGCTACGGCCGAAACGGTGACTGAAGTGAAAAAGATGGGGCTATTCCAACGTTTTATTGCATGGTTGAAGCGTCTTTTTGGGGGCAAATGATGGTGATTGGTTTACCGGTCGACTCGTTAACTAGTTGGCCAGTCGAAGAATCAACCAGTCAACAACTCAACTAAATATCTCTTACAAATCCATACACTCACGTCGAAACGCACAAACTGCAGGAGGTTATTCTATGGGTGTTTCTGTAAAGGTAACTGTCAACGGCGAACGGCATGAGCACGAAGTTGATGCTCGTCAGATGCTGGTTGACTATCTTCGCGAATCCTTGCATTTGACTGGAACTCACGTCGGATGTGATACAACCGCTTGTGGCGCCTGCACGGTGCTGGTGGACGGCCGAGCCGTCAAATCTTGCACAATGTTGGCTGTACAAGCAGATGGAGCTGAAATCAAAACAATTGAAGGTATGGCAAGTAATGGTGACTTGCATCCGATCCAGGAAGGCTTTCATGAAGAACATGGTTTGCAATGCGGTTTTTGCACGCCGGGAATGGTGATGACGGCTGCTCAATTGCTGGCGGATAATCCGAATCCGTCCGAGCAGGAAATTCGTCACGCGCTGGAAGGTAACTTCTGTCGCTGCACCGGTTATCATAATATCGTTAAAGCCATTCAATACGCCGCTAAAAAACTAAGTTAGGAGGCCATATGGGCAAATTTATTGGTCAGGCTGTAAAACGCGTTGAAGATAAGAGATTCCTAACCGGCAAGGGACGATATACAGACGATATCGTGCTGCCGAATATGACATATGCAAAGATCGTTCGCAGTCCTTATGCACATGCAAAAATTAATAGTGTTGATATCTCTGCCGCCAAGATGTATCCGGGTGTGGTTGAGGTATTCACCGGCAAAGATATCGCTGATTCCGGTATCGCCGGCGTGCCCTGCGGTTGGCAGGTAGACTTCAAGAACGGTGATACCATGAAAGAACCGCCGCATCCGCTATTGGTAGCCGACAAGGTTCGTCACGTCGGTGATGCAGTAGCAGTGGTGATCGCTGAGACCAAAGAGATTGCACGCGATGCTGCTGATATGGTAGAGGTTGATTATGAAGAATTGCCGGCCGTCACGGATGCTGCTGAAGCAGCGAAGACCGGTGCGCCGCTGGTGCACGATGATGTGCCGAATAATACCTGCTATGATTGGGGATTGGGCGATGAAGCTGCAACCAACGCTGCAATCGATAAGGCGGATCACGTGACAACCCTGGAATTTGTAAATCAGCGTCTGGTACCAAACGCCATCGAACCACGTGCAGCAATTGGCGATTATGACCCGATTCGCGAAAACTATACACTTTATACCAGCTCGCAAAATCCGCATTTGATTCGCTTGTTGATGTGCGCATTTGTGCTTGGCATTCCGGAGCATAAGGTGCGGGTGGTATCTCCGGATGTTGGTGGTGGTTTTGGCAGCAAGATTTTTCACTATACTGAAGAAGCACTGGTGATCTGGGCATCTAACAAAATAGGCCGTCCGGTGAAGTGGACTGCTGAACGTAGCGAAAGCTTCATAACAGATGCTCATGGCCGCGATCATGTTACGAAGGCAGAAATGGGCTTTGACAAAGATGGCAACGTCATGGCATTGCGTGTGAAGACCTTTGCCAACATGGGCGCTTACCTGTCAACATTCTCAACCTGTGTGCCGACCTACTTGCATGGCACCCTGCTGCAAGGGCTCTATACCACACCGGCCATTTATGTGGATGTGACTGCCACCTTCACCAACACCACAGCAGTGGATGCATATCGCGGCGCCGGGCGTCCGGAAGCAACCTACTTGCTGGAGCGTTTGTTCGATAATGCTGCCCGCGAGATGAATATGGATCCTGCTGAACTTCGATTGAAGAATTTCATACCGCCTTTTGACGGTGTCAGCGAGCCTGGCTATCAAACGCAGGTTGCCCTGCAGTACGACAGCGGCAATTACCAAGGCGTATTAAAACGTGCTCTGGAAATGCTGGATTACGATGGTCTGCGCAAGGAACAGGCTGAGGCGCGCAAAAATGGCCGCCTGATTGGTATCGGTATTTCTACTTATATCGAGGCCTGCGGTATTGCCCCCTCCGCGGTGGTTGGGTCACTTGGTGCGCGTGCCGGTCTCTATGAAAGCGCCCAGGTAAGGATTCAGCCAACCGGGAAGGTAAGTGTCTACACTGGTTCTCACTCACATGGACAGGGACATGAAACAACCTTCGCCCAGGTCGTTGCCGATCGCCTCGGTGTGGCACTGGAAGACGTTGAAGTTATCCATGGTGATTCCGAGTCCGTCGCTTTTGGTATGGGAACCTACGGCTCACGAAGCCTCGCGGTTGGTGGAAGCGCGATTGTGAAAAGCATCGACAAAGTGCTGGAAAAAGGCGCGCGAATTGCTGCGCATAAGCTCGAAGCATCGGTTGATGATCTCGAGTATGAAGGTGGACACTGGACTGTTAAGGGCACCGACAAGTCTATCGCATTTGGCGATGTGGCCCTGACTGCATACGTGCCGCACGATTATCCCGAAGGCGAAGAGCCGGGAATGGATTTTGCCAGTTTCTATGATCCGGCAAACTTTACCTATCCTTTCGGTGCACATATCGCCGTGGTTGAAGTTGACCCGGAAACCGGAAAAGTGGACTTGAAGCGTTTCGTCGCAGTGGATGATGTCGGTAATGTCATCAATCCGATGATCGTGGATGGCCAGATTCATGGTGGTGTTGTCCAGGGCGTTGGTCAGGCGCTGTTCGAAGGCGCGATTTATGATGACAACGGTCAGTTGGTGAACGGTAGCTACATGGATTACTGTATGCCGCGCGCAGACGACTTTCCGATGATCGAGACCGATCGTACTGTCACACCGTGTCCGCATAACCCGCTTGGAGTGAAGGGGGCAGGAGAAGCAGGCGCCATCGGTTCCACACCTGCAGTCGTCAATGCAGTGCTCGACGCGCTGTCAGATTATAATGTAAATGATATCCGGATGCCGCTAACGCCGGAGCGGGTATGGGCAGCAATGCAAAACGGCAACCACTAACACGGAGGAAGCAAAATGATTCCAGCAAATTTCGACTATCATAAAGCAGCCTCCGTTGACGAGGCTATCGAGCTATTAAAGAAACACGGGGATGACGCCACATTGCTGGCCGGTGGACATAGTTTGCTACCGGCAATGAAATTGCGTCTCAGTGCTCCCGGCAAATTAATTGACATTGGCTCAATTTCTGAACTGAGCTATGTGCGCGAAGAAGGCGGCGGCATTGCTATTGGCGCTGCATCTACCCATGCTATGATCGAGCATTCAGCAGTGGTCCAGTCCAATTGTCCGTTGCTTGCAGAAAATGCCGGTCACATCGGCGATATCCAGGTCCGCAATCGCGGAACTATTGGTGGCAGTCTGGCGCATGCGGATCCGGCTTCCGATTATCCCGCAGCCTTATTGGCTGCCAATGCGGAAATCGTTGTTGCCGGACCTGGTGGAACGCGTTCCATCGATGCCGGTGACTTCTTCCAGGGGCTATATGAAACGGCGCTTGGTGAGAATGAGCTCATCACTGAAGTTCGCGTTCCGAAAAGCAGTGGCGGCAGTGCCTATATGAAATTTGCGCAGCCGGCATCGCGCTTTGCGATTGTTGGGTGTGCAGTGTCGCTGACCAGAGACGGTGGCAACTGCGGCGATATTCGCGTGGCCTTTAACGGCGTATCCAGCGCTGCTTATCGCGCTACCGGCGTCGAAGATGCCCTACGAGGTCAGGCCCTTGATGAAGCAACCATTGCAGCTGCATGTGCACACGCTGCGGATGGCGCAGATTTGATGGACGATCATTATGCATCTGCCAGCTACCGGGCACATTTGGCAACGGTCTTTGCCAAACGCGCAATTATGGAAGCTGCAAAACGCGCCTGATTTTTATTTATCAGCTTGTATCTTAAAAAAGGAGGCTGTCCGAAAAGGGCAGCCTCTTTTTTTTGTGTGAAGAGCTGTGCGGGTGACATCCCCCTTTATCCCCCTTCGAAGGGGGATGTCGTTGACCGCTGACCGCTGACCGCTGACCGCTGACCGTTCAACGATGAGCGGTAACCAATCATCCCAATCTCCAATCCCAAATCTCCATTTTTTTATTATTCCCGTGACGATTCGTCAAAAATGTCGTCTATACTAATAGAAGGGTGCTATAAGTCATCAAATGCTCCCTTGAAAGGCCGTAGTTTTGAATGTTGTAAAACTTAATCATTACCTGTAGAGAAGCCGATATTATTCCATAGGCTGATGTGCCCGAAACGGGTGGCCAGGGAACAAAAGAGTTGTTTAGGAATAAAATCAGCATCTCAAGGAGGATAAAATGTTTGCTGATATTATAGAACAAATCATGCAGTCGCCGCTCTTGAGCGCTGCTGCACTCATAATCATATTTACGTTTCTCTTTTTCCTGCTGAAAAAACTGATCAAAGTTGCCCTCGCTTTTGCGGCAGTGGTTGTTCTTGGATTTGGTGTGCTTGCCTATACGTCCGATGATCCGGTGCAAGACATTAAGGATTTTATCGACGACCCGGGTGACCGCATCGAGAAGATCAAGGATAAGACCAAAGAAATGACCGATGACTTCAACGATAGTGTTTTGAAGAGCAAGTTGAAGAAAGAGGCCAAAGACTTGCTGGACATGCAAGATGACGCCAGCAAAAAGCTGCGCGATAAAATGGCTGACTATGATGAAGTAAAGGATCGTGTGAAAGAAGACGCGAAACGCCAGAAGACTCGGAATGAATTGAGCAAGTCCGGCGAGAAGTTACGTTAAATTTCTCAGACTCTTCACGCGCTTTTTATTAACAATGCCAATTACGTGCTAAAATCGTAGTTAAGCGCCCAAAACCTTTCGACACGGATGCGCACGGATTTTCACAGATGAACATAGCTGGAAAACAGGCTATAAGAATCGAAAAAGCCGATCCAAGGGTTTTAGTTTTGCGTCTTTTATACGTTTTAGCATGTAATTCGCATTAATAGTTGTGAGCAACTTTATCGGAAAGGATGCCATCCTTTAGAGGGATGCCATCCGGGCAGGGAAAGCGTTTGTAAATGTCTGTTGATTCTTCGATATTATTTGTATTCGACCCGGTTGTTGATATTGTCATAGCGGCCGGGTCATTTATTGATATCAAAACCAGATGATCATGGAAAAGGCTTCCCACGATGAAGAAAAATGCTGAACTGGAGCGGATCAGGAAGCTGCTCGAGACAGAAGGATATATAACAGACTCAAGTATCGTCATGTCCGTTTTTCTGTCGATGCAGCTGAAAAAGCCTTTGTTAATTGAAGGTCCGGCAGGTGTTGGTAAAACGGAGATCGCAAAAGTGATGGCTTCTGCCCTGGAAACGGACCTGATTCGCCTGCAGTGCTATGAAGGGCTCGATGCCAATCATGCGATCTATGAATGGAATTACCAGCGGCAATTGCTCTATCTGAAAATGGCCGAGCAGAGTGATGCCAGCATTGCGCAGAAGTCAGCTGATTTGTTCAGCGATGAATTCCTGCTCAAACGGCCGGTGCTTCAGGCGGTGACTCAGTCAAAGTCGCCGGTTTTCTTAATCGATGAAGTGGATCGTGCGGATGAAGAATTTGAGAGCTTCCTTCTGGAGATATTGTCTGATTGGCAGGTAACCATCCCGGAGATCGGCACGATTGAAGCCACGCATGTGCCTTACGTTGTGGTCACCAGCAATCGCGTCCGTGAACTGTCCGAAGCCTTGCGTCGCCGCTGTATGTACTTATGGATTGATTATCCGGATTTTGATAAGGAATTGGCAATTGTGAAAAGCAAGGTGCCGGACATCGATAAGAAGTTGGCAGATCAAATATGCCGCTTTATGCAGGAAGTGCGTCAACAGCGTCTTGAGAAGGTACCCGGTATTGCAGAAACACTCGACTGGGCGTTTGCACTGGCAAGTTTACATGTCGATCATCTCGACAAAGATATTATCGAGCAGACCCTCGGTGTGGTGTTGAAAGACTGGCAGGATATTCGCCAAACGCAGCTATCGCTATCGGAGCTGTGGGATAAAGTTGGGGTCAGTTCGAAGATCAATTGAAAGATTGCTCTTGTTTTAGGTTTTGACAGTCCCCCCTATATGTCCCCCCGGGGGGACATATAGGGGGGACTGTAACAGCCTCTTGCAGAGAACTGCCATTGATGGAAGTGAAATAGTAAAATGTCTGATACTCAGAATCTCATCACTCGCCAAACGGAGCTAAGCGCTAATATCGTAGCGCTTTGTCGATTTCTGCGGCAGAAAGGTTTTATTGCCGGGGCCAGGGAAGAGGTCGATGCTCTACAGGCGCTGTCGGTAGTGCCATTCGAGACCCGTCATCAAATGATGCTGGCATTGAAGGCGGTTTTGCCGAAGAGCCGTATTGAGGTCGAGACATTTGAGGGCTTATATCAAGAATACTGGGACAATTTAAAGAAGGCTGTGGACTCCAAAATGACTGAAAAGCCGGAGGAGAGCAGCGATGACAAATCAAAAGATAGTGATCCCCGGAAGAAGCCGCCGTCGCTAAATCACCTCAAGAACTGGCTGCAGGGAAAAACCGCCGTGGAAGAGGAAGAGGTGGCCAGCTATAGCGACTTTGAGGTGCTGACCCGGCGTAATTTCAGCACTTTCAGTGAAGAAGAGATGCATCATGTGATGCGCATTATTCGTCTTGTGGCCAAAACCCTGATGAATCGGCAGACCCGACGATACGAAGCCGCGCGCTCAAGAGGGCAATTCGATGTGCGCCGGACGGTTCGCAATAATATGCGCAAGGGGGGGGAGATGTTTGAGCTGGCCTGGCGGCGGCGCAAGATCCAGCGCTTGAAGATGGTATTGCTCTGTGATGTCAGTAAATCAATGGATTTGTACAGTAGATTTCTGATTCAGTTCATCTATGGTTTTCAAGCCCTGTCAAATCAGGTCGATACCTTTGTTTTTAGCACCTTGCTGCATCGGGTGACGGATAAACTGCGTGGGCGAAAGATTGGCCCTGCCCTGGAGCGATTGGCAGAAGACATCCCGGATTGGTCTGGCGGGACGCGTATCGGGGCTTCCCTGGTGCGCTTTATGGATGATTTTGGCAATCAAAAGCTGGATCGTCGCACGATCGTCATTATTCTCAGTGACGGCTGGGATACCGGTGATATTGAGGTGCTGGCAGATGCCATGCGCCGAATTCGTCAGAAATCAGCCCGGATTATCTGGTTGAATCCGCTGGCCGGCAGCGCGGAATTTGAGCCCAAGGTGCGGGGTATGCAGGCGGCGTTGCCTTATATTGATGTATTCGCCCCCTGTCATAACATCGAAAGCTTGCAGCGCCTGGCCGGACATTTGGTAACTGCACGAAAACGTAAGCGTATCGACTTAAGAGAGAATATGATCGAATCACGCTGATGGCCGAAGAACTGAAGTGACGCATTTTCATTTGGGCTCAGAGGAAATTGTAAATCAAGTCACTCGAAAAACTTTAGTTTGTATTAATATTTATGCATAGATCCGTGCTCTGATAAATGTCTTGAGAAATTCAGACAAATCATTTACTTTTAACGTACTTAAGTAATATTATTTGGAATTGTTGGTTTCATGAATAGGCGTCGATTTTTAGGCTTGCTTCCCGGACTTGGCCTCCTCTTTTTGGACACGGGAAAAGCCCTTGGAAAAAGCGTAACTGAGTTTTTGGATGAGCAGCTTTCGGACAAGCTGGTTGTCTACCCATACAATGGAGCTCAGAGAATTCACATCCCTATCTGGTGGCGTGACGATATCGCATTCGTTAGTTCACGCAAGATGGCGGAAGCGCTCGATTATAATACCTACTTTAATCCCGAAAAAAAGAAGCTGGTTCTCTATTTGCCCAGCAATAAAGTTGTTGTCGGTGCAGACAATCCCTTTGTCATGATTGACGGTAAGCCGCTGCAAATGCCGGCCACCACGCTCTGGCAAAACGAAGAAATTTATGTGCCGGTATCCAATCTTATCGAGCTCTTGAATAAATATACGCTCCAGCCGTTTCGCTACAGCGAGTCTGAGCAGGTATTGAAGGCCTTGAAAGGTCGTTCGCCGAAATATAGTGTGAACCGGGTTGAAGTTGATAATCGCGATAATGGTGTAATCATCCGGATCAAGACCGCCAAAACTTTTAAGTCTACTGAAATGACGGTCGATACTCGGTACGACTGGCTGCATGTGGACCTTTATGGGGCAACCGCCAATGTTGCGCAGTTACGCAACACCAGCCGGCAAGGCAAGATTCGTGAGGTCAAAGCCTTTCAGTTTAAGCAGCTCCTCTCTATCGGACTCCGTTTGCGCGAGCAGCCCAATTCTAGAGAAATTTATCAGGATGAAGAAACGAAAGATGTGATAGTCCTGCTGAAGTACGATGATAAGGTTGCACGAAAAGAGGAGCAACGTCAGCCGGAGGAGCAGGCAGAAGATGTCACCTCCCGCAACGATCAGGACGTGCAGGATCAATTGGAAAGCGAGCGCAAGAAGTGGCTGCTTGATACGATTGTTATCGATCCCGGGCATGGCGGTCGCGATCCAGGCGCCATAGGCGTAGGCAAGTTGCGCGAAAAAGATGTGACGCTATCTATTGGCACAAAGCTCGGCAAGATTTTAGCCAAGAAGATGCCGGAAGTGAAGGTCATTTATACTCGAAAGACGGATAAGTTTGTGGAACTACGCAGGCGCACTCAGATTGCCAATGAAAATGGCGGCAAGCTGTTTGTCAGCATTCACGCCAATGCCAATCGTGATCGACGTGCGGCTGGTTTTGAGACCTACATTCTCGGAACGGAAAAGGGTGAGGCCGCCCGTAGCGTGGTTGAACGCGAAAATGCCGTTATTCAATTTGAAGATCCGAGTAGCCAACAGCATTATGATGGCATCAATGTCATTCTGGCAACCATGGCGCAAAGTGCTTTCTTGCGGCAAAGTGAACAATTGGCAGCTCGCGTGCAGCGGGAAATGGCTCGGAAATTGACACGTCATAAGATGAAAGACCGTGGCGTCAAACAAGCCCCTTTCTGGGTAATGGTCGGTGCATCGATGCCCTGTATTCTTGTGGAAACCGGGTTCATAACGAACCGGCATGAAGCGAAAATCCTGAAGACGGCCAGACATCAGCAAGAAATGGCAGAGAGTATTTTTGCCGGCCTGAAAAACTTCAAGGAAGAATACGAAAGCGCGATATGATTTTTTGGGTAACGGTTGCTTCCTGAGAAATTCCGTGGTTATTTGCGGGGTATCGTGTTTCGGTAGAAATCCCCCCTCTATCTCCCCCCCGGGGGAGATAGAGGGGGGATTCCCCATGTCGGAGTCGAGCTGAATTATTTCCAACCAGTATTAGACAGGAACTTCAAGCCTGCTCACGGATATAAGTAGCATCAAAGAACATAGAGGCATACATGAGACGATCAATGCTCTCCATTATCATCCTTTTTACCGCATGTTCCAGTGTGTTCGCACAATCTGCCGGAACAACCATCTTCAACTTTCTGAAAGAGCAGTATAGTGCCCGCGGCGCGGCAATGGCAAACAACCTGATTGCTGTCAAGGGAGATGTGAACGCAATTTACTATAATCCGGCGGTATTGTCAGGGATTGATGGAGAACAATGGACACTGAATTATGTCGATCACCTACTCGATTTTCAAGCCGGACAGGTTGCCTATACCCGTCAGCACAATAGTTTGGGAAATTTGGCTGTTGGCCTCATCTACTTCAACTACGGCGATTTTGATGAAACCGATGAGTTTGGTGACAAAACCGGCAGTACCTTCGGCGCGACGGAATTTGCCCTGGGAGCGACGATTGCCAATACGCTTGGGGATGGATTCGATTACGGCCTGAATCTAAAATATGTATTTTCTTCGCTTGATAGCTACAATGCGTCCGGTATGGCGATTGATGCCGGTTTGATCTATACCTTTCCTTATGTTGATGACCTGCAGTTTGGTATCAATATCTCCAATCTCGGCTTTGTGCTGGACACCTATCAGGAAGCAGAGGGAAAGATGCCGCTTTATATGCGTGTCGGATTTTCCAAGAAACTGGCACATTTACCGCTTATGTTCATGGCTTCACTAAATGATCTAACCCTGAAAACGGATAACAGCAGCGATGTCATTAAGCGTTTTAGCCTCGGTGGCGAGTTTGATGTAAATGAGAACTTCAAGCTTCGCATTGGTTATAACAACGGTGTGAATCAGAACGTAAAGCCGCTTGAAGGAACTGCCTTTGCCGGAATTTCTGCCGGGTTGGGCATTCTCTGGCGAAAATTCCGTCTCGACTACGCCTTCTCAACCTATGGAGGATTAGGGAATCTTAATCGCTTAGGTGTGACGGGAACGTTGTAAATACTGGATACTGGAAAGTAATTTGAATTGGTCTTGTGTCAATATTTTTCTACGGTAATTTCGCTTCCAAGCATCAAGCATCAAGCATCAAGCATCAAGCATCAAGCATCAAGCATCAAGCATCAAGCATCAAGCATCAAGCATCAAGCATC
>JANQRS010000018.1 GCA_028284445.1 Calditrichia bacterium
GTGACTAAAGTGACTAAAGTGACTAAAGTGACTAAAGTGACTAAAGTGACTAAAGTGACTAAAGTGACTAAAGTGACTAAAGTGACTAAAGTGAGTAATTTATTGATTTTAGCTCACCTCACCAACTCTAGTTCACTTTAGCTCACCATATTAACTCTAGCTCACTTTGGGTTAAAGGCCAACATCCACTGGATATTGAATTTGTCAACCAGCATGCCGAAGCCATGTTCAAGCGGAAAAAGCACTTGACCGCCTTCTGCCAGATCGGCAAAGGCCTGCTTCTGCTCAACTTCAACGGAAAATTCTACAAACATGGAGAAATTGCGTCCAATGGGCACCGGCCGGTTAGGATCATCATCGGACGCTTTGAAACGAATGTTCTCCGCAATAAATTCAGAGTCAAAAATACGGTCTTTGTGCTCATCAGCCAGCTTGAGCGGAGAGTTCTCAACTGTCTCGAGCTTCGTTATTTCGCCGTTCAGGCAAGTTTTATAAAATTTCAGGGCTTCTCTACAGCTTCCCGGAAACATCAAATACGGTATTAGGCCTTTCATCATTCATCTCCCTTCTCTTGGGTGTTGGTTTCCGTATTGCCGGACATTTGCTTTTCAATCTGCGGCAACATGATATTTTTTACCCAGGCAAAATCAGGCCGCAGCGCCAGGGATTTTTCAAACGCAATCTTTGCTTGCACAATGTCGGGTGTATCGAGATTCAAATAGGCATTTCCCAACCAGGCATGGGCGATTTCCAATCCCCAGGCGCGGGCAAGTGGATTGGCTGATTTTGACTCCTTTTCAAATAACCGCAAAGCCTGCTGGAATCTCTGCAACCCACGCTCCTGGCTGCCGCCAAACTGTGCAGGGGAATAGAAAATATTCATAGCATCTGTGAGGACAACCCGGGGATTCCGGGGACCCGCCTCAAGCGCTTTGTTGCGCAGACCGGCAACTTTAGCGGCAAATTGAGCACTTTTTTGCGGTTCGAGAATGTAGAGAGGATAATAACAATTGATGCTCAAGGCATAGGCTTCAGCAAAATTTGCATCCAACTCTGATGCGGTTTTCAGCTCCGAAATCGCTTCATTCAAAAGACGCTTCGCTTCCTCAGAGCTGGCACGCAAGTCTGCCAGCCGAAGGACCGACTGCCATTTCCCAAAAGCGACATAGTAATGAGCGAGAGCCGCCAGCTTGTCCTGCCCCGCATATGATTGCATTACGTCAATCGTTCTGATCAATTCCAGGTTATCGGATTGAAAGCTCGCCGCCATCAATTCCTGAACAGCCTCATCAAACTCATTGGCATAAGGAGCCTTACAAGCACTGGCAATTCCGGAGATGCACACAATAACAATGATTAGCAGATAGTTAAAGCGCTTCACAACGGATTTCTCCCATCAGGTTACGTGTTGTTTTTACTCGAAATACAAATCGCGGCAGAAATAATCGCCAATTTCTATAAAGGTTGACAAAGTGACGGGAGAAAGATGAATAAATCGATGAGGCGTCGCAGCATATTCGTCAGGAAGGCTTTTCCTGATTCATTTTGGCGCGAAATTGGGAGGGCGTCATGCCGGTAAATTTCTTGAAGAAGTTATTAAACGAGGTCTTGTTGTTAAAGCCGACCTCATACGCAATGCTCAACAGTGTATACTGCTTGCTGCTTCCATCTGCTAAGAGCTGTTTTGCCTCTTCGATGCGATATTGATTCACGAAGTCGAAAAAATTCTGACCGAGCGCCTCGTTGATCACCTGTGAGAGATGATTGGGAGAGATGTCCAGTTTCTCAGCCAAATCTGCCAGCTTCAGCTCGCTTTCCTTATGCAGTTTCTCAACTTCCATCAGCTGTTGTAGTTGGCGAAGATAAGATTTTGTCTGATCTGTCGTCAACGTCGAAGTTTGATATTTGGGCCTGGGCTCAGCCACAATTTCATTGTGTAATTCCGGCCGTTGAAATGCGGCATAGCCAATCGCGTAAATAAAGACAGTCATCGCCGAGGTAAGAAATAAATCGACAAATTTCGAGTATGAATTGCCCAGTATGAAGGAGAGATTATAGAGCAACCATGCGCCAAAGAAGCCACCAAAGCCAAATGCCAGATAGCGGAGCCATGTATGCTTGTCCAGGCGTGGCTTGCCATTGGTCGCGACCATCGGCGCTTTATGCTGCCGTAAGTGTCTGAGCGCCAGAAAAACATAAAAAAGAGCATGCGGAAATTGCAATGTGATCATTAGCAGTCGGAAAGGCTGGATCTCGGAAACGCCCGGCGTTTCAGGATAGAAAGTATTTTTGATGACTTGTAATTTCAGATCTGCACTCAGCAAGTAATACGGCACCATATAGCAAAAAACGATAAGAAATGGCACAATATGGAGCCAGTTTTTTCTCTCGAATTTCTCACTACCGGTTGTCAAATACCAGGTGTAGAAGTAGAACGACACACCAATCAAATATGAAAAGGGAAAGGCGACCAATGAAAAATGAGGGAATATCAGCAGATATTTTGTCCAGAATGCGATGATGGAAAGCAAGCGAAGAGAGAAAATAAACAGCAAAAGCCCGAGAAAGCGATTGGCAAGTGGATTTCCTCGCTTAAGAAAAAGAAATAAAAAGGCCAGGAAAAACCCCTGTGCCGCCCCCAGCAGATGAATGATATCCCAAACGCTAAATACTGGTTCCATTCGCTCAAATCTTGGAATTACGAGTTCGGACGCTGCCTGAAGATGTTGGTTTAAAGACGCAAGTTAAGCATAAGCAAATTCGCTCGCACCTGAAAACTCAAGAAAGTGAGCTCAAGTGACCAAAGTGACTAAAGTCACTTTGGTCACTTTCCGCTAGCGGACCAGTAGCATTCGGCGAACATGGACTTGTCTGGCAGTTTCCATTCGATAAATATACACACCGCTGCTGATCTGCTGCCCCTGGGCATCGCGGCCATCCCACTGCACTTCATGATATCCGGCCGGTTGCTGACCCTCCACCAATGTAACCACCTTTTTGCCGAGCATGTCGTAGACAACCAGTCGGACGTCCATCCTTGCCGGTATATCATAGCGGATATGCGTTGTAGGATTAAACGGATTTGGATAGTTGTTGTGCAATGTTATACGGGTCGGTATCTCCACCGGGGAGTTGTCGATTTGATCCTCAATCCCGACGGTGCCAACACTATCAACCACAAGAGTTACGTCCTCGTCGTTGACTAGAATCCGAAGCGATAATCCGGCTGGTTCATTCACGAGCAGAAAGTTATCGCTTACAGCACCAGTAGTTGTCATAACCACAAACGAATCACCGACCTCCGGCATAAAACCGTCGACTAGCTCGACATCAAGCGTTCCGTTAAGCATTGCGTCGCCGGTAATCGCCAATTGATCATATTCACTGCCTCCAATCAGGCCGCCCAGATCGATTTCGAAAACTGCGGTGGCGGACGGGTTGTAGTCGCCGATATGGGTTAGCAGGCCAACGCCAGCCACAAGACCGGGGGCAACAATACCGTCATTTGCGAAATCATTCGGGACATCAATTGTAGCGATGCCGCGAATACTCGCGCCCTCTGCATTGTTGAGATTGGCAAATTGCAATTCACCGCTTGCTACTTCAATGATACCACCGGCCTGATTCTGAAAATCCCAAAAGCTGCTAAAATTCGAAACGTTGGTACCGGTGTGTTTCAGAACCGTACCGCTATTGAGAAAAGTCCCACTGGCGTTGCTACTACCATTAAAATCCCCGTCGCTGACAAATTCAAACAACGCTTGATTGTCGATGACCGTGGTATCGGCCGCATTTAATGCAGCGTTACCAACAAAACCGATGGTCCCCAGGTTGAGGAGTGTAGAAACGCTGAGGGATTTGGTGTTGAAAACGCCATCCAACAAAAACAAGCCTTCGGCTGGAATGGTCAGCGTTCCCTCACCGGTGACCGTTCCCCCGCTCCAGCGAAAACCGCTGCCGCCTATGTCGAGCGTCGCTCCAGCCGGGTCAATTTCAATGGTACCTGTAGAGAAGATGATGTCACCAAGCGGTTCGCCGGAAAGGGTTCCTTTGAAAGTATGCGAATTTTTAAAATCGATAGTAGCGCCGTCCGCCACACTGTAAGTTCCGCCGTCGAAAGTGCTCGGCCCACTGAACCAGATGGTTCCGCTTTGAACATCTATCGTGCCGCCAAGATTCTGAAAATCCCAAAAGCCGCTAAAATTCGAAACGTTGGTACCGGTGTGTTTCAGAACCGTACCGCTATTGAGAAAAGTCCCACTGGCGTTGCTACTACCATTAAAATCCCCATCGCTGATAAACTCAAACAATCCCTGATTATCAAAAACAGCTGAATTCGAAGCGTTTAGGGCCGAACTTCCCACAAAACTTGCTGTTCCCTCATTACGAATAGTTGCACTTAACGACTTTGTGTTAAACACGCCCTCGATCGATAGAATCGCACTGTCAGCTATAGTCAAAGTACCTGAACCGGCAGCGGTCAGATCAGCAATTGTCCCGCCGGACCAGCTGGCGCTTCCGGTCACTGTTAGTGAACCAGTTGTTTGTCCATCATCATTCAGTTGCAGGGTCCCGCCACTGAATTGCAGGCCGGCAACAATTCGGGAACCGGTCGTCGGCGCTGTCCCGCTGCTTATAGCGACAATATCATCGGGGCCGGGAATACCGGATGGCGACCAATTATCTGCCACTTCCCAGGAACCGCCTCCCAGCCAGGTGTAGGTGGTTTGGGCATTTAAAAAACAGGGTATTACAATTGTTAACATGAGAATAATTTGGAAACGAATATATTTCATATCTGACCTCCTATCGGATTATTTGTTAATCCAGTTAGTATAAGCGGGATCCGGCTCTCTTTATTGGTGAGCTTTGCCCCTTATACATAAAGGGAAAAAATCCGTCTGAAAAGGTTCACAGAAGATCAGAAATTTCTTGTCTGAGCCGGACCTACTTCATAATTGAATTCTCCAACACCTGTTAATACCACCCTTTGGCCTAAAGAACACAGGATACGCTGACGACAACTTTGTGGAAGCAAACGTCGCCGCCGGACATCGATTTCAGGGGGATGAAACGCTGCTGGGCTTAATCACGGCAACCCCAGTAGTTGGCAAGACGATATCTACCGCCATCTATCAACCACTTATTCTACCGGCGGCATGTATTCAACAGTTGATGATTTATGGAAATGGCGCCAGGCCTTGCAGAAGAACACCTTATTGTCTGCGGAACTTACCGAACGTATGACGCGCCTGAACCTGGCCGGCTACTGCTACGGTTGGTTTCGCAATCACGAGACATTCATCCGGCGATACCCGTCGGGCAGCATGTATCACCACGGCGGCGCGCTGGACGGCTTTCAAAGTCACATAGCTGCCTATGACGATGGCATCACCATCATATTCCTGTCAAACGTAAACCCGGTTAATGATATTACCCTACTCAAAAATCTGCATTTGGTTGCAAGTGGGATGGATCCGGAAACATATGTGCGCGACATCTTGCGTCCGGAAATAGAAGACGACCTCGCAAGCTATCTGGATGATGGCGGCCGGGCGGCATTTGATCAATATTATCAGGCAATCTCCGAACGAGCCGGATATAAAGTGCTGCCATCGCCGCTGGCATACGTCGAACTGATGGTTCTCTATTTGCAGGAGGACAAAATGCAAGAAGCAGAAGAGATTATCGGAGAGCTGTTTAGCCTCTATAAACATCCCGCAGAAAGCACCATTAATCGCATTGGCTATGCCTTTCTGGGGGAGGAGAAGTATGACCACGCTATTCGCTATTTCCGGAAAAATATTGAGTTATATCCGCATTCGCCTAATTGCTACGATAGTCTCGGGGAAGCCTACCAGGAAAGTGGCAACGAGGCACTGGCTGTAGAAAACTTCTCCATGGCTGTTAAGCTTGCCAAACAATATGAAGATCCGGGGATAAAATACTATTCGAAGAATTATCACCAAGCAACCCAATAGGGCGTGTTGACAATTATGTTCAGCAACCAATTTCTATGTCACTCCTCCGGAGTTTTTGGATCTTTGCACTCGCATTTCTATACAAATGCCGTATCTCCGGTGCTTTCTCACGGGCATTCATCCGGGCAGGCTTGTATTTAGCCGCAGAGCGCAGTATCATTGTAGAAAATGGTCACCCCTCCGGAGCCCGCAACTCCGGAGGGGTGACATATTTGTTCTATTTCCTGGCAATTCGCCTAATTGTCAACACGCTCTAAAGTGACTAAATTTGTTAACTCTAGCTCACTTCAGGTCATAACAGCTTGACGATCTTGTCCGTCAGACCGCCATCACCGAGCACAACCTGGAGGTTGTTGTTCTGGATGACTTTCTCGAGAATTTCAAGCTCCTTCAGGCGCATGAGCGTCGGGTTGTCGTCCAGCATTTTGGCAGTATTGGCCTGGCTACGCATGGCGGCCACTTCTTCACGCCGGGACAATACGTTTGCTTCAGCCACCTTTTTAGCTTCGATGACTTTGTTGAGCAGCTCCTTCATGTCACCGGGAAGAATGATATCCCGAATACCAAAACCGGTCACACGAATACCGAATGCTTTGGCTGCATCTGCTAAAGCTGTTTCCAGCTCCAGGGCAGTGCTAGCCTTATCCACCAATAAATCTTCCAGATTTTTGGTGCCAATGACCGCCCGTAATGCCAGCTGCGCTTCACGATACAAGGCCTGCGCAGCGTCGTCAACTGCAGTGACTGCTTGCAGGGCATCAACCACCTGATATTGCGCCAGTCCGTTGATTCGCAGTGTCACTTTATCCGCAGTCATGATTTCCTGCCCGCCGATATCAACCATTTGACCACGTAAATCCTTATGGTACAACTTGACCTTGGCAGTATCTTTCCAGAAAGCGTACCGTCCGGGAGGCAGTTCTTCGATGAACTCGCCATTCCTGAAATACAGTCCCTTGTGATCGGCCTCAACAACAAACTCATCGAGCAAGGCGCTGCCGCTGTCGGACTTCAAGATCGTGTTCAAAGCGGCGTGTTCAAAACGAACATCCTCGGTGCCAACAATCTCAACCCTGGTGTCATGGTTTTCATTCCAGAGGACGTAAAGCCCGGGCGGCAAAACAGTGTTAAAACGCTTGTCTACCCAGACCAAAGCTCGCTGGTTGTCGGCCAAATCAATAACAGTTGCATCGTGATCGTCGAGAAGCCCACTTTTCACGATCGCATCAAGACGCTGGTGATGCAACCAGGGCTGGCGCAAAGAAACAACATCCACCTGGTCATATACAAAGGGATTCGGGAACCAGTGTCGTCCCTTACCTAGAATTGCGATCAATTCGCCCTTGCGGAAATGTAATCCAATTTCAAATGCGTTAATTCTAGTCGTTTTCATCATGGGGGTACCCCCTTCCTCTTTCTGGCACCAAGGCGCCTTTAAGTTAAAAATTGCAATGCCAGGTCGGCCGTCAGTAGACAGCTATTCAATCAACCCATCCTACAATGCGGAGCGTCGCTTAAGCTGTGTTCCCTGCCTCGAATGACCATTGCCCGTAACTGCTGAACAATGGCGATTGGAAACTTCCGACACAGCGGTATCCGCGCGCTGCAGGGCATTGAGTGACGGTGCTGCCGGATAGGGCCCGTTGATGCTGAGCCTCTGCCTTTAGCTGTTGATCGAATTGCTATTTCCATCAGGACCTCCCCAGCAGTTGCGTTAGACGGTTTTTGAGACCGTTGGTGTGGAGCAGGAATCGAACCTGCAACAAGCGGATTAATAGTCCGTTGCTCTACCAGTTGAGCTATCCAGGTGTATTTTCCATAACCAATTCCGAATCTATCACGGAACGCTTAACGCTCATTGCAAGGCAAAACGAGAAGCGCCGGACAGTTAATTATTTCCAATACGCTTTAGAGTAGAACAATACGCATGCCAAAAATGGAATCACACAACTCAAAACATTGTTAATATTGATTTTAAAAACGATTTTCAAGGCGAGCTAAACGAAAGGCAAACGAGAGGAATCTATAAAGGATTATAAGAGTTATAAATTTGGATAAGAAGGAGGATTATTTGAAGCACGGGAATCAAAACGAAAACACTCTGCTTTAACCCACTCCTAAATACCCTACCGGGAAGGGACCTGGGGGTGGATTAATAAGCCAATCCCCATTCAAATTGAGTCTTTTTGGAATTTTTCCTGTTGGCATTTTTATTGTTTCCCATCTAAATCCTTCACCTGATTTGTGGGAACCTCCTTGTTGACTTCCAGGTGCTTTTCAGCTTTCTGCAGCAGGTCATTGTTTCGTAAGACGATATTGCTGCTTTTCTCGCCGGAAACCTTCAGGAGCGTTTTGGCCCCATTGTCGGCCCTGGCATTGGTGAGTATGGCATCATTTACGTCATTGAGTTCAATTACCGGAAAATTTGATTCCAACAGCCCCTGACGACCCTGGACATCATTGACGACGACATCGTTGGATTGTGTCACGTAAACGGCGCTGGCCCACTTCTTTTCTGTTTCTGCGTTATTCCAACTGACATTGATGCCATCAAGGATGAGGCCGTCAACATTATCGGCATAGAAGGCGTGGTCTGCTCGCTTATCAGGTTTCGATTCGGGATCCATATGCAGTTGAACGTTCTTCAACTGGATATTGCGATACTGCTTACCGCCGGTACTTTCTATGCGGCTGGTGCCCTGCCCTCTGGCAATGATGTTCTCGAAGAGCACGTTTTCTACAAACCCGATTTTGGATTTCGGGCGGCGTTTGGTGATGATCATCCAAATCGGATCAGCGCTTCCCCACCAGTTGAAATGCCGTCGAGTACATTCAATAGTGATATTGGAAAAAATAACATCACTTACCCGCGCCCCATCGCGCACAACAATACTCAGGCCGCGATTGGAATCGCGCACCACGCAATTATTGAAGACAATATTGCGGAAATCTCCATAGGACTCGGTGCCCAACTTCAAAGCAGTTGAGGAAGAACTGACAATACAATTTGTCACCGTCACATTCTCGCATGGTTTGCCATCGCCGTGTTTGGTTTTCAGGCAAATACCGTCGTCGCCGGTAATAATCACGCAATCAGAAATCGTCACGTCTTTGCAACTGGTAATATCAATGCCGTCAGCATTCACGCCGCTTTCCAGATCCGAATAAATGTAGATGCCGCGAACGGAAACTCTTTCACAGCGGTTGAGGTGAAAAGTCCAGTAGGTTGATTCCAGCATTGAAACATCTTCGACGGTGACACCAATACAGTCGGAAAAGAGCACAAGGAAAGTTGGCGGCGGCACCCAGTAATATTGCTTCATTTCCACGCCAGACCGGCGGGCATTTTCGGTGATATCGGCGATGAATTTGTCTACCTTCCGGAGATCTTCATAAACTCGTTCAGCCTGACCATGAAGGGTGCCTTTTCCACGAATGGAAATATTCTTTGCGTCTTCGGCATAGATAAAGACGGATGTGCCGTTGAAATACCGGGGCTTATCGAAGAGGTCGCTGGTATCACGGCTGGCATAAAGGGTTGCCCCGGCTTCCAGGTATAAGGTGGTATTGTCCTTCAAAACGATAGTGCCGGAAAGATAATCCCCGGGCGGTACATAAACAGTCCCACCACCTGCTTCAAAACAGCGATCGATCGCCGTTTGAATCGCCTTCGTTGCAAGATCGGTCTTATTTGCTACCGCGCCGAAATCCTTAATGTTAAACACGGGCATTTGTGCAAAGGCATTAAACTGCAGCACAAGAGCGAGTGCAATAGCCGCACCAAGCCAGGGTGAGCTAAAAGCTGATATCTGAAAATTCTTCATCTTACTCCTATTTCTGCTTCCTGACAATTGGCGTTTGCGGAGGACCGAGAACCATCTCGGTCCAGGTATTGTCGGCATCGCCTTTACCGTAGATCAGGAAATGCCCGCCATACTCGCCGCCATCCGGATCACAATGCACAATCATCAACCTGTAAACCTGACCTTCCTGTGGCGGTATCCAATCCGGATCACTTTTGGCAAAGGTTTGACGCATATTGATTTTTGCTTCAACTGTGTAGTTCGCGGTGTTTATCTGCTTGCTATCCATATATATCGCATATTCGACTGCATCTGCCGGTAAGGGCTCTTCTATAAAGGACGTTTCTGCATCGCCGTGACGCCACCAGGCGCCGTAATCCGGCCGGCTTGTATCAGCAACAAAGCAAAATGCATTATCGCCCTGTCCGAATTTTTCATCGATGGTATCAGCCGGCGCTTCAATAAACCAGGCGATTGCGTCTTTGTAATACCAGCGCTTCGGGGCATGTCGCGACTCACTAACGTCGTTGACGTTATCTTTCACATCCGCGCCCAGGTAGAGATAGAGCGAGTCCCAGGCGATATAATAGCGGGCATTCAAATCATCTCGCGGACCGGGTTCATTGCCGTGGTCAGTCAAGCGGTTGCGACGCGTATCATACCACTGGCTTTCCCGCAGGCGATAAATATCCCAGGCCCCATCGTGATGCGCAAATTCTTGCCAATCGGAAAGATCTCCATCGATAACAGGTGCATTCTCCAGAAATGGAATGGCGGCATGCTTAGCTGGATCAGCAACCCTTTGGCATATTGCAATATTGACCAGCAGGAGCAGCAAGGAGATTGTCGACAATATTAAGGAATTCATGGATATTTAAGTTGCTCTTCGGGAGTACGCATGCAATTTCCCAAACATAACAAGCGGCAACAGCATTTCCAAGTTCAAAGGCCGTCGGGTTTTATCTCCACCGAATTTATTTTATTTCGAAAATAGGGTTTCGTGCTGGTCCGATTGTATAAAGAGGCAGCCGGAAAGCGACCAATACTTATGTCGCGTTCTATTGGGTAAACGCCAGGAGAAGCGCGTTCGTCTCAATAAGGGCGAAAAATCGAATAGCATGGAGAAATAAATATGAACCGCAGCTTATTATCAATTGTTGGCAGTCTCTTTTTTGCATTGCTCATGACCCATTCAACTGTCTACGGCCAGGGCAGCGACAATGTCACGCTACTTGCCAGTATTGACCCACGGCCCTCGACAGGCTATAATGATTGTTGGGGCTACACGGCAACCGACGGCCGCGAATATGCCCTCATAGGCGCTTACACCGGTACCAGCATTATTGACATTACAGACACCGACAATGTTTCGGAAGTGGACTTTATTTCTGGGTCATTCTCCATTTGGCGCGATATCAAAACCTATCAAAACTATGCCTACGTTGTTAACGAAAGTGGTGGCGGCATGCAAATCATTGATCTTTCCGATCTGCCGTCCTCAGCATCGGTGGCCGCGACTTTTGGCGGCTTCAGCGTGATGCATAATATCTATATCGATGAAGACAACGCCATGCTCTATGCAAGCCCCGGCAGCGGTTCAGCAGCATGTATCGCTTACAGTCTGGCGGATCCCACCAATCCCGTACAGACTTCTACATTTGGTATTCACAATCACGATAGCTATGCCCGCAATGGCATCGTATACCTGTCAGAGGGCGGCAATGGCAGTATTGGTGTCTTCGATTTGACAGACCCTTCCAGCCCGACCTTTCTGCAGCGCTTTGACATACCTGCCTCAGGGTATGTGCATAATGCCTGGACTACTGAAGACGGAAACTATCTGATGACGACTGAAGAAACATCAGGGAAGACCATCAAGTTCTGGGATATATCAGACCTCGACAATGTGACGCTGAAGAGTGAGGTATTGGGTAGCGGCGGCTTGGCGCATAACGCCCACATCAAAGGCGACTATGCCTATGTCTCTCATTATTCGGATGGATTAAAGATTTACGATCTATCTGATCCGGACAACGTAGCAGAAATTGGATTTTATGATACACATGCTGCTACCGTCGGCGGTTCCGGCGCCTGGGGTGCATTTCCATTTTTTGATTCGGGCAAAATTCTAATTTCGGATCAGGAACATGGGCTGTTTGTGGTCACCCTCGATTCGCCAACTGGTATCGACGATACGCCCGATGTTGCCGGCGTTCCCGGCGGCTATCAATTAGGCGACAATTATCCGAATCCGTTTAACCCCAGCACACAATTCCGCTTCACGCTACCGCAGCCTGAAAATGTTCGCATCAGCGTTTACAACCTGCAGGGACAAACCGTCGCAACCCTGGTAAACGAACGAAAGGCAGCCGGTGATCATACGGTTCAATTTGACGCCCGCGATCTGCCCAGCGGCCTCTATCTTTACCAGATTGAAGCCGGTCAATTCCAGGCTGTCAAGAAAATGATATTGACAAAGTAGAGCACTTACTTGTCAAGCTCCGTCCGTATTGCTACCCCAAGATTTTCAATCGTATACGGTTTGCGCACATAGGCCCCGGCACCTAATTCCTGGGCCATGCGCACCCGTTCGGTTTCCGCATAGCCACTGGCAATAATGGCTTTCGTGCCGGGACATCGTTGTAAGATATTCTTATAGGTATCGAAGCCGTCGATTCCCGGATCCATTATCATATCCAGCACCAGGATATCGCACGATTGATTTTCCATATACCTGATAGCCTCCTCGCCACTGCCTGCTGTGTGCACCTTATATCCTAATTTCGTGAGAATATTGGCAGCAAGAATGCACTGCTCCGGTATATCGTCCACCACCAGCACATTTTCGCATCCCTTTGCAGAATACTGATTCAGTGGCACTGTCGCAGGATTATCCTGCAGCTTTTCCCGGGATGCCGGGAAGTAAAGAACAAAGCTGGTTCCGCAGCCTTCAGCAGGAACTATATCGATATATCCCTGATGATCTTGCACAGTGCCCCAAACGATGGACATTCCCAAGCCGGTTCCGCTTCTTCCCATCGCCTTTTTTGTATAAAAGGGTTCGAATATCTTTTGCCGATCTCCCTGTGAAATCCCTGGTCCGTTATCAGTCACGCTCAGAACTACATAATCCCCTTCTTTGACCTGATCGTAACCCTGGATGGGTTTATCAACATAGCGGTTTTCCGATCGAATTTGAATCACGCCTCCCTGCGGCTGCGATTCTGCAGCATTCAGGATCAGGTTCATGACACTTTTTTGAATATGAATGGTAGATCCCTTTAGATTCAGAAGATCAGGTTCCAGATCGCATGCAACCTTGATATCGGCGTATCTAAGCAGCATATTCTTATGCTCAAGCGAGTCCAGATGGGTCGAAACAATATCATTTATGTTCGTGACTGTTTTGCTGACTACGGCTCGTCGACCGAGAATCAGCAAGTCCTGTATAATCGCTGCGGCCCGAATACCGGACTCCTTGATTGCCAGTATCGGTCCTTTGAACGGATTATCATCTTTCATATCCAGCAATAACAAATCCGGATACCCAACGATTCCGGACAAAATATTATTCAGGTCGTGGGCAATCCCACTCGACAACAAACCAACCGTTTTCATCTTCTCCACCCGCAACAATTGCGCTTCCAGCTCCTGCTTTTCCTCTTCAGCGCGTTTACGCTCCTTGAGCTCAAGAATATATTGCTCATTGGCTTGCTTCAGTTGCTCGTGTTGGTGTTCGATGGTCATAAATGCTCTCGAAAAACGGGCGGCCAGGAGATAGGCTTGCAACACCACGAAGATAAATATGCTGATTGGCACCCAGTGGTTCGTTTGGATCACTTCATCCGCATACAGCACATCATTGATCGTCGCTGCACCTAAAATGATGAAGGCGCCGAGGACCAACAAGCTGCTTTCACGCTGTTTCCGTACGCATTGCAGCAACAGGTATAGCCCATAAGCAAGGCAGACATAGCTGAATCCGTGATAGACATGCAGGGTATGCGTAAAAACAGCAACCGGCGTAAAGAAGACAATGGCACTCAGGCCAATTCCCGTTACTACCATCAACTTCAGGAAGGTCTTGTTGAAATCATCTTCAAACAGGTGATAGAGATAAACCCCGAAGACGGGAACTGCGGCATATGCAGTGAAATACTCTAAGGTCACCAGCCATCCCCAATCGGCATTTTCAAGAAATTCAAATAGTGCCCGTTCACCGGTTGCCACGGCTCGAAAAGCGATTAAGACACAAAAAAGCCCAAAATAAAGCGGCGGCTCATAACGCTGCGTCAGGATAAAAATGCCAATATGGTAAAGACCAATTATTAAGAAACAGCCGAATAAGATATAATCGAGAATCTCCCGATGATTTTTCGTTGCCTGCAGTTCCGTCGCAATACCGAGTTGAATTGGTTCCCAGACACCGCCACGCGCATGATGATAGTTTGACACATGGAAAATAATTTCAAGCTCACCGGTCTCACACGAGAATGGGGTCACTTGCGAAAGATATTGAGGATCGCTCTCTTCTTTGTCTCTGCCAACTGTTCCTGCGGAAGCTATTTTTTTACCGTTCAGGTATCCGGCAAAAGCCGTTCCCATATTCAGAAATTTCAGCCCAAGTGCCTGTCCATGCTTTCCCAGAATAATCCGCAGGCGATAGGTTGCATGGCCGCTGCCACCAATTGCTCTACCCTGAAATTGGAATGTGTTCCAGGAAGCAGGCACGGAAATAAACCCATCCATCTGCGGGATCGAGTCGCTGGCAAAATAATCCGGCGATAAAAGCTGATTCCAATAGAACTCGAACTCACCTGAAATATGGATGCTACCATCCCGTACAAAATCCCAATCAGACAAGTCAAGGGTTCCCTCCTCGGCATGCGGGTACCTGGATTCCTGGCTATAAATTTGACCGGAGAGCAAGAGAATGAAGCAAAAGAACAAGCACCGGTGACAAGATTTTCGACAGCAGTTATTCATGTTTGTATCAGCATTTCCTAAAGTAAGTGCCTGCTGAATCAATCAGTGGAAATCCTATATATCAATCAAATGCCGCGCTCAAATTTGCGTTCTGCACACATTTCTGTTTTGTCGCTTGCGCCTGGCAGCAGCGCGGCAATAGCCGGCGCGATATACCAGGGGCAATATCCCGGCAATATCATTTAAACAGAATGCATATGCCGGCAATGTAGATTATGCCAAGACTACTATTTACAGATTAAAACCCAATGACAGTATCAGCAGCACGTGCGTTCGATGTAAACACAGATCGATGTTGAATTTCGCAGGACGGTGAGCAAATCGCAGATGTGGCTCATCCGCTAACTTTACAATGATCGGCAGATCCTGGGAAGACATGAGGGGAAAAACACTTTTTAATGGAGATAGAGGAATGAGCCAGGACACCCATGGGTATACCGGCTCATCAATCAAGGGGAAGAAATAGATAAGGTATAACTTTACTCATAGCGAAGCGATTTGATCGGATTTCCGAGCGCTGAACGCATTGTGTGGTAACCGATTGTCAGCAGCGATATAAGAATCGCAAGTACCGCAGCCAGAACAAAAATGCCGGCATCAATATTGGTGCGATAAGCAAAATCATCGAGCCAACCGTTTATTGCCCAATAGGCAACTGGCATCGCAATAAACATAGAAATCAGCACCAGCTTCAGAAAATCTCTGGAAAGCATCACGACGATATTCGCCACCGATGCACCCAACACCTTGCGGACCCCAATTTCCTTTGTCCGCTTCGTCGCCACCAAAGCAGCGAGGCCAAAGAGACCGAGACAGGCAATGAGCAAGGCAAAGCCGGTGGCATAAGTGACTATATTGCTCAAGCGCTCCTCCTGTTGATATTGGCGCCCGAGGGCATCATCCAGGAAGTAATAATCGAAAGATATTGATGGCGCTACCGTTTCCCAGGTGCGCTTCAGCAGAGCGATGGTGGACTGGATATTTTCTCCGCGAATTCGCACTGCCATTTTGGGATTGGGCGATGCACTGAAGCTGACATCGTTGCTCATTCGCGCCATGCTGCGCAGATCCATTGTCAACACCAACGGGGAAACCGGGGAATGTAACGATTCATAGTTAAAGTCCTTCACCACACCAATGATGCTCTGCGTGAAACTGCCCGGCAAGGTTTTGCCTATCGGATCTTGCCAGCCATATTCAGCAACCAGCGCCTCATTAACGATGATGGACGCTTCCCGGTCTGCTGAATTCTCCCTTGAAAAGTTTCGGCCGGCAACCATCTCGATGTTCATGGCATCAATAAATTCAGGATCGATCATATTGGCGCGAAATTCACGATAAGTGCCGTCGTCCGCCTCATATCCCAACCAGGCCCAGCCTTCACTCAAGGCGAAAACGGATGTGGTCATATCGATAATCGACGGTTGACCGGCAAGCTCATTGCGTAACTTCTCTCCCACCGGCAAGCCTTCTTGAACAGACAGCCCTGTAGGAACAACCACAACATGCTCTCGCTCATAGCCGAGATTCTTTTCCTGCAGATAGCTCAGTTGCTTCGCCATTCCGAGGGTGCAAATGATCAACATAATCGACAAGGCAAACTGAACCACGGTTAAGGTTTGCCGCAAACCGGACCGGTTTTTCAACTTGCCGGCAAGCATACGCCCCTTAAGCACCTCCACCGGGTTAAACCCGGACAAAACGATGGCGGGATAGCTGCCGGCAACCAAACCGATGAGCAACATCAAAGCCACCATGCCGCCTAAGACAAAGCGATCAAAGGCGAAAACCAGTTCCTTCCCGGAAAGGACGTTGAAGGTCGGCAAAAAGATTTGCGCCAATACCACCCCGAGAAGGAGCGCCAGCAAGCTCAGTAGGACAGCTTCGCCCCAGAATTGGCGAATTAATTGAGAGCGATTGGCGCCAACAACCTTACGGACGCCCACTTCACGCGCCCGTTCCGCAGAACGCCCAATGGCAAGTGTTGTAAAATTGATACAGGCAATCAAAAAGACGAAGAATGCGATAACTGCCAGAATATAGGAATAAACCGGGTCGCTAATGGCCTCATGCCCGGCAGGGAAATTTGTATCGAGGTGAATATCCGGCATCGCCTGATAATGAAGAATATAGGCGCCTTCCTTATATCTCTCGCCCATAATTTGTTTGATTAGAGCCGGCGTTTTTTCCTCGAGCTGAGCAATATCGTATCCGGCAGGTAATTGGATATAGGTCTCGGGAACAACGCTAAAATAACTCTTATGAACACGTTCCGGCCAACGCTGCTTGCCATTCTCAAAAGAAATCAGGAAGCCAAATTGAATGCTGGAATTAGAAGGCGGATTCTCGGCTACCCCGGAAATCTCAAAGTTGCTCATGTCGTTACCAACGCGCAGAGCGATGGTTTGACCGAGCGGATTCTGTTCGCCAAAATACTTTTCTGCCATTTCCTGAGAGATGACAATCGAAGAAGGATCGCTGAAGCGCGTTCCGGCCAGCATCGGGAAGTCAAAAGTATCAAAAAAACCATCGTCTACCAGATGAACCCGTTCGCTGAATGACAATTCATCTTTTTCCAGCAAGTCGGTTAGTGTGGCAATACGCACCAACGATTCGATCTCCGGGAAATTGTCTTGCAGTGCCGGGCCGAGTGCAATGGGCGAGAGCGTATTCAGGAACTGTTGATCATCTTCATAGTTCTCTTCCACTGCCACCCGGTAAATATCCGCCGATCGATCGTGGAAGGTGTCAAAGCTCCACTCATCCCGCACGAAGAGCAGAATCAGCAGACAACAAGCAATTCCCAAGGCCAGCCCAAAGATATTGATGACGGTATACAGTTTATTTTTCCATAAGCTACGGTAGGCGATTTTGAAATAGCTGCTCAGCATAAGTTTGGTCCTGTAATTGATTAACGATACATAAAAAATCTTCGCAGAGAACCGTCAAGAATTGCTGTCATTCCCGGCCCTTTTCAACACGAGTTCATTCAATATCCATACCGGAATTACAAACAGCATCTTAATTCTTGTTTATTATCACCTTACACATAACACAAAAGCGGACAAAACCCAAAGGTCTGTCCGCTGATAAGACACCGGCTGTACGCATGTGAACAGGCGGAATTGAAACTATACGGTACGCGTTGCGCGTGCCGCTTAAGATGGTGCTGGTTTACGAATTCTATTTGCTGCAATCCTGGTCAAATAACCCCTCTACACGGTAGGTGCCATCCGTGTCGATGAACATTGCCGGTATGCGGGTGGTATCCTGGGCGCCGTCTACACAATAGAGTTTATTCTGTTCAACATACGTTCTTCGAACATTGGTAATACTTTCAGGGAGCTCAGACAATTCATTGTCCTCTACATGTAAGAAGAACAAATGTGGAATATTGCCAATGCCTTCAGGCAGCGCCTCCAGCCGATTTGCAGTCAACTCCAGTTTATAGAGCATGGGCAATTCGCAAAAAAAGTCTGGCAGCCTCTGAAAATTATTACGCGATAAGTCCAGGTTCCTCAAGTTGTCTAATTCCGCAAAAGAGGCGGGTAGAGATTCCAAAGCATTGGCAGCCACGTAGAGCCCACTCAGGCTGGTCATTTCACCGATCCTTTCCGGGAGCCTCTCCAGATCGTTTCCAAAAAATTGCAATATTCTTAGACTATCCAACTCGCAAATGGCGTCCGGAAGTTCCTTCAAGCTCGTATAAGGTATGTAAATTGCGATTAAGTTCTCGACTTTACCGATCGATTCGGGAAGAGCTTTAATATCATAAACGGGAGCAATTGTCGCAGGTGGTCCCCAGTCTGTAACTTTGGAAAGTCTCAGAATTGTTAGGCGTTTGTTTTCCCATTCTTGAAAGCCAACCTCCAGTGGCGCAAGAATACCATCACCATTATTTCTATCCAACGCTGACGACGCTTCGGTCAACCCATTCAGATTGATAAGGTGTTGTAGAAACGCAATGTCGTCAGGGTGGTGGGTGTAGTCGTCTGAGTCTAGTCCCGATTGACAGGCCATCCACATAGTGGCCAATAAGAATACTAAAAGCCTAATATACCTCATGTTTCCTCCCCGGTTCTTTAATCTAAATCAGTTCAAAAACTGTTCCAATTTGTAAGTCCTGCAAACGCCCATTTTTGTGGCGATTTTGTTTCGAATTCTCTAATGAAGTGTCAGATTTAATATACACCTGTATGAAATAAGATGCTTTCTTAAAACGAGCAAGAGAGCTTGTACGAGACCGACACAACTAAATCTACCAATCGTCGTAAATTGGAAAGGCGGTGATAGCATTTCCAATGAGATTTCCGGGGTTAAGACAATCAACCAGGACGAGTACATGCTAGTTGTTTTATCCAATATGATTCTTTGCAGTTTTTTCCTACTCTACATCCAGCTATCTCCAAACAGGCAAAGAATTGACCGCATTATATTCAGAGCATATTTGTTTTATTTGATCTACCACGGTCTCCATCTCTTTTCCGATTTGCATGCCCCATCTTATCAAATAATGCTCAGTGGCCCGATCATTATCCTTCAATTAATCACCTTATTTTTATGTAGCATTGTCTCGGATTCGAAGCAAAAGTTAGCAGTTGTTTTTGTTCTCGTATCTCCGGTCATCATTTACTTCTTAATATTGCTCCCCCAGCCAGCAGTAGCGAGCATGATTCTGTCAGCAATTGGTATGGCAACATCGCTGTATGCACTCAGGATATTATCGACCAGCATCTCGCTAAATGTGGCTCGCCGACCTACGACAGCCGGCACTCGCATTAAATGGTTGATCAATGCCAATTACGTTCTATTTTTTGTTTGGGTCCTGTGCCTCTTTTTTGACATGGCCGTTTATTTCTTTGATTACCAATTCCCCCCTCAGAGCGTGATCTACCTCTCTGCGATAGCTACCTACATCATTATCCTCAGTTATTTTCTGCAGATCAGGCCTGGCGTTAGAGAGGCACAAGGAGATACCCCGGAAACGATGGTTCAACCGACCGCCGTCAGACAATTGGAACACTTCTTTCCAATAAACAAAGCGCAGAAATACCTGCGCTCCTCACTCAGTGACGACGAAATTCAGCACATTGCAGAGAGCATTAGCTATTGGATTGATCGGGAAAAGCTATTTCTCCATCCGAATCTTAATCTGGACTTATTGGCTGCCAAAACGCAAACAAGCAGGCACAAACTCTCTCAATATTTCAGCAAGGTCTTGAAACAATCTTTTAGCCACTTTATTAATTCGAGGCGGGTCAGAGAGTTTAAACAGCGGGTTGCAGAAGATAATGAAGAACGGTTTACCCTACTCGCGCATGCATTTGAGTCGGGCTTCAGATCAAAATCCTCATTCAACCTCGTTTTTAAGGATCTGTCTGGTGAAACGCCAAAACAATTCTCTAAAAGAATAAGGCATAAAGCCAGTCCCAAATAATTGGATTGGACGATTCCCGGTAAATCGCTGGCTACCTTCGAGAAACATTATGGGTAGCCAAATGGGCCAAATGCGATTCGTTCTAATATTTATCTTAGTCTGCGCTTATCAGTCCTGTATCGAAGAAGAACTGAATTGGCCGGAAAAATCATGGAGACAGTTAACCGGTTCGCAGATACTGGCGCAGAACTGGAATGCTTCTCTTCTTGCGAAAGCGACAAAACATTCAGCCGAAAATGGTTCAATGGGTTGGATGCTTATTGAGAACGGGCTTGTTGTTGCAACATTCGGGAATGACTCTACGACATTCATTGTTCAGTCGGTTCGCAAGAGTTTCTTGAGTGCCTTATATGGTATTCAAGTCACCAATCACCTCATCAACTTGAACTGGAACCTGGCAAAGCTGGAAATCGACGATCATCCCGATTCATTAGATGCAAACGAAAAAAAGGCAACGATTCAGCATCTGCTTCAATCCCGCTCCGGCATTTATCATTTAGCAGCGTCATCACCAGAACATATGATCAGCAACCTTCCGCAAAGAGGGCAATTCATACCCGGACAAAAATGGTATTATAACAATTGGGATTTTAATGCGCTTGGCACAATCTATATGAATGTGACAGGTGAGGATCTTTTCGAAAGTTTTGCTAAACGCGTAGCTACCCCACTCGGCATGCAGGACTTTATTGCCGGCAACTGCTACTATAAGATTGACAGTGTTTCCATTCACCCCGCATATCATTTTTCCATGTCCATGCGCGATATGGCTCGCTTTGGCTTGCTGTATCTACGAAATGGCAATTGGCAAGACAAGGAAATCATCTCGCCGAAGTGGATCGAAGAAAGCACCAAAGCACATACATTAAATCGGCGGGAAGGCTATGGTTACATGTGGTGGATCGAACCACAGCTCAATTCCTTTTCAGCACGTGGCGGTAGCGGCCAGTTGATTATGGTTATTCCGGACAGAGATATTGTATTTGTTCATTGTGTTGATAGACATTCACCCGAAGCGGCAGTTTGGTCCGATGTGGAAGATTTATTACGTATCATTCTGGAAGCAAAAAGCAGGTAGAGGCATATGCTGGAAATTACCGGAGTTAGCAAGTTATATGATAATGGCGTATGGGCCCTGAAGGATTTGTCGCTGGATATCAGCAGCGGCGTGACCGGATTGATTGGCCCCAATGGAGCAGGAAAAACGACATTAATGAAAATACTCTCGACCCTGGCAAAGGCAACCGAGGGAAAAATTCTCTGGCAGGGCCATAACATTGCCGACTTCCCGCTCAGCGTGCGAAAAGAACTTGGCTATCTGCCGCAGGAATTCGGCGTCTATCCACATTTAACCGCAGGCGAATTTTTAAACTATCTCGCCGCTGCCAAAGGCTTATCAACCCATGACTCCAGATACAAAATTGAGGAAGTCCTCGAACAAGTAAACCTAAGCCACGTCAGAGATGAACAGCTATCAAATTTTTCCGGCGGTATGAAACAGCGGGTGGGTATTGCTCAAGCCTTATTGAATGATCCAAAACTGCTGATCGTTGATGAACCAACCGCAGGACTTGATCCTGAAGAGCGGGCGAGGTTCCGCCAACTTATCTCCGACTTATCCGGCAACAGGGTCATCATCTTATCTACACATATTATCAGCGATATTGAGACCACAGCTTCCAATCTGGCTTTTGTGAACGAGGGCAAGCTGCTGCTACATGCAGCACCAACAAACATTCTTGGCAAGATGAAGGGCAAAGTATTTGAGATGACGGTGTCGCAGGATGAATTTCAAAAATGGCGAGACGAATGCCTGGTTATCGCATCACGCATAGAAAAAGACCAGGTCGTTGTCAGGTACAGCAATGAGACACGCATAGCAGATGACAATATCAGCGTCAGCCCGACCCTTGAAGATGCATATCTCTATATGTTACACATATATTCCGGGAAAGCAGCACAATGATGGTATTGAGGCTCGCCATCGCCGACTTTCGTGAAAGAACCAGGCGTTACTCTTTTTTCATTGCGATCACGGCCTGTGTCGTCATTTGTTATTCAATCGGCAGCGGAGAATTTACGTTTCACTGGGGAGCTTATATCGGTAGCGCCAACGGTGCGTGGATCGGGATGAACTTTGCTGTGATCAGCGTTCTATTCTTTTCCCTTGCCGGGTTTTATCTCTGCAAAGGCTCAATCGCCTTCGATGAAAAATCCGGCGTCGGATTTCTCATCGGCTCAACCCAAACAAGCGATTCAGGCTATATTTCTTCAAAAATTCTCTCTAATATTTTCTTCCTCTGCCCACTTTTTTTGATTTTTCTAACTGCCTCGATGCTTAGCCTGCAGGTGGCGGGAAATGTCAGCCAGAGAGAATTATCAAACCTCATTTGTCCCCAGCTGATTGTTGCTTTACCGATTTTATTTTCCGTCGCCGCAATTGCGGTTCTTTTTGATTCTCTGCGCCTGCTACAGAGAGGACTCGGTAATATCTTATATTTCTTTGTCTGGATAACGCTGGTCAATTATTCCAACTCGGCCCAAACAATACATGATCTAGATCTGCTCGGATTTACGATTTTTAAATACGACTTTCGGCAGACATTGGTATCGACGATTGGCACTGCCGAGGGCTTTTGGGATCTATCCTTAAGAAAGGAGAATTTTTCAACCGTTGACTGGCAAGGAACACAATGGAACATGAAAATCATATGGATTCGCATGTTTTATATCCTGCCGTTCATTGCCTTTGGCTTTCTTTCAACCACCATATTCAAGCGATTTGATGATACAGAGAGTAGATTAATCCCCAAGAAACGCCTGAACGGTTTACATAGTTTTCTGCTTTCTAGCGCAACAGCTTTTGACAATCAGATACGAGACAGATTCGCACGATTTGACTCCTCGCGGCTCTTTATCCGCCGCATCATTTTTGCTGATATGCAAATTATCGCAGAGCATTTGCTCGAATTGAAATTAATGCTCAAAAATCAAAATATGCTTTGGTATTTATTGATCGTCTGGCTTCATGTTTGGTGTCTTTTCACTGCCAGCCATTTTGATGTACGATATGTCGCATTGCCGTGGCTAATAATTGCCCCGATACTGGTCTGGTCCAGGATGGGAACATATGAATCTTACTACAAAGTTGCCTCTCTAATTTATACCACGCAAAGGTCCATACGTAAGCAGCTCACACTACGCTACACTTCCGGTGTCTTGATTGGCCTGGTTATCACAACACCAATCTTGCTCAAAGCCTTAATTTTGGGAGACCTGAATTTGGCAGCCATAACCTTAATCTTTATTGCTTTCTTACCGGCCTTAGCGCTGGCTCTTGGCATCATTTCCAGAGGCAGCAAACTTTTTGAGGTCACATTCGTTCTCGCCTGGTATATCGGCCCCCTGAGAGGGCATCCCATCTACGACCAACTATTCAATCTCCCATATCCCCAACTGGGACAATTCCTTGCCCTCATGAGCATGCTGACGCTTGCGTTCCTTATTCTAAGTGTTCTGTCACGGACCGTACAACTGCACCTGAAATAATGAATCGGCAGCCCGCCCAGCGCAATCACTTGCGCCAGGCTGGGGGAGGTTTCGTGAGAGCGCGAACTCCAGGCAAACAGAGACATCAAACTGAATAGCTGTTAGCGCAGCAGAAGCATTTTGCGGGTTTGAGAGAACCCGTTGATTTGTAGTTTGTAGACATATGTGCCGCTTCCGATCTTTGAAGCGTTAAAGGTCACCTGGTGGGAGCTTTGGGCAGGCACCACGTCATCAAACAAAACAGCTACCTCGCGCCCAAGCATATCAAATACCGTCAGCACGGCGTGACCACCGGACTCAACTTGAAACGATATCTGAGTTGTCGGATTAAAGGGGTTGGGGAAATTTTGGGCAAGATGAAAAGAGCCCGGAATCGACGTTGCCGCTTCTTCAATAGCAATCGTGGGATTTATGCCAACGATTCGCCGCAACTTGCCGTCGCCATCGTGAGAGATGTAGATAGTATCCCCGGAAGCCGTTGCCGCAATACCATTCGGTACGTTGAATTGCGCGCTGGCGACCGGACCGTCGCTTGCTCCCGCATTGCCGGTGCCGGCAAATTCAACCACATCTCCAGTCAGGGAAATACGATAAATGTAGTGCGTTTCATATCCACTCGCATAGAGATATCCTCCGGCATAGGTCATATAGCCGGCAACGGTATTGATTGAGGCTATCATATTGGTATTGCCATCCGGCGATATCTGAAAAATGTTACCATCCAGGAAATTAGCAGCGTATAAATCCCCGGACTCATGCCAAATAACATCGACCGCTCCGGTGCCAAGTCCGCTTGCCAGATCGCTGCGGCTACCGCTTTGGTCAATCTTGGCGATCCGTCCGCCAAACCAGATCGTAGAATAGACATTGTCTTCGTTATCGGTTGTCAATCCGACGTTAAATCCCGTCAGCCCATCATAAAACAATGAAATGGTTCCATCAGGTGCGACCTTAAAGACCTTGGCATTATTTCCGCTTGATACGTAGAGATTGTCGTTTGAATCAAATGCCATACCGGTGATAAAGTCAAAATCAGTGCTCGTTGCATAAACGGATGTTACACCATCCGCTGTAATCTGATGCACCCGATTTGCCCGATCAGCATGATAGACATTCCCGCCCGGGCCAACGACCAGGTAGTCAACAATAAAATCGCTACCATCGAGAACCGTTTCCACACTCTGAGCATAATTGCTTGCCAATGGAATCAGCAGAGATATTAATGCCGTTATTAGCCAACGCTCTATTGGCGATGCTATCATAGATGTTTCCTCCATTATGTAGTAAGTGAAAGCGCCCTTATCTAGCAAGGCACCTTCAACCTATCAGAGAGGTGTTGCAATTACCTGTGGGAATGCTGAGGAAATACCTTGGTTATTCTGCTGTTTTTCTGAGTGTACCCTAAATGGGTCAGTTTCTTATCTCAAATAATAGACGATGCTGCTGGAAATGCCATGATTGGGGAATGGAAACTATGGCCAATGTCCGTTATTTTTTGAAGCAGGCCTCAATTTACCCAGTTTCTCTATATGTGAAAGAGAGACCCATGCAAGCATCCATGCCACAAAAATCCGGTCCCTATACCATTGCCGGCTGGACCATTGACGTCGATAGCGACAGATTGATTCGTACCGATCAGATCGTCAAGCTGGAACCGAAAATTATGCAGGTGCTGATCTGCCTGATCGAGCATCAGGGGCAAATTGTTTCCAAGGATTATTTGATGCAAACTGTCTGGCCGGATGTTGTCGTTACCGACCACCCGATTACGCGGGCCATCTCTTCACTTCGAAAAATCTTCCAGGACAATCCCAAATATCCGCAGGTCATCGAAACGATTTCCAAGAAGGGATATCGCCTGATATGTTCAGCTGAAGTTGTCGATGAGACCGGCACGTTGTCGTCGTCCAACGGCCCTCTTCTGGCGACGGTAGCCGTTGATGCGCAAAAGGGGCATATTGCCCAGGCAGCCAAAAGATTGCTTATTCCTGCCTTTTGCCTTTGTCTCATTCTAACCATAGGTATACTGCCCTCAGGTACAGATTCCGGTCAAGCAAAGGAACTATATATTACAAGTCCGGCGATTTCGCTTACCACCTCACTGGGGCTTGAAATGGATGCCGCTTTTTCTCCGGATAATCAGTCTATCGTATTTTCGCATCAGAGCCCGGAATCACTGCAATGGGATCTCTATCTAAAGCGCCTGGATGGCAGCGAGACGCGTCTGACCGATACAGTATTCCCGGAGAGGCATGCTTCTTTTGCACCCGATCGACAGAAAATAGCTTTTGTGCGAAAGGATGAAGCCGGCTGCCGTATCATCTCCAGGTCCATGGCAGACGGCGCTGAGGTTGAGCTACTGGTAGAAGCAAACAAATTGATCCTGGATCTCGAGTGGGCGCCCGACGGACAAAGCATAGTCTATTCGACAAGAACAACTGCAGATAGCCCCTATGCACTTTTTATTTTCTCACCTGCCACAGGCAAGAAACGGCAGCTCACTTCACCGACGGCCAATTTCTACGCCGATCATTTATTGACCTTTTCACCGGATGGCCGCCAACTGATTTTTGCGCGCCTGGACTCTCAATACAACGACGATCTCTATGTGATGGACATGCACACCGAGCAGGTGCGGCGCTTGACAAATGAAAATCAAATCATCTTCGGTATGGATTGGCTGAGTTTGACGGATGAGATCATCTTTTGCATTTATGACGATGGAGAATATAAGCTTAAGAGCACCGACTTAGAGGGCAATGTCCGTCCTGTGAAATTCGCCAAGGCTTTCCCAAACGGCACAAATCCAATCGTTTCCCCCTCAGGAAAACTGCTTTCTTTTCAGAACGGCAAGTTTCGCAAAAACATCTACAAAGCGACAGTTAACACAACGAGCGGGAGCCTGGGCGAAGCAAAAACGGTTATCACTTCATCAACAGGAGAGTGGAACGCTAAGGTATCCCCCGATGGCAGCAAGATTGTTTTTGTGTCCGACAGAAGCGGCGGCAATGAACTATGGCTATCGAATATAGACGGCAGCGACCTGCGCATGATCTCCCAAACCAACGTCCCGTATAATTGTATGGCCTCCTGGGCGCCTGATGGCCGTAGCTTTGTTTTTGCTACCAAACCGGAAGAAATATACTTGACCTATCGATACATACTCGAAGATGAAGGGATTGAGTTGCTGGCATCGGACGCAGTAGTACCGGTTCATTCACGAGACGGTAGCTGGATCTATTTTGCCTCCCTGCGCAGCGGCGATTGGCGAATCTGGAAAATACCTGCCGAGGGTGGCGAGGTCAAGCAGGTCACCCATACCAATAGCTTTGCACCGATGGAATCTGTAGATGGTCAAACACTCTATTATTGCAAACGAGGCATCGCGGGTATCTGGGAGAAAACCGCGAAGGTGGATGAAGAGATCGTCATCGAGGACCTTGAGATTTTTGACACACAAAACTGGCTGGTCGTCGAGGACGGTATCTATTACCTGAGACGAAAGCAACATCGACGCCCGGAACTTGTTTTCTTTAGATTTGCCGATAAGTCGTCCGTTGTATTGGCAAACGAAGTAACGCGGACAAATCGCATCGACGATGGATTCAGCCTCTCGCCAGATGGTAGGGATATCTATTTTTCAGTGAACGATCATGAGGAAGTCGATATCAAGATGATTGAAATTGCCATCAAATGATGGTTCTCGGGTGCAAACCAGCCACAAGTCGAAACAAACAAATCGTAAAAGAGTGGGAGCAAATTATGTTTCATGGGGAAGCAGTAAGTTGGCTTAAGCAACTACTATTTATTACGACTATCATCATCAGCGGATGCGGAACGGACTCATCATCACCTCAGGAACCGGAAAACGATCCGCCTGAACCGGAAGGGTTTGTTGATGTTACGTTTTTAGGCAATCACGGGGTCATGTTGGATGATGGCGAGAACAAGGTAATGATCGACGGCATGCATAACGGCGGGGATTCGGTGGGGCTTTGGAGCGCAATCTCTCCTGCGCAATGTGTGCTGTTGCAGGCTGCAGACGCGCCATTTGACAATATTGACGTCACCATGGTAACCCACAACCTCTCCGACCACTACAATGTCGGGATCATCGGCCATTATCTTTTCAATAGTCCGGAAACGCAAATGCTGGCGCCCTCAGGCGTTCGCGATTCCATTGCCACATTTGGCGACTATGCTTCGATATCTGATCAGGTAGTAATGACTGTCAATCCTGCCGTTAACGGTCGTTCACAAGCAACGATTAATGGCTTAAGCATCGACGTGCTCAATATGCAGCATTTTAACGAGAACTGCACTGACTGCGGACGTAATTACGCCTACATGTTAACGCTTGGGGAATTGAAGATCCTCCATCTGGGAGACGCCGACATGTTGGATTCAGACAATATAAACAACTTCGACCTGGCCGCGGAAGATATCGATATTCTCTTTTTGGCCACCCCCTATCCGGAATTCGTGACGGCTGCGCAGAGAGATGTCCTCAACAGCTGGATTAATCCCGGGCAAATTGTCGCCATGCATCTCAACATTGCCCAGCAGAGCGACATTATTAGTAACATCAGCAATGTCTATCCGGAAGCAACTATTCTCACCACGCCAATGTCCGTGATCCGCTTTGAGGCAAAGGATTTTGTGAATTGATGCATGATGCCTAAAATGATTGCAATGCCGGAGTCATAAGTTAGCCTCTATCTTATCTGGAGCTCGAATACTAAGCTCCGAATGCAGTTCTGCACGACTCTCGAGTCGTAAAAATGAATAGATTATTCCCTTCCTAAATCCACACTCTTTATAGCACAATTAGAGGCTAATTTCTCACCGAAGTAAGAGATTCAGACAGTTTTAGGACTCTAAATAGATAAAACCGGTCCAAATGGCCTGTCTTTATCGACTGGACCTGATATAAGACACTCATATAAGACAGCAACCATCGTCGAAAAACTATATCGGTTTAAAAAATCGGAAGAGGAGAACATGATGCCGGAACAAATAATGACGCTAGGGCAAATAACCAAACGTTACGTTCTACGGGGAAAGGAGACAACCCTTATCCCTGATTTTCGCGAAATCCCTTTCTATTGTCATTTTGTCGACGGCGCTGTAAATGGCACTCCTAAAATTCGGATAGCTGTATCTGAGATTGGGAAGGGACTACCGGATGAGATCCTTATTGAACTTATTCCGCCTGAAAGATCGGCTATCGAACTCAATACCCGACCCGACACATTTACTGTATCACTTCGGCATGGGCCGCTTCCGCGGCGCTTTGCAACCGCCGGTAGTAGCCGCGAGTTCCAAGTTGCATTGCGCTCAGCCAATCCCATATGGGATCCCTTTGACTTCAATATTGGACAACCTGGCGATTTGATCTTTGACGATCCCTTTCCAGATATTCCAGACCCGCTGCCACCTGGTGGCGGTGGTGGGCCGAACCAGGAAGTTGTTGTTCACACGCTTCATCCCGGTAACGATCCTCAAGGTTTGTGGCGAGTAAGGTTGCACAACTTAAGTCAGCAACAAGCGGAATTTAGTATCAATATCGAATTTCCAGAGACTGTGCAAGCTTTAGAGACAACCCGAATCCCCTTTCAATTACTGAACCGAACTTTTGCAGAGTTTATGCTTTTGATGAGCCTCAGACTCCATATTGATAATGGATTTGCCTCGATTCGCTTTAGCCCTGAGTTTCGTAAGCTGGCAGGCATTGATGACATTACTGTTTCGGTAAATGATCGGCTACAAAACATTGGCTTGGAAACCTTCCAGATTCGAATGGGTAAAGACGCAGAATTTGGATGGCCGCTCTTATTGATTGGCATCGATCTCGAAGAGCGAGGCGATGAAGTAGGCCTGCCATTGTGGGATGGTAACATCGAAGATTTGTCCATTCAAGTAGCCTTCTCCTTCCATCTCTTCGAACCACAAATAACAGATTTCTTCAAGACAGCGCTGCTGCGGAAAAATGGAACGATATATCCTCGTAACATGCCTATTACCGCAAGTGTTTACACAAATCCGGATTTGACAGGAATATGGGCCAGTATTTTGGATTGGCTTCAGGATTTTTTTGGTGGACAGTCATTTTCCGAGACAGTAGAAGACATGCGGCTGAAATTCCAGGGCGCACTAAATGATGCCATCGATGATGGTATAGGCGATTATTTTCGGGAAACGCTCGTCCACCTTGTCCAGCGAGACCATGCCATTCATAGCCTTAATTGTGACGTCAATGATTTGATTATTAAGCATCATGAATTACCGGATCCTTTGCGGGATCAACTGACGATTCCTGGTAACGGAGGTGTAGCCACTACAGTTACCGATGCGACCAGCGAGACTGACTCAAGAAGTCCTGCTTCTCTTGCCCAGACAGAAAGCAACGTTCACATCGAGGGGATACCACCGGTGGTGCTTCCCGCAACCATAACAAATAGTCATCATCGCTTGCGTGAAGGGGAGATTGACCATATTGTTTTTTTGATGATGGAGAACCGCTCCTTTGACCACATGCTTGGTTACTTAGCCCTAAAGGGGCGGCCGGTTCGCGGTTTAACCGGCAGCGAGCAAAACCAATTGCCGGAAGGCAATCCACCTTATATAGTTAATCACCTTTCGCGCACCTATGGTATTCCAAGTCCCGGTCACGATTTCTTAGATGCTAAAGAACAAATCGCAGAAGGCGAGATGAGTGGTTTTGTCAAGAATTTTGTGCGGCGTTCAAATGTAACCGATCCCTCAATGGTTATGGGATACTACCAGGAAGAGGACTTACCAGTATATGAATTTTTTGCCAACAATTTTGCTATTTGTGATGCCTGGTTCAGTTCTCATCCGGGAGCAACCTGGCCAAACCGCTTCTGTGCAACAACAGGAACAGCTCCAGAACGGGACAACTTCGACGTTACGGACGAGAGACTTGGATACTACGAAGGACTATCCATATTCGACCTGCTGACAGCATTTGGCGTAGATTGGACATACGCAGAGGGCAATATTGGTTTTCTGCGCTTATTTGATCGTTATCGACTCGATACAGAGCATGTCATTCCATACCGGGACGATTTTGGTCTTGGTCTGAGTGACACATTTATTCAGCGGGTTGAGAGTGGAAATTTACCCGCCGTATCTTTCATTGATCCGCGCTATTTTGATATTCCTCCCGCCTGGGATGCAAATGACGATCTACCACCAACAGATGTCTGCTACGGGCAAGCGTTGATTAAAGAAATCTATGACATGCTCTCCAAAGCGCCAACCTGGTCAAAAACACTCTTCGTCATTACTTACGATGAACATGGTGGTTTCTTTGATCACGTGCCGCCACCAGGAACACCAGCGTCCGAAAATCCGGCACCGCTGCCGCGCATCACGCCGGAAGGAGCTGATCATCTCGGAGTGCGGGTTCCCGCGTTTCTGGTATCACCGTGGGTAGACGCAGGTTCAGTAATTACAACACAGTTTGAACACACATCGATTTTGAAGACGATTCTGGAACGTTTCGGCTCAACTGAATACGCTAACAGTGATGTGCTTGGTGCAAGGACTGCCCAGAGTAACAGTCTACTCTCAGTCTTGCGTTCTACCCCCCGAACAGATACTCCTGAAGCACCTGAAGTAGTTTGTGAAAAAAGGGCTATCCCACGTGGTCCAGCGCATCGCGATGATTTTCATACCGGGCTACGCTATTTGGGTCTACCGGCCAGCCTTAGAAGGAGGCTAGTCAAGTAATCAAGCGCAAATTTACAGTCAGGAGCGACAATTCTATGACGCTTCTTGATAGTTTCTGAGGCTTGTACGCCGGAACACCTAACATATTCGCTATTCGAGAACGGCAAGTCCATCGCGGCATTTTCGATTTTATTACACCTACAGATACCGTGGCATCCATCTATCAGATGCCGCGGAGGAACAAACACACAGAGACGTATATCAAAGCATCGCCTCGGTTTTCAAAGTCGCTTGGAGTTTTTGCCCCTCGCGCATGATTTCGATCTGGTATTCAGCACTTTCAAGGAAGAGTGCGCGAACACCATTCAGGGTGATTTCTGAAACAGGCCTCCCATTTACGGACAGAATGTAATCACCCACCTCTAGTCCGGCCTTATCGCCGGCATACCCCGGTGCAACCTGGGCAACCTTCACAACCCCAATATCGTCAGTCGCCGCAGTTAGAAACATGCCGCTTTTATCTTCTTCAAAAGGGCTATCTACCAAAGACGTGGGTTCCAGAATCATCCGGGTGTTCGGGAAATCAAAGATCACTTTGAAGCGCCTCAAGACCTCCGCACCGACAATCCCATAGGGCGCCGTATCAAGTATACAGCCGACCAACGGCTTACTGAAATCGAAGGAACCAATGCTGATCTTGTTCAGGCGGGTTGTAAAGGCCCTGTTCTGAGTCATCTCGGGTGTATTCGCAAGACCCGTGGCTCCCATTACCGGAACGCGCCTGGCATTCGGATCAACAATGGCATCGATACTGCGTTGCGTACCAAGGCTAAGTCCGCCCATTGTCCCGCCACCCGAATCTATCAAAAGATCAATCTCTACCGGTTTCCCGGTATAGCTTTCGAAAGTGGCTTTGACAACCGGTAAGCCAGCCATCTGTCTGACAAAGGTAATCGGCACGGACTCCCCGGTTCCTTGATACTGATAGTAGCGTGGATTGTGGAATATCACTTCACTGTTTTGATAGTCAAGTTCAACAATGTATTGCTCAAAAAAGGGTTTCCCTAAAATACCATGGACTGCCTTCCCCATCATCATCCGGGCAGTCTCGGTGAATGGGGCAATGGTGACGTTCTGAGCTTCAAATTTCAGATCGGCAATAGAGAGTTCGACCTCAGGCGCCAGCGAGTATGTTAGTTTGCTTCCCTGGGTGGCGCCGCGGGAATTCCGCGGCGATCCACTTTTTATCTTGAGTTGACGTGCCAAATCGACATCGACCACGCTGGTGCTCACTCCGGTGTCCAGGAGAAAGAGAAACGGACCACGGGTACCGATCCTGGCTTCTACCATCGGTATGTTGAGCAAGGTATGCATTCTAACGCGCTCTACCTCCGAATCACCAGGTGGCTGACAAGCAATAGTCGATAGCAGAAAGCATAGGGTGCAGACAATCATCGCATGCTGTTTTTGCATAATCACTCCTTTCCTCACGGCTATTTGTCCCCATCAGCAAGATATTCAAAGGATTGAAGCTGCATAAACACCTTGCTTTCGCCGTTATTGAGGTCAATTGAGTTTGTCCCCAAAAAATAGGGCGGCCTTGGCGCCAGAAACGAATGCTGCACCCGGGAACTTGCCAGGCCATACATGGTTTCGATTACCCAAGCCTCATATGATTCGCCTTTGCCGCTGGTATAGGTTTCCCGACGTAGCACCTGGGCAAAGGGCCGCCCGGTGATGGCATTGCCTGGCGGACTATAAACGGGCGCCAGACGAATCCTTTTGCCTTTCTTGAGATCCATACAAGCCATTGCCCAAGTCCCTGGTCCAAAGCCGGCACCGTTCATCTGCTGCTTGCGAGTTTGTGACTGTCCGCTTGAAGAAGTGACCATAGTGACCACCTGCGAATCTGCCTGAATGTTGGCGACGTAATAGTCTTTGGCTTTGCCGGGAATCGGTCCGATCTCGAAAAGCACACCGAGATCTTCCAGATTAGCAAACATGGACAGCGAGCGGGCATTGGTATCTTCGCTATTGGAATTTCCGGAATCAGTAATATTGATCAGAGCGACATCTTTCCCATGCCAGCTCACTTTTTCCGCCGTGACAATGACCCGATCTTCACGCGGTTGACCTTTATTCGGTCCGGAGCTCTGCTTGTATTTCCGCAGGTAGACAGCCCGAAACGGACGAAAGGCCTTTAGCTGAACATCTCCCGGCGCGGTTGCCGACCACTGTTGAAAATCAGCATACATTGTCTTCTTGGGATGAATATTTGGGGGTTGCTGTGCACAGGTTGGTGATTGATATATAGCGACCGCTAGTACAAGAACAACAAGCAACTTATAGAACCACTTCATGATAACGCCTCCATTTCTGATTATGTATATTGCTTGTCAAAATCTATCAGAAACAGAAGCCGTTCTCTAACACACCAACGACAAAGCTTAACACTATAAAAGGCTTCAGCAGGCAGCAAAAACAGGTTAAAACATTGTTTTTAATCAACTTGAGAATCTATTTCTTAAGTTCAGAAGGAAGATGCCCAAATTGTTTGCGGAATGAGCGGGCAAAATAAGACAGGTTGTTAAACCCGGTTTGGAAGGCAATTTCGGAAATGGAACCGGCATTGTTTTCGATCAACTTCCGGGCACGTTGAAGGCGCATCGAGCGGATAAATTGCGAAGGCGTTTGTCCGGTCAAGGCACGGACTTTGCGCTGGAATTGGCGCTTGTCCATATTAAACTGCTTTTCTAAAGCTGTTGAGGCAAGCTGTGGATCGTCGAAGTGCGTTTCTACAAAAGCGCACAACTTCTTGAGAAAGGCTTCATCCAATGACGTAATGGCGATATCCTGCGGCTGGAGAAAGATCTGGCGGCTATAGCGAATCTTCAGTCGCTGACGCTGCTCAATCAGCTTCCCGACCCGCACTTTGACTTCCTCAATCTCAAAGGGTTTGGTAATGTAGGCGTCGGCACCCAATTGCAGACCATCTATTTTATCTTGCTTGGCCGCTTTTGCAGTCAACAAAATGACCGGAATGTGACAGGTTATTTCGTCGCGCTTCAGGGCATCGCAGAGCTGGTAGCCGTCTTTCCCGGGCATCATGACATCAGATATGACCAGATCCGGAATTTTGTTGCGCACCAGCTCCAAGCCGCTCAAGCCGTTATTGGCTGTTACAATTTCAAACTCTTTAGAAAAATGGCCAACCAGGTAGTCCAGTATATCCTGATTGTCTTCGACAATGGCAAGTATGGTGGCATCCGCCTCCGCTGGCTGCGGTTTCCTAAAGGTGCGGTCGATCTTATTCGTTTGCATTCCGGGATTTTCAAGTTGCTTCGCTTCCGCAGATATGCCGTTCAATGGCACACTCGCTGAATGACCATTTTGCATCACTGCATGATTTGACCTGGCAGTTGCCGGCAAGCAGACGATAAAACGGCTGCCCTTCCCTGGCAAACTTTCTGCCTCAATCGTTCCGTCGTGAAGCATCACCAGTTCTTTGCTCAAAGCCAGCCCCAGGCCAGTCCCGCCAAACGATCTCGCCTCAGGGGCATCGGCTTGATAGAAGCGGTCAAAAACAAGTTGCAGCTGATCTTCCGGGATGCCGATGCCACTGTCCGTCACGCCAATCATTATCCGGCCATTGCTTTCTTCAACTGCCAGCGTCACCTTCCCAAAATCCGGCGTGAATTTGAAGGCATTCGACAACAGATTGTAGATCACCTTTTCAAACTTCACTTTATCAATGTGAACAAACGGTCGCTGGGAACCGGCAAGAAAGTCATAGTCAATTTGCTTGCGGTCAGCTTCCGATAGATATGAATCATAAATAGGCTGCAAAAAGGCGAGTAGATCAACGTCTTCAGCAGCAAGCTTCATATCACCCGATTCTAGTTTGCTGATTTCGAGCAGCTGATTGATGAGATCCAGCAAGCGCTGCGAATTTCGATACATCACCCCAAGATGCTTCGATTGGGAATGACCGTTGCTGCCGTTTGCATTCAGCATCTCTTTTAAGGGGCCAATAATCAACGACAGCGGCGTGCGAAACTCATGGGAGATATTGGTAAAAAAACGGGATTTCATCTGATCCGCCTCAATCAGTTTTTGCGCCTGCTGTTCTATGATCCGCTTTGCCTCTTCAGCAAGGTATTTTTGGTCTTCTAATTCGCGTGTTCTCAAGGCAACGAGATTCTCCAATTCCTGTTTTTGCCTTTTGATAGATTGTCTGCGCACAAAGAAAACCGTCCCGCTTATCCCCAGAAAAATCGCTAGCATCGCTAAACGAAACCACCAGGTATGCCACCAGGGCGGCGTTACGACCAAAGCGATCGCAATTCCCTGTTCATTCCAAATCCCATAACTGTTGCTTGCCTTCACCCTGAGAGTATAACTGCCCGGTTCCAGATTCATAAATGTTGCCGAGTTCTGATTTCCGGAATAGACCCAATCGTCATTTAGGCCGTCCAGTCGATAGGCATACTGATTATTGTCGGGATCTCTGAAATCGAGAGCGGCAAACTTGAAGGTGACAATATCGTCGTCATAGGAGAGATAGATGGTATCGGCTTCGGAAATCGGTTTTTCAAGAATGGCGCGGACATTTTGTTTTCGAAACTCGCTGAGAACAATCCCCGGGGTCAGCGATGTCTCTTTCATTTCCTCCGGGTAAAATTTCACCAGTCCCCTATTCCCTCCGAAAATCAGCGCTTCATCCGATGACACTATGGCTGCCCCGCGATTAAACTTTATTCCTCTTAGTTCATCCGCCGCCGGATAATTGCGAAACGATTCTGTTGCCGGATAAAAGCGGGATAAGCCATTAGTGGTACTCAACCACAGATTTCCCTGCTTATCGCCGCTCATGCTCTTGATGTGATTACTGGGCAGACCATCTTCCCTCAAATAATGTTGGAGTTCCATGCCGTCTTCGCGGATGGACAATAGCTTACTGACACCACTACTATACGAACCAAACCACATGCTTCCGGATTGGTCCTGGAAGATGCTGCTGATGCTATTATGCGGCTGATTTATGAACTTCCCGGTCTTCGGGTCCAAGCGACTAATACCGCCGAACTTGGTACCGGTCCAAATAAACCCCTGACGGTCTTCGAAAACGGTCCAGACACCGGGCCAGGCTAAACTTAAGGCGTTATTCGCATCGGGGAGGTATGACGTGACGTTGCCCGTCGAATCAATTTGATGCAGGCCCTTTCCTGTAGCCAGCCAAATCAGCCCCCGGCTATCGCGAAAAATCTGATACACAGGGATTCCGTCGGAGCGCTTCTCCGGCAAATAACGATAGCTTAGAGAACTGCCGGCCTGCTTACTAAATTTTACCAATCCGGAACTGCTTCCAACCAACAAATGCTTCTCATCGGCTTCAAGGATCGAGTAGATGTTTCCGCCTTGAAGTTGAAAGGTTGCATAATCACGTAGCATGTCCCGGGACGTCGGTCTGTTTCTCAAATTCACTCGAATTAGACTTCCCCTATCAGTTCCCAGCCACAATGACTGATCGCTTTCTGCCAATACAGCCGTAACCGAGCTTACCAGTTCCTTCTCTCCCGGCGATGCTTGCAGTTGCCACACTTCAAAGAACGATTTCCGGGCATCGAGCTTATAGATGCCTGCACCACCGCTTCCCAACCAGATCATCCCGGATTGATCCTCCCACATCGCGGTAATTCTACCGGCGCGCATGCCGTGTTGATTTGACGAGAGTTGTAATCGGTAAATTGTATAGCGCTGCCCGGCCGCGAGATTGCTTTCAGCTTGAAAGGAATTTTTCTGTAGCTTGCAAAGGCCGTTTGATGTGCCAATCCAGAGATCGCCCAGCCGGTCAACCAGGAGCGAATGAATAAAGGGATGGTTGATACTATTGGGATTTTTCGGCTGGTATTGATGGCGCCGAAATTTGATGCTTCCGTCCGCTTCGACATTCATCAATTCATTAAGACCGGCGGCCGTCCCAACCCACATCCTTCCGGCTCTATCTTCAGCAATAGCCGTAACCACATCACTACTAAGGCTTGCGGTGTCCCCGGCATTGTGCAGATACGGCGTAAGTTCGAAGCCGTCTAAAATTTGTCCCTTCGTGAATGCAGGCGATAGTTTATTCAGTCCACGCCCTTTGGTGCCAATCCAGATGTTGCCGAAAGGGTCTTCATAGAAGGCCGATATTGGCATATTAACACCGTCGGCATCAACAAAATGATGCTGCAACACAACCGTTTCAGCTGCGGCATTTTGGCTTGCCTTGCCACGGTCATTTAGCCCATCAATATCATCGGTAATGATCAACCCTGAATTCTCAGTGCCGATATAATAATGCCCGGAGCGGGACTGATAGAGAATATTGATACGCCCATATTGCCCCAGGCCGGTAAACCGCTCGAATTGTTCCCCAGCCGGATCAAAGCGATTCAAATAATTGACAGTAGCGACCCAGAGATGTCCAGATCGGTCTTCATAAATGCCTGTTGCTGAGGAGGCGGAAAGTGAGGCATCATTTAGCGGATGGTATTGGAAGATTTTGTATTCGTGGCCATCATAGCGGGCAATACCATTGGCGGTTGCGAACCACAAGAAACCCTGACGATCCTGCATAATATGCCGGACATCCTCATCCGGCAGCCCGTCCTGCAGGGTCAATCGGTCAAAGTGGAAATCTTCGTCCTGCGCGGACAAGACAGCTATCCCCATGAACAGAAGCGTGAAAATGAAATATGTAGCAATCTGGCCTCGAATTGTGATTCCTCTCTTTTGGAACGCATTAAAAAAACAGGTTTTGAATAAAAAGCGCCTCATATAGAGCTCATTCGTGACAACCGGGTTCTTAAGAAAAGGCTGCAAGTATCGAGGAATTTCTTTACCTTTCCCGCTCATCTATTTCACAACGATAAGCCGAGGCGGTGTCCACATTTGAAAACTACTTATCAGCTGATACTTCTCGCCTTCATCTCCCCTTTCTTTGCACTTGCGCAAGTCACAGAAGAGGGCCCCGTCTCCGTGGAACCAGTGTGGTCCAATGAGAGACTGGCATTCCTCGATACCTATCTGGACTCTTTGGGCTCAGCAGCATTTATACTCGCAAGCAGCGACAAAACTATTTTCAATTGGGGAGATACAACTGCCAATTTTCGCGCGCACTCAATGCGAAAAAGTTTCTTGAGCGCACTCTTTGGCATCTGCCTTCACCAAGGTCAACTGGATACTACCAAAACACTGGCCGAACTGAAGATCGATGATCATTCACCACTGCGCCGCTCTGAAAGAGACGCTCGAGTCATAGATTTGTTGCAATCTCGTTCCGGTATTTACCATGCCGCAGCTTCAGAAACTGCTTCCATGCGGACATCTCGACCAGCACGCGGTTCGCATGCACCGGGCGAATTCTGGTATTATAACAATTGGGATTTCAATGCATTGGGTACCATATTCGAGCAAGAAACAGGCGAGGATATATTTGAAGCATTTGCAGTCCATGTAGCAAAGCCGCTCGGCATGCAGGATTTCGATATAGAAAACTGTTGGTATAAGCGCGAGAAAGTGTCACTACATCGCTCCTATAAATTTCGCATATCGGCCCGTGATTTAGCCCGATTCGGCCAGCTTTTTCTCCGGAATGGATCCTGGAACGGTAAGCAACTTATCGCGGAATCCTGGATCAGGGAAAGTACGAGTCAGCACTCCCTAACCGGCCAAAAGGGCAGCAAAAGCGGCTACGGGTTGATGTGGTGGGTTGTCGCGGATATGGATGAGGAAACACGCCGAAAGCTCCCTAAAGATTTATACATGGCAAGTGGGACCGGCGGGCAAAGACTGATTGTAATCCCTTCTTTGCAAGTGGTAATTGTTCATCTTGTGAATACGGATAAGCGTGATAGGCCTCGTATCGGAACGAGCTCAATCGATCGGCTATTGGAGAGGATACTGGCTTCGCGAGCGCGAGACTAGCAGCGGCGCTGTCTGGTGTCCTAAAATTGTTTGTCATTACTTTTTCATAATGTTGATGACATATGCCGACAAAAGACGTGCGTAAATTGCGCTGAACATGAATATTAAGACGAATGTAATCAGAGCTGATAAGCTTGAACTGTATACAAATGCGGTGTTGGTGTCGCCGTATATATCTACCATTGAATATTGGACTGCCACTGCTTCAACTCGCGCCTTAGAAAAATTCGCGATCAGCGAAACGAAGTGAATTCCGATCAGAAGAACAGACTGTTTGAGGACAGGGATGTGCGAGTTTCTGTTCTTCCGGATTGTCCCAGATGTCTTCATGCCTTATCTTACAGTCGGTTTCAATTGTAATTGATATCGAAGTTCATCTCAATACAATCCGACTATTTTTCTATGGAACCATCTCTGAATCTTTGGACCATTATCATTCTGATGGCGTCAGGCCACGGTATTTTATTATCCCTGCTTTTATTTATGCATAAGCGCGGCGATCGCACCGCCAATCGAATCCTGAGCGCCTTGATCTTCGTCTTTTCTCTGCGTCTTCTGGAAGTTGTCGCAATCTGGACGAAGTATATCCTGGAAGTTCCGTACCTGTTTACGGCGACAGCATCCTTCAAATATCTCTACGGCCCGCTGCTCTACTTCTATGCAAAATCTGTTACCCAAGGCATAAGGTTCAACAAGAGATATCTTTGGCATTTCGTACCATTCGTGATACATGCACTTATTCACATTCCCCTTTATCTGACATCACGTGCGTATAAAATTGATTTATTAACCAACTATGTTTTGATTGACAATCCGCCCATTTCTTTCTCCTGGGATCCGTACTTTATTTTTGCCTTATCGCAGCTTCCTCACCTGATATTCTATTCGTTTTTGACCTGGCAAGTAATCAAACGATATGAGCAGACCATCAACAGTTCATCATTAACGCTGGAAAAGATCAAGCTTGCCTGGTTGCGAAAGTTGCTGGCAGGCTTTGGGGGATTATGGGGACTTTGGCTTTTCTATACAATTGCTATAACACTTGGAACCAGATACTATGTAGAATTGGATTATATCGTTACCGGGTCTGTCAGCTTGATCGTTTTTGCCATCGCCTATATGACATTTAAGCAGCCGGAGATCGTTTCAGACGGCCTGATGCTAAAACGTCTGCCAAGATATGAAAAATCGACGCTAACCCCCGATCAGGCAAATATCTATGCCGAAAAGCTGGTCTCCCTTATGGAAAGGGAAGAGCTCTTCAGAAAGAGTGATCTCAATTTGGCCTTTTTGGCTGGCGAGCTGTCGATTTCAGCCCATCATCTTTCCCAAATTTTGAATGAACAACTGCAACAAAATTTTAATGACTTCATTAATCGATATCGTGTGCAGGAGGCGCAAAAAAGACTGTCCGACCCTGATGAAAATCGTACAACGATTCTGGAAATTGCTTATGATGTCGGTTTCAACAACAAGGCTTCTTTCAATGCGGCTTTTAAGAAACACGTGGGATTGACGCCCACACAATTCAAAAAATCAAAACAGCTGTCTTCATAACCCGCCCGATTATCGCCAAACCCGTACTTGCCATGCCCACTCCGCTTTTATTGCCAACTATTTGGTAAAGACTTATCGGATTGGTCGATTTCCTCCCGCAAAAAAATAAATTTGACGAAAAAGATAATTATTCAGACGGGGCAGGCGCTATGTTCAGCATATTACGTTTTTCCATCTCGCATAAACTTTATTGCTTTATCGCAAACAGTCTTGCAAAAACGGTATCGGCTTTTCTGGTTCTCTTCCTGGTAGCGCTTCAAGGCATTAACACAGAGCTTTCTGCACAAACCTTCACCCGCATTACGATTGATAATGATGCTACCTGGGCAAGAGGTGTGAGCTGGATTGATTTTGATAATGACGGCGATTTGGATTTATACATAACGAATAATGACTATAGTGGGGTGATCACGTTTGTTGCCGAGAAAAATCGCAACAAATTTTTTCGCAATGACGGCAATGATGTCTTCGTACCCATCATACCGGAAGGCATGGCAGATGATACCAGCTTTACGCTGGGTCAGACCTGGGCAGACTATGACAATGACGGCAACATGGATTTATACACCGCAAATGTCAATGCAATTTACGAGACAACCTTAAACACGCCAACAACTCTGGGCTCAGCATTATATAGAAATCAAGGATCACCAGACTATTTATTCACGCGTCTTGCTTCAGGCGAGGCAAGCAGTCTCAATCGGATAGGCGGATTTGCAGCCGCCTGGGGCGACTATGACAACGATGGTTATGTGGACTTGTTCATTACAACACCCAGCACCAGTTTTTATCCGAATGAAGTTCAGACCAACATTTTGTTCGACAATAACGGCGATGGCACTTTTGCAAGAAGCTCTACAAGCCCAATCGTAAACGTACCGGCTGATTTTTATACGATACCTTCCTGGTCCGACTACGATCTGGATGGTGATCTCGATTTATATATTACAGCCGGACCGATTCAAAATGGGGTACTACAACCGGACTATTTCTTTAAGAACATGCTCAAAGAAACAGATGTCGCTACTTTCGAGAGAGATACCACAAGCAATTTTGCTTCCGAGCCACGTGACGCGCAGCAAGCAAATTGGATAGATTTTGACAATGATGGCGACCTGGATCTTTATGTGACCAATTTTGGCGGTACGCCCGGCATTAACGTCGGGATGGCCAATGATCTTTATCGCAATGACGATGGCGAATACACAAAGATTACCAGCGGTGCCCCGGTAGCAAACAGGAACGTTTCATTCGGTCAGATCTGGGGAGATTTTGACAACGATGGTGATCTGGATTTATACGTAACGAATTTTACCAGCCAATTCAATTTCGGCGGCAATGACTATTACCAGAATGACGGCGCGCCGGACTATAGCTTCGCACGTATTAGAACAGGCGATTTTGTGACCGGAAATCGTGCCAGCTGGGGGGCAGCATCAGGCGATTACGATAACGACGGCGATCTCGACTTGTATGTCACTATCAACAGCTTAACAGCAGGCCCCGCCCGTGATGCTTTATATCGAAATGATGCCAACAATGGCAACAATTGGATCAACATCCAATGTGTTGGCACGGCTTCCAATCGAGCAGCAATAGGCGCCATAGTACGGGTTAAAGCGACAGTTTTTGGCAATACATTCTGGCAGATGCGAGAAATATCCTCTCAAAACGCCGCAAATGGCCACAACAGCCTAAGAGCGCATTTTGGCCTGGGTGATGCAACGCTTATTGACTCGATTTCTGTCACATGGCCATCCGGAATGATAGATATTGCGACGAACGTTTCGCCAAATGCCTTTATGACCGCCACCGAAGGCAGCCAGATTGTTGTCTCAATCGATGAACGCGTCCCGTTCGTTGGACCAGAGTCTTTTTTATTGCACCAGAATTTCCCCAATCCATTTAATCCGTCCACCACCATTCGCTTCTCGCTTCAGCAAAGAGAGGAAGTAACCCTAAGAGTATTTGATGTGGTTGGGAGGGAGGTTGCGACCTTGGTGAATGATGAGTTGCCCGGCGGAGACCATTCAGTGGTTTTTGCTGCCGGCGAGCTGGCGAGTGGGGTCTACTTCTATACCTTAAGCGCTGGTCAATTTATCCAAACAAGAAAGGCATTGTTAATGAAGTAAGGCAGCGCGTGTCATTTTCGCTCCTGATGCTTGGATGTTCTCCCCCACAGGGCAGGGTTCATTCATGTGGCCGCTCATGTTAGAAATATTTCGTCGCTATGCGACGGTTAACCCATACCGTTGATCGTCTATAGCGGACCGATGCTCTGTCGGAGCGAAATATTTATGGTTTCATGCGATGAATTAATATTGATGCCCTGCCCTGTAGGGGTATAACGTCATCTTTGCAGAGCCTTACTTCATTATGCGATCATTTAGCATTCGGCTCGCATTTGTCATCTACGGTTAATCCAGTCCAATATATCTTGCAGAACATGCTCAGCGACATCATTCGTTTCCTCGTTGAGTATCAGATGCGTCACCCGAGTATAGGAGACCCAGCGATAAGCACTGAAATTCCTGCTGACAATGTCCTGCCAGCGTAATTTATTGGCATCCAGGGTTACGCCCGGAAAATTCTCATCACTACATCCCTGGAGAATAAATGCAGGGCTATTCCCGGCTTGTAATATGCTGTCGGCCTTTTCGCTGTAGGTAATCCATTCCCGCCAATAGGTTTCTCCCGCTCCCAAAATTGATCCACCAACCGGAAATTGACCATTTCGGAGCAATTCGAAGGCCGCCTGTACATCATTAACAATGGTTTCTGAAATATCCGGATTTGCTCGTAGCTGCTCCACCAACAACGTGTCAACAGCAAAGGCGGGCGCTGCCAGAATGACCAAACCGGCAATATTGCCGATTTGATTTGCAGCAACCGGGGCAAGATTACCACCTTCACTATGTCCAATGATAAATATTTTCTGCGGATCAAGATCGCTGCGGCCTTGCAAATAGTTAACGGCAGCAACGATGTCAGCAACTTGATCGCTTTGGGACAATTGCAGAGAATTTAGATTAGGGTAGGTAATAAACCGTTTATCATAGCGCAGAACGGCAATATCTCTTTCTAGCAGAAAATCTGCCCAGTTCCGATAGATTGGCGGCAAATCACCAGTAGCAGCTCCGGCAATCAGGCCATCCCGATCTACCGGACCAGAGCCGGGGACTATAACAACCGCTGCCCGCGCTTGGCTTTCCGGCATGAATAATGTTGCTTGTAAAGTGAGATTGTCGCTTGTCGGAAACGTAACTTCAGTCGAAGTGGGCCCAGTCTCGACCGGTGGTGTGGTGCTTTCAGAACATGCAGCAAGAATGAGTCCTACGACTATTCCGACTACGAGCATTATTCTTAAACGAAAATGAGTTTTATTCATTGCCATTCGCCTTATCCCTTAGTGTCCAGGGAAAAAGTAGGCAGTAAAAAACTCATATTTCAAGTACGAAATCGGGAAGCAGGGCGTTTTCGCCCCCTAATTTAACGCTTAGTCAAGCACATTCATTGCAGTTCTTTCGAACTGCTGCCCGTTGCCCGGAATGTACTGCGCCATATTCCTGACCATCCCTCTGAAAACCAGTGAATGAACCGGATAAATGCTATACCAATAGAGCCTGCCCAACAAACCATTTGGACGAAATGTCGCATTCTGATGAAGGATGCCGCCCATCCCCTGCGGTTCAATTTTGAATTCCAACCAGGCTTCACCCGGCAACTTCATTTCCGCATATAGTAAAATGCGCATATTCTTTTTGTCGGCCAGCAATACCCGCCAAAAATCCAGGGCATCACCGGGCTTCAGGGAATCCTTGTTGGTCCTTCCGCGACGTAATCCGACACCGCCGGCTATCTTATCGATGTAGCCTCTTATTTTCCACAGCCAGTTTTGACTATACCAACCGCGCTCCCCGCCGACAGACCAGATATTATCCAAAACTTCCAGGGGGTTGCGTTTGAATGAAACGCTCCGCTTATCTTTTAAACATCCATACTGAGGCAGTTGAATATAGTCGTGGTATTTTGCATCAAGGGTTCCGCTTACCCAGGCATCCTTCCAGCTGGAAACAACAGCATTTTCAGCAATTTTGGAGAATGCCCTTTCAACAGCAACTTCATAGCTGAGGCATTCATGGGGAATAAGTTCTTTTATCTCATCATTCTGGCAGATCACTTCATTTTTTAGACTGTCCACCAGGCTTCGGGCCAGGGAAAAAGACGTTGAAGTAACAAAGTATAGCCAGTAAGAGGATAATCTCGGGGTCAATACCGGCACGCTGAAAATGTATCGCTTGAAGCCGCGCACTTTGGCAAATGAGTGCAGCATTTCTTTATACCTGAGGATATCCGGCCCGCCAATGTCAAAGATCTTGCCGTAGCAGGCGGCATTTCCTATGACCTTTTTTAAATAATAAATGACGTCATAAATGGCGATGGGCTGGCTGCGATTATTTATCCATTTTGGGGCGATCATCACCGGCAGTTTTTCCACCAGATCCCTGACAATTTCAAAGGAAGCGCTACCCGAACCAATAATAATGCCGGCTCGCAAAACGGTAAGATGTATGCCGCTTTCTCGTAATATTTGCTCGACACCAAAACGCGATCTTAAGTGTGGGGACAGATTATCATCGTTGACAATCCCACTCAGATAAACAATCTGCTTCAATCGGGTCTGTTTGACTGCACGAGCAAAATTCCCGGCGCAAATCTGTTCCAGATTTGCAAAATCCTTTACGGTATTGCCCATCGAGTGCACAAGATAAAAGGCAACATCAATATCATCCGGTATCCCGGACAGAGAATCGTAATCCAATAAGTCACCGCGAACAATTTCCGTGCGTGATTTTTGAGACGGTGTGATCGCCATACGGTCCGGGTTACGAACCAGGCAGACAATTTCATGTCCGGCTTCAAGTAAAACTGGCAGTAGTCGTTTGCCAATATAGCCATTGGCACCTGTGAGTAATACTTTCATACCAAATCCCCTATTCACTTGAAAAATGTCTACATGATGCCCATTAGAAATCGATGACGATGCCAATAGTCGGCAAGACCTGTCCACTGGAAGAAGGCTCGATTTCCACCAATTCCCGTGGCTGTTGCACGTTACCGGCTTCATCCCGCCTCAGACCATAGGTTGGTGCTGATGGCAGCTCGCTGCCGGTTATATTCTGAACTTCCAAATAGGCATCCAGCGTCCAGGTTCTGAAATTCCATTTCTTGTCGATACGAATATCGAGCGAGTTGAGCGCCGCCAGCCGCTGCTCACCAAGACTGCTGTAATCAAATATCAGCGCCGGATATTCCTCGAGTGTCGCTTCTCTGTCCAGGGCCGCAAAAGGTGCCTTGCCGGCATAACGCAGCCGCGCGCCGATTTCCAGACTATTACCGATCTTATAGCCACCGGTAAAGCTCACAAGCTGGCGATTATCCCAGAGCGAAGGGAGGAATTCGTCGCGATCAAAGCCGGTAAATTCGCTGCGGTATAGCGTATAGGCCAATAGCCCATAGAAATTGTTGCTGAGTTTGCGTTGATAGGTAAATTCTAAGCCGTATGTTCTGCCAAGTCCCACACTTTCGATCGCCTCGTTTCCAAATACAGCGAAATCTGCACCCAGGTTTGCCAGCGAGACGCTGTCACGAAGCGAAACCGGATAATTGTCGTAGCGCTTATAAAATGCTTCCAGCGATATCTGCGTGGTTCTGGAGGGATCAAGCGAGATGCCGGCAACCAGGTGATCGCTTCTGATATAGCTGGCGCCTTTGTTAGGCAACGCCAGGGTGTTGTCTCTAAATCCCAAAATGGTGTTGGGCGGCAACTTATAATATCTACCGATCGACGCATTTACAGCAAGCCGCTTGGCCTGATTGATGACGTAAGCAAGCCCCAACCTCGGTGAAATCGTTTCAGCCAGATTATTACCGTCCGTACTAAAGGTATTCCCATCCGTTCGCAGGCCCACTGTTGCATTCAGTCGATCCGCCAACCAATTGCCGGAAGCCTGGGCAAATATGCCGTAGCGGTAATAGGATAAATCCGTGTCGAATTGGTTATTGTTGACCAAGTCTTCCGTTGCGTTCTTATACAGCGTATGTTGTAATAAAATGCCGCTGGATATAGACCACCTGTCATCGAAGCGGTTATACTCGCTTCTTAGCTTTATGTCCCGCTCGGTGGAATTATTATCAAGAAACAGCCCGCTCAGATTCTCATTATCACGGTATCGGCGAAAGTTGTTGTCAAAATAATTCATGCTTAACGCCGTCCGGACCTTACTCTTGAAGTCCCTGAATCGATGTGTCCAGGCAATGCCATGCGTGGTTGTCCACTGTTTGATAACCGGCACCTGATCCAGCACCGCCTGCTGTTCCTCATCGATGTCATCCGGCACATTAATCCGGAAATCATCGATAGATCCCAAACCGATCAGACTGATTTCATCATAATTGCTGGATTTGTGGCTCACTTTGTATTGATAATCCCAGTAATCGGGCAAAAAGGGCAGCCCGACCACTTTGAACAAGAACTGCAAATAGGATCTGCGCAGCGATAACATATAGGTGGTATTGGAATATGCTTCATCCTTGCCCTTAAACAAGGGCCCCTCGACTGTCGCGGCCGCTTCACTAAAACCGAGGCGAAAATTATACTGATGCCGCTCGGCATTTCCATTGCGCTGTGTGAATTGCAGCACGCTGGACAGAACGTTATCGTATTTCGCCGGAAAAGAACTGGCGCTGAGGGTCACACCTTCAAAAAACGATACGTTAAGCAAACCAACCGGCCCGCCTGCACTGCCCTGAGTAGCAAAATGATTGATATTGGGAATTTCGATGCCGTCAAGATAGTAGACATTCTCATTTGGCGCCCCGCCGCGAATAATGACGTCGTTTCGAAATCCAAGCGGTGAAGCGGTTACTCCCGGTAAGGACTGTATCACCCTGGCAATATCATTATTCCCTCCCGGATATGTGGCAATTTCAACCTGCGACAGTTCACGGATCGATACAGGATTGTCTTCCGGCTTTTCAAACAAACCCTGCGTTGTGACTACCTCATCCGTTTCAATGGCAACTGACTGTAGCTGAAAATTGATGTCCGGGTTTCCGCCGGATTTAACTGAGGTATTAAATTTGGTTGCGGCTTTGTAGCCGACATATTCTGCAATCAGATTATATGTTCCGGTGGGCACATTTTCTACCTGGTAGTAGCCATTCAGATCAGTTGATGCGCCAAATCCAGTGCCTTCGAAATAAACATTTACACCAATAAGCGGTTCCCCGCTCTTCATATCCGTTACGTAGCCGGAAATCGAGCCTACCGTTTGGGCAAAAATATCTATGGCTGTAAGGGCAAGGATACTCAACACCAGTGCTATACCTGTTATCCCTTTTCTTGATTCCATTTCTCTCAGACCTTGCTTTATTTTTGATTCAGAGTCTTCTAGCCGGTATTAAAGACTTGCAAGCAACACAATGCCCACAATCTCCATCCCGATCTAATTCGATTTAGCTGCGCGAAAACAGCATGAGCGTTTTGAGCGTTTTCTCAATATACAACCCAAGGTGGCGCCCGTCAAGAACAAAACGCTCAAAACGCTCATTCGTGCAAAAATGCAAAAATCAGTAGCAGGTTTATCGTTCAGGAACCTGTCTGGAAGGAAGGAGGCGATCAATGATCTGTCCGACCATTGATCGCCAGAGGAAGTATGTTCGGACGACTATGCCGTCCTTAATTGAAGTCTTTTCATCGCTGAATGGATCATCATAAATTCACTAATATTCTCTGTTGTCAGCAATCCAACAATTTGCCTATCCCGCAATACCGGAATGATGCGGGTTTGACCGGCAATAAGACGATCAACAACATTTTGCAGACGGTCTCCGATAGTTGCTGATTCAAACTCGCGCTGCATGATGTCACCGACCAGGGCGTGCTGCCCTCGTCTGGCCAATCCCTCCATTATGTCCTCACGAGTCAGGACACCAACAATATTGCCCCCTTCGGCAACCGGGAAATCTTGCTGCGCACCGGCGAGCAGATATTCTACGGCCCTCCCCACCGTATCGGACGTATGCAAAATCTGAAAGCGGGTCATCATTGCTGAATCGACCGAGACATCGCCAAATGTATCACGCATCTGGATCATATTTGCCTCTTGGGTCGCGCCAAACCACACGAACACACCGATAAGAACCAGGAAAGGATTGATATAGAATCCGACGATGGCGAATAGAATTGCCATCGATTTGCCCAACCCTGCTGCAATACGGGTTGCCCGGCCATATTCCATGCTCAGCGCCAGGAGCGAGCGAACAACACGGCCACCATCCATCGGAAACGCCGGCAGCATATTAAAGGCTACCAGGAGTATATTGACCCCCATCATCCGGCCCCAAAACGAAGCGCCGGCGCCTTCCACACCCATTGCAAATTGCAGATTCCCCGTCAGAAGCATCCCGCAAAAAATAGCCGTAGCGATAACTACATTCACAGCGGGCCCGGCCAGGGCAATTGCTAATTCCTGTCGCGGGTCATCGGGCATCCGCTCCAGGCGAGCGACGCCGCCAATTGGGTAAAGCGTGATATCACGTGTAGCAATTCCGTATTTTTGCGCCATCAGCGCATGACCAAACTCATGCAAAACAACGCAGATAAATATGCCCAGTACAAAGATGATATCTTCCAGAACCAGGCCGGCATTTTGGCTATGTGACCAACTGTTAATGGCAATCCAGGCGACAATTAACAGAAAGGTCGCGTGGATATTCACCGGAATGCCACGATATTCGGTTATTTTCCACGACCACTTCATTTTCATCTCCATTCTTAACAATTAGCTATTGCTTTAGGTTCTGATTTCAGCATCTTGCAGGGACGGATCGGTATCCTGAAATAGTCCCTCATCCGGCACGTCCATATCAAGTGAATCCGCCCAAAATACCACTAACTGATCGATGTAACTGGCCGTTCGCTTCAGGTAATCACTATTGTCCAGGAGCCAGAATTTGATGAGTCCGAAATAATCATCAATGATCAATTGGATATTGATATAAAGAACCAGGCTATTTTGGTTCCTCAAGCCACCCTCAGAAGATTCCCAACCCGAACTTGTAGTTGAGTCTTCTGCCATCAGAAACTCCATAAAAAGCTGTTCCAGTTCCTCATGGAAACGGCTTTTTGACGGATGCTGAACAATGACTTCATCGAAAGAAGCGCGAACGAATTCCCGTCTCTTGTCCAACAGCCCGAACATCACATAGGCAAAGTTCGAAAACTTTTCCTGCAGGGAGCTTTGTTCAAACCCATCGACCAATGGTAGCATTGCCCGGTATTCACGCAAGGCGTCGAGATAAACACTTTCCAGTATCTCAGCGGACGAATCAAAGAATAATAGAAGCTTATCCTGTTCAACACCACTCTTCGAACAAACTTCCTGGGCACACAGCGGCCGTGAATCATTCATAAACAACTCAACAGCACTGGCAATCAATCGATCTCTAATTGTGGATTTTCTGTCAGTCATGATGCATTCTCCCGATAAATGATGTCACTTAAGAAACCAGATAACGCTCAAAACGCTCACTAAGAATTATTACGCCGCTGCAGATATTATGTTTCAAGGGATTTACGAAAATTGTTGTGATGATCCGGGATGAATACAACATTAAGACATGAAAAACTTCACCGTAAAGAACGATCAATTAACTGTAGCTGACTATCAGGCGTTAAGAGGCACAACGGGTTGGGAAAAACTGCCGGATGCGCAAGTTGAGAAGGCGTTGGCCCGCCATCTCTATTCGGTTACGGTATTTGAAAATGAAGAAGTAGTGGGAATGGGACGAATTGTCGGCGATGGTTCAATTTACTTCTACATACAAGACGTGATTGTTCATCCGGCCTATCAAGGACAGGGCGTTGGCAAATTGATTATGGAAGGTATTGAAGACTTTCTGGCAGAATCTGTAACCGGGCATGCCTTCGTAGGCTTGATGGCTGCAAAAGACGTCCATGGATTCTACAGCAAACTTGGCTACAAAGCCAGAACTGACTCCGCGCCGGGTATGTTTAAGGTGATACAACGTACTTAGGAAATGAAATCCTACAATTAGCCTGATGGCTCTATCGGTAAACTGACCGAAAATGTGGTTCCCTTACCTACCTCGCTTTCAACATCGATGCTTCCACCGTGCTTCTGAATAATATTATAGCTGATGGATAACCCCAGTCCCATACCGACGCCAGAGCCCTTGGTTGTAAAGCCAGGTTCGAAAATCTTGCTCAGGTTTTCAGGCGCTATACCAATGCCGGTATCGGCGACCTGGATACGGACATGTGTTCTGTCAGCTGTCGTTGTGATTTGGATATCACCCTGGCCTTCAATAGCGCGAGCAGCATTCGCAAACAAATTCATAAACATCTGATTCAGCTGATTAGGATAGCAATAGATTTCTGGTATATCGCCATATTGTTTGCTGACAGTTATCCGGTCCTGTAACTCAAACTCAACCAATGTCAGCGTATTGTCAATTCCTTCATGAATGTTGGATTTTTGAAATTCGGCTTCATCCAGGCGTGCAAAGTTCTTGAGCCCCTGAACAAGCTTCGTAATTCGATCACTCGCCATTACTGTCGCTCGGTTATTGTTAGTGAGAACTTTGAGTGCCCTGAGAAATTGCCGGTTGTTTTGAATACCGTCTGTATCCTCGTTAGCTTCAAGAGCCTCATTGATTTTCTGAATTGCTCTATTCGAGACGTCTGCAGCACTGCTGACGGCACCGACCGGGTTATTTATTTCATGTGCTATGCCGGCAACCAATTGCCCCAATGCCGCCATTTTTTCCGATTGCACCAGTTGAATTTGAGTTTCCTGAAGTTGGGTATGCGCCTGGTCCAGCTGCTCGTAGGATTCAGACAATTGCACATTGTTGTTTTCTAGCAAATTATTTGCTTCCGTCAATTCAACCGTCCGCTGTTTCACACGGTCTTCCAGTTCCAGATTCAGCTTGCGTAAGGCATCCGTTTGTTCTTGAAGAGCGTTGCGAGTACGGGCGAAACTTCGCGCAAGAAAGATTGACATGGAAAGCAGCAATCCGAGGATACCGACTGCGGCCATGGCAATAGCAAATGTCATTGGCAACTCAGGCCAGATCCCCATACGGGCAAAAATCAGGTGAAAAACAGCCCATAGCATCACCATTGCAAAAAAGATCATGCCCGATCCAATAATCCACGCGCCATCTTTGCGTTGCAGAATAGCAACAACTGCCACCCGGCACATTTCAACCAGCATGAGCCCTTCCATGATATCCGGCAGCATATGCGCACTAAATGGCTGGGACCAGTCCAGCAAAATCATGGCCAGGCCGACGCCTAGAAACGCCCAAAATTGTCTCGGTAATCGTTCGTAGAACAGTGAATACAAAAATCGCAGGCCGGCCAGCAACATAAAGCTGAACATTGCGTCGCTGAGTTTCAAATAAAAGATGATTTGCTGAAGATCGGTGACCATCGAAAATTCAGTTTGCAAGCCGGTAAAGAATACCGCGCCGAGCAGCGATGTAAACAGGGCGTAGTATAGGTTTTCCCTGGCTCGTTGATAGAACAGGAATAGCAGCATATGCAGCATTGCAAAAACGACAGGAACGATGCCAAACGCCATTTGAATGTTGGCGTTCTCTCTCCTCTGGCTGACGCTTTCCGCAATGGTACTATCCAGGTCGCTCAAAACTATCGCAAATCCGTACGACAGCTCCTGGCGATTCAGCCCCTCTGCAGGAAAAAAGTTCGAAAACCGGACGGCAATGACATGGTGAGCCTGATGGAAACCAATGTGCCTGGGCGGGGCCACAAATTCCGGATTGATTGTCCAATACCCTTCTTCATCATCCAGTGACGATCCCACTTTACCAAACTGCGCAACCAGTTTCCCGTCGATGTAGATTTCCGAGGCACCCCAATGCCTGACGTTTAGAGCCAGTAGCCGGTTGTGTAATGTGGAGTCAACAGCTATATGAAGCCGAAACCAGCCGATGCCAGTCCAGCCACTTCTCGGCAGGTCGTTGGAATTGAGCCAGGTATCGCCAATTTCCCAGCTGCTGTCGTCAAACTCGGGATTCGCCCATTGAAGGTTATCACCCGGGTGATATTTCCATAAACGATCATCCAGGCGGATGCCATCCACCAGGCTGTCCGCTGTCAAGACTAATGCAGGAGAGGAAATCTGCCCTTGCGCTATGGTAAGATTAAAGAGGCAAAACAAGATCAAACATAAACTGCGTGTACTTCTATCCATCAAACAGAATCTCCGGTTCAGATGCTCATATGTTACTACAAGCATACCAATGAATCCGAAAGAAAAGTTGCATTATTTGATAGAATTTTGGGGATTGGCGGTTTTCTCTACTCAACAGGAGATGCGGTTCAGCGATCCTGCGCAAAAAGCTCAAGACCGAAAATCATGGTTTTCCATACGGACGGTTCCTGTCAATAATAGCTTAACTTCTGCGAATTGGGCTAATATTGTAGCTATTGGTATCGAACAGACGACGCAATCTCTTTAAAAGCAATAGACAGTCGGCAAATTCCTGCGAACGCCTGGAAGCTGGAGAGACATGGATCTCATACTACTTCTCAACCCAGAGGCGGCGGATAATGCCGTTGTCTTTACCGCCGTCTATTTCATAGTCAATTGTAACCGTCCACTCATGCGCAAAGGCATCAAGCAACAGGTCCAGCATCCCCTGCCTGACAGCCTGGTTGCTGTCATTACGCAGTTGAAACCCATAAGCTTTATCGTTTTGCTTATCCAGGCACACAACTACTTCGACATTGATCTGGTCTGTTGCCGGACCATAGCGCGTCCCAACATCGTGAACGCGCAACAGTGTAATCTTGCCGCTTGTCTGCTTTAATGCGGCATTACCGGTGTGCGGAACTGTAATCGCCAGTATGGTGCAAATACATAACAGAATTATTGATCGTGACATAACTATTCTCCCTTCCTTTTCACCCTGCATATTATAAAGAGACTCTTCCTTAGCATAAGTCGCAAAAATAATATGCAATTCTCAACAAACTGCTCGCATGGCGAATCCAAAAACAGGTTAGGCAAATGCTATCCCTAGCGCATTGCCCGGCTCTGCCCAAATATGTTGAACCATCGTACTACCAGTAGATTGTAAAAGGCGCTGAAAAGTGTCCCACCAACAAATCCATAAAGAAATGCTTTCGCGAAAGCGAAAGCATCCAGGTCGAAGAAATCTTCAATCCCGGATACCGGCGGCAAAAATCCTGTTGGCAAGAACTTCAACGTGGCCAGGAATATCACAAAAGTGATCCCAAGTGCAATACCATAAGCAATGGCTATGACACCACTGGCCTGAGTGTACAGTAATTGTCCACGGCTTGGTGTATCGTCGCCACCACCGGACTTGGAATGTTGTTCGTGGGCAAACCCTAAAAAATCTCTATCCATTTTTCTCCTCCGTAATTAAATATAAGCGGTTTGTGCAAGCGTAAAGAGCTTCCACAAATATGGATGAGCCGCTTCATAGATTTCGTCATTATTGAAGACTTGAATCCACTTTTTTTCGGTTAACTGCAAAGCTTTATCGGGCGGATGTCCATCCTGCACAAGTCTTAGAAAGTTAAGTAATTGATCAAATGCTCTCCGACTGTCTATTTCCCATAAACTTGCTAAACATGCCTTAACACCGCGGGCAAGCAAAGCTTGTTGGAAACCGGAAAATCCGCTACCCTCATAAAGCTTTCCATTGGCTGTCTCACAACCAACCAGAAAAACAAACTGAGCTTCCGACCAGTCTTTTTTTTTGAAGTTACGCAGATGAATTTCCTGAGTAATTGGTTTTCCGTCACTCTCCCGCATAGCGGTAATTTCAAAAACCGAGCCATCGGGGAAATCTGGATCAGCTCTACTATGCCCTATAAAGAAATAGATATCAAACTGTCCAGCCACATGATCTGGAAAAACATTTGTCTCGATTAATGTATCAGCGACAACCAATTCCTCAACCTTGGGGAACATCTTACGCAGTTCAGCGACAAAATAATCTGCACTCTTAAACGAGGCCCGATCGGCACTGACCAAAATTCGGGGGGCATCAAAGGAAACTGCGGAAGACAGAAGGGGCTTCAATTGCAGAAAAAAGGCACTGGGGATCGTTACCTGCGACGCTATTTCGACAATGTAGCCGTCTTTGGCTGAATCGGTATATTTCAGGCAGGCAAAGGGAATTCCATGTAGAATATCGTCCGGAATAAATAGCACCCTCTTTTTACTCATCAGCTTTTCCCTCAACTCCGGCCAACCGAGACTGATCTCCGATATTTTGTCAATCGCTTTATCGACCGCGTCATAATTTTGCGCCAATAGGAGTGGGTCGAATTTTTTCAGGTGACTTTTTGTGTTGTTAATTTCGGTCAACAGATCATAACTCACCCGGTACAACTCCTCCTTTTTTAAGAGCTTCAGATGGAGATTTAGTGTGTCCTTATCAAGCGCAAAGAGATAGAGTGTCTCATCTGTCACCATATAATTCAAAAGAAGATCATCTGTCCGCAGATTTGCTTTAACCTTATCAATATCTGTCCGAAAAAATCCTTTTGACTTCGCACCGGCCTTTAGCGCATCCTGAAAACTGTGCTTGGATTCACGAGCCTTGAGGTAATCAAGCTTGATAAACGCCTCTCTTACGTTTCCCGACTTCAATTCATATTCTACCGCCTGTTGTAAATAGGTATGGATTCGTCGACGAAATCTCATAAGGTTGTCAAGATTCGAGAACGATTGGCTAACATTTTCAATTGCCGGGAAAAGCTTGTTAGAATACTCCAATGCCTCCGCTAATTGCCCCTGCGCTGCTGCTACCTGGGCAAATAAGCCCAGTGCGTCAATTTGACCTTGAGAATCTTGCAGGCGATTCGCCAACTCCTCCATCTGTTTCAATTCATTTTGGACCTGCTGATACTCCTCCGCCTTAAGGTGACTTTGGATTAAGTATGTCCGATTCTCAAGGGATTTTCTAATCAATCCCGATTGATCATATATCTTTATAGCCGACTGGAAACTTTGAATTGCAAGCGGATAATTTTCGGCCGTCAAGTTCAGCCGGCCCGTGGAAACCAAATAATCCCCTTTGACGATTGGAAAATCGACAACTGCTATCAGATCTTGAATTTGTTTGTTGTATTTATCAAGACTGGCGGTATCTTTTTGCTCAACAGCTAATTCTCCCAGCAGACCCAAAAGCCGCATGCGCTGCTCGATATTTTCACGATTATATTGCAGGTGCAAATCAAACGCTTTCTGATAGTATTTTTGGGCTTCATCGTATTCACCCAATCGAAAAAACAATTCCCCCAAATTGGACCATACGACAATTTGATTGCTAACATCTCCGGCCTGTAAGAAATCCAAGGCCATATTGTAATCAGCCTCCGCTTGATCGTAATTTCCGAGAGCCCGATGGGTTATTGCTCTGGTATTGTACAGGGTATGATGGGCGGAACTATCCAGCGAGAGCTGGCTAATTTGATTACAGATATTAAGAGCCTGCAGATAATTTCCGCTATCCCACTCAGCTTTAGCAGAACCCATTTGCGACATCAAATAGTAATAGGGAGTACTAGGTGAGGCGCTCAGCTGAGTTGCTCGCCTTGTAGCCTCTCTATATGCTTTGGTTGCCATTTCGGCCTGACCGGCAGCCACTAAGACTTCGGCATAATTATATTGCAGCCCCAATCCTCTCAATTGAAATCCCAAGCGATCCGCATGTTTTATAGAGCGCTCGCCGATAACTAAAGCCAGATCAAGTAGTCCTCGGTTCTCAGACAGCATAATCATTATCCGCTGTGTGAAATCCAGCCGTAGTTTCTGATCTGGAATCTCACTCAATATTCGCAGGCCAACAGCAGCATAGTGTTGGGCCCGTTCAAAATCGATTTTGTATATGGCAAAGCACAAGCGCTCAGCACTGTAAGCCCGAAGCCATTTTTTTGCCAGCGTGCGGTCAAAACGAGACACTTTAAGTACCCAATCGCACCAGTAAGCACATTCCGTTTGTTCATAGATCTCTCTTGCCAGATCATGCGCTTCGGCAAAAAGCGAATCGCTTAGCTCCCGATGTCCGCGAACGCGGCTCACTATGGCTTTCAGCAGTTGTCGCCGCAGTTGCGCTTCCACCATGTAACTCTCGGTTTGTGGAGCTGCAGAATCTGGCCCTGCCAATGCTGCCCGGCGACGAGCAATAATCTCATTTAGCGTTTCCACTTCGAGCTTCGCCACTAGTTCATTTTGAGCGTAGTCTACGACCTTCTGACGCATCGAATCAGGCACAGATTGGTTCGTATAGTAATTGTAAAGGCGATTTACAATAGCCTGCTTTTCCATAAGACTTTCAGCCGACAGCACCTCCTCCTGCAAATCAATCAGATCGGCACGCTGAAATGCATCCGGTACTGGGAGGATAGTCCCACATATTCCAAAAACAACTACGATTGTGACGGAAATTTGTATATTCATTTCAAATTGAAAACCGGTTAGGCGAAAAAGATTAATCTCAAAGAACCGTTTAAGACGTCGCCACATGACTCCAAATCCCTTCCCAATTCTTCGGAATAGATCCTCAAGCGAAGTTGGCGTTGGTATTTGCTGGTACTGACCCGATTCAACAGCTAATTGCTGTGAGTCTAGCCATTGGTTTCGAACTTGACGATAGATTTTTGCATAAGGCTCAAAGATCGATCCGGCGGAGTTGGTCAATGCTTCAAGCTCATCCCGGCGCGGGACCCAGGTATCCGGCTCTTCCTCCTCCATGTGATGTGGTACGCCCTTGGATGGCAATTTAGACGAATCCTCTTCTTGCGCCGGGCGCTCCGGCAACTCCTTATGAGGCATTTCAGACGCTGCTTCGTCCTGCCGGGCAGCAGCGGCCTGAGTCTCCTCTCCTGATTTCTTGTCAGATGCCTTCTCAATCCTGATAGGCTCCGGCTCAACCACGACATATTGGTCATGGTGTATCTGCCAGCGCCTGGCCAATAAGGCATCGTGTCTTCTTAGGTCATGTTCTGATAAATCTTTTATATATCGTTTAAGCAATACGCGCAATGATGAGTGTAGACCCTTCATACAAACGCCTCCTCAAGATTTTTCAATTATTCTGGCCGGTTCAATTTACTGAGAAGTCGATCATATATAAAATTCGCGATCAGACCGTCAAAGCAATAAGTACCGGCAGCATTGTCCATCGTGCAGCGATCATGGCGCGGATCACGATCCGGGAAATATGCGCCCCAATTCTCTTCCGCTGAAGGATGACTAAGATCGGAATTAAAAATACTGCCATTATATTCGGCGAAAGCCTTATGCACCGGACTCATCTTACCAATACTGGGGATCGCCTGCTCCAGACGATTCACATAAAAAGATGATTTTCGGTCAGGATTGACAAACGACGGATAATACTCGTCAACACAAGCACCATTAAAGGCACTGGACATTGCATGCGCGAATTCGTGGATATACGTATCATTGTCCACACCCCAAATATTGATGGCAATCCGGCCTTTGCGGGCTGAATGATATTCATGAATGAAACGGAAAGGCGCTTGCGGATAACGATTGTGATGTATGGTATCGCCTTTGCTGCCTCTTCGGAAATCGCCGGGAGCGGGGATTGGTTCAGTTGGGGCAAGCGGATCGGAATCAAAATTGTATGGCACCCCATCAGGTTCATTTTGAAAATAGGGGTCCTGAAAGTTGTTCGGGTCTTGAAATTCCTGCCAATCGCTATAATGGGCCGAGGCACGAGTATATTTTAGATTGGCTGATAAGGCAATTATCACATCTGTATCTTCGTACAAGCGCTGCCAATTCATACCAGGTATTTCATCAAGATCTTTTGCATGCATTTCGAGGATATGCGAATAACTGTCTTGCATTCGTGCCATGGCATCGAGGCTCTCTCCATCTCCTATGCCGTCTCCAAAACCAACAAGGTTAAGAGATGGCTGCAACATGCCAAATTCATCAGCGCGCTCGGAGTAGGCATCCCAATTTGGATCAAAAACTGTCACAATTCTAATTCGTGACCAGATATCATCTTGCCCGAGCACTTCGTTTATTTCAAAATTGTAAAGCGCTTCATTCACGGCTTGCAGAAATAGGTCCAATCTATAACGAATAAGATCCAGCAGATAATCACCCGCCTCATTTTCATCTCCGTCGCGACTTAACAAAAACGGATTGGCAACGAAGGCAATCGTGTATGGACGAACCGGTGGATTTTCAATTCTATAATTATATAGATTTCGTTCATTAAATTTGAAGTAGCTCGCACCTGCAGTGTCAATTTTTTCCAGGATCTGTCTGGCAATTTTGTTGTTATCACCCTGGTTTAGACGCATTAACCTTGTCAATTCACCAAATAAGTGATCAAATATCGTTTCCAAATGTCTTTTGCCGGGCGTTTCAAATCGGGAGACCCAGAAGCCAAGAAAAGAAGTCCTGTTATTTGCGGTCAGAATCTCATAAAGGTAGCGGATTTCGAAACGAAGGAGATTCTCGTCCTGGAAGTCCAACTCTTGTCCCAGAAACAGGCTAATTCGCTTCAATAATTCAACAGCTCTTTCATCTTGTTGATTTATTAATTCTGAAATTCTATGCTCTAGTTCTGTTGTCAGCTCACCTTGCAGGGCTGGATCTCGCAGAAATTGAAGTCTGCACTTCTCGTTCAGAACCCCAAAATACCTTCGAGCATTTTTGATCAAGTTATCTTTATCATGATCGCCAGCCTCGCTATTTGCAGGCAAAAAGGCGATCTGCTCTATTATCGATTGATAAATCTCAAAATCAGTTTCCCGTTCAGGATCAGAATCGCTGACTTTCAATTGATCAATGAAAGAAGCAACATCGTCTATTCCCAGCTTTTGCTGAACGTTCAGCTTTGTGTCATCGTCCAAACCTTCAAAGTGATCTTCGATTTCAGTTAATATATCTTCAATAGATAATATGTCTTCATCATACAAACCGGCAATAACATCGAGGAGGCGAGGCACAGAAAGTGGACTAATCAGCTCAACTTTTTGCAGCAAAGTGGCAAATTGCCGAAATCGCCGTTCCATGGCTTGCACGATACGCCGCCAAGCTACATCACCAGGGACTTCAAGTTTTCCCTTTAAGGCGTTTTGTTGTTCCTCCGTCAGTTGATTATAAGCGAAAGCGAAGAACTTGTGTACATCGGTATAGTTCATTGACAGCAAGCAACGCCTTAAGCGGAGTTCAAACAGTGTTTTCAGATCTGACTGTAAATTATCGCGAATGTATTCCATCCTGTCGCAGAGAATATCCGCTTGCCGCTGTTTTCTGCGAGCTTCCGGCATGCTGAGGGCACGAAGCACGGATTCGCGCTGAGCATCACTAACATCTGTATTCTCTTCTTTAAAAAAGGCAGTCAGTTTTTCATTGATTTTTTTGATATCCCTTTCGAGACCGGTACTGCCAACCTGGCGCAACCTTCCATACCAGGACAGCGGCTTAAATATTTCCAGCAGCCCCCGGGTTTCACTCTTAATGGGGGATTTAATAATATTGACAATCTTTTTGGTATCGTAGGCAAAGACAGTCATGACTTTCTTGCGTAAGAAAATTCTGATGTAGAGATAAACCACATCATTGTATAAGATAGCAAATAGAATTCCGATCAAATATCCCCATAGATACCATTTCGCAACGGTGATAAACTCAGGCAAATAAGTGGGCGAAAAATCAGCCCAAATTGATACTATTTGGGTTACAAACAGGAACAAAAGCACCATGAGGAAAAAAGGTGTGCCCCATACAGAACCGGCGATGAATATCAACAAGATGATTAAGGAGATATACAGTGGTGGAAGATTCGCTGCCCCGGCCAACTGCATTTGTGCATCCAGGCATAATTCTTCCTCTACCTGGCCGGGCTTCAGTGCACATTTGTCGGCACAACGAACCTCTAAGCAATCGGGCTGTAAAAGATGGCCACTACATTCGCCAATACAACGACTATCCAAGGCAATATTTTGCGAAATTGGAATAATGACTACCAGAATAACAACAAGCAAAGCCACAGACATCCCGTACAGGTGAATACGAAACATTGTTCGGCGGGGCAGCCGTCGCACTTGCAACAATGACAATCGTCTCCCAAAAAGATGGTCCCGACCGGCTTGCTTTAATATCCACGTTAAGATATCCATTAGAATAAGGAAAATACTAACCATTGCTCCTCCTCCAAGAAGTCGATTCAATAAATCAGCGGTGATTTTTGTAGATGACTATCGGTACTATTAGTGACCTTGTCCGGGCGGCGCTTGCTTCTCCTTCAGATCTTCAGCAATCCGCCGTCGCATTTTTTCAGCGATGATTTTCCACCCCGGATCCTCTTCCTGCTCGATATATACCGAGAGCAATTGGATGGCATCATGAAGCTCTCCATTTATCCGCTTAAGCAACGCAAGATTAAATCTTGCTTCCTTAAGAGTCTGATCTTTTGCAAGTGATTTTTCGAAGTAATATGATGCACTATCATAGGCCAAAATCCGAAAACAGAAGACACCAATATCATTTAGCTGCTCAGCACTAATATTCTCACTTGCGCGAATTCTAGCCAGATCCTTTTCCGCCTGATTGATATCTCCTTCAATCAATGATATCTGAAAGGCCAATCGCATGGCCTCTGCATGGCGAACATCTTCGACGAGTACATTCTGTAAATTCTCTTTGGCTTTATCGATCGAGCGGTTATTGTCAGACCCAGTATTTTCAGACATTATTCCCTCCAGAGCGGTGGGAGAATAGTTACCGACAATTCTTACTGCGCTTTCGCTACCAGCTCCTATATCAACTAGATAGTTTTCTTCAAGTATCGCTTTTGTTTCACTAATTTGAGCCATTGTTCTATATGTACCAAGCCCCCAACTCCCGCCGAAGACAACCAAAATTACCGCGGCGGCTGTTGTCAAATACTGCCAAGCTTGATAGCGGGGCATCTTCTTTCCCGGAATGTCGACCGGCTTGTTTTCGTCTTCCAACTTGCGTCTTGTATTTGACTGTGCCCGGATTTCAGCGACAATATTAGCTGCCTGTTCTTCCGGACTAAGTGCAAATAATCCCTCAATCTCTCTTAGCTCTTTCTCTGTTGGCTCCCCGCCATATTGCATATGATCCAGCAACATTGAATAGCACTGTTCACATTCATTTACGTGTTCATATATTTTGCGATTCTCATCGTCACTGGTCTGCCTGTCCATGTGCCTAAGTAACATATTTGTATATCGACATCGCATTTTCTGTCGTTCTCCATTAACATGTTTTATGATATCCGTTGCACTCATATGACGCTACCTCACCCATCATTATGATTAATACCTCCCTGATAGCCTGTAATTTGCTGCTTGATCAGGATTATTATTCCAGATTCCCCGTTTTGCATTTTGAGCTATGTATAGATTTGCTACGTTATATCATATAAACCTACATTGCAGAAGGTGCCACAATCCTTTGTCCGTCAATGCAGTGATTCCGAATCAGTTTGTGAAGCCCGTCAATTATGCGACAGATACTGCTAAAGTGTAGGTTTACATTTAAACTTTCCGCGATATCCTTTTTGGGAATCCCGTTGAAGTAGTGCAGGGTATAGATCAGCTTATTGCGCTGCTTGTGCTTATGCTTGACCATTATTTCTTCCAGGCAGGCTTCAACAGCTTCGCGCAAATCTTCCGGTATCGCCTCAAAATCCGTTTCTATATCAGGAAAATCACGCTCACTTGCAGGTGTCGGCTGTTTACTTTCTTCCTTCAGGAACCTTACGGCCTCTCGATGTGAAATAGTTCTCAGATAGTTGATGATTGTCCCATCATACCTGTTCTCGAGCTGCCGTAAAGCCCGGCAGTCCTTATTCGCTAAAATGCTATAGACTCTCGATACCACTTCATTAACCATTGAGAGCTCAGAGTAATCATACTGCCGGAAAACCTGATACACTTTGTAGCCAATAACCTTGGTTTGATATCGCCGAACGAACTCGATCCAAAAAAGGTCATTTTCGTAATCATTCTTCATAAGATCGATGAACTCCTTATTCGACAATTCTCTCAGTTGCGTATTCTTCATTAGCTTTAGTCCTCACTCCGCTTTTCAGAAACGTATTTAGTTTGAATCTTTTTGAGATATTCAGAACATTGTCCCCTCCTTTCTACCAGGAGCCCCTCGGCCGGTAATCGTCCGTTATGGGCAACTTGACATTTCTTGAGAGCAAAACTTGCCAGACATAACTGGCCACATTTATCGCCTTATACATATATAGAGCGAATTACTCAAAGAATGTTGTATTTTTTCTTGAAAAATATCTATATTTTTTCATACTTCCTTACCAACTCGAGAACTCGTGTTTACTCCAGTATGTCAAGTATGCGATTCCACTTTGACCGAAGCCCCTGTTCCTAATAGACTTAATTGCCTCACAAAGAAACGCCTTATTGGCGCGTGAGATAGTACGGCTTGGCTATAAGGCAGTTCGACTTTATAATTTGCAATCCAGGCAACAATCCACATTGCCAAACAATCCCCCTGCAAAAACAGGTTGGGTTTATTCGAAACGCTTCCGCCCTAGTCAATTTTTCCGAAACAAGAGATAAAGTTAATCCCCTCCTCTTTTTAGATAAGCACAACAATTTTGGCATACCTGCTACAGCCTGATATGAGAGTTGTCAATTGAGAGAGCGACTGTCAATCGAGGAATTAGTAGGTAGAGTTCTCATGCCTAAACATCTATCGGCACTTTTAAAGTGTCAAACCTCGGAAGGGAGATTTTCATGCCGAACAAAAGGAATATTACTTGCCACCTGGAAAGAATACGGTGTATCGATGAGGCCGACGGCCCAGGCAAATCAGAACCGTATTTGTGGACCGTGTTTCTACGTGTTGATGGAGAAGATATTAGCCAGCACCCCGATGACCCTTTTCGCTTAACAGGTACACCCACATATAAATTTGGGCAAGGCAGTCATCGAAATCTTGGCAATGAAGGATTTGGAGACGGGGATGAACGGAACATTCCAATCAGTGTTGGCTTCTTTGGAAACACGATTACCCCAATAGTTCTCAACTTATTCGGCACAAATTTCGAAATCCCTGGAATTTGTGCCGTTATCACCGTCCTAATGGAAGAAGACAATGTAAGCGACAATGGGGCCGAAGCCGGACACCAGGCATTGAACAACCTTATTGAAACCAGCGTGAACGGCTTTGTTGCTAGCTTGGAATTATCCCGAGTCTATATTGATGCCATGAACAGGGCTGCAGCAGAAAATATTAGTATTGAGGAAGCAGCGGTTCTTGTCCTTAAAGACAAGTTCCAGGATTTAAAGGAACAGCTTGTCGATAACAGCAGATCTGTCATCAGAGACGCCATCGTCAATGAACAGAATATCTTCGAAAACATTTGGAGTTGGGTAAATGCGGATGATTTTGTCGATGCGAAAATGGTAATTACAACGACAGATGAATTACTCGCCAACAACAGGGAAGAAACATTCTCCGAGCGGTATAATGACGGAGATGGTGATTATCGCATCACTGGCAAATTTACACTTTCTGCACCGATAATTCCCATTGGTGAACTACCACCCGTTTCACGTCTGGAAATACAAAGCGTTTCAAAGCGTTTCAGCGCAAAATACCAGGCAGACTATATCACATACGTCGGAGGTGTGCACGACGGAGTGCCATGGATAGTTCACAAATATACCGGAGCTCAACTTGAACACAATGGTATTATAGCCTTTTATACCACATTGCCAAATGGGTCAGAGACGGAAATCTCCGCGGTTCAACATCCTGAATCAGGAAGCTGGTTTTTGCGCACTCACCCAAATGATACGACTGAAGACAATTTACTTTCGTTACCTGAGTTGTCATTTTACTATGAAGAATAAAATGATCAATAGAGATAATTTGTAATCTCTACTGCCTCGGTAAGCCGTTTAAGAGCTAAAGGCCAGGGATGGCCGACCGAAGCACTATCCAGCCCATCTATATGCCTTCAACGCCGGCCATGTCGGCAATGCGAGGAGGAAATTTCAGGATGTCGACTCAGGCGCGGCGGAGAAGAACAATTTCTTGCAGGCCTGCTTTGACAGCTCCTTCTTGAAGCCACAAATTCAGGAAAATTCTTATCTTTTTGCAACTCTCACCACCTCAATCGCCTCTTTTTACATAAACAAGCTAAGCAATTTCTCTAAATTCATGGGAGGTAGTATCATGGTGAAGTCATTGTTCAAGGTTCTTGTTATAAGTACTCTGTTTATAGGGATAAACTTTCCGGCCTTTGCGCAGAAAATTGAAAAAGAGCGATCACAATTCAAGAAACTGCTGCTAGATAACCCCAATTATTTTGGGACGGTTCCTAATTCCAGCAATAAGGCGGTCAAAGCAATCCAGTATAACACCAAATATGAAGAGATGACATGTTTGGGGTTTTATCCGGAAGAAGATCTATTGGAAGCAATTGTTGATATCAAGCTTCCCTTCGGATACCAGGGCGATCTCTGCTCTCCGGGTTCCTATGAGTATGTACGATTCTTTGCAGACTGGAATGGTGATGGTGATTATAACGATACCGGAGAAGATCTCGGACTATCAGCTGTTAATATTCATGATATTGCAAACACAAAACAGGCCTGTTTGAAAGAAGATAAGCCGCTATCATACGCCCTGCCCCTGGTGATTGATTCTCTTAAATACAAATATTGCAATAAGGCAAATTTGGTAAAAATAAAAGCTATCTTATCCTGGGAAATACCGCCTCCGGCAGGTCTTCCGGATTCTCCGCCAGTTTGGGGCAATGTTATTGAGAAGTGGATCCAAATTAAGCCTTTTAAACTGTCCTTAGGCAATGTTTTTAGTGATGCTAAACTTCAAGAATTTCAAGTCGACACCTCACAACTCAATCTTCAGTTGCCGGTGGTAAAAACCGAACAGCTTTCCGCAGCAGCATTAGAGTCCATTTACAAGAACAAAGGGGTCCCTAAACTCCGTTATAATTTTTCCGAAATCAATCAGAAGGCTCAGTTAATAAAACGCAATCCTACGCTAATGGCCCAATATAAGAAAGACCCAAAGAACAAAGATCTCGTACAAGATCTTTCGAACATTCTGGCCGGAAAATCTGATGATAGTTTTGAAGAGCTGAAGTGTGTCGGGTTAGACTATGATCAGGATCAGCTGGTTGCGACCCTTTCCCTGAAGCGCACACTCGGTTATAGCGGTAATCTTTGCACGCCAGGCAGCTATGAATATGTCGCTTTCTGGATATATGTTTACGATCAGATTGAGCAACAATGTGTCTGGCGATACGTTGGCACCTCCAGCGTTAATGTCCACGATATCTTTCGCACGACGCCTAAAGAGGATCTGGAATATGCAGTATATCTACCGGTCGATTTTTCAAGCTATCGCGATAAATGCAGTAAACCCCAAATAATGAAAGTTCGGGCAATCCTTTCTTGGAATACCCCGCCGCCTACTGTAACCCCTTTTTATAAACCGAAATGGGGAAATATGATAGAGGCTAATATTCAGATAAAACCCGGGGATGTAGTTCAGCCAGGTGAGCAAAAGCCGTATATTTGGTCAGTTGGCAATATGGCAGTGGAAAATATTTCCGGCAACCCATATACAATCTTATCTAGTTCCCTGGGCGACGGCTACGCCAATGGTGTCAGCCTCGCCGCATTTACAGCTGTCGAGAGTCCTTTCGGAAGAATTATAAAAATTTCCGGGACCATTACAAATGCCCCGGATATCAGTGAAGGAGCTATAAACTTAAGGTACAGGGTTCAATACCGTAAATCGACGGAGCTAACCTGGCATGATCTTTCCAATTCATTCACAATTTCGCGAAGGATTAATGGCATTCCCGCCGGCTCTATGAGTCAAAGTCATGTAGGGGGATATTATCAATATCAGAAGGATCTGCAGGGTCCAAATCTAATTGAAGTTCAGGATGATGTACTGGCTCAATGGGTTACACCTCTACCTGAAGGAGACGGTCTCTACGAAGTAAGAGTCCTACTGTATCAAAGCGGTGCACCTCTTGAACCGGGCGTTCCGGCGGATCATGTATCAAGTTCTGTAATAAAAGTCATGATCGACAATACACCGCCTAAAGCTGAAATTTTCTTAGATGCCGGCGCCTGTTCGGTGTTCTCTCCCGGGGATATGATCACTGGAAAATTTACGGCCACGGACCAACATATTTGGTTTTATAATTTGGGGATAGAACCTTCTGTTGCAAATCCCCCGGTAATCACCTCGCCGGCAACGGTGGAGTTTTATCCTTCGTTAACTGTGCCTGGCAAAATAAATGAGATTTACTCGATAAGCACCACTGCACCAACGACGCCCTGCGGTTATGTCATTCGATTAAGAGTACGGGATAGGACAATCAGAAATAATTTTCTGAACGGAAATGGCGCTTTAGCCACTGTCGGTTTGTGCGTTCTGACTCAACAATAAATTCCTGAGGAGTTGAAATTTCATACTTCGGTTAATAATTGACCGAAGTATGAAATTATACCAACGCTGCTCGCTGTAATTATTACATAATCTCCTACTCAGTATTTCGGACCGCTCGCCTGAAGATTTGTCGCTTAATTCCTTGTACTTCACGGCCGGAAGCTCAGTTACCGGTGAAGTCTAATAGCGGTCCGCTAATGCGACTGGCATAGCACTGAATATTGACCGATGTGCAGTTGCAATCCTTGTATGGATCGGAAAGGAAATCGCACGGCCACCCATACAGTCACAAACCACAAACGGGTTAAGTTCAATAAAATCAAGTATCGGATAATTGGGAACTGAACAGAACACTCCCGACGAGGAGGCATTTGGAGAAAATTGCAAAAGCTATATTCATTAGAGCTTTAAACGTAAGATCAGATGCAGTTTCCAGGATGAGTATCAACTTCAGTTAAAAACGGATGAGGGCAAATAGCAAAAAGTGCTATATATATGAATAAGGTGGGCCGTAAAATTGCCCTGCTACAAAAGCGCCTTGCGGCGCTTGTAACAAGGCTTCTGTTTAGAGTACCGTTCGGCAATTCAACGCATTTTATGTGATAAGCATCGGGAATCAGTTGAGTTCAAGCGCTTTCGCAATTACCTTCCTGAACCGTGCTCCAACTTCTTTATAGCCTTCGGAAGTGCCGTGAATCTCATCATTCCAATCGCTGACATTTGGCATTGCTCCACGGCAATCGACAAGCCAAACTCCGGTCTGCTGGGAATCTCCAGCAAGTCCTTCCAGGACCTTATACAATTCATCAATCAGGTGTATGAGAATCCCCCGCCGTTGTTTAAGATTTGTGATACCGCGTTTATCCAAGGGCTCTCCCAGCCAGGCATTATTTTTCACGTAAAAGGGATCACGCGGATCGTTTTCCCAGCGGTATGGAAAAACATAGTCGTAGCCATGAATGAAAATCGGCAAATTTTTGAATTCCGGAATATTGCGAACAGTGTTAATAACTTTCTGGTAAGCCCCTCTAATAAAGTCCATTTTCTGGTTCAACAAATCGATATTAATATGTCCGATGATGTCTTGCTCATCGCCGTTAAAGTCCTTTATCAAGTCCAACAGAACCGGTCGTTTCGAGGTTTTGTTTTCGCCAATAATATCATTGCCTGCAGCCGAGAACATAAACCCTTTGACACTATCCCGATGTTTCAACAGTGCTGTCTTATATTCAGCGTTATCGCCAACCATATTTTCAGCCGTGTCCCCTGCTGCGCCTACCGACCAGATTAGATAGTCGTTGTAGAGTTGGTCAACCACTTCATCGATAAGCATTGGAAATTGGAACCAGCTATCTCCTTCCGATACCAATACAGGTAAGTCAACACCATTTTTGCGTCGTTCGCGGAATTTACGTTGGCGCCGGTAACGGGAAATCCTATTAGCAATACCCATTGCACTTTCATATTCCCTATCCTCCAAGGACATGTCTACCTTCGCAGGGTCTGGCAAAATCCGAAAATCAAATCCGCCTTCTCCAGGCTCAATCAGCGAGTAAGATAAAAGCTCCTCATCACTAACAGCCGTGTCCTTGCGCATTTCCTGATATTTCTCATACGTTATTTTAGGCATAGCCAACTCCGATCGTTGTTTGATATGTGAATGACACCTCTGGGTATTATGAAATCGCTCCCGAATACATAATTCTAATTGGTGAGGCACCACTGAGCAATCTCTTGTAGCAGTTACTTTGCCGCCCCACCGCAAGAACTTGTTTTCATCCTTTGCAATGTGATTTATATATAAATACATTCCTCTTACAATACCGTAGAAAGAAGGTAAAAGTTCACATTCATTACAATCATTTTTTTAACAGAAAAATTGGGAGGAATAACTAATGTCATTCAAAATTAAGGCATTTAAAGACGATGTCTTGCAGGAAGCTGCAACAAGATATGCTCAGCACAAAGAGACAATTAACATTACACAGAAGTTAATTGTCGAAGGCCAGGGCATTCAATCGGAAACCCCGGAACGTTTAAATCTATTTGCTGAACGAGAAAAAAGGCTGCTAGACGAAGAGGAAAAGATAAACAAGAATTGGGCAAACAGTTTCTCAAGCAGTAAAATAGAGCTTGGCGCAGAACGTAAGATTGGGCGCACGGACGACATATTGTCGATCGAGTTTCTTGAAGCCGGTCTACTTGCGGCAAAATCTGTGGGACGGTTGTCTGGTCTTGATATGGGAACTGGCTTTTTGGTCGGACATAATATTCTGTTAACCAACCATCATGTTATTGAGAGCAGCGAAGACGCCTTTGGATATGACTTTGAATTAAATGCTGAAGAAGACAAATATGGCCTTCCTAAAAAGCTATTTACCTGTTCATTAAACCCGGATCGCTTTTTTCTCACTGATAAAACGCTGGATTTTACCTTTGTCGCGGTAGACGATCCAATCGGGGAAAATCTTCCGTTAGACAACTTTGGGTGGCATGTTCTGATTAAAGCGCAAGGTAAAATCCGAATCGGCGATCCGGTCAACATTATTCAACACCCTGATGGCGGTGAAAAATCAATCGTTTTACATAACAGCAATTTCCTACTGCTCAAGGATGACATTCCGGACAAGCAATTTTGCTGGTATTCCGGTGACACAGAAACCGGTAGTTCCGGAGCGCCGGTGTTTAACAACCGTTGGGAAGTCGTTGCGGTCCACCACAAAGCTATTCCCCGAACTGACGAAAATGACAATATCTTGACCAAGAATGGTGAAACAATCTCTGAAGCGGAAGCACGAGCCAATCCCGAAAAAATAGACTGGGAAGCGAATGAAGGTATTCGCATTTCGAAAATCGTCGAGCACCTTGAACAGGCACACTTCAAACAACAAGACATGTCAACCATCCGGGACGAACTGATCAAACTCTGGAACAAAAGATCTGCCGGACGGGCCGGACTTCAGGCTGCAGCCAATCCCTTGAGCGGGCACATTTATGTTTAGCTGTTAGTTCCTAATATCGAACAAAAACAAGGATTCAACATGCCAAGGTCTGTCACACTTCTCAAAAGAGTGTGACAGGCTCCGGGAGCAAGTTCATTGCATGACAATCATTCTCTGTCATTAAGGACATGGAGCCACAACCAACCAATTTGCATCGCTTCATATCCATCCGCAAAGGGGGGCCGTTCTTTTCCAATGTGTCCTTCTCTCATGCGGATGCCGTGACCAGCACCCGGGAAAACCACGCAAGAAACGTCATCGTTGCCAGCCTTTCTTAAGCCTTCTCGCCAGCGCTCGACAGCGAGTTCCGTTGGATGATCTTTGTCTCGATCTCCAAACATGAGCAAGATCGGACACTTTATCTTTTCGATATCCGGCATCGGATCATAAGCGCCTACCCAACTCCAGTTATGTCGTCCTTTCTCTGAAGGGGTGATCCGCTTCAATTGATTAGCCAGTGAATGTAATCTGCCTTCGGAAATGCTATCAAGGGTTGCAACCAATTGACCACGTCCTTCTCCGGTTGTCAAATAGTTGAAATATTCATCTAGAATTCCAAGCGCTTCGGTTTCTTCTGACTCAGATAAACCAAGCTTTTCAAAACCTTTTCGATAGGAGAAGAGTTCGGATTCGCGCGGGCTTGCCCCGCCACCGGAATTCAGAATAATGAACGCCACATCTGTCGACCGCGAAGCAGCAAGTGGTGCAATCCAGCCAGCCTGACTCACACCCCAAAATCCAATTCGTTCGTGGTCAATTTTGTCTTGTCCTTTTAAGTATTGAATTGCGGTCAAGGCATCTTCTGCCAAGTCTTCAAGTGATGCGCTTAGCCATGAACCGGTGGATGCCCCGGTGCCTCTCTTGTCGTAAAAGAGACTCGCAACTCCGAGCTTCGCAAAAATTTCGGCATATCGGCGAAACCCTGCCCGGGTCATTGGTCCGGATCCATGTAGGTAGACAATCGCCGGAACTCGATGCTGTACATCCGGTACTAAAAGCGTTCCGGCCAACTCCACAGACCCATTTTGAAAGCTTACATCTTGCTCACTGAACACTACCTGCGCCACAGCTTGAAAACCAATGAACACAGTTGGCAGCCAGATGGTCATAAACCTCAAACAGGTTCGGTTTCTGTTCTTCATGTTAGTCTTCATAGTCAACTTTTCAGATTACAGGATTTCGGTTGAGTGCCAGTCTTTAACTAGCAAATTATACGCACAATGTCAATGCAATTTGGCCTATCTTGTCACTCCCACAGCCCCCTGCCCAAACTCCGATATTGATTGGGAATGATTTTAGATGAATTCGTTACGTGTGATCTTCGAAGGAACAATGCTACTCTTCTCTGCTTCTCAAAATGGGAGGATTACCGGACGAATGCTTCTCGATCCACTCCAAAGCAAACCAGATTTACCTCTTATATCTATTTCCTCTTGAACAACTTAGTTTTTCAGACTATCATACTAAACCCCTAAATTTGAATTTGCAGTTGTAGCTGCTAAAGTAAACAAAGTGCTTGTGGAGAAGAAGTATTCAGGAACGAAGAAAGCCACGTAAGGGAACTCTATAACTGCCTAGGAATCGTGCAAGCCCTCCAAAGTATTGCAGCATGGGGATGGCGTATAGATTTCATCAGCCCATTTGAATGAGTCGGAGGATAGTCTACATGAGATTGGTAACATCGATACTGTCTATGATCGGATGCCTGGTATTGGCAAGTTTACATGCTCAACAGACAGAGTATAAGTTTATCGTAAGAGACTCGTCGAGCAGCAATTTAAATTATACATTTAGCAGCAATGATTCTTCTTGGCCTGACGAAACTGTCCACAACAACTCAACGGTGTTGCTATCCGGATCCGGTTCAGATGTCAAGAGCGTAATCGGCCAAAATTTTACACAAGGTATGGAATATACGCTGACGGTTTCTTTTGAATTTGAAGCGACTAATCCCCGACCTTCAGGGAGCTTAACTCTCTATGACCTGGAAAATATTTACGGAACAATTCACTTTTATGGTACCGCCAGCGACACATTTAACAATTCGATCACTATTCTAAATTTTGATCATTTTAATGAATATATTGGACCATTTGGTTTGGGAGGAAGTTTATATTTCTCAACTTCTTTAAATGAAATCACTTCGCTTTCCTATTCTCTGCCATTGGCTCCTACTGCAGATCGTTTTCGTCCGCAGGAGATTTCATTCTCTTCACCGGATATGGTCGAAGCCAACATTCTAAATCATGACATTTGGGCATTCAATGAAACTTATCTTGTTGATGGTTCCGCAACTGGATTAGAAAGTACTCCAAAAGTCTATTTCTATAATACCTACGAGCACCTGAATAGACTTTTTAGCCGTACTCCTGATGACAATGGTCAAATTGAAGCTGCTAAAATATGTGCCGATGCAGCAATAAATGCTACAAAAATAGCCTTTGTTGGAAGTCCGGAAGGAATAGATGTTTCCGAGGTTCAATTCAGAATCAAGGAGGATCCTGATCAAACCAATGCCAAAATATTTGGTTCCTTTGGAACAAGAGAGGAATTCATATCCCAAGATAGTGTGGTTGTTGAGTATCGTCATCCACGTATTGTTGACAGTGACGATCTATACTATGAAATATATCTAGAAGTATTTTCTTCAGGTGATCAAACTGTTCTGTTCGAATATCCAATACATATTTATCGGGCCCCGATTACATTTGTTCATGGCTTGTGGTCAGACCATAATGCTTTTGCCACTATGGAGTTTGATTTTGTTGCCACGCGAGGACTCTGGCCTGGTGAATTAACAAAGAGAGCTCAGTACGGAACCACCGCTGATAGAGAGTTTAGCTACAATTGGCCAATTGTTAAGAATGCAATTCACGGAACACTTTTCGACGCGATAAGTCACGATTTTTCTGCAGGAAAATCGAATGTTGTGTGTCATAGTATGGGCGGGGTTCTGACAAGATTTTGGATCCAAAATGTGGATTTTAATGAAAACATTTGCCGCTTAATTACCCTCAACACACCTCATTCCGGCAGTCAAATGGCCAACCTTATTCTCGCGTATCCAGAAGAAATCGGTGAACCACTGGAAGCAGTCGGCAAGAATCCATTTGCCGGTGCTATAGAAGATTTAGCCGTCGACAGCGATGCCATTAGACAAGACCTAAATGGTGCAATTAACGGTCGCTCTGTTCCTTCTCATGTTATTGTTACCAATGCCTCCACTACACAAGCAACCTACTGGGGATATTTGATTGGGCTACTGTTAGAAGATACATTCATTTCGGCCGAAACGGTAGTTTCTGAGATTTTTGATGGCGCTCCTAGTGATCTTATTGTTGCCGATTTGAGTCAAGGAGGTGGCTTTTTGGGAGGCATTTATTCATCTCCGACACCGGATCTATGGCATATTGAATCACCGGTCAGCGACATCATCCATACCAATGTTTTCACATTATTGTCTCAAGATCCAAACGACATTGTCTTTTTTGCCGAAACTCCATTTAATCCACCTACTCTGGAATATAGTTTTGATCCGGCTTCGAATCTTAAGGCCCGCATACCTCAGACTGTTGTTGACTCGGTCTCAATAGTTGCTCCAGCAAATGGGACGACGGTAACCCCGGGATCTGAGATTAGTATAAACGTCGTCGGCAGTGGCAATATAAGCCACTTGCTACTTGCAGCAGGGAATCGAGCCCTGGAGGTTCATGCAGAGTCGGCCGCTTCATCTAATACCAGTTTCAACTATGTTGTGCCAATCGAAGCAGCTAGCCCTATAAGAATTGTTGTCGTTGGATACGATGAAGTTGGATTTGTGGATATCGACACTCTGACCCTCAACATTGCTATTGAGGCGCAAATTGACAGTTTAAAAGTTTACCCTGAAAACGCTTATATGTTGGCAGGCGAACAAGTTCCTCTTGCCGTTGAGGGGTATTTTGATGACGGTACCGTTCGTAACTTAAATTATAATGAGGAAGTCTTCTACGAGAGTTTGAACAAAAATGCCGCTGTTTTCATTGGAGATGGAATTATCGAAGGAATATCTGAGGACACCACCATCGCTTTAGTATCGTTTCAAGATGATACGGTTGAGACCAGCATATTCGTTCTGTCGTCTGGTGCACTTGTCTCAATACCTCCCGGGAACGATGAGAAAGAAACAAGTGGGCTCAGTTCTTTCACGCTCTTCCAGAATTATCCGAATCCTTTTAACCCCGTTACTTCGATTCGGTATAGAATTGAAGTTGGCTCAGAAATCTCTCTCAAAGTATTTGATATTCTCGGTAGAAAAATAACGTCTCTGGATCAAGGATTTAAAACACCTGGAACATACGACCTCAAATGGGATGGCACCGATGACTTTGAAAGACCTGTTTCAAGTGGTGTCTATTTTTATGTTTTGGAAATCAATGAAGCCATCGAGACTAAGAAAATGCTTCTAATTAGATAATGTTCGTCATCAAAAAAGGCGGGACAGAAGGTCAATAATTTCAAGAGGCACTTTCAACCATTGAGAGATTTTCTGCTTTATCAATTTTCGTGTTAGTACTCCTACCCAAACCCCACCCATGCAGTCACAAACCACAAACGCGTTAAGTTCAGTAAAATCAACTATCGGATATCCAATTCCCTCGTTATTGAACCCACAAATATGGGGAGAATTCCTAATTAGAGGACCAATCCAGCGGAAATCCTCATGCATTGGCAAATAAATGCTACTCCTCCAAACATTAAGTACCATTCTCCGTAATTACCTGGACCGATCGATAAAAATCATCTCGTCTCATTTCGAGATGATTGAAGGTGTGAAATTAAATGAAAGAGGGTGAAGAATGCGACACATGAGGACGTTTTTCTATTTGGTCATCGTTTTCTTTATGATCAACCAACCAATGGTATCAGCTTCAGATGTTTCAGAATACACTGTTACAGTTCATAGTGAAGACCCACTACGGGTATTTGTTAAAGCAAGCCTGAAGACTGTCGGTGATACCCTCTATATGAATGCTAACTGCCCGAATTATGATTACCCGGAAGGCTGGGCGTCATTTATTAAGAATCTCTCCATCGTTTCTTCTGATGGAAAGCGGATTTCACACAGGTATCAAACAAAATCAAAATGGTACCTTGAGAATAAGACTTCAGACGACTTAACAATCAGCTATGAAGTTGATCTATCATTCACGGAGCAAAAATGGGATGTTGGCAATGAGCAAGCCGGCTACTTCGATGGAGACGCTGTATACCTTGTTTCAAAGGCCTTGTTTATTTACGGTGTTGAGGATAGAGAAACAGTTTTGACAATTAATATGCCTCGGGACTGGAATTTGGCTGTGCCATGGCGGTTACTTAAAGATCGTACCTATCAAATACCGAATCGCGAATTTCTGATTGAAAACTCGTTGGTTTATGGAACCTTCTATACGAAAACGTTAAGCGAAAGTGGTTTTGATTTTAGCATCGCCCTCCTGGGAACAGCGAAGGAAGCCGGAGAACTATTTAGTGCAGAGCTAACGAAAACGGTGAATGCATATCTTCGAATTTTTCCGGACACGCCCCCTACCATTTATCTCATCACCATATTCTACGCCGACCTGGACGATGGCGAATCATTCTATAATAGCTATACTTTTACGCTCAAGACCCCCATGGACAGAGACAACAAAATAGTATGGGCCAATCAAATGTCACATGAGTTATTTCATTATTGGAATAGTGATTTGATTCGGGCAGAGAGTTACGCCGAAAGACAGTGGTTTTCTGAAGGGACTGCTGAATACTATGCAAATTTGACGATGGTTCGCCAGGGAATCGTTAGCAAAGAACTCTTTCGCAACAAAATGGAAAAGATATTGGCTTTATACCAGCATCAGAGAGGTTGGAAAGACAAGGATACCTCATTACTAAAGGCCGGTGAAAAGAAGGGACGAAACCGGTTTCTCATATATAACGGTGGATGGGCCATAGCCATGGCATTGGATGTGACAATTATGGAGAGCACCGATGGCCAGAAGACGCTGGACGATTTTATGAATGCCATGTTTCAAAAACATCGATCAACACCTTATACCTATGCCGATTTGGTAGAAACTGCAAGTGAAGTCGCGGGCGTTGATCTGAGCAGTTTTTTTGCCAAATACGTTGAAGGCACCGAACTTTTACCGTTGGCTGAATATCTCGACAAACTTGGCTATCGCATGCTTGATATTATCTACGAAGCGGAAATCTACCTGCTGCCAAAGGAAGAAAGTAATCCACTGAGAGACCTGTGGCTTCGGAAGAGCCACTAATGTAAACGCTGGTAATCGGTCCGGCAGTACTATTCGCTGAAAAGCAGCGCCTTCAACAAACGAGCCAAGTTCAATAAGATCAAGTATCGGATTTCCAATATTAGCGTCAATCAGCTACATAATTAATGATCGCCAATCGAATCAATGTTACTCGGATTTAAATCCGATTCCTTCGAATGGATTGACAATGCTAGAGGCAATGTTTAGCAAATGGGCGGCAATGCGCTTCAAATAGCGAGCATAGAGGGCCCGGGATGCGGCATCTCCGGGACTGAGTTCCTTATTCTCTTCCCTGATAAGGACGTCGACAATCTCATCGCACTTTTTAATAACCCAATAATGATCTTTGATCAGAGTTGATGCAGCAGCTTTGTCGGATGTTTTCAGGGTCGTCTGCATTTCTTCAAAAATATTGTATACTGTCTGCTCAATCCTCTGGAAGTCTGCCTCAAAGCTGCCGCCATCGAGACGGCGAGTATGGGCAACTGCCAGGTCAGTGATATTTTTGGTATAGTCGCCAATTCGCTCAATATCAATGACGATACTGGTTAGTACCAACCCTGGAATAATATTCATTCCGCCGGTGACGGCCAAATATTGTAATACATTTCGTCTCACATCATGAACAAACTGATTAACAAGCTGATCCTTTTCATAAACATTGATTCCTAACTCTCCGTTATCGGATTTACGAAGGGATTTTACTGACTCGCGGAACATTTCAAATGTTTGTTCCAACATTTGTTGAGAATCGTTAACGGCTTTTGTCAGCGAGTTGTCGCTCTTCCAAAGATCATATAGCTCTTTAAACCACATATTAACCTCAGCCTATTAAAAAAATACACATTCCCGGAATTACGAAAAATACGACTACGATGTATACTATTGGAACGAATTTATACTGTACAGCCCATTTTGCCAGCGCTTCCGCCAGTCTTATCGGGATGGAGCGCATCGGCCAAATTACAGCGATCCCGAATACATTAAACCAGAGATGGGCAAATGCTACGGTAACAGCGTTTATATCATTGGTAATCAGGGAAGCAAGAAGCGCGGTAATCGTGGTGCCGATATTTGCCCCCAATGTAAAAGGGAAAATTTGCTGGAGAGTTAGAATTCCGGCGCCGGCCAATGGCACGGCCAGGGATGTCGTGACGGAACTGCTCTGAACCATTATTGTGATGATAAGTCCCACCAGCAAGGCCCTGCCGGCATTTCGGAACAAGGTTTCATTGAAAAATGACTCCACCTTGCCGATCACAAGCGCCTTGAGGTTGACAACAATATATCTCAGCGAGATGAATAGAAATATGACGGCAACAATGAGAATAATAATACCGGAGTCGTTGGACATATCGCTTATTAGCTTAACGGCCGGTGTGGTGATCAGATTGAGCGGGTTGGCAAATTTCAACCCCCCGGCATTTTGAAACTGATTGGCCAGAAACGCAGCGCCGTGCCCCAGAATATTTGTTGCCAACTGCAAAGGAAAGATAATCAGGATTGCAAATACGTTGAAGAAATCGTGCACCGTTGAGGCGGCAAATGCTTTGCGGAACTCATCTGATCGAGATACGTGAGCAAGCGAGACAAGTGTATTTGTGACGCTGGTTCCCAAATTTGCGCCCATAATAATCGGTATGGCCCCTTGAAGGGAAATTGAACCGCTGGCGACCAATGCGACCGTTAAGGTTGTGGTTGTAGACGAGCTCTGCATCAGACTGGTCGCCAGAATGCCAATCAACAAACCGACAAATGGATTCGCCGTCGTCGTCAGCAAAACCTCCGCCAGCCCTTTGCCGAAGAACTTGAATGAGGCGCTCATTAACGAAATACTAACAAAAAATAAATACAGAAGCCCCAGCAGTAGCAGAACCCTGTATATCGGAAAGGTTTTGGACTGTGTCAGCATTGGCATTCGATCTCTTGGTATTTATTCAGCGAGTTTGATAACCACCACTGTAATATCATCGTATTGCTGGGTTGCTCCGGAGAATTGTTTAACGTTGCTAACAATATTATTTGGCAATCCATCTTTTTCACTATAGGCCTTAAATGCAGCGCGGCCAACATCAAATCTGTTTAGCCCGTCACCGTTCGTGCCAATGCAGAGCGCCCCGCCCCGTCAAACCCGTTCAATTATTCGAGGCCGATGTATTTCGTCGGTAATCAATTCATTGTCCTGGCCGGTTTTTCTCTCGAGCATGCCCAGTATCCCGGGCAAAACGATAACCGTTGTAAGGAAACAGGCGCCGACACCAATGACAAGCGAACTGCCAAACCAGGCCCAGGCCGGGAACACCGAAAACATTAGCGAACCAAAAGCCAGCATCGTTGTCAGCGAGGTAAGCGAAATTGCTTTGCCGGTGCTGGCAAATATGGTCTTGATCTGTCCTCTGCCTTCATTCTGCCAGCGATGCATGATATGTACCCCATCATCAATGCCGATGCCGATGATTAAGGGCAGCCCCATTAGAGTCATAAAATTCAGCAGCAAGCCAACCCATTGCCAAATACCGACCATCCAGAAAGCACCCAATGCCAGGGGTATCATCGCCATAAGCGCATAACCGGGTTTCTTTAAGTCACCCCACAACAGGAAGAACACAATAACCAGGGTCAGCATCATGGCGTTGCGTCCATCGCGGGCGGCAATCTGAAGCCAGGCCTTTATTACCGGCGGACCGCCGGTTGTTTTTTCACTGACACGTTCTATATCGTCTACGAAGCGGTTTAAAGCGATTGAATTGATGGCCAATTGGCTTTCAGGGTAAATGGTAATCATAAACTTATCCCGCTCCGGATTGCTGTAGCGATCTAAAGCAGATACCGGTAAATCAGCCAGGGTGATTGGCTCCGTAGAGCACATGTCGATGACGCTTTGCCGGAAATAAGGTGAAAAGTGTTGTTGAAATTCTGACAGGCGCCTTATCGTTTTTGCTCTATCGAAAGTAAGCGATGCCAATAAATCGCCGATCATATTCGCCGATTTGGGAGCATCCGGATCGCCGACGATTGATTTGCATTTGTTATCCACCTTGTCTTGGCCGCCGAAGTAGGCCATATCCTGCATCTCGATGATGTTCATTTCCAGGCGTTCAATCTCCTGAATAAGGATGGGAAATTCGCGCCGGCGGATCGATTGCCGGATCCCGGTCGATGACATTCTTTTGCGAATATCGGCAATATGAACGGCTCTCTCCTGCTGTTCATTTGCTGACGGAAGGTAGATCGAAATATCCGCCGTTCTGGCGACAGTGCTCAGATCACGATATTCCTCTGAAAGCCTGCGAGACGTTTCTGCATCATTGGCCAAACAGAGGGCGTATTCCATGCTTAGGTCAAACTTTTCCTTAATCGTGTCCATCAAGGCAATGGATTGCAGCCCTTTCGGCTCCATGCGAAGATAGTTTCGGTCGTATTCGATCTGCAAGGCAGACCAGATCAGGAACGCGCTGACGATGGCTGCTCCTGCCAGCGTCACGCGGTAATGTTTGCCCAACCACTCCGCCCAGCGGCCCAGGTTTTTGAAGGAAATATCCTTAGCCACGACCGGTTGACCGCCGGCCTTCTTTTTGCGCCGCCTCTCAACCCAACGTTCCCGCAGGACCAGCATTACCGGCAAGAACAAGAGGGTTGCCAACAATATCGAGAATAACCCGAAGCCGGTAACAATGCCCATTTCTTTCATACCGCGCGACTGGCTAATCAGCAGCGCGGAGAAGGCAAAAATCGTAGTAAGCGCACCGGTTATAATACCCTTACCGCTTTTCAGAAAGGTCTTTTCCAATGAATCTCCAATGCCATCCCCCGCTGCCCGCCATTCGGTAAAACCGGAAATCAAGTGGACAGCAAAGTCGATTCCCAAACCGAGGAGCAGCACTGAGAACAGCGCGGTCATCATATTCAGTTGTCCGACAGCCAGGTAGGCAGTGCCAAATGCCCAGATCAACCCGACGAACAAGGTAACGATAGCTAGAATAGGCGCTACCCACATCCGAAAGGCCACAACCAGCATCACCAGAATTGCGATCAGGGCAATCACCGTGGTAAAGCTCAAACTCTCTTCCGAATGCACCTGTTCGTCGTGCTCACGGGCAATGTCTCCGCTCAACCCGGCGCGAACCTCAGGATGATTCTCAAGGGTTTCATCTAACAACAGTTGCATATGCTCATAGCCGGTCATAATCAAATCGCGATCCATGATGCTGAAATTGGGAATGACATTCAGGATTAGCGCAGATTTGTCATACGAGAGGAAATAGGGCTCGCCAAGCAGAAACTTGTCTGCCGCTGTCTGCACTTCCATTTCGGAAAGCGGGGACCCGTTTGCAGCTTTCTGCAACGTCTGCAATAACTGCTGAATACCATCCAGGAATCCTACTGCCTGATCTTCTTTTTCCCGGGTTGAGATGGATTCCTGCTGCCCTACATATTCCTTTTCCAGGGAATTATTGAGATTGGTCAGCAAACCGGTCAAATTTGGATCCATGAAGACGTCCTTGGTATTCTTCAAATCTTCCGCTTTGACCAGCATCAGGGCATGCTTCTGCAAGAAATCGGTTTCAACTTTATAGTCAACCCGCTGGAACAACTGCATATCGATCCGTTTTTGCAATCGTTCAATTTCATCCTGCAGACTGTTAATTTCTGACGTTTTGTTCCCGGACTTTTCCAGGTCAGTGATCCTTTTTTGCAGGCCGGCAATGGCCTCTTCAAACGCTTCATTTTGACTGCTATCCCGCAATTCACTGACCCGTGGCGCCAGATCATCAGCAAAGTCTTTGATGCGCTGCTCTTCTCCCTGGACAACCACGATGATGCTGGTTGCCGTGGCGAATTCATCAATAATCCGGTTAAACTCATCGACCTTCGGATCGCCTTCAGGCATCAAATCCTGTGTCCGCATCGTGATGGTCAACTGCTGGGCAAACCAACCTAGCGCAATCGTTGCGATTATAACTACCGGCAATATCCGCCAGGGATAATGGGTGTGCCAGTGTGCCAGTCTTATAAGAAATTTTTCTCTCATTTCGCTTGCTCCTCGTTATCAAATCCCGATACTTATGTAAACAGGCATCAGAATGCGTTTGAAAAGTGTTGTTCGTGCTCAAATCCGATGTTCGATCTTGTCATTTCCGCATGCTTTTAGCGGAAATCCACTTATGCAAACTCTGGATTCCCGATTAAAGCATTCGGGAATGACACGAATGAGACATTCCCCCACATACTCCTAGAAGTAAACCCGCAGGCGGAGTAGCCCGCCGTTTCCTGACTTCCTGTCATATGCTGTTCCCCGGCTACCCAAATTGACATTCAGATAGGCTATGGCATCGACGTTTTCCCAGAGACTGTAGTTCAAACTGGGTACTATGGCGAAGCTCTTATCGGAAATGCTACAGATCCCGGATATGCCGGTTTCGATCAAATCGGTTGCCGGGTGCCGGACCAGTACGTAAACCTGATCGCGAGATACCGTCTTCTGCTCGGCCGTGAAGAGGCGCATCCAGTCGTTCAGGGTATATTCTTTTTCATTGGTCTTACCGAGGGTATTGCGGTAATACTCGACCATCAGAGATGACTGGAAATCAAAGGTATAGTCTGTGCCCAAAACCAATTCGTAAAAATCTTTGGACCTCTCCATTCGATTATGGCCGTATTCCGCCCAAACTCCGAGCCCCAAAAGCTCGCCCGCCAGGCTTCCGCCCAGAACCTGCCTTTTCTCCGGCATTTCCAGAAAATTGGCCTTCGCTGCATCAAATTGAGTATAATCGTGGAATTGCCAGCGTGTTTCGATGCCGACCAGCGTATAATCAAAGCGCGAAATCCGCCCCTTAAAGCGCAACATTTTGGCTGAGTTTCGCCAGGTGTCCTCAGGGGAATACAGCGCAGATATGGTATAATCCGAGCCTATGGGTACATCGAAGCGCAGGGCGTTGTGTCCAGGTTGCTCATAGGTTGGATCGAGAACGTCTTTGATATTAAAGACGTCCAGCGGATTCCAGACATAGCCGGTTCCCAGGGAAACTTGCTGTTTGCCGGCGATCAGGTCAAAATATTTGAAAGCCAGTTTCAGGTAGGCATTGTCAAGAAAACTACGATCTGCAAAACGCAGGACGTAAAACTGGCTCATGGTTTGGGGAACGCTGGAGACGATATCCGGTGAAAGAAAATCCAGGATGTTCCAGGTGGTCTTGCCATAATAAAGGATGTAGTCATAATTTGCTGTGAAAGTGATCTTCTCAGAGAAGCCGGATTTCAAGTCAATTCTCAGCTTGTTGGCATTGATTTGATAGAAATTACCCTTCACCTCAGCACCGCTGAGCTGGGATTCGAAATAGCCGAAGAGTTCAACCTGATCTTGCCCCCGGAGCGACGTTCCTGTGAGAATAAGCATCAGCAGTGAGAGAACTATGAACAATGGCCGGCTCCAGGCTGTACTCCCTTGATGGCAAGTTACCTGGAGACGATGGTAGCAGTCACGTTGTGAAAATGTGTCTTTCATTTCTTCAATTCCCGCTCGCTAAACATCTTGTCGCTTAATGCGACGTTGTATTTTATTTCCTGCAGTTCCATAACTGTTTGGGTATTATCATTCTGATTGTGCATTACGGCAATCATGGCCGTGGGAATACCGTCAACTATGCGGATGTCACTTTGCGTCAAGCGCTTTTCATGCTGTGCCGGATCATCCTCGTCATAGTAGTCGATCACGATTGCATAGAAGTTTTCCTTGATGATCCACATAACTATTCGCGAGTAGGAAACATCACTTTCCGGTTTGCGGGTCAGTTCAAGCTTATAACAATCATGGCCGTTCATCTTTTCGTCGTCTAATCTTTCTGCGGTAAAATCTTCGATAAAGGCATCACCGCTACCCATATCTTCATATGAGAAATCGCTGCCTTGCATTTTCTGTTTCTTGGCGTGGGTAGCAAGTTTGCGGACGCGCTGCGTGCGCGGAAAAAACATCCAGATGTCATCAGAATGATTCAGCATTAATATTGCCTGATCTTTTACTCGACGCGGCTCCAGGTAACGCACCAGGCTTTTCTCTCCCCGGTTTTTCCCCCATGATTCAAATACGAAGGTGCGTTTCTGACCGGATGTCGTAACAATGGTCATTCTGGATTTCCCGTGGGCAGATTCAGGATTAAACAGGTCGTTCACTTTTTGGATTATCTCACTTCCGCTGAGATCCTGGGCGCACAAAGCAGACACGAAGAGATGTACGATAATCCCTGCAATCAATACCATTTTCATTGGGCTTCTCCATTTATTCGGGCTCGTGCGAAATCTTTGCATCGTCACAGCTGGAATGATCCCGCTCGATACGTTTTACCGATAATAAGGTCAGATTCAAGTCACGGATTTTGATAAGCACGCCATGTAAGGCAGCCTGATCGACCAATGGACCGGTTAGAATAGAATTTGCCCCGTCGTGGCAGATATTCATGTCGTCAAACCAGTCGCTCCATTTTTTGTCGAGATGGCCTTTCAACCTGATTCGGTAAAACTGGGCGCTCTGTTGAAATTGTGATTTAGTCATGGTGCCTCACTAAATGATCCAATAGAAACTTACATAGCACGGAGTGACTTGTAATCACATCAAGATGTGATTTTGCGGGGGTGATTTTACGATGAGAGGGGAATGACAGGTATGCTCAGACAGACTTGACTCACCTACATGATGAGTCAAGCACCATTCCGAGGTAGCGGGGCCATTGAAGTGAGGCGCTTTTCCAAATCCAGGGGTAAACTCACGGTAAAGGTGCTGCCTTTACCAACCTGAGACTCGACCTCTACCTTTCCATGATGTTCCTGGACAATCTGGTAACAAATGGACAATCCCAGCCCAACTCCCACGCCAACGCCCCAGGTAGTGAATCCAGGATCGAAGATCTTATTGAGATTCTTCTCCGGAATGCCTCTACCGGTATCGGAAACCACCACTTGAACGCTTTCCTCAAGAATGCGAGTGGACACAGTAATTTCCCCGCTTCGCTCAAATGCCTGATTGCTATTGCGGATTAGCTGCAAAAACAATTGGTTCAGCTTGGCTGGATAGCAGGTGATGTCAGGAAGCTTGGCAAACCGGGTGCGAATGCTGATACCGGGTTTCAGTTCATTCTCCAGAATTGAGATGGTGTCTTTCAAATTCTCATGTATATCAACTCTTTGAATCTCTGCTTCATCCAGGCAGGCAAAGGTCCTCAAACGCTTAACAATTGACGAGACTCGTTGCATGCCTTCCTCAACAACCTGCTGGCAGTTTTGAATGATGGACAAAATACTGGCGGCAGGCTGCATGGATTCTGCCTTTCCGGGGTCGGATGCATCAATAAGCTTATCCAGTTTTTTGACCGCCAGTTTGAGGGTGTTATTGGCGCTCTGCACAGCACCAACAGGATTGTTGAATTCATGGGCGACCCCGGCCACCAATCTTCCCAGAGCAGCCATCTTTTGCGATTGCACAACCTGGGTCTGGGCTTCGCGTAAATTCCGGTAGGCACGTTCCAATTGCGTCACAACAGTCTTGTTTTCCGTTATGTCGTGTGCAATGCCAATAAAGTAACACACCTCACCGGTATCGTCCTTTAGCACCGAAGCACTGGTGGTATGCCATCGCCATTTGCCGTCGCGATGCTTGATCCGGTATTCAATACCACTCTGTTTTTCACCGGTTTCAATGACCTTCTGCAGAAATGCCCGGCATTTTTTCAAATCATCCGGATGAATTAATGGCTCAAAAGACCTCCCCAGGTTTTCCGATTCCGCATACCCCAAAACATTCTTTGAATTGGGAGAGATGTAAACGAAGGTGCCGGTTATAGCTAAAACGTAGATGATGTCGTTGGCGTTTTCGACAATCCCGCGGAACCGTTGCTCGCTTTCGCGAAGGGCCTTTTCGGTATGCTTGTGCTCGCGAATCTCCCGTTGCAAAGCATGGTTCATCTCGACCAGTTTCCCGGTGTGTTCCTTCAATTTGTTCTGGAGAAGCAGATTGGATTCAAATAAAGCATAAGAAGAACCGGCAACATCGGTGCTGTGCTCTACCCGATTCATTAAGGCTTCATTGACTTTCTTTAACCGTGCAATTTCTTCTTGAAAAGCGCGCATCTGTTCGACTTCACCCATTTCAAGAGGCATAGTTATTCTCCCAAGACAATTCCGGTAAATGTTTGATTAACATGCAATGAATTCGTTTGCTCCCCATATGTGCTAAACCCGATAACATTGTGGCGTTTCAGGATTTCGTTCACAGGGTTTTCCAGTGCCCGATCCATAATTTCAAGACGCCGGAGAATGCAATCGCAGCCAATTGTCAACTTTATATTCGGGATTTTTTGCCGCACTTGATTAAACGCATGTTCCAAATTTTCCAACAAGTTTTCCCGTTTTGCAACGCGCAATACCAGGCCCTCATCGATAGCGCTGAAAAAAGTCAGGCTGCTGTCTTCATTTACTTTTTGAATAGATCTTACAAAGTATTCACCTCCCACACGAAGCATTAAGGGCCGGGCAAAATACACCAGGTGCTTTATTTCCATCAAAGTCATTCCGATTACCCGGGCATATTCATCCGCGGCCGGGCGACCGTTAATCTCCTGAACCATACGTTTTTCCGGTGTTGCAGCAGTGATCACCAACCGCTCATCCGTGGCTGCGAAATGTTGGGTTTTCATCAACGTAAAAGGCAGGGTCGTCATAAACAGGGTAAAAAGGGCAGCATCGGAATGAAATTTCCCGTCGAAATAGACAAATGTTTCTTTGAACTTCAAGTCGTCTCCAGCCGACCCTCCGGCGATGGGTACATCTTCCAATGCATTGGCCAAAATCGCTGCAATGTATTCTTCCATGAGGGAGAGTCCATCGATCAACAGTAGACCGAACTCCCTTGCTTCAGGCATCACTTTGCGGGCTTTCGCTAAACGATCCTGAATTTCCTTGACCGTTTTCTTCATCCAGCCAGAATCAAATTTGCGTAGGTTAGGGAGCAAAAACGGATAAGCCTGCAATCTATCGCTGGCAATACTAAAGCCCACCAGCGTGCCTTGTATGTATCCATCCGGTGTGATTTCTCCGGCAGTGGTACAGCCGAAGAGAGGGGTTTGGAAAGCCTCGTGAAGTTTCTCTGCTAACCGTCCCAGATTATAGTCGGACGAAGCAAATAAGACAACTACAGCAGCATCTGGCTGATCTATTTGCCGAACCAGCTGGCGAACTGCTACTGACTCATCCCGGGAACTCGAAAAGCCCTTTTTTACACTGATTTGGGGGTCTTTTTTGTCCGAGCCATCTATCCCGGTCAACAAGTTGCCGTTCAATTTCATTGTGGCATCCCCTTTCGCTATTCTCCTCTAAAATTTACGAAAGCGGGAGCGGTTTGTAATCACATCTTGATGTGATTTTGCTATATAACCTTTAGTTCAGACTCATAATATGCCCATTTCTTTTGCTTTCACAACAGCCTGAGTTCGACTATGCACGTTCAATTTCGCATTGATATGCTTGGTATGGGTTCTCACGGTATTTAATGAAACGAACAACTTATCGGCAACCCCCTGATTTGAATATCCGGCAGCGATCAGAGCCAGCACTTCGACTTCCCGTTTACTGAGGGTTTCCATCAGATCATCATCAATTTGGGGCGGCTGCTTTACCTTGAAACAGAATAGCACTTTCTTAACATAGGATGCTGAGAATCCAGCATCTTTTTGACTTTCACCATGTTCTTTTGCGCTTAGGGCTTTTTCCAGTAAATTGGCAACCGCCGGGCCTTGATCGACGAAAATATTCACATAACCATGCGGTTCAGCGATAGACAGTGCCTCAGCAATATCTGAAACCGCTTCATTAGACGTGCCGTTTTTCTGCAATGCCAATGCACGGAGTATCAGGACCTCGATGACCCGGGTAATTCGCTCAAATGTCTTCGCATCGGGAAGCACTCTTGTCAATAGCTTCTCCGCCTCTGCAAATTGCTCTCGAGCAGTTAAAACGCGGGCAAGCATCATGTATTCTGCCTCGCGCATGACGGTCGGTTCATCATCATATTTTAATTGCCGCTGCTCTGCCCACCGAGTCGCTGCATCCAGATCATCCTCCATAAGATAGAGCTGCGCCTTGCGGGCTTCGATCAAGTTGACAACCCAGGGAGGCACATACGATTCACTGGCCGTTTTTTCCATCTTCCGGATAACCTTGGATGCCCGCGCGGTATCTCCTCTGATAAATAGCACCCTTAATAAACAAAGGTAACTCCAGCTGAGCATCGTCACATCATGTCCCTGTTCGCAAAGATCAGCGCCCTTGTTCACATATAGGAAGGAATCGCGCGGATCATTCATCTCAGCCAGGACTTCTCCCCACATTGAATAGGCCATACCAACCATTGGTGTTTGCGATAAACCAATTTTGTCGGCAAGCTTAATCTGCTGCTGACAAATATCAATCATTTGCAGCAATTGCCCGCGGACTCTGTGATTTACCGCCAATTTTATGTTGGCAATTTGGATGAGATAGATGTTATTGGCTGCCTGGCTGGCCGCTAAAGCTTCAGAATAGGCATTGCCAGCTGCGATTGCATCACCGCTTAGACTATGTGCATCTCCCAATGCAATGCCGGCCATGCTTCGCCATGTCAGGCTCTCTCCGGGGAGATATTTCAGTGCATAGCGAGCACGTTGGATGATCGAGGGAATATCCCCTTTAAAAGCAACCATAATTGCCCGAATTGCCGCTATTTTGCCTTGCAGATTTCGCTTACTGTCTTCATCAAGTCGCTTCCCAGTGTCTGAAGAGACGTCCTTTTCGACACTCGTCAGTCCGAGAAGCTCTTCAGCAACAACCAGGTTCTCCTCTGCCAGTTGCGGTTGCCCTTTGGCCATCAGCACCCAGGCATGATAAACACAAAGGAGCGGTCTGGAATAAACAGATTGTTCCGGTAGTAATGTCAGCCAGTTAAGCAGTTTAGTATGAGCCCCATGCTCCCAAACCGTTTCAATCCGTTTCTCGACAATTTGCGCGGCTTGCTCAAAGTCTTCTGATATGAATGCATGATCTAGTGCTTCGTCCATGAATCCGTTTGCTTCATACCAATCACATGCACGACGATGCAAGTCGGCGATTATTCCCGCCTGGGTCCGGTTTAACAGGTTGCGTAGTAGATCGGCAAAAAGCTGATGATAGCGAAACCAGTGCCGCTCGTTATCCAATGGGAAGATGAACTGATTGGTTTCTTCCAGTTGATTGAGCAATTCCTGGCTGCTTTGCCGATCACATACGGCATCGCATAGCGATCCGGAAAGTCGTTTCAGTATTGATGTCTGTAGCAAAAAGTTTTGCACTTTCTCCGGCTGGCGATTGAGTACTACCTCAATGAAATAATCAGCTACATAACGATCATGTCCGGTAAACGATTTGATAAAATCGGAAAAATTGTCCTGATCGTGCATGGACAAGACCGCTAATTGTAGTCCGGCAATCCAGCCTTCTGTAAGTGATTCGAGTACAGCGACCTCATTCTCCGCAAGGTCAAAACCAGATATATCATTAACGAAACAGGCCGTTTCCTCAGTAGTGAAGCAGAGATCGGCAGAGCGAATTTCGACCAACTGGTTTTGGCTGCGCAAACGCGCCAGGGCCAGCGGTGGATCCGAACGAGTAACGATGACCAGGTGCATTTGCTGTGGCTGATGCTCCAACAGAAACATGATAATCTTATGTATTTGCTGGTTATCAATCAGGTGATAATCATCCAGCACCAACACGAAATCTACCGGTATCACACTGATATCATTGATAAGATTGATAAGGAGAGTCGTGATTGGCGGTGGCTGCGGTGATCTCAGGATGCTGGTAGATGCCTTATTGATATTGGCGTCGATCTTCTGAAGAGCAGCAATCAGGTAGTTGATGAATAGTGATGGTTCATTATCGCCTTTATCGAGTGAGAGCCAGGCTGTCGGCGTGATATTCCCGGCCAACCATTCGCTAACAAGGGTGGTCTTACCAAATCCGGCAGGTGCCGACACCAAAATAGCTGATTTGTCACTAGCAGCATCAGCCAGTTTTCCGACCAGTCGTTGCCGGGATACCATGGCTGGACGAAAGGGTGGAATAAACAGCTTTGTAGCCAGAAGGGGATGTGATTCATTGATGCTGCTCGTCTGATCATTTTCAGATAATCTGCTCGGCACGATTATGACTCCCCTTGTGATATTTCAGACACTCCCAGCCAAATTTAGTCCTGCTTTAAGAGGGCCCGTAGTCATTCATATGGTATTCTTCCGTTGTGAGCATTGAGTAGTTGATTAAAGTTATAGAACTGCTGCGAGCTTTCCAATTTGAGATTTAGATCAATTTCATCGATAACTGACGTTGCCAATAGTCTTAAAATATTCCAAAATCTCCAGCTCTCGCTGCCGACTCAATATATCTCTGACCTTGTATCACATGTTCCGACCTCCCGCCGTACATTAGCTCTTTATTCCCACAACCCCCGATCCAAACTCCGATATTGAATCGCCTCGCTAACAAATTCGTGCTGGATATTCTCCGAACCAGCCAAATCAGCAATGGTACGAGAGACTTTCAAGATTCGATCGTATGCGCGGGCTGAGAGGCCCAGTTGATTGATCGCATTCTTTAGCAGTTCTTTGCCTTGTGCGTCAACTTTACAAAACGCTCGGATATCCTTGGATTGCATATCGGCATTGCAAAAGAGGTGCGGGGATTCCCGGAAGCGGCGGGTTTGGATTTCCCGCGCCCGCTGCACGCGGCCGCGGATGTGATCGGAGCGCTCGCCTGATGCTTCGTCAGTGAGTTCCTTATATTTCACGGCCGGTACTTCGATCTGGATGTCGATGCGGTCTAATAGCGGTCCGCTGATGCGGCTCACATAGCGCTGTATATTGACCGGCGTGCAGCTGCAATCCTTGCTTGGGTCTGAGAAGAAACCGCACGGGCAAGGGTTCATGGCCGCGGCTAACATGAAATTGGCCGGATAGGTGATTGTCAATGCAGCGCGGGCTATTGTCACTTGTCCATCCTCAAGCGGCTGACGCATCACCTCCAGCACATTCTTCTTGAACTCCGGTAATTCATCAAGGAAAAGCACACCATGGTGGCTTAAGCTCACTTCCCCCGGACGAGGATACTTCCCTCCGCCAATCAATCCGGCATCTGAGATGATATGATGCGGCGAGCGAAAGGGGCGAGTGGCAATCAACGCTTGATCCGGCCCCAGTAAACCGGCAACCGAGTGGATCTTGGTGGTCTGAAGGGCTTCTTCCATGGTCAAGGCGGGAAGAATCGTCGGAATACGCTTGGCCAGCATGGTTTTGCCGGAGCCCGGCGGTCCGACCATAATCAGGTTATGTCCGCCGGCAGCAGCAACTTCCAGCGCCCTTTTCACATGCGCCTGTCCCTTCACATCTGCAAAGTCCACCCTATAATACTGATTAACAGCGAAGATCTCTTTTAAATCGATCTTATACGGTTCAATGGTCTTTTTATGGTTCAGGAAATCAACTACTTGCTGCAACGTTCGTACTGGAATCACAACTAGATCGCCCGCCATGGCCGCTTCTCTGGCATTATCCATCGGCGCGATGACGCCCCGCAATCCACGCCGTTTGGCCTCCCAGGCAATCGACAACAATCCCCGAACCGGACGTATCGTACCGTCCAAAGCCAGTTCGCCGGTAACCAGGTATTCATCCAGTAAGCCCTCGGCGATCTCCCCGAGCGCCGTAAGAATTCCTAGCGCGATCGGCAAATCATAGCCAGAACCGCCTTTGCGAATGTGCGCCGGCGCCAGATTCACTGTGGCACGCTTTTCCGGGAAGCGATACCCACTATTCTTGATGGCAGCAATCACCCGTTCCCGGCTTTCCTTCACAGCAGAATCCGGCAAGCCAACAATAGTGAAGGTCATCAATCCCCGTTCAAGGCTGGTCTCTACTTCCACCATGTAAGCATCAATTCCCAATACCGCGGCAGAATACACTCTCGAAATCACGATGTCTCCCCAGGCCCGCCCCGGCAGGCTCTTTATATGTGTGATGCCGGGAGAAAAGAAATTCCACAAAAGGAAGTGGAGATCAAAGAATACGGATTGCGCCGGAACCATAGTAAGGGCCACACAGATTGTGCCTCTGGGCAGTTGGAATATTGGAGGGGTACATCCCCTTCGAAGTGGGAATAAGGGGGATGTAGGCCCCATTACTCCATCACTCCCAATGCCCGGAGGTCCAGGCTCAGCAGCATTTACAAACAGTCCTATGCGTGCCGATCACGTCCGGCGATCATTCTTTTCCGTTGCATGTCGAATATTTTTATTTACCTTGAAAGGATATTAGAAAGGAATGAGGAAATGGAATCCATACGCATAGGTGTTGCAAACTCGATCTCGCGAAATTTTGACTTCGACCCCCTGGATACAATGGCCTTCGCCAAGCAGAGCGACTATTCGATTCTGCAGATTTACCTGAATGGGGACATTATCAAGAATGAAAAACTACTGAGCAAAATTCGCGAAGGCGTTAAGGATTTCGAGCAGGTCTATTTTCATGCAGAAGGTCAATTAAACGAAGCGTTCTCTGAAAGTGGCTACCGGGCTGCCCTCTATAACTTTCTTGATGGCATCGACAATTCCAACTACATCATCCATTTTGATGAGCAATCCAGCATAGATAAGCTTATTCGTCTGGTAGACACTTTGGCGAAGGATGGACCGCAAATTTATATCGAGAATTTCTTCCTGAAAGATGGTACGGAAGACGTGATCAAGAATCTGAAGAAATACATGGCCTTGTTCACCCTCTCCAGCAATTTTGGAACGAACTTGCGGCCGGTCATCGATATCCCCCGCCTTTTCCACAAAGATACCGGGTTCAGCGAAGAAGAAGCACTGGAATGGACCTTCCAATTGAGCAATTTCTTCGGTAATCGCCGTATTCCAACCCTCCTTCATCTCATTGATGCAACTGATACCGGCCAGGCGCGCTCCAGCTTTACAGCATTGGGGCAGGGTCTCATTCCCTACGACAAAATTTTTGATTTTTTCAAGAAGACGAGACCGGCGCTTGAAGGCATCATATTGGAATATGAAGACAAGATGAATCCCTTACACTCTCGCGAATACATCCAGGGCAAGCTCGGCTAAAAGACATACTTTTGAGTAATAGTATATTTGCCATTCGTTTGGGGGACTTGCGGAAAGTTTTTCCAGCGGCGAATATTGCGGGTAATGCAGTTGGTCACGCGGGCGTCAGCAATGTCAGAGCTAATGATTCGAATTGATTCCGGCATGACGTGGCCATTGGGGTGAATATCAAATTGCACCACCAGACTACCGCGGAACAGTGGGTTTAAGCGATACTGCCTATCTACGCAAACCTTTATAGTGCGCTCATTTGTCTTTGCAACCGCTATAGTTTGCTCATAGTCGCGTACACCTTGCAACACATCAAAATCGGTTAAACTTGCAGAATTGATGGCCACAGCACCATTCTCGGCTGATCGGCGAGGATCGCTGCTGCCTACCTGCTCGTTGGCAGAGCTGTAGGATTTTCGCCGAGCCAGGTACGCTTCTAGCGGCAGATCACTGCGACTCTGTGTTGGGCGAACCGGGTAAGACACTTCTTCAATAGCCCGCTCAACCGAGATCTTCGTTTGATCAGGACTCCTCAAATAGCGCACAATATCAGCAGCATTGTCACCGGGAAGACGGACCAATTGAGTTGAGGCAGATGTGTTTGATGCCGTCTCCTCCGATGCAGCGGCTCTCTCGCCATTGGCAGCCGCTGCACCGTCGCCGCGACGAGCGGGAACTGCACCGGGATACCAGGTGCCAATCGCATCAGAACCGCCGAGACTGTTCTGCCCTTCATACAAGCGAATCAGGCGCTGCATATAAGTATGCTGCTGAGATGTTTTGAATCGGGATTTTTTTGCCTGAAAGTTATGTTGCCGAACAGCAAGGAAGGCCAGTGATAGAATGAAACCGGCCGAAAGGAAGAGAAAAATGAACATGCGAATATTCGCGGATGTCCAAACTGGACGCCGAAAAAAAACTTTCGCGTACTGATAATTACGACTATGCATCTAAGACCGCGCTCGCTCCATGTTACGCCGATAAAATATCCTGCGAGGCGAATATAAATAATGATTTATATCAAAAAACACGATTAAAAATTAAATCCGTCTCTAGAACTCCTGATGCACATTCTCCGGCCGGTGCAATTGTCCTTCCATGGAGGCGATTACCGTAGCACAGGTGGCATCGCTGGTGACATTTACGGTAGTACGGAACATATCGAGGATGCGATCAACGGCCAGGATTAAGGCAATCCCCTCCGCCGGGATACCGACCTGCTGCAAAACGATCACCAGCATCAGGATGCCCACGCCCGGTGCAGCAGCCGTACCAATAGAGGCAAGGGTTGCCGTCAATACAATCACCAGCTGATCACTGAGATCCAATGGTATGCCGTAAACCTGCGCAATGAAGAGTGTCGCCACGCCCTGATAGAGGGCAGTGCCGTCCATATTAACCGTCGCGCCAAGCGGCAGCACAAAACTGGAGATCTCTTTCGATACCCCAACATTATCTTCGCAGACCTCCATCGTCACCGGTAATGTTGCGCCACTGGAACTGGTGCTAAAAGCGATCAGCTGTGCCGGGCGGATATTTTTGAGAAATTCTATCGGATTTCGACCCGTGAAAGCTTTTACCACAAATGGATAGAGAAAGACCATGATCATCAATCCGGCAGCGGTGACAATGGTGTATTTGATCAGGGATAGAAGGATATCAATTCCGAAATTACCTACGGCATCTGCGATCAATGCGAACACACCATAGGGCGCAATCTCGATCACCATCACCACAATCTTTATCATCACATCGTTTAAACCGTCGAAGAAGTCGATTACCGGTTTGGCCTTCTCCCCCGGAATGAGGGTTAGGGCGATTCCCATAAAAATGGAGAAGAAAATCACCTGCAGCATGGTTGAGCGCATGGCCGGTTGACCATTGACGCTTTTGATACCGGCAAGCGCCGTAATTGGATTACTGGGAATCATATCGAGAAATGTGTCCACGGTGCTGGTGCGATTTTCGGCATTGTCGACCTTGCTACCTGCTTGCTCACTATAACTTGCCAGCAGTTCGGCACGCACTGTTTCATCCATCCCGCTTCCTGGCTGGAAAATGTTTGCAAGCAGCAATCCCACCGAGATCGCCAGGGCAGTGGACATCAGATAGTAGGCCAAGGTCTTGGTGCCAATACGCTTCATTTTTCCTATATCACCGAGGCTGGCCGTGCCGGTAATCAACGAAGCCAGTACCAGCGGTACAACAATCATCTGGATCATGCGAATAAATGCCGTCCCAACCGGCTTCAGCTCTGCAATTTCTTGCTGGAATACGAAACCAGCCAATCCCCCCAGCACCATGCCAAGGATAATCTTGGTGTGCAGCTCCATCTTGAATAGCTTTTCAAAAAAGTAGTAGAGCGCGACCAGCATGAGCACCGATCTCGTCAACGCTGTCATATCCGCCGACCCCATAACGATATTGGAATCGGAAAAGATATAGAGCAGTATAGATATCGCGCCGGAGGCTGTAAAAATCAGAAAATCTTTCGGATTAAACGGACTGCTGGACGAGCTGGAATCGGACATTTATATTCTCCTGAGCGGTAGATCAGACGAAGTTGTGTGAAGTGCGGTAGAGTTTATCAAAGATCCGCTTCATAACAAATATATTTTTTGATTCTGGGCAAATAGCAGTATGTTCTGGGCAGACAACAAGTTGATGAAGGGGCAACAACTTATGAGTGCTTTTACCCATTTGCAATGCGGTTATTGTCAGCTGGAATTGGAAGCGGATCGCCTGTGGAATTTATGTCCGGAATGCAAAAAGCCCTTACTGGCAAGATACGATTTTGAAGAGGCTGGTAAAACGCTGACGCGTGAGGCATTGGCGGAACGGCCAGGCAATTTATGGCGCTACCACGAGGTACTGCCAATCCGCAAAGAAAAGTACCGGCTCACACTCCAGGAAGGCTGGACTCCCCTGATTCACGCAGAACGTCTCGGCAAGGAAGTTCGCTTTGACAATCTCTACATTAAGGAAGAAGGCTTGAACCCCACCACCTCATTTAAGGCGCGCGGTCTCTCAGTGGCAGTGTCACGCGCACATGAATTGGGCGTAAAAGCGATATCCATTCCATCTGCAGGAAACGCGGCCGGGGCCATGAGTGCCTATACGGCGTTAGCGGGCATTCGCTCTTACGTGTTTATGCCAAAGGACGTGCCGCAAGCTTTTATCGGTGAATGTCGCGCCCTCGGTGCTGAAGTGCAGCTGGTTGATGGTCTGATCACAGACTGCGGCCGCATTGCTGCAGAGGGCGTTGCCCGCTACAAACGTTTCGATGTATCCACCCTGAAAGAACCGTACCGCCTTGAGGGAAAAAAAACCATGGGATATGAAGTAGCGGAGCAGCTTGATTGGCGACTCCCGGATGTGATCATCTACCCGACCGGTGGCGGAACAGGACTGATTGGCATGTGGAAGGCCTTTGATGAAATGGAGCAATTGGGCTGGATCGGCAAAGAACGTCCACGCATGGTATCTGTTCAGGCGGAGAACTGTGCACCAATGGTGCGGGCCTTCCATGATGGCAACGAATTTGCCGCCAAATGGGAAAATGCATCTACTAAAGCAGACGGCCTTCGCGTACCCGCCGCGGTAGGTGACTTCCTCATCCTGCGTGCGCTGCGCGAAAGCGGCGGCACCGCAATCGCTGTTAGTGACAAAGCAATGATCGACTATGCGAATCTTATGGGCCGCTGCCAGGGAATTTTCCCCAGTCCGGAGGGCGGGGCAACGCTTGCAGCCTTTATGGAACTGCGAAAAGCGAAATGGATCAAAGGCGGCGAACGCGTGGTCCTCTTTAATACCGGCAGCGGTCATAAGTATGCGCACTTGTGGGGGTAGGCTCACGCGCTGTGCACATCCCCCTGTGTCCCCCTTCGAAGGGGGATTCAGGGGGATGTGGCTGACGCAAGTAAAGCGAGTCTTGCGAGCATTATGAAGCCATTTATCGATATATCCCGCCCAATCAATGTAGCTATTACCATGGCAACAGTATTTATCGCTGCTGTCATTTCAGGACCGCTCGAGCCACTGTTGGCGGTAATACTGGCGAGCATCTCAGCCGGCTTCATTGCAGCAGCTGCCAATACCATCAATGATGTATATGACATCGAGATTGATCGCATCAACAAACCAGAGCGGCCACTACCGGCTGGTACACTTAGCATCACAACGGCTCGACGCGCTGCAATCTGCGAATATGTCCTCGGCAACCTGCTGGCGATCAGCATTTCGCAGCCGATGTTCTTCGTCGCCTTTTTCTTTTCGCTGCTCACCTGGTTATATGCTGCACATTTCAAACGCACGGTTCTTTGGGGGAATTTGCTGGTTAGTCTAAGTACTGCTGCAGCCTTCTTCTATGGTGGGCTATCGATTGGCGAACCGCAGCAGGCACTAATCCCGGCACTGTTCGGTTTTTTGTTCCACCTGGGCCGGGAAATCATCAAAGACATCCAGGACATGGAAGGCGATCGCCGCGACGGTGCCATCACATATCCGCTTGCTGCCGGCGTTGCCTCTGCGATTCGCCTGACTCGGATCATCTTCGCCGCCTTGATTGTAGCGACGATTATCCCTTACTGGCAAGGCTGGTACGGCAGTGCATATTTCACCATTATCGTCTTGGGCATTTTTCCAGTTGTCGGATATGTTCTCTTTACGCTTACAGAGAAAGCGTCCACAAATCACCTGGGATTCCTCAGCAATTTATTGAAAGCAGATATGCTGGTGGGATTGCTTGCGTTATATTTAGGGTAGGGTCACATCCCCCGGCGTATCCCTTAGAGCCCGGGGGCTCTTTTCCACCTGAAGATTGCAGTGGCAATAACAAATTCAATCACATAGCCGATGACGCAAAACGATTTGACGATTTAACGCTTCAACGAATTCACCAGCCGAGAGACAAAAGTATGTCAGTATTATTTTTGCAAAACCTGACCAATCTAAATAATAAATCCATCATCCTTGCCAGCCAGTCGCCGCGGCGACGCGACCTGCTAAACATGGTCGGGTTACAGTTCAGTGTGCAACCGGCGACGTCGGAAGTGCCGCCGACAACCTATAAAGATCCGGTAGACTATGTGCGACAAACCGCATACGGTAAGCTGATCGACGTCTACAATGACAGCGCTGCGGACCTGGTCATTGCCGCTGATACAATTGTGGTACTTGGCGGGCGGATTTTCGAAAAACCTCGCGATCGCGACGATGCCGTTTCCATATTGCAAACCCTGAGCGGCCGGACGCATGAGGTCATCACTTCCATCTGCCTGAAAACCAAAGCTGCAGAAATCATCGATCATTCATCAACTGCCGTGACATTCAACGAACTCACGCTTGCTGAAATCGAGCAATATCTTGCCACCGAGGAACCATTCGACAAGGCCGGTGCTTACGGCATCCAGGGCTATGGAGCAATCTTCATCAACAAGATTGATGGATGCTATTTCAATGTGATGGGATTTCCGTTGAGTTGTTTCTATAAGAATTTGCTCGGGTTGAAATTTTAGGAAGAGAAAAACAATTGCTCGCAGCTTCCCTGGCCCCCTGGATATCCTCCGCGGAAAAGTGTAGCTATCGGGCATCCATTTCGCTCAAATTTGATTGGATTCCGGTTCGTGTCGATTCGCGTTTATTCGCGGTAGAGTTTTTCTAATATTTCTACTTGCGCAAGTATTTGCTTGCGCTTATATTTGCAAGTGAGTGCTTGCACATTTGTATTAAACGGAGAATACCCTAATGGAATCACGAAGAGATGTGTTTCAGGCAATAGCTGATCCAACCAGGCGGAACATCCTGGTGATGCTCAGTGACTCTCCCAAAAACCTCAATTCTATTGCCGAAGAATTTGATATGACCAGGCAGGCAATTTCGCTCCATGTAAAAATCTTAAATGAATGTGGCGTTTTGTTAATAGAAAGGCGGGGTCGAGAGCGCCATTGCTCCCTGCAATTGGAAACGCTGCGGGAAGTAGCCGATTGGCTTGAGCCGTTCAAAAAATTGTGGGAAAGCAGATTTCAACAGCTGGATACATTATTGGGTGGATTACAATCAAACGATAAGAGGGATGAATAATGAACAAAGCAGTTTTCAGCGAGAATTTTGACGAAAAATGCCTGATGATTAAAAGGGAATTTACAGCTCCTCTGCCCCTGGTATGGCGAGCATGGACCGAGCCGGAATTGCTCGATCAATGGTGGGCCCCGAAACCCTACAAATGCGTCACTAAGCATATGGAGTTCAAAGAGGGCGGCTATTGGCTATACTGCATGCAAGGTCCAAAAGAAGACGACACACATTGGGGCAAAACCGTTTATCTGAAAATAGCCGTCGAAGATTTCTTTGAGGTGGAAGATGGATTTTCAGACGAGAACGGCGAAAGAAATGAAGACTTACCCGGTACCGAGTCGAAAATGTCGTTCAGCCAAACAGAAGCGGGTACAATGGTTCAAATAGACATACATTTTGTATCTGAAGACGCGATGCGTCAGCTAATCGAGATGGGTGCAAAAGAAGGCACTGAAATGGCCTACGGCAACCTTGACCAATTATTGAGCTCCCTGGTTTAGCGCTTCTTGAACACCATTGGAGAATCATCATTGCGGACGGCAATGATCAGATTTTTGCCGTTCGCATCTTTTAGCGAAACGATCCCACGCATATCGCCAGAAGTAATAAAGCCGCTTTTCTTCAGCGGCACAGGGTTAAATTGTCCTTCACCATTACCGATTAGCAATGAGCCATAATCAGCATCATAAAAACCACGCTCGAGCGACACATGGGCGTGGTTTCCGCCCAGGAGAAGATCCAAATACCCGTCATTATTGACATCCTCAACGTGGATGGCGTAAATCGGTGCAAATTGCGCTTCTGCAGGCAACGGCACCATGTCAAAGACTGCTGCGCCACGATTCAAGAGAACCATGGAAGCAAATTCATCTGCGAAGCGTTTTTTGGCATCTGCCAGTTCCTCCGGGGTGAAGATCTCATCAATCGTTTTTCCGGCATAGGCCTCCGCATTTGGAAAGCGCTGCATCATTGTGGGAATCACTGCCCCGAGCTGTTCGAGAGATACGAGCGGATATTCCTCATTGCCGTTGTAATATGAGAGAATCTGCTCAGGCCGCTTATTGCCAGAGAAATCCTTAACATATAGCTGAATCGGCTTCCTGGAAGAAGCCTGAAGAATAGAATTCAATCCAAGATTGCCAACGATTAGATCGGGCTGCTGATCGTTATTAACATCGGCGACTTTAACCACATTCCACCAGCCATCGTTAGCCACGATACCAGAGTTATGGTGTGCCCGAACCAGGCGGTGATTATGATTGAGTAGAACCGTTACCGGCATCCATTCACCAGCAATGATCAGGTCTAAAGAGCCGTTGCCATCGCAATCTGCCCACTGAGCATCGGTAACCATGCCGATCTTCATCAGTTCCGGGGCAACCTGCATTGTGGCGTCGCTGAACAGACCTGCGCCATCATTCATCAGCAGATAGCTACGCGGCGTTTCACCGTATCGCCGCGGCACGGAACGTCCGCCGATAAAGAGGTCCTGGTCGCCATCACCGTCAAAATCTGCAGCAGCCACGCAGCTGTTGTTGCCGAAAACCGGCTCAGCACCAAGCGCTTGCCTGCGGAATTGACCAGCGCCCTCATTAATATACAGGCGATCTGCCAGCGCCTTGCTTTTCCCCCAAAATTCGTTGCCACCGCTGATCACGACCAGGTCCGGCCATCTATCGCCATTGGCGTCAAAAAACAGGGCGTCAACGTCTTCATTCTCAGCATCTTCTGCAAACAGCGCTTCATTGCTGCTCACAAATTCTCCGGACTTCTGTTGAAGGAACAAGCTGCCTGCTTGCCTTTTCGCCCCGCCCAGGAAAATATCCTCCAGACCATCATTATTGACGTCTGCAACCGCCACTGCCGGGCCTTCAGTTGATATAAAATGCGGAATCAGTGGCTCGCGATTAAACTCGATAAAAATGTTTTCCTTGTGATGATAATCGAGGGCAACTTCATCGGTAACATCAGTATAGTAAGCAGGCAAAACGTTATCGCCTGTCACAGTCTCAGCCTCATTCGTTCCCTGCTGAATGATATGCGTTCCGCCAGCTGACTGATTCATGTGAACCTCCCGGCTTCCATCCGGCCAGGTGATAATCAGGCTATCAATCATAGCATGTTCACCGAGCCCCATAACGATCCGCGGCGCAACCGAAGACTGGAAACCTCGGGTGGTGTAAAGTTCCTGGGTGAATACCTCACCTGCACACCAGGCTTCGATTCGGGCGCCAATAGCATCATGCTCGCCGCCTCGTCCGATCAGAATAAATGTCTTCGAATAAGGTGCCCCCGAAATATCAGCCCGCATATCATCCAGCCGGTTGCGATACAAGCTTGCGATACCGTTGACGTTGTTGACGATCAGATCAAGATCGTTGTCATTATCAAGGTCAGCATACGCCGCTCCGCTCGAGAAACCTGGCTGAGCAAGCCCCCATTCATCTGCGCGATTCGTAAACGTCAAATCTCCATTGGAATGAAAGAAAGCATTGGACAGCGGCACCGAAGGCATCAGGTTGACAAGCCGCTGTAATTCATCTGCTACAATCGGTTCATGCTCGATAGGACCACCACTTCTCGCCGAGGTCATCCATACTTCCTGCTGCTTGATATAATTTAAATAATCTAGGTCATTGCTGCGGCGATAAATACCGTTGGTAACGAAGATGTCCTTATAGCCATCGTTATCAAAATCCGCAATGAGCGACGCCCAGCTCCAGTCGGTTGCATGAATACCGGCCAAGGCCCCAATCTCGCTAAAGCGATTTATGCCGTCGGCCATAACACCGCGATTCAATTGCAGGGTATTGCGGCGCACCTGATCATAGTAGCCAAAGCCTTTCTTAATATCATAAATGTTGTAGGTGTCTGAAAAGACGGAGGTTTTGCGAATTTTTTCGTCTACCGGCATCATATCGAGCACCACGACATCCGCCAGCCGATCGTTGTTGATATCGGCAATATCATTACCCATTGAAGCCAGGCTGACATGCCGCATGACCTCTTTCATACGCTCAGAAAATGTGCCATCACCATTGTTATAGTAGAGATAATCATCCTCATGAAAATCGTTGGAGATATAGATATCCGGCCAGCCATCGAGATTCAAATCGCTGATCGCAACGCCCAAGCCGTAACCGGTTCGGCTTTGATAAATACCTGCCTGGCTGGTGACGTCCACGAAGAAACCATTGTCATTGCGAAAGAGCTTGTCGCCAGCTTGCGCATCGATTTCATTGCGAACGGTTGTATCCTTATATGTGCCACGGGTGTGAACGCTGTGATTCAGCAAGAACATATCGAGATCGTTATCGCGATCATAGTCGAAGAAAGCTGCCTGGCGCGATAAACCACTGAAATCCAACCCGTATTCTGCAGCCCGTTCCGTGAAAGTCAGATCTCCGTTATTTATGAAGAGCTGATTGGGACCGGACTTATCGAGATAGTTGGAGCTGCATACGTAAATATCCAACCAGCCGTCACTGTTGATGTCGGCCATGGTCACGCCGGTTGTCCAGCTCCCCTTACCACCCCCTACCCCGGCTTCTTCGGTAATATCCTTGAACTGAAATCCGGCCAAATTCTGATAGAGACGATTACTGGCATTGTTCGCTGCGAGGTAGATTTCCGGTAGATCATCGCCAGTGAGATCACCCACGGCAACACCGCCGCCATCGTAGAAATAAAGGTAGTTGATGCTATTGAAGAGCGGTTCTTCGGTGAGTGTATTTTCAAAGGTAATACCGCTGTGTTCAGCAGGCACCGCTTCAAAAAGAGCATTTTTCGGGGCATTTTTTCCGCAGGTTAGAAGGAGAAAGGCACTACCCAATATCAACAGCTTCACTATATACTTCATGTCGTCACCGAAGATCAAACAATTCGCGGCGAAAAGCTTCGGTCGTCACTTCGCGAGTGTTGAAAGTGCGTTGATAGCTTTTCAGCTCATCGGTTTGCGGATATTGCTCGCCTTCGGCCAAGGGATAACCAGACATACCATGGAATGGTAGCGGCGCGACGGTTTGACCATAAGCGGTGTTGAGATCCCCGTCTTTTACCCAGCCATCGCTGAGCAGCAGGAAGTCGCGGCGCCAGCCGTCAGCAAGAGCCGGGGCATCAGCAACAGGAAATTGCAGCTGTATTTCATCGCCGGCGTTCATAATCACATATTTATTTTCAGCGTCAGAAAGCAGCGGCTTCACGTCACCATAACGGGTATAATGCCCGGTTAAATCACGCCATTTTTGCCCGGTGCTGACATCCTGATAGTCCGGTATGTGCGGACTGTAGGGAGTCGACCGATGTTGCCTGGAATATCCACGGAACGCTAAATTCGCTGAGCCAGGATCCAGGCTGGTAATATGAATCGGTCCATTTACTTCGTCGGCAAAAAATGCCCGGTCCCAGTAGATTTGCATGTTTGTACGAATGCGAATACGACGATCATCGCTACGGAAAACACCGCTTAAATCCACCACAACCGTTTTGTTCTTTCCGCGCGGGAAGCCGAACCAGGGTATGGCCGTCACCCAATTTCCGCTCTTATCTTTCACGTCAATAACCGGCGCTTGGGAACGAATGCGCTGCGATTGGGCAGTATTCATATTGATACTGGCATCACTGGGGAATATCCATCCTTGCAGAAAGAGAAAGAGGCTGTCCGACTGCGTAATCGGACCGGGATCGAGAATCAATTCATGCGGCTGCATAATACCCTGGAAATCAATCGGGGTCATCTCGTTCACATACATCCCATCCTGAACCTGAAGTTCTTTCAACACATCTTTACCACTGCCGGTCACAGCAGAGATCGGCGAATGCGATTCCCGCACGCTATACACCCGCAAAGGCGGAAAGGGTGGCGGACCAAAGGCTTCGTTGATATAAATCTCGGTATCTTTAGGATGATCAACTGTTAACAACTGCAATTCATCAAGGTAGGAGGTTTCCCAGAGCTCGCTGGTGAAACGTAGTTGATACAATCCATTTTTTGGCTGCAAGGCTTGCCCTGGTATTTTGAAATAATCGCGGCTGGAATTGGCGAAAGCGTAGCCGCGCTCACCGCCATTAATACCAAGCGGCATACCGAGGGCGCTTGTCCACATCACGTCGGTTACAAACTCAAACTGCTTTCCATTCCAGGCATAAAGATAAGGACAGGACCCTTTCAAAATTTGGCTTTCCATCACCGTTTGCACGGCCTCCGGGCGGAAGTGGTTTTGCGCAACGCCGTTGGTCCAGACCACCCGCACAAGATCGGCCTGCTCCTGATCGCCAATGCCGAAATGCGCCACCGGCGTTTCCATAGTGCGCACTTGTACTAAATTGCCGGCCTTCAATTCAACTTTACTGCCAATGCCAAATGCGTTATTCTTGCCGCTCCCGGTACGCAAACCAGCCAGGCGCACCGTGACTGAATTGTTCAAATTGCCACCGTCGTTGCGCAACAAACGCAACTGATTGCCTGACGTCGATAGTAAGAGATCCAGGTCACCGTCACTGTCGAAATCAAGCGGTAAGGAAGCTGCTGCTGTAAAATCCGTCTCCGGCAGCAAACTGCTGGCATCCATGAATTTGCCGTCACCGGCGTTATAGAAAAGCACCAGCGATGCCGCTTCTTCCTTGGCCGTACCGATCAAGAGATCGAGGTAGCCATCATTATCAAAATCGAGGAAGGAGGCATGACGGATTGTGGTGGATGGAGACAGCATCTCGTTTGCAGCACTATCCGCTTCAAAGCTGCCGTCACCACGATTCAGGTAAAATGCCGCGTGACTGTCCCCTCCGAGAAAGATGTCCAGGTAGCCGTCATTATTGTAGTCGCCACTGGCAATTACTTTCGCCGCAGCACCACCTTCAAAGCCACCGACATCTCCAGTCTCATTAAAAAAACTGCTGCGGAGATTGCTAAACGCGGCGGTTCTGCCGACACCGTTGGCGACCAGTAAATCGGTATCGCCGTCGTCGTCAAAATCGCCAAAAATCGTGTGTTGACCTTTGATGTCAATATCAGCATCTCCGATGCCGGTTTCGTCGGAAATATCGAGGAAACTGCCGTCGAGATTGTTCCGATAAAGACGATTTCCGATGTCACCGCTCACGAAAATATCGAGATCACCCTCAAGGTCAAAGTCTGCGATGGCAAGATCTCCGCTCTCGATCTTAAAATTGAGGTCTGCCCTGGCACTAACATCTTCAAAGCCATCCTCAGCGGAATTACGGAAAATGCGTATGCCGCTTGCGGTCAAAATGACCAAATCAAGTTTGCCATCGTTATCGATATCTGCGAAAGTAGCCGCCAGAATTACAGCCGATTTTATTTCCGGCAATTTGTCGCTAAACGGGTTGAATTCTCCGCCATCGTTACGAAGTAGTGTTACCGACGAAGAAGTCTCATTATCAGAAGGACGGGCAAGAAACAAGTCCATGTCGCTATCGTTGTCGATGTCGCCGGCGGCAAATACCGGATACCCAGTGGCGCCTTCGACGAGTTCCGCAAGCTGCAGTCCGCTGCCTGAAGTCACATCAGTAAACCTCACACCGTTTGGCAACCCTTTCTCTCCACCTTGGCCGGTTGACACTGGGAACACAAATCGCTGGATCGGTGTTCCGGCAATCGCTCCGCCCTTCCCAAGCAGCTCATTGATTGCCGCCTGATAGGCAGTCGTCGGTTTCATTATGTTGAGAAAGCCACGAGCGGGCACTGCTGCTGCAGCGGCATCCCCGTTGCGCATAGCATCAATGCTTTTCAAAAACAACGCTTCGGCGTTTTCCGGGAAAACCGCCAGGATTTGCCTTAGCGTTTCGCTATGGCCTAATGCTTCAGCGTGTTCACCCGCGCGTAATAGCTGATCGACCAACTGCATGCGGGCAGCAATATTGGCCGGCACCGCGCTAACCACCTGCGCCAGGTAAGCCCGGGATCTCGCGACCAATTGTTCCTCCGCGCTGCGTTCGTAATAACGAGACAATTGATAGAGGGTGCGCACGTGTTCCGGATTGGCAGCAAGGGCTATTTCCAGCAACTCACTCGCCTCATTTTCGCGACTCGATGAATCATATACCTTTGCTAACAAGAGGGCAATCCCCGGATGCTCGGCACTAAGGCCATTGGCTTTTTCCAATAAGGCGGTTGCTTCCTCAACTTTACCAAGGCGAAGATAAGCCAATCCGAGATTGGCATATCCGAGCGGTTCATGAGGAGCAACTTCGATGAGCTTTTGAAATTCACTCACCGCCTCTCCCGGCTTACCCTCCTCCAGGTAAGCCAGGCCGAGATTGCGATGAGAAATCATTTCCCTGGCAGTTGCCGGATCAACGTTAATTTGATCCTGGCAAGCTGCGATGAGCAAAATAGTGAGTAGAAAGATGGTTCGAAGACAGTGCATAGGTTACTATTAGCTATTAGCTGCTGGCTATTAGCTTTAACCCACCCCTGAGCCTCTTCCCGGGAGGGGATTTAGGGGTGGAGTTAAAGTGACGAATTATCAAAGAAAACTGCCGTACATCCCCCTGTATCCCCTTCGAAGGGGGAGACAGGGGGATGTTTTGGCAGCGCATTATCAAACATACAGCCAAACATACCACCCTACCGGCAAAAATCAAAGTGCGACAGGACGCGTCAAGCTTAGGCAAAGGCCAGGACAAATACCGCCGTTAACGCCAGCAGAATCATAGATTGGATGCGATAATTCTTAAACCAGGGCACGCCGGCCAATTCTGCCGTTTCTTTGTGGAATACTTCCGGTGTCCAGATATACGCACTTACCTGTTCTTCATCCGGTTCAGCGGTCATCAAACTGACGACAACAATAACCGCCATGCAAATCAGCATACGAATGGTGGTCAGATAGAGGAAATGCCACTCCACAAACCAGACGGACGTACCATTAATGCGCAAGACAACATCCAAGACAGCAATACCAATACCGACAAGCAAAGCAATAAATGCGCCTTGCCCATTGGCACGCTTCCAGAAAAGGCCCAGGATGAAGCAGGCCACGATTGGCGGGGCGATGTATCCGAGGACGGTCTGCAAATACTGCCAAAGTGAAGGAAAGCTCTCAATATAAGGTGCCCAGACTGCCGCAATAACCATAAATAATCCGGTAAAAATTCGTCCAACCCAGGTCAGTTGTTCACTACTGGTCTCAGGCTTCAATTTCTTGAAAAAGTCCATTGTTACCAGGGTGGAAGCGGAGTTCAAAGTTGAGTCAATGCTGGACATGATTGCTGCAATCAAACCGGCAGCCACGATACCAACGATACCAACCGGCAAAAGATCAAACATCAATGTAGGAAAAACCAGGTCGGGATTTGCAGCCAATGCCGGATTATCCGCTGCCGGATAAAGCACTCTCGCCATCGTGCCCGGAAGCACCATTATGAAGATAATCGGCAGCTTTAAGAGACCGGCAAACAAGGCGCCCCAGCGCCCATGATCCACATTTTTCGCCCCCAGTACCCGCTGCACCATAAACTGATTATTACACCAGAAGTAAAATCCCAGCAAGGGCACCCCGGTGAGCAGGCCCAACCAAGGTAGAAAGGGATCGCTTAAGGGTTGTATCACGCTAAGCATTTCCGGTGGGGTCACCGCCTCCACAGCACTCCAGGACCCAATCGACTGCCAGGCGATGAAGGCAATCAAGGTCGCGCCAATGGTCAACAAAATCGCCTGAATCGAATCGGTGAATACGACCGCGGCCAGTCCACCGGCAATGGTGTATAAGCCAGAGAAAAATGCAATCGCGACAATTGACTGCCACATTGGTACTTCCGGAAACATCAGCTTGATGACCAGTGCACCGGCATATAGCGATGAAGCGGTATCGATAATAATTGTACCAAACAAGGTGATCCCGGAAAAAATGTATCGTGAGCGCGAATCATAGCGGCGTTCCAGGAATTCCGGCATCGTGTATACCTGAGAACGCAAATAATAGGGCAGGAAAAAAATTGCGAAGAAGACTAAAACAACCGCGGCCATCCATTCATAATTGTAAACCGATACCCCGCTGGCATACCCACTACCGGCCATGCCGATCAAGCTAGCGCTGGACATGTTTGATGCATAAAGAGATAATCCGATTAGCGGCCAGGTAAATCGACGGCCTCCCAGGAAATAGTCCTCTTCGGTTTCGCTCTTCTTGGCATATCTGAGTCCAAGTACCACAATCAGAACCAGGTATCCAACCACAATTGTCAGATCCAGATTACTTAATTCGAAGGCCATGTTTGCTCCTGCAGGTTGGTTTAAGTGTGCTATTCTCTATTCATAACTCTGATATTTGATTATTTGAATGGATTTTAAGCGCTCGTCAGCGCTATCTCCCTCCGTGGCAATTTTTCAAATGTGCCACCTCATTTTGGCTCACCAAATACATCCGCTGGCAGCACTCTCTGCTCCAACAACTTGCGATAGCGCTCCGGCAGCAGCGACACTCCCAACTGAAACGAGGCATTTGTCCAGCCAAATCCCTCGCGGGGAATGTCCTTTACATTCGCGCCCACATTGCCATATTCAACATCTGCCTTGTGGTTGCATTCGATAACATTGTATTTTTCCACGACAATTCCGTTGTAGTCTGCCGCCACGCCGCTGACCATATGTAACCAGCGATAGATCAGGCGATGTGCTTCCATCTCATATCCATAACGCAGCAATCCTTGCCAGGTCATGATTTGATGGGGCGCCCAACCGAAAGGATAGTCCCACTGCCGCTGAGGGCGTTCTGGACCAAGTTCACCCCGGGCAGCTTCAGTACTGGCAAGTATTCCCCCTGGCGCCTCCAGTAGAGCCAATCCATTTTTCACCAGGTTGACGGCCTGTTGGCGACTGCATAGTCCAGCCCATAGCGGATAAAAGAGGGTCGCATTATGATACACCCGCGGCCGCTTTTCGAAAAAATCATAGTCAGCGTAAAGTCCGCGTTCTGAATCCCACAAGAATTCGTTTACCCGCTCGCGTCTATCACTGGCCCGCTTTAGCCAAACCTCACTCTTGATGGGCTGATCGTCTACGCCGGGGAACAATCCATCGAATTCCTCATCAATGATCCAGGCAATATCTGTTTCATATTTATAAAGGAGCGAATTGAGGTCAACAGGGGTTAAATGGGCCGATATATTGTCCAAGCGCCAGGTAGTATCATGGCCGGATTCCCGCAGGCTGCGGTCATGAAGGAAATATTCATCCAGCGCCGGTTCGACAATTTCTCGATTGCGTATTTTCTGGCGATAGAGCTCCAGGTCCATATTGGCTGCCCGGGCATAGGGACGTATTATACTATCGAAGTGCCCGGCTTCCGTTTCGATCGGCATACCAATTCCGCTGCCGTAATAGCGACTCAATCCATTGTCACATAAGCGATCTGCATTCATCCACACGGTTTCATATTCATTCATCGCAGCAAGTAGGGCATTGGACAGCCATTTTTTCGAAGCCCTTAGGGCTGGTACAGAAGTGTAAACGGCATGGGCGAAGGAGGTCAGGAATGGCGGCTGCGAACGGGTAAGATAGTAGCTGCGATTGGCGTTGAGAATTTGGCCGTAATGTTCGATTTGATAGACCTGATTGTCCACCATGTCTCGCGCCAGATCGGTTAAACCATCGGCAATCAGGCCAAGGCCAATAAAGTAACTATCCCAACCATACATCTCGTTGAAGCGTCCCCCCGGCACCACAAAAGGTACGCCGTTTATTTCGCCAGATGTTTCTCTGCGCAGCTTCAGGCCCAAAATACCGGGGGAATCGACGATCGACTGTACATACTGAGGGGTAATGATTTCCGGAAGCTCCACCATGGTGATTCCGGCTGCCATCAAATCACTTTTCCGAGAGCGGTAATAAGCAATCGATTGCTGATCAGTACTCGGGATGTACAAGAATGCCGCCGCATCCGGATCGGCTTTGCTGTCAGCCATAATGACCGGCAAGCTCTCAATATCAACGTGGCGAATCAGACCAGTCCAGTAACGGTTTCGAATCATTTGGCTGAGGCGATTGACCGGATCAAGGAAAATCTGCTCAAGATCGATATCTGCCTGGGGTCCCGCACTTTCCCGGGCAAGAACCAGTTCCTGCAAGAAATTCGCCAGGTGACTCGCACCGGTAATTGGAATCGTTTGCCCATCAACAGATAAACTAAAGGCTTTGGGTCCCTGGTCATCAATGGTAATCTGCTGATCACCATTGGTGTCTTCCTGCTTCAGAAGCTGCTTCAAAACAGCTTCGACATTTAGGCGTACCCACCTCACTCGCTTAGGACCTTATCGGCATCGACGGATTCTACGGATTGGCGCTGAAAAGCACCGTCCCACCAAAAACGCACCAATATTGCCGACCCAAGCAGGTATAGCAAAGCCGGCCAAATGGCCTCATCAGCCGGTCGGATCAATAGCTTGCCGGCACCAACAAGGGCCAAAAAGAGCGATAGAGAAGCAAGAATGGTGGTACGGGCTTCTGCATAAAAGCGGGCTGCCGCCTGCAGTGGATTGTCTCCATTTCGGCGAGCGGTTTCTCCCCAAAAGCCAAGCGGCTGAACTTTCCGATAAAAGCTGTCCAAGATGCTTTTGTCTGTCTGCGGTGCCAGATAGGCAGCAGCCACGGCAGCCAGAGTTGACATCAGCGCCATTGTACCGAGGCGAATCCATTCGACGTCGGTCATATATAAGAGAAAGGGCGCCGTGATGAGAGACGCAGCCATAGCGGCGAGTTCAGCATACATGTTAATGCGTTCCCAGAGCCAGCGCATCACCAGTACAAAGCCCATGCCGGCACCGAACATGAGGGACAGAAACCAGGCGGTTTGAATAGATCCGAGGTTGGCCATAACTACCAGGGCAATGATCAGGATTACGATATAAGAAAGGCGGGCAACCAAGACCAATTCACGATTGCTCGCATCGCGCTTCAGGTAGTGCTGACACACAATTCTCTGGTAAATGTCATTGCTCCAATAGCTGGCGCCCCAATTCAGATGGGTATCAATAGTCGAGGCAAGCGCAGCAAGCAAGCCAGTCAGCATCAGGCCGCGAATACCGGCCGGCAACAGTTCATCTATCCCGGTAACGAAGAGGATCTCGCGCGAAGCCACAAAGGCATCTCCGCTGGCAGCCTCCGGTGAGTATGGATACAGCACAAGCAAGCCAACGCCGATCACTATCCAAATAAGGCTGCGGACAACAATTTGCATCCAGGAAAATACGACAGCGGCAATGCGAGCATCCTTATCTGTTGCGCAGGCCATTGAGCGCTGGGCCAGGTAACCGGTACCATCACTATTCATTTGAAAAAACCACTGCAGTCCAATAATCATCAGGAATGGCAGCAGCATCTCTCCCGGCCCGGGCGCGAAGGAAAGCAGCTCGTTGGTTTTCGCAGCGCCATAGATTTCGCTCATCTTTGTCATCATCGCAGAAAGCCCGCCAGCTGCATCGACAACAATCCAGGCGTAGATCAAAGTACCAACCATCGCCAGCCCGAACTGCATCACGTCTGTTGCAACAACGCTTCGCAAACCGCCGGTTGCTGAATAGAGAGCAGAAAAAGCAAGAATGCTAAGGATACTGATCAGGTTATTGGCTGCAGCCACAGCTGGGTCAAGCTGCGTGACACCGCCGCCAAGAGAGAGATCGAGGCCACTGGTAATCGCGTAGAAGATCCCAAGGATGCTTTCCGGCAGCCACTCATTCCAGCGTAGGAATACTTCGGCAATTCGCATTGCCGCAACAAGAACCATTGCCAACACGACACAATTTATGACAGTGCCGTAGTAAACCGCTTTCAGGCCACGCAGGAAAAGCACTGCTCGTCCGCTATAGCGAATTTCAGTTAGTTCTGCATCCGTCAACACCCCGGCGCGGCGCCAGGCAGCTGCAAATATAAAGCCCATCATTAAGAAGGCGATGCCGTAAATCCACAGCCGCCAAACAAGGAAAATACCACCGGTCGCGATCAATCCGGTAACCAGCAAAGGCGTATCAGCGGCAAACTGTGTAGCTGCCATACTGAGGCCAGCTCGCCAGCCAGTCAGCGTTCGTCCGGCCAGGAAGTATTCGTCCAGATTCTTTGATGCTTGCTTTCGGGCACGAAAACCGGATGTCACGGAGTACGCAACAAAGGCCAGCACAATCAACAGATCGATCATATCTCCTCCATGGTTTGGACAATGCCCACTACGGCGCATGGCATCCGCAGGATTACTTCATTTTGTCCAGGAAATACTGCACAGCGATATCGGTTAAATTCCAGAGCTGGATATCGGTCGTGGTTGCATAGCGAGCCGGTAACAGCTGACCATTTTCAATACGATATCGCCAAAGCTCATTATGACTGAGCCCGGACGCTTGAACGGCCTGGTGGGATTTTAACAACAAGTCCTGCATCTCATTTACCAGCCTTGCCAATTGCGGACTTCTCAAGGCACCATCTTCGTCATGGGCGGCATCAATTTCCTTTAAGAGCCCCAGCAATAGCAGGTTGACTTCTCGTCCCCAAATTACCAGCGGTGAATGATAAATGTCCTCACGAAAATCATCCCAAATTTTCTGGCTGGCGTATGCGTCGTTTGCCACCACCGGCCCGACCCCGGCCAAAAACAGCCCAACAGGATAGGGATCGCTAAACGGTTTCAGCTGCTGCAAAGCGATGTCGACATCCAGGCGGTTATCGAGAATAGCTCCGGTTATATCTTCCAGAAACAGCCAGGTAGCCGGATCGGTATGCATGACCGGAATAGTTTTTCCATATTCATCGAGAGCGATAGCGGTAAAAACGATGTCGCCTTGGCTATCTGCCCGCTTGTCAACCTGCTGCCGCCAATAGTCCTGCTCGTTTTCCGGAAAACGCGAAACCGCGCTAGTCAGAGCAGCGTTCGCTTCATTGCTGGACATACGAATCTCAAAATGGCGTCCGGCGTCACGCCAGGTAGATACCGCCTTTTCGCGCATCGCTTTGTCATTCAGCCAGCGCGCCAGCACCGAAGTTTGTTCACCAGCCAGGGCGGTCCCGGCATCACCAAGAATTTGCTGGTCTTTCAAGGCATTGACAATCTGACGCAACGATTCCAGCGCCAGCGGCACCCAAATCGCATTAATGTCCATCGCATATCGGCCATTGGCATAGCCCACGCGGCTATCGCGCCAGCTACCGGCATGCCAGCGGTCATCATGTAGTTTATGAAACCCAATCAGGTTCTGCGGAACAGGATGATTGGCATACGAATCGGTGGCCCGGCAAACAAAATCCATGTTCTGCAGGAGCAAACTCAGATAGGTGTCACTATTTTTATTATCCGGGCTGCTTTGGAAGAATTTACGGCGACGCTCGGTTGGAATATCCGGGCTGGACAAATAGCGTTGGACAAGCAGCGAGATTTGAAAATCGTCATCTACCATGTGATAATTTTCTGTGGCGACATAGATATTCTTCAGAATATCCTCAGCGCGCGCCATTGTGTGAGCGGCATTGCCGTCGCTGGCAACTTTTTGCTTGCGATACAACTCGATTGCTTCCCGGTATTTCCATACATTCTCACGGATCGCCTGATTCCCCAAGCCTTCCTCATGGGACACTTCCCCATTGGTATTGAGGCGCCTCAATACACTGGCAATAACGTGCTCCAGCATCGTAGGGCTCAACACCGGCTCGAGCATCAGCACCGACATCATCATGTCGCGCCCGAAGTAAGTCCCGTAATTGGGCAAACCGGCCATCAATTTTTCTTTGGAGCAGAGAAGCTCCATGGCAGACATCTGCCGCTGTAGCCGGCGCAACCGTAATTGCGACATCTCGTCTTCAGCCCTTAAGCGGTCGGAATTGATTTGTAGCTCCAGATCGAGCATCCATTTTCGCAAATCATCGTTAAAAATGTTTTCACGGCTTAGCGGTGTTAAGGGACGGGCATTTGTACCAATTCGAACTTGCAGCAAGATGGGCTGATTCTTGCGATGATGGATTACCACATGCCCCGCCTCAACTGTTACATCATGCGTTTCCTTATCCAAAAGAAACGCTAGCGCAAGGTGTCCTTCATCGTTCAGCGTGGATTGAGTCAGGCTAACCATCGTTTTCGTAGCTTCCCGGGAAACATTCAGTTGAGGTCTTAGGCGAGCACGTAAGTCTGCAATCGATTTTGTATGCAGGAGCGGTAAGTGACGTTGCTGAAGATCTGCGGGTAACGCTTCGACAAAATTGACAAACTCTTCGAAGCTTTCTTCGGCATAATATTGCACAGGGAATTCATCTAAGTGTGTCTTGAAGTATTGGAAATCGCGTTCCTGTCGCATTGAACCGAGCAGAAAATGGCCGAGCTTGAGCGTCGAGCTCTTCGATTGCAGTTCATAAGTGGTGAAATACCGTTCACCGTCACTGTAAAGTCCAGCAGTCTCCATTGCCCATGTTAAATATGCCGGCGTATTATTTTCATCACGCGCGGTAAATCCCAGGCTTTCATTTGCGGCATTCCCCCAAATGTTGACGACTCTTCCAACATCCTGTTTTATATATATTTGCAGGGTGTTCTTGTGGAAATCACGATAAAATCGCGTCGTGTATCCCTGATATGTCAAGGGATCATCAACTCCCTGCTCCGGGAACTCCAGAGTTGGTCTTACCTCGTCGGCGACAACCGGTGCAACAACCGCCGCCAGCATTCCTGTTATACAAAACATAGCGATTCTGATGAACACATCAGCTCCCGTTTAATTGATGTAGCTCAGGTAGTCTTTCTGTAGATCCAGCATGTGGTCGAGCATCTTTTCCACAGCCCCCACTTTGTCAACAATTGGGTCTGCAAGCAGGGCCTGTAAGGCAATGTCCCGGGATCCCTGAAGAATGGTCTCGGCAGTCAAGCTGTGAATGGCAACCTGATTGTAGAGCAGGCCGACAAATCCAGGCGGCATAAGGTCGCGAACCGAAATACCATGAACGCCATCTTTATTGATAATCGCAGGCACTTCAACAACCATGAATTCCGGGAAGTCAGCAATAAAGCCCTTATTCGGGACGTTTACAGCAGCCTCTTCGTAGCCGGAATCTGTCACGATGCCCTCGATAATCGGAACCACCCGTTCCGTCAGTTTCATCTCTATTTTCGGTTCCGAGCCCATGGTATCGCGCTTATACATGTTGTAGAAATCGAGGATACCTTCATGATCCGCTACTTCATATGCCCAGGGGAGATATTCACCAAAATGGCTATCAGTGGTAATAGGCAGCAGATCATATTTCTCAAGGATGGTGCGAAACACACCACGTTCCTGCCAATTCGGCCGCCAATTGCTATGACCACTTTGCAGACGTGGCGGGTCCAGGTGCTGCAGATGCTCGAAATAAGCCGTCGCCTTTTCGCGAATCACCGGATATGCATCTTTGCCGGAATCACGATATTTTGCCTCAAGCAACACACTGAAATGGTTCAGTCCACCGGCCCGAAAGTGAATATTTTCCAGGGCGGTATCGAGCATTTTAGGAAGGTGTTTGCTAAGAGAAGCAATCTCGTGGCAAAGTCCTATGAAACGGATGTCCTTGAATTTGCGATAAACGGTTGTACAGATGCGGCTCATTGGATTGCTAAAATTAAAGACAAATGCCTGCGGACAAATACGCATAACGTCTTCACAAATATCGAGGATCGGTGGAATGACTCGCAGCGAATGAAAAAAGCCACCGGGTCCGCCATTTTCTCCATATACCTGACGCATGCCGAATTGCAGCGGCACCTGCCAGTCCTGCTCCCAAAGATTGAAGCGATGCCCTACTTCAATTGAAATAATGCAGAAATCGGCTCCCTGAAATGCTTCTTCACGAGAAGTCGTGGCCGAGAGTGTGAAGGGCAGCTGATGTTCATCAATAAACGCCTGCCCTTTTTCAGCAACAACTGCCATCGTGTGGGCATTGATATCATGCAGAACAATATGGGCCTTGCTGCCCCGTAAAACGTCACTCTGAAAGATATCCCCCATGGTACTATAGCCGAACTGCGCACTGCCTGCGCCAATTAGTACGATTCTAAGTTGCTCTTTTCCCATTGAGAACTCCGTCGTTTTAGCTTATAAATGCATTTTTGTCAATTTTTATTACCCACCCTAAGTCCCCTCCAAGAGGACTTTTTGTCCACATCCCCCTGTATCCCCCTTCGAAGGGGGATACAGGGGGATGTGGAAAATTCACACCTTTATCACATAGCCTTGATTCGCGACTACAGTAAACAGGTTCATATCAACTTCACCCGGGTCACTCAAATCTGTCGAAATCAACAATGAACCAGCTGCGGCAACATGGCTGATATTCACTGCATACTCCTGATTGGAAAAGTTGACCAGGCAAAGCAGCTTTTCATCGCCATTTTCCCGAAGGTAGGCAATGATGTCATCAGGTAAACCATCTACAAATTCGAAGCTACCGCCATGCAAGGCCGGCGAGGTTTTCCGCAGTTGCAAAAGCTTGCGATAGAAATTCAATGTTGAGCGCTCATCCCTTATTTGCGCAGCAGCATTCAATGTCTTGTAGTTGGAAGCGACCGGCAGCCAGGGCGTTACGCCACCGGCAGTAAAACCGGCATTGGCACTGTCGTCCCATTGCATCGGTGTCCGTTCCGGATCGCGCCCAAGGTTCAAATCCGGGTCATCTTTGCCCCAGGGATCCTGGATAAATTCCACCGGTATCTCTCCATCCTCCATACCAAGTTCGTCACCATAATACATTGTTGGCACACCCCATAAAGTCAGCAAGAGCAAACCAATGGAGCGATGATTCCGATAACCGTGCCGGGTTGCCGGACGGTGAACGTCATGATTCCCGAACACAAAATTCGGTGTACCGCCTGCCGGTATTGCCGCATAATAGCGTTGAATCAGATCCCTCAGCGCATTGGCATCCCAGGGCAGCATGGTGGCCATGAAGTTATAAGGCAGGTGGAATTCATCGAGGTTTTTGCCGTAATAGGACGCCAGCACATCCATATCAAACACCCAGGTTTCCCCGATCATTACCCGGTCTCCAGGATAGGAATCAAATAGCTTACGCCAGGAGTGTAATATGTTGTGCAGCTCCGGCTGACTCTGGGAATACTTCGGCTCGAGGTTGAATCCGAATGGCTTTAGCGGACTATCATCCGCTACAGGTGGATTATCCGGGAAATCGGCATGTTTAACAGAACACATCACTGCATCCATGCGAAAACCATCCACGCCTTTGTCAAGCCAAAAACGCAAGACGTTTTCCATCGCTGCCACAAGTTCCGGATTACGCCAGTTGAGATCCGGCTGCTCCTTGAGAAAGGAATGCAGGTAATATTGCCCGGTGGCTTCGTCCCAGGTCCAGGCCGGTCCACCAAAGATCGATTCCCAGTTATTTGGCGGACTGCCATCTGGCTTGGCATTTTTCCAGATATACCAATCCCGTTTGGGATTGTCGCGGGAACTGCGAGATTCTTTAAACCAGGCATGCTGATCAGAACTGTGGTTCGGCACATAGTCCAAAATAACTTTCAATTCCCGCGTGTGCGCTTCATCCAGGAGGCGATCAAATGTCTCCATATCGCCGAACATCGGATGAATGGCGGTGTAGTCGGCAACGTCATATCCAAAATCGACCATCGGCGATGCAAAGATCGGAGAAATCCAAATTGCATCGATACCGAGATCTTTCAAATAGTCCAAGCGCTGGATAATCCCTTGTAAGTCGCCAATACCATCATCATTGCTATCCTGGAAGCTGCGCGGATAAATCTGGTAAACAACACCGTTTTTCCACCACAAATACTCACTCATTTATCTGCCTTCTTGTAAATCTGGTATGCCCAGGGTTTCAGTTCAATTATCGATTGTCCATTTTGAGATTTCAGTTGCGGACCGGATGGGAACACCGGCTCAAGATCGCCTGCAGTCATTTCTACACGCTGTGGGGTTGCCGACAAATTAAAGACCGCCGCAATGCTGTTTCCGTCTTTTTCGCGGGTAAATGCAAGAACATGTTCGGAATCGCTGTCTATGAAGGTGATACCACCACCATATTCCCCGTTCCACAAAGCTTCATTGTCGCGCTTGAGATGGAGTAGCGTGGTATATAATTCCGCAAACGGGTGCGGCTGCCAGTCAATGACATCCTTCTCAAAAAATGCCAGGCGTTTGCTTAATCCAGCTTCCTGACCACTGTAAATGAGCGGCATCCCCGGTATAACCGTCGTCAATGCAGCAAAGGCTTCTGCCCCATCGCCGAGCCGCTCAAAGACGGTTCCCTGCCAGCTGTTTTCATCATGATTTGAGGTAAACTGAACCCGGTAGGCGTCCGGCGGATATTCCTTGAGATAGGTTTCAATCGTTGCGCGAATGTCCTTCGCCGTATTCTTCTGATGTGCCACATCTTTCATGAGGTGGTGTAATTTCCAGGTATAGCTCATGTCGAATGCTTCGTGAATTGATGGCTCCTCCCACTCACCGAGCATGAAAACCGGCTTGATGTCATCCAGTTGTTTGCGAGCCGCGCGCCAAAAATCGAGGGGCACCATCCCGGCCATGTCGCAGCGGAATCCATCAATATCGGTTTCCTCAACCCAATAGGCCAACGCACGAATCATCTCCGCACGCATATCGTGATTGTCGAAGTTCAGGTCAGCAACATCGCTCCAGTCCGGCACCGGGGGAATGACCTCACCGCTATCATTGCGGGTATACCAATCCGGATGTTTTTCCATCCAGGGATTGTCCCAGGCGCTATGATTGGCCACCCAATCCAGCACCAGATACATGCCCAATTCATGGGTCTTCCGCACCAGCCGCTTGAAGTCATCGAGGGTGCCTAATGACGGATCTATACCGGTATAATCTTTCACGGAATAGTAGCTGCCAAGAGCGCCCTTGCGCTTTTCCACGCCAATCGGATGAATCGGCATCAACCAGATTATTTTAATTCCCATCTTTTGCAAGCGAGGGAGGTGCGGTTCAAAGGCAGCAAAGGTGCCTTCCTGCGAATATTGCCGCAAATTCACTTCATATATGGCGGCATCCTTTGACCATTCGGGCGCCTTTTTTGACACACTTTCCAATGTCGTTATCATATTCTTCTCAGGTTGTTTGTCCGCCTGTTGGCTGCAGGCGCTGAAGGCAAATACCAACAGGCTACATGCCATGCAACGAAATAGATTATTGAACAATCTTCTATCCTTTCTGATGATTGATAATAGATATCAGGTGAAAATCTGCGCTGGCTGTAATCCCCCCTCTATCTCCTCCCGGGGGGAGATAGAGGGGGGACACCTTGCCCGGCAAATTCGTCAGAACAAGTTCATTAAGCTTTCAATAAACCTGATAAACCACCGCCGTGTCATTATTCCGGGCAAATAGCAGCAATTTCTGTTTGCCAGAAGGCACTGCACCGATATCGCGAATCTCCCCGCTGAGCTGCAAGCCACTTTCCCGCGCGGTTAGTGCTTTAAAGTGACGCGCCTCCTGCCCCTTAAGGACAAGTCCGTAGCCGGCATCGTAGCGCCCGAGCTGCACCGTCGCGGAATAAAAATTGCCGCCCAGAATAATATCTTTTCGGCCGTCATTATCCAGATCTTCTACATGAATGGCCCGAATTGGAAATAGCTGGGCAAGCGCCGGCAAGGCAACGACATCAAACTTGCCGTCGGCGCGGCCATAATAGATCACACTTTCAACGCGCGTCACCTCTAATATCCTGGCAGACTCGAGCTGGCCTGGGTTGAGTATATCCGACACCTGTTTCTCAGCATAATCTGCATGAGAGGGAAACAATTGACGAACGCCTGGCATTGGTCGAGAAAGGGCCGACAACAGTGGCAATGGATAGGCAGTGCCCTGCCGGTCAACGGTTAGCAGCTGCTCGACCATACCATTGCGGTTAAAATCGCCAACATGCATGGTAATTGGAAAACTGGTATGTGGTGTGATTTTGGCGTTACGCCCAAGATTGCCGGCAATCAGATCAAGATGTCCATCTTGATCCAAATCCGTAGCCAGGATGCGATTCCAGAGGCCGCGATCTTCAGCAAGTCCAAGAGCATCCGCACCATTGATCAATTTACCATTCTTATTGTGAAATATTGTCAGAGGCATCCAGTCACCGGCAAGAATGAGATCGGGCCGGCCATTCCCATCCTGATCTGCCCATTGGGCATCGGTTATCATTCCAATCTCCTTCAGCCCAGGCGCTACTTCATCTGTCACCACAGAAAATTTTCCGCGGCCGTCGTTTTGCAGAAGGTAGCTCACCGGGGGCAGGCCATATCGCCAGGGAATACTCCGGCTACCGACGAAGAGGTCGATATCGCCGTCGCCGTCAAAATCAGACAGGGCAACGCAGGAGCCGCTGGCCTGAAAATGCGGCAATGCCTTCTGCGCATAGCTAAAATTGCCGCGCCCATCATTGAGGTAGAGGCGATCGACCAAAGCAGGTGCGCGACGCGAGTATTCATTCCCGCCACTGACCACGTATAAGTCAAGATCTCGGTCTCCATCGGCGTCAAAGAAAGCTGCATCAACATCTTCAGAAATTTTGTGCTTTTCAAATACAGGTTGGTTACTTTCATCAAATCCATTAGCGGTATGAATCAGAATTTTACCGGCAGTCGCTTTGGCGCCGCCAACATATAGATCTACTCGACCATCTCCATTCACATCACCCACAGCAATCCGCGGACCTTCTGTTGACAGCTTTTCAGGTAACAATGGCTCACGGCGGAAATCGTCAAAATCATTTTCTTGATGAAGATATTCGAATCCAAGCTCAGCTGTTATTTCCTTAAGCAAAGACGGTACAGATGCAGGTTTTTCGAGCTCTGGCCTGGCTGCGTGTGCCTGCTTCAAAGTCAAGAGGGTGTCCAGTGGTACAGGCTGTACATTACTCACCCGGCCATCAGGCCAGTCAATACGCAAATCGGCAGCGGCCACGCTTGCTTTTCCAAATCCAAATGTCAGGGTATAATCCATCGATGACTGAAAACCACGCATCGGCATGTGCTCGAGGACCTGCTGAGAACCATCCTCAAATCGAATCGTTGCTTTTGCGCCAATGGCAAAACGGTTTGCCCCCTCCCCTATCAGCTGCACCTGCAAGAAATGATTGCCCAGCTGATCATTGCTCTCATTTCGATAAACAAATGCTTCACTATTAACATTATTGACCACCATATCGATATCGCCGTCAAGATCCAGATCACCATAGGCAACACCATTAGAAAAGCTGAGGGTATCCAGTCCCCATGCATCACCCAGATTTGAAAACGTAAGATCACCGTTATTGCGAAAGGCATAGTTCCGAAGCGGCGTTGAGGGCATTTGGCGAATCAACTCCGGAAAATCAACCTTCTCGCCCTGCATAATCTGCTGAATGTGCTCATTGTTCATCAGCAGTTCCAGGTAGTCCTGATCGGTTACATCACGAAAAATGCCGTTCGAGATGAAAATATCTTTCAGGCCATCGTTGTCGAGATCAAAAATGGTTGCCGCCCAGCTCCAGTCACTTTTGGCGACACCGGCATAAAGTGCAATGTCGCTAAAAGTAAACCGCCCATCCGGACCCGGACCATTATTCAACTGCAAAACATTTTGAGATACCTGGTGCCCGTATCCCCACTTGACCTGCTGCTCGACAAAATCAAATGTATCAAAAGTAAATGTAGTCTTTAAACGGCGGTCATCTTCCGGCAGCATATCGGTTGTGTAGATTTCCATGAACCCGTCGTTGTTGAGGTCAGCAATGTCTGCGCCCATCGACGATAGGCTAACATGCGGTATCATTTCTTCCAGCTGTTCCGAAAAAGTGCCGTTCTGTTGATTAATGTAGAGATAATCGCGTTCGAAAAAGTCATTAGCGATATAAACATCCAGCCAGCCATCATTATTCACATCGCTAACCGATACCCCAAGTCCAAAGGCGATGACGCTGCTGAGCACGCCCGCCTCCGCGGTGATATTGCTGAACACCCCATTATCATTCCGGTAAAACTGATCCCCGCCGCCATGCGGGTCGGGCGTAAAACGCAGATTCCTGGAGAGATCAAAGGTACTGAGCGGACGGAAAGCATTGTTCAACACATAAAGATCGAGATCGCCATCGCGGTCATAATCAAAAAACGCCGCATGGGTTGAAAAGCCACGATCATCTATGCCGTATTCTTTCGCGGCCTCGCGGAATTGCGGAACACCGCTACTGTTATTTCCTTCATTGATGAAAAGCTCATTGGCGCGATTGTCGCCATCGACATTACCGCTGTTCGATACATATAGATCGAGACGGCCATCGGCGTTCATATCAACAATTGCCGCACCGGTTGACCAGGCATGACCTCCACCTACTTCTGCAGAGGATGTCACATCGCGAAACTGCATCTTTCCTTCATTCAGGTAAAGGCGGTTAATCTCATGATTTCCAACCAGATAAACATCCGCTAGACCATCGCCATTTAGATCACCAATTGCCACGCCGCCACCATTATAGTAGTTACGATATTTGAACACATTAAAATTGGTTTCATTTGCCAGATTATTGGAGAAGTCGATACCAGTATAGGCAGAGGGCAAAGCAGTAAATAGAGAATTGACTTCGATGGTGACCGGCCCCTCTTCCCCACAGCCAGCAAACAGGATTATTGAAGCCAGGACAACCAATGGAAGCCGAAGCGCAGGTCTCGCGAGTCTGGAGAAGTGGTGTAAAAGTGGCATCATGCGCTTCATCATAGATTCCTGGTGGACCAATGTTGTGGCAATCTATTAAACCTTAATTGGAATCGCTAAAAAAATCCCCCCTCCATCTCCCCCCGGGGGGAGATGGAGGGGGGATTATACTAAAAATTATCCAGGCTTCAAATAAACCATCAGCCATGCATGTGCATGGCTGATAGATGAATAAGAACGATACTGCTGTCAGCAAGCTGACGGATCAATATCCCGGATTCTGCTGGAGATTGGGGTTTGCATCCAGCTGAGTCTGCGGAATCGGGAAAATGGTGCGGAAACTTTCGCTGGCATTCTTATGGGTCCAGGCGTCGGTAAATTTGCCATGACGAATCAAATCCTGGCGACGAACGTTTTCCCAAAGCAATTCAAAGCCACGCTCATTCAGCATATCATCTGCGGTCAAAGTGGCCAGCGGTTTGTCCGGCTCAAATGCACGAGCACGCACTTGATTAACGATATCACGAGCCTCAGCTTCTTGTCCCTGCCACAATAGCGCTTCAGCTTTGTTTAACAGTACGTGAGCATAGCGGTAAATGGCAAAGTCGTTACCGGCATTTCCGCCGCTTTGTGCCGGATCCACTTCCCACTTCAGAATACGAACGCCTTCATTTTCACTGGCTACGTCCAGATCACCAATTTCCGGCGTGAAGTTCAAGGGGTTGCCCTGACGGTCAGTTGCCGGCATACCAGCATCTGAGCCACCGAGTACTACCTGCGGTCCAACCAGCAGCACACTGGTACGATCATCTTCCTGATCGTAGCGATTATAAAAATCCGTCACTACCGACCAGCCGTTCCAGGGAGTGGCGGGCAGCTGATTGTAATGCAAACTGGCCATATGGCGGTTAAAGCCTACGCCATCTTCCGGACGATGCCCGATAGCCCAAACAGTTTCGGCATTGCCGTCGCCTTCGTTGGCCAAAGCAAAGTTTTCAGTGTAGTTGTCCAACAGCTCATACTGGCCCGAGTTGATCACTGCATCTGCGGCAGCAACTGCTTCTGCCCAGCGTGCGTTGCCAGTATATACTTCGGCATTCAGATACACGCTGCTGAGAATGGCATTCGCAGCACTCTTCGTTACCCGTCCCCATGCACCACCGGCATGAAAATCTACCAGATCCGGCAGGGCTTCGGTAATTTCAGATACCACGAAATCAAATACCTGAGTTCGGGAATTCGAAGACGGCGGATTGTCCGGATCGGTTTCCGGATCGGTAACGATTGGCACACCACCGTAAAGATCCATCAGTTGATAATAGTAAAAGGCACGCAGAACTCGCGCTTCCGCCAGGAAGGTATTTGCCAGATCACTACCGGCGGCTTCCAGGTTCGGAATTACCGAATTCGCGCGGGCCACACCGCGATACAATGCTGTCCAGCCGCCATTTACGAAGCCGAGCGTTGGACGCCAGGTGTGACGATGCAGGTCTTTCCAAACATCACCATCACCCCAGTCACCACCGCGCTGCGGGATGAAAATTTCATCAGACGATACCTGCTGCAGGTGCATTGGATCGCCCCATGACAAGTCACGCAGCGCCGCATATACCGGAATCACCGCTGCTACCAGTTCAGCTTCAGTCTGATAAAAGTTATCCGGTGTTACTGAACTTCTCGGCTCCACCTCAAGATCGGTACAGCTCATAAAGATTAGCGGGATCGCGAGAAACGCTGTCAACAAACGAAGCGTCGTTTTATTCATCGCATATTCTCCTTAAATCTATATTATTTTCTGTTTCTTCAATTAACTGAACAAGTTCTGGTTACCGCAGTCCAAGATTCAAACCAATCGTAAATGTTCGGGCACGCGGATAGTTGGTATAGTCGATACCAAGCGTCGGCGGCTCGTCAGCATTACGAATAGCGAAAGTATTCACTTCCGGATCCAGGCCTTTGTATCCAGTCAGCACGAACAAGTTGTCAGCGCTCAAATAGACCCGCAGGTTGCGGAAGAATGCTGAATCAAATGTATAACCGAGAGTCATGTTTTGCAGACGGAGATAAGACGCGTCTTCGATGAAACGGTCGCTGTAGGCAACTACTTCGTTTACACCGAGGCCGGCATTTACATCATCTACGGTCTCTGCAAACATATTGAGTCCGTTAAGAATATTGGACGGACGCTGATATTCCAGGCGAGTGTTGTTTAGCAGTTCGATCCCTTGAACACCCTGGAAGAAGAAACGAAGATCGAAATTGCCGTATACCATCGTGCTGGAAAAGCCATAGGTAAAATCCGGCTGTGCATCGCCGAGAATAAAGCGGCCATCGCCGAGAATACCCTGGGAAGATTCCGGACGGCTCGGATCGGTCGAAAGGATCTCTTTACCATTGGCATCATAACCGAGGAAACGCGGACCAATAAAGGTTCCCAGCGCCAGACCCGGCTTGATGATTTGAGCATCAACGCTGGAGAGACCAGCGCCACTCAAACGGCCATGGATGATAAAGTCTTCATCACTGCGCATGGTCAGTACTTCATTGCGATTGGCAGCAATGTTGAAATTCGAACGCCAGAAGAACTTTGCATTCGAAATATTGATGGTGTTGAGAGAGAATTCAATGCCACGGTTCTCAACTTCACCAATGTTGGTAATGCGGGTTTCAACAACGGAGGGTTGCGGAATCGGAATACCAAGCAGCAGGTTGTCGGTGTTCTTCTGGTAGAGGTCTACCGAACCGGAGATGCGGTTGCCCTTGAGAGCAAAATCGACACCAACGTTCACCTGGCTTGTTTCTTCCCATTGCAGATCCGGGTTTGCAACCTGGGTTGCCGATACACCGGTTAAGATCTGGTCGCCGATAACAGCATTCGCACCGGGGCCAAGCAGGTTAAACGCCAGATAGTCACCAATATCCTGGTTTCCGGTGATACCGTAACTAACTCGCAGTTTCAGATCGTCAATCAGGGAGCTACTGTTCAGGAAACTCTCTTCAGACAAGCGCCAACCGGCGGACAATGACGGGAAAACACCCCATTGAGACTCACTGCCAAAACGAGAAGATCCTTCACGGCGAACTGCAGCGTTCAGCAAGTATTTGTCGCTGATTGAATATACAGCCCGTCCGAGGAAAGAGATGAGGCGGTTTTCAGTTGCAAAACTAAACGGACGAACTGAGAAGTCACTACCACCACTAAGGTTGTCGAAGGACCATGCATCAGTTACAAAACCCTGGGCAGCAGAACCGCGGAAGATATTTTCGAATTCCTGAAAGGAGTATCCTGCCCAGGCTTCCAACTTCTGGTTGTCACTAATGTTGGCATTGTAATTGAATGTGGTTTCCAGTAGAACATTTTGACGGTCTGTCGTACGCAAGTCGGCACGTCCGCCAAAGCTGGCTGCATAAGGCAGTGAATTCGGCTGATAGATCGCACGCTCAGCGTCAGACCGATCCATACCCAGATTTATCTTACCGCTGAGAGATGGTGTAATCTGGTAGTCAGCGGTCAGGTTGGCAAAAATTCGCAGGTTTTCTGATTGATCTTCGATCAGCTCAACCATGGCAACCGGGTTACGAATATCCGGGCTGCCGGGGAATTCGTAGAAGCTACCATCTGCATTTAGTGCAGGCAGCGTCGGATTGTATTTCAAAACGTTTGTGAACAAACCACCACGGAAACCACCGGCCTGGCGATACGGGGTGTTGTTCCGCTTGATGAAACTGGGGTTGAAACGCAGGTTGAAGGTCAATTTGTCATCGAGCACTTTGTGCTTCACGTTCAAACGACCGGTAATGCGCTGACGGTCGGAACCAACAATAATACCTTCTTCATCAAGATAGTTAACAGACAGCAAGTAAGAAGTGCGATCGCCGCCGGAGCTGAAAGACAGGTTGTGGCTTTGACCAAAAGCAGCGCGATTTACTTCATCCTGCCAGTCTGTATCTGAATCATCAAGATTGCCAAGAGAAAGACCATTGGCATTCAAATATGCGGTAACCGGAGCGCTGCCTGCATAATCACGATATTCGGATGCGGAGAGAAGATCGTAGGTTTTGGACTGAGTAGAGGTACTGGTATACACGTCGTAAGTCAAGGACGGGGCACCTCCGGAGCCGGACTTGGTAGTAATGAGAATCACACCATTACCACCGCGCGCACCATAAATCGCAGCAGCCGAGGCATCTTTCAGGATATTAATAGACTCGATATCATTCGGGTTCAAGCTGCTCAGCGGGTTTTCGCGCGTTCCACCACTCGGCGAATCTGTACCGGCATCACCACCGGTGTCGTCACTGGTTTCATCAAAATTGGGGGTAGCAGCTGCATTGTCAACCGGCACACCATCGATAACGATCATGGGACCATTGCCGGCGGAGATTGAAGTACCACCGCGGATACGAATCAGCGGCTCAGCACCAAGATCTCCACTACTTGCGGATACCGTCACACCCGGCACACGAGACTGCAGCAGCTGCTGGAAGTCTGTCGTAACACCTTTGTTAAAAGCATGTTCATCCAGTGTCGCGACAGCATTGGTCAGGTCTTTAGCCTGTTGAGTTCCATATCCAATAACGACTTCTTCGTCACCGGATATGGCCACCGGAATCAGACGAAAGTCTACAACATCGTCACTACCGACTGTTGTTTCCTGTCCCTGGTAACCGATATAAACGACAACCAGAACGTCGCCTTCGTTCACGTCTTCAAGAACGTAAACGCCATCGATATCGGTAGCCGCGCCCTTCTCAGTGCCTTTAACGATAACGTTTGCACCAATCAGAGGTTCTCTATCTTCACCAGAGAAAACACGGCCTTTCACCGTCTTACCCTGGGCCAGGGCTTCTCCGGCAAAGAAGAGAAGCATAGCCAGACTACAGAGTAGAACTTTGATTCTCATAAACTCCTCCTGTTAGGTTTGGGGTTTTATCATGATTTATAAAGCAAACCTGCGTGACTCTAAAGCTTATCACTAAATGAAGCGCTTAAAGAAACCCGCAAATGCGGGGGAAAAAGCCGCGACCAAGCTTTGTTTATTCACAAAACAAACTACTCGAAAGGCAATAAAAAATTAGCCGTTCCGGAGTACGGCCTATACTAAAGGGATGGAGGTGAGGGAAATGTCATGTAGGAAATTGGAAAAAGTGTAATTTTTTTGAGGGGGGGAGTCTTGCGGCGATGTGAAATGCGACAATCCCCCCTCTATCTCCCCCGGGGGGAGATAGAGGGGGGATTTCCTTCTATGCCTTGCTACAAATCAATCGTCAACCGCCCCAATATCCTTCGCGGCAAAACCGGACGGGCGTTAAAATAGGGACGTTCTCCCAGGCTGACGCCCGGAGGAATTCGCGGATCTCCTTCCGTCAGGCCACGACTATTGAGAAGATTGTAAATATTGATGCCGAGGCGTACCGTGCTGTTTCGCAGTTTGAGTTTATAACCGGCATCCAGATTATACACGGTAAATGCATCCAACGCTTGCTCATTGGCATCGTCTGCAAAGCGTTCACCGAGATATTTCAGGCTGGCGCGGACTTCAAAACGCTGATGTTCATAGAGAAGCTGCCAGTTACTCATCAGTTGCGGTTGGCGAGGAACGCGGTTCCCGTCAAACACTGCATGGATATCATCATCCGTGCCAAACTGCCCATCATCCCCCGGTAAGCGCGTAGAATAATCCAGGTATCCGTGATCCTGAAGGGTCAAGTCGCTCGACAATACCAAGCCTTGTATCTGCGGTACGGCCAATGCAGCGGTCATTTCCAACCCCAGGGTTGCCGCTTCCCCAACAGCGCGGGTGATATTGCGAACTACACCATCTGTTCCCTGCTGGGCGTCTGTTTGCAGACGGTTGGCAATTTTTGTGTAGTGAAGCGCGACAGTGCCACTCAATACCGGGTCGCTGAATTTCAGGCCGGACTCCATTTGCAGGAAGGATTCATTGTCCGGCTCAATCTGCAGGAAGTTCCCTTGCGCATCGCGGCCGATGTTCCCACTAAAAACCTGAAGTTCCGGGAAAAAATACCCTTGACTGCCAATTCCGTAAAGGTTCAGCTGATCGGTTAGGGCGTAGTTGATTCCTACAGAAGCGGCCCAATCATTAAATGCCAAGGTCCGGCGCGTAAATTTCCCGTTTCCCCACTGAAATCCCTGTTCGGCCAGGGATGGATTTTCGGCAACCGTTACCGGCTCAGCACCTTCGACAACAAGGGTGCCGGTTTGCCATTCATAGCGTAAAGCGCCGTCGATGCGCAGGCGTTTAGCGATTACCAATTCATTACCGGCGAAGAGAGCAAGCTTATTGTTTGACAGCTGATTGTTATTATAAACCGATCCCAGGGAACTGACGGCATTGGTGAGACCGTTACGAGTCACGGCAATGGTATCATCATCTGCGGTATCAAACAGACCATCGGGGCCACGATCCTGGATCATCAGATCAAGCAGGCGCGGCTGGTCGGCAAATTCCACCAGGACACTGCTATGAATTTCCTCCTGGGTCATGCGAGTGCGGGAAAGAAAGGCACCGAGAATAATTCTTTGCGCAACGCGCTCCCCATCAAAAGTCCTGGCAATACTGAAGTCCGTTGCAATATCCGTAAAAGGATGATGCCAGTACCACGCCCCCTGGTCAATCAGGAATTTGCCGCTAAAGCGCTCTTCCGGATGATTGGTGTACGTATAGATGGGGCGCTGCGCCTCCGGATCCTGAATAAACAGCGGCTCACCGTCTACACCATGGCGGTTGGCATATCCGTCAACGGTTTGAAATGCCGGGAAGGGTATAAATAAGTTGCTTTCGTGATCAATATCCGCCCAGCGCGTCTTGCCCTCAAGGGTCCAGGAGTCACCCAGGCGGTGGGTGTACTGTAACATAACCGAACCACCTCGGGTTTGAATGCCGTTCTCCATTCGCGACTCGAAACTGCCGTCGGGCGTCAAAAAGCTGAATTCCGCTGCTTCAGCAGAATTGACCGTGCGAATTTCATTCCCGTCGTCGCCAATGGCCGGACGCCCGGTACGTGAATCATGGGCGAAGGGGAGAAAGAATTGGGCGTGGTCGTCAACATACTTGGCAAAAATTCGCAAGAAACCATTGGTGAAGAGGCGGGTGATGTTGCCCTTGATTTGAAACCCTTCTCCCAGCAATCCGGTGCGAATCGGACCTTCGTCATAACGATAATAGCCACCAATATTGTAGCGGACGTGCTTCCCAATCGGACCATTGTTGTTGAAATCCGTTCGAATCAGATTGCGCTCGCCGTAGGTCATTTGCAAGGTAGATTTTGGTGTCGGCCCACCCACCTTGCTCTTGTAGTTGATAATACCGGCCGGAGAGCCGGTCCCAAAAAGCCCCGAGCTGCCGCCACGAGAGAACTCCAACGTCTCGACATTCAGATCGTAGCGGAAATAGATATCCGGCGCAATACTGGTGATGCCACTGGTGGAAATCACCGGCATCCCGTCTTCTTCAACAGGATTGTATTTGTACTGACCGGGGGCAGGCAGGCCGCGCACAAATACGTTTGCAGACAGTTCCCCTCCACCGCCTTCCGCATGAACTCCCGGCACCGATTGCAAAATATCAGCCAGGCTATTAGGGGCCATGCGGCGAATTTCCGCTGCGTCCAGGAGCGTAAATGAGCCAGGCAGCTCTTTTTGCATCCGCACCGCCCTGGTTGTTGTGGTTACCATGGCGTCCATTTTCAAAATATCAGGCTGCAGGGAGAGGTTGACAATATTGGCCTTATGCGTGGAAAGCACCAAACGTTTTCGGACGGTCTTGTAGCCGAGATAAGAGGCCTGCAAATCGATCGCGGTTAACGGAGCATTTTTTAGCTCATAAAATCCGTTGGTATTAGAGACGGTCCCGATCTGCATGTTAAGAATAACAATGTTAGCGCCGGCAAGAGCACTACCGTCGCTATCCATCACCACCCCGCGAATAGTGCCGGTGGCTTTGAGCTGCCCGTGGCCCGTCGTCTGAAACTTTGCCGGTATCAAGACATAAGTGGTTTCATCAACCTTGTCAAAACGAAGATCGCAGGTTGCCAGCCACTTTTCGAGAAATTTGTCCAGATCGTCAATTTTATCTGGTAAAGGGGTAGGCATTTTACGTCGGATCAAGGCATCCACATAGACAAAGTTGATGCCATAGCGCTTCTCCAGTTCATTAAGGGAATCTTCAAGAGGGGTATTTTGTACGTGATTACGGGGAAGCTCTGAATAGAGCTGATCATAGAGCCCAAACAGCGTACAAAAAATCAGTACCTGAAAAAGAACGGTGATTACTGTTAAACGCATGCGCCCCCAACGGCGAGTGTATGCTAAATACTAGCAATTCTACTTGACTAAAACAATAGAATTGCCGTCGATGGAGGCATTCACCTGTAAAACGCGGGCAAGGGTATTAACAATTGAGGGAAGGTCGTTATTGGGAATTCGGCCGGAAATTGTCTGCTCAAAAATTGACGGGTCGTCAACACGGACAGTCACACCGTAGGTCCATTCCAAACGCTTGACGATCGCACTGACCGGTGTTTCGTCAAAAACGATAAATTCTTTCCACCAGCTTAGCATATGACTATATGATCCGATTTCTACATCCGGCAGTATCTGATGATGCCGAAAGGTTATTGCCTGACCCGGTTGTAGAACAATGGAAGAGGATGGATTATTTGTGGCTATTTCATCCTGGAGAACGTGTACTTTGACCCGGCCTTCTTCCAGAACGACTCTGGTTTTCTCTTTAGTCCGGAGGACATTAAATCGAGTTCCCAGTACCTGAATAACGCCATCTTTCGTATGAACGCGAAAATGCGGATCAGCGCCAGCGTCCGATTTGCGTACATCAAAGTAAATCTCACCGGTCATGGTTACATTTCGGCCACCTTTTTTCCCAAAACCGGCATCCACAAGCAGTGAGGAATTTCCGTTTAAAATGGCAATGGAGCCATCCGGGAGGTCAACTGTCTGGCGCTCACCAAATGCCGTGTGGTATTCTTCTCCAGCGGAATTTGACACCCAGCTGTAGAATATGAAAGTTGTGGCCAGTAGCAAAGCGGCAGCGACAGCAATGTATCGGAATTGATTCGACGAGGCTTTGGCATTGGACGCCGGAGGAATGACTTGCGGATCGGAATCACGCTTTTCAGCTTCAGCTATTCGCGCTTCAAGATCCTGAATACTAACAAAAAGATCCGGAGCAGGCATGTCCGGAGCAGTAAAAGCCGTTTGATCTCTTAGCTCACGCGCATTTTCGACTAGCTCAGAATTTTTGCTATCACTATGAAGCCAGTTTTCCCAGTGAAGTTTTTCAGTCGGACTACACGCACCATCCAGCCATCGTTGAAAAGATGGGTTGGCAAGTAGTTCCCCAACGCGTTTTCCAGTATTTTCCAATGCCGTTTCCAATTTTACCGTAGCGGGACTACGGCTAATGCTCCTATGAATATGCCGAGCCCTCATTAGAACGGGACGCGACAGTACTCAATGTAATGCTTTAAATGTGAAATTGCTGTTAAAAAATAACACTTTTATGATTTTTTAGCAGCACATGGAGCTGTTGGTAGGCTTCAGAGACATAATTTCGGGCAACTTGAGGCGATACTTCCATGATACTTGCGACTTCCTTATAAGGCAAGTTATTATAGACTTTCAGATAGAGTGCTTCTCTTTTGCGAGCAGGTATTCGCGCAATCATCTTTTCGATCAGTTGCTTACTCACCTCTTTGCTTTCACGTATAACAATCATGTCTTCAGGTGAAAAAGCATCATCAGGAATGCCATTTTGAGATGAAATAGGCGAATCGACAAATCGCCTTTGGCGCTGCAGACTTTTCAGCAAATGATTGCGTACGGAGATAAGCAGATAGGCTTTTAGAGAACTGTTGAGTTGAATCGCATGCCGCTTCATCCAAATATACACGAAGGCTTCCTGAATTGCATCTTTTGCCAAATCATTCCGCCGCGTCAGGCTCACAGCATATTCCCATAGAGCAATGTGATAGCGATGATAGAGCGTGTTCAACGCAGCCGAATCATCATTACGCACCTGTTCCCACAATTCCTTGTCGCTGGCAACGCGACTACCGAAATCGTTTGTGGACTTTGACGCATCGTTTTTTAGAGGCATAGATGCCATTGCGGCTCTCTCTGTAAAAGATCGAAAATACGACCGCCTCCACCCCCATGGATAAACAACATATCTTAAATAGATGAATTTTGCAAAAAAATTATACTATATGACTAAAAAATATCGCGCAAAACGCTCGTAGAGCGAATTAATATTAAAAGAAGTATTGTTGTGCGTAACACTTATTTTTCCCCACGGGATTCTAAAGAGGAAAGGATTAACGCGAATCTTCACGAATAAACGCGAAACGCTTTAAATCCGTGAAACCAGTGAAAATCAGTTCTCACATTCGCGAAAATTCGCGTCCATTCGTGGTAAATCTTCTAACTGCACTGTGCCATAGCTCTCAGCTATCACCAAGATCTTAAGGCAGCGCCAATCATAAACATTACCAGTCCATTTTTGGCAACACACTTTTTTGCAATTCACACATCTCATTGATTAGATGCACGGCGTTTTGATAAGAATCTACAAAAGGATCCAGCAGCATCGCCTGCAGTAAGGAATTGCGTGATTGATTCTTATATGCATCAACCAGCAACTTGTGGATGCTACATTGAGTACGTAGAAATGCCAGCGGTCCCTCGGGAAGTTGCGGCATTTGCATTGGCGTGATCCCGTTTTGATCGACGGTCGCAGGCATCTCCACAATGGCATCCAGTGGCAAGCCAGGCACTGCCCCACTCGAATTCACCATATTGATTGCGGCAAGTTCCGATTCAATCCCGCAGACCAACCCTTCAACGATATTTATCGCCAATTCACCGGAAGCGCGAATATCCGTCTGATCGTCGTCTTCAGAGTTATTATACAAGGCGATAGGCCGTTTTTCGGGATGGAAAGGCATTGCGGTTGGATTGGTATCCAGGTTGTAAAGATATGTGGGCACATTGTTGTCGCGCCAGGGGTCGGTCTGGGCCGGGTCATAAAAATATTGCAATTGGCTGCTGGCCAGGAATCCGGACGCCCAGCGCACATACTCCCCAATATGATTGGTGCCAGGCGACGGATAGAGACCAAAAGTGCGCAACAGCGTTCGGCTGAGGGCGATTTCGTCCCACTCCGCCAGCCAGTGGGCATTTTTCTCGATCTCTCTCAGGCGCGGATACAAATCTTCTCCGGTTTTGGCATGTTCAATGGACTGAAACCAGGAAAAATGATTAAGGCCGCTGGCATAAGCCTTCAGATCATCGACTTCCATATTCATGAAGCGGGCAATCTGGTTTTTGCCCATCATAATGCCGTGGCAGAGTCCGATGAATTTCACATCCGAACAGTGATGCAACATCTCGCAAAGCTTTGTTAGCGGATTGGTAAAATTGAGAAGCCAGGCGTCCGGGCAAGTGCGCTCCATTGCCCTGGCGATATCATGCATTGGTCCAAAGTTGCGCAGAGCATGAAAGAGGCCGCCCGGCCCCCCATTTTCGCCATAGATTTGTCGAAAACCATACTTGCGGGGAATATGAAAGTCTTGTGACCAGTAGTAATAACGATTCAGTTCAATTGCAGAAATAACGATAGCCGCCCCATCAAGTGATTTTGTCAGGTCCGTCGTGTGGCTGATGCGGATCTGTCGCTTCAGCCTCTGAGCAACATCCTCTGCATATTGTTGATGGGTCTTCAATTCGGCGGGATCGATATCCATGAGCATCAACTCGAGATCCATCCCACAAAGCGGATCGCTTAAAAGCACATCATTGATGGTGGCCGGGCCAAACTCCTTGCTCCCGGCGCCGATGAGGGTGATTTTTAGAGACATAGATCCTCCGAAAAAGACATTGAAGTATTGAAATATTGAAGTATTGAAACATTGGAAACGATGCCGTGGGCCGTGTACGGAACAAAGAAAAGCTATAGATACAAATCAACGTTTTAACGATTTGACTATTCAACCAATCAACGATGAACAGACATCGATAAACGGACAACGGCTCAATGCGTCAATTGCTCGATTTTCTGCGCTTCGTCTTTGCGAAAGAAGCGCAGCGCGCCGAAGAGGGCGGCTATAGCAAGTGAGAGCAGTATTAGCCCGGTTGTATATTGAGCCGTTAAGAGATACCCGGTGCCAAGCAGGCCGCCATAGATAAACGCAATCCCCATCAACCAACCCAGCCAGCGCTCGCCGCCGGTAGCTTCCGATTGCACTTCCGGATGCGCCTCTGCAATCGGCCCCCACCAGCCACCCGGTTGGACCTTCGTATAGAAATTGGCGAGAACATCATGGCTATCCGGTTCGGTCAAATAAGCGACAAGCACCCAAACAACGGTACAGACTGCAAGAATGAAGAATGCGCGAATCAGGTTGTAATCGTCTGTATAAACGACGTTCAAGCTGTGAAAGGTGCCTTCAGACATCAGCCCCAACCAGGCCAGTGAGGATAGTATCAAACCGCCATTGGCAAAGAGCAGCGAACTCACCATCGCGCTGATTTCCGCCCAGGCATTAACCCGCCACCAATACCAGCGTAGCGCCCAAACAATGGCCATTCCGGCTGTCAGATCAATGATATATATCCAGGCGCTTTCGATCGAATCCATATGGTAGGCGGTTAATGCGGCAAAGAACACCAGGACTAGAATCGAGATACGTGACGCCCAGACATAATGCGACGGTGCCGCCTCTTTCACCATAAAGCGCTTGTAGATGTCGTTAACTAGGTAGGAACCGCCCCAGCAGAGATGGGTATCCATGGTACTCATGAACGCAGCCAGAAAGCTTGCTACCAGCATCCCTTTAAAACCAACCGGCATCAATTCCGCCAGCATCATTGGATAGGCCAGTTCCGGATCAGCGGCCAGCGCCGGCGTGGCTTCGGAAACCGGGAACATCACCAGCGACCCTAATCCGACCACAATCCACGGCCAGGTCATCACGGTAATGCCAAGGAATCCCCACCAGAAAGCGGCCAGCATGGCATTTTTATCATTCTTCGTAGCAAACAAGCGCTGTGCCGGATAGCCGTCGTGACCGCTGCGGCTCCAGAGCACGAAGATCAGGCACATATAAGACATGAATTCCAATGGCGAGATATGGTCAGGATTGGGTAGAATATCGAGTGCGCCGACTGGCGCATCATTCAATCGTCCGATGGCGGCGACCATACCTGATGGGCCGCCCAAATGATCCAAAACGATAGCGGCCAGGAGAATTGACCCTGCCAATCCGGTAATAAATTGGAACATGTCGGTCATAACCACGCCCCAAAGTCCCGACGCAACGGTATAGACAATCGCCAGGAATCCACAGACGGTCAGCGTGAAAGCAGCATCCCAACCGAGTAGCACGTTGGCAAATTTGACCATCGCCAACATCACCCATCCCATGACGATGCAGTTTCTGACAATCCCATGATAAACGGCGGAAACGACTCTCAGCGCCGTTGCTGATTTGCCCGAATAGCGCAGCTCCATAAATTCCGCATCTGTCAGGATATCGGCACGGCGCCAAAATTTGGCGAAGAAGAACACCAGCAACATCAGGCCACCGGCCTCATACCACCAAAGCCAGTTACCGAAAATACCATGCTGGCGCACGAGCGAAGCGGCAGCGAGCGGAGCATCCGTCGCAAACCAGGTGGCCGCAATCGAGGTGCCTGCCAACCACCAGGGTAAGGATCTGCCGGCAACGAAGTAATCTTCCATACTTCGGCTGGCCCGACGCGTAAACCAGACGCCTAAGACAAAGGTGATCACACCATAGAAAGCAATAACGATCCAATCGAGGGTTTCCAGATGCATAGATAGTCCAAGAGTGATAGTTGACCGGTGTTGGGTGCTCGTTGTTAGTCAGAGCCAGAATTGAGGAAATCCCAAATTTCAACAGAAAAAATTCCAAAACTCGCGAAAACGGAGGTTATGAACCAGACTTGTGTCGCCATGACTACTTCAGTCGACCAACAGCTAAATTTGCTGTTTTTCTATTTGGAATTTTTCTTGTTGGGATTTGGAGTTTCTTTCATCACTAACAACGATCAACTCACACCTATCAGTACGGTCACATTCGGGTGCTGCCAAAGCGCTGAAGCCGGGATTAGTGGGTCAATTTGACCGCTACGGAGGTGTTCAAGAATAGGCAGTTTGGATCTTCCGACAACGAGCAAGATGATATGGCGCGATGCAAGAATATCCTCAATTCCGATTGAAATTCCAAAATCTGGGGTTCTATCAAGGGATTTAACCATCTGGTGTTGGCGGGTTGCCGGCTGTAGTGCGGCAATGTGAGTGCGGGTCGAAAAACGGTCGGCGGGCTCGTTAAATCCGAGATGACCATTGGTACCGAGGCCCAATATACACAGGTCAATTGGACCATTTTTGTCGAGATAAGCATCTGTCTGACAGCACTGCCCTTCCAGAGCATCAGTGCCGTTAAAAGTGAAGAGCTGCCCTTGCTCCAATCCCAATGGTGAAGCAATTTCCCTGAAAACATAGTAGGCACAGCTGGACGGATGTGTTTGTGAGAGGCCGCCCCATTCATCGAGTTGAATGAGTCGGAGCGATGCGGTCCTTATGTCTAAGGCAAGCAGTTTCCTGACAAAAATTCGATAGGCTTGCAGTGGGCTGTTGCCGGTTGCCAGGCAAAACAGGGCATCCGGTTTGTTCTTGAGCGTTCTCAGCATTTGCGAAGCAGCGGCCTCACTCATCCTGTCATAGGAAGTATATTCGAAGAAATTCATAGACTCGTTATACTCGCTACGCTCGTGTTAGAGCCTGCGCCTCGTCAGCCGACTCTGTCAGCGTCAGCTGCTTCGCATCGTCAGGCTCGCAAACTCGCCGTAAAGAATTATTTCCGCGAACGCAGTGAGCTGACGAGCCGCAGGCTCTGACGATACAGGCACATCCCCCTTAATCCCTCTTCGAAGGGGGATTAAGGGGGATGTGCTCATGGCTTCTACATATTCCGCCGATACTGACCGCCTACCTGATAGAGAGCAGAGGAAATCTGACCAAGTGAGGCCACTTTGGCAGTTTCCATGAGCGCATCAAACACATTTTGATTCTGGATGGCTGCCTTTTTCAGATTTTGCAAGGCAGCGGTGCTATGCTCCCGGTTACGATACTGGAATGCTTTCACCGCAGAAATCTGGGCTTCTTTCTCGTCTTCCGTTGAGCGAATCACTTCCTTCGGTAATTGCTGCGGCGAACCTGTGCTGCTCAGGAAGGTATTCACGCCGATGATGGGCAGTTCTCCACTGTGCTTCATAGACTCATAATAAAGCGATTCTTCCTGGATCTTATTGCGCTGATACATGGTTTCCATCGCACCAAGCACACCACCGCGATCAGAAATCCGCCGAAATTCCGCCAGCACCGCCTCTTCAACCAAATCAGTCAGCTCTTCAACGATGAAGGCGCCCTGCAGCGGGTTTTCATTCTTCGCCAGGCCTAATTCCTTATTGATGATCAACTGGATGGCTACCGCCCGACGTACGGATTCTTCGGTCGGTGTGGTAATTGCTTCATCATAAGCGTTGGTGTGTAAGGAATTACAGTTATCGTAAATCGCGTAGAGTGCCTGCAAAGTAGTGCGGATATCATTAAAGTCGATTTCCTGAGCGTGTAAAGAACGTCCGGAGGTCTGAATATGATACTTTAGCATTTGCGAACGGGTATTGCCGTTGTACTTGTAGCGAATCGCCTTCGCCCAAATACGGCGAGCCACCCGGCCAATCACGGCATACTCCGGATCGACCCCGTTGCTAAAAAAGAAACTGAGGTTCGGCGCAAAACTGTCTATGTCCAGGCCACGGCTAAGATAGTATTCCACAAAGGTGAACCCATTGGCCAGTGTCAAAGCTAGCTGGGTAATCGGATTTGCTCCGGCCTCGGCAATATGATATCCGGAAATCGACACCGAATAAAAATTTCGAACCTTATGCTCGGTGAAATAGGACTGAATATCACCCATCATGCGCAGGGCAAACTCGGTTGAGAAAATACAGGTATTCTGAGCCTGATCTTCCTTTAGGATATCTGCCTGAACGGTGCCTCGTACCACCGACATGGTAGCAGCCTTGATTTTCTGATACACGTCGGCCGGTAACACTTGGTCGCCACTAACGCCGAGCAGCATTAATCCGAGACCATCATTCCCTTTCGGTAAATCACCGTTATAGACCGGGCGTTTGGCGTCACGTTGCTCATAAATGCCGTTGATTTTCTTTTCGACCTCATCAACCAGGCCATTTTCGCGGATGTATACTTCGCACTGCTGATCAATCGCGGCGTTCATAAAAAAAGCCAACAGCATCGGGGCCGGACCATTGATGGTCATCGAAACGGAGGTTGTTGGCTTGCTGAGATCGAATCCGGAATAGAGTTTTTTGGCGTCATCGAGGGTGGCAATACTCACACCGGAGTTTCCAACCTTACCGTAGATATCCGGGCGGTGATCCGGATCTTCTCCGTAGAGAGTCACTGAATCAAATGCGGTACTGAGACGGGCGGCCGGCATGCCATGACTGAGATAATGGAAACGGCGATTGGTGCGTTCCGGTCCCCCTTCACCGGCAAACATTCGGGTCGGGTCCTCATTGGTGCGCTTGAAGGGATATACACCGGCAGCAAAAGGAAATTCTCCGGGAACGTTTTCGGTCAGCGCCCAGCGTAGAATATCACCCCAATCGTGATATTTTGGTAGCGAAATCTTGGGAATCTTCAAATGACTAAGCGATTCGGTGTGGTTCTTCACCACAATTTCGCGATTTCGAACGGTATAGGAGAATTCGTCCGCAGCATAGCGTTCCTTTTGCGCTTGCCAATCGTCAAGGATTTCCTGGCAGTCCTTGTCCAACTGCCGCTGGACATCGCTGTAGAGCGTCTCAAGCTGGGCAGCATCCTGGTCTTGCGATTTTAGAAGATCAATCGCTCCCTTCAGCTGATATGCCTGACGGGCCAATCCGGCCTGCTTGTCAACGTACTTATTGTAGCGATCGCTATTTTCAGCAATTTCTGCGAGATAGCGCACGCGCTCCGGAGGAATGATATAGATCTTCTCGCTCATCTCCGGGGAAATCTCATACATCGATTCCCAATTGAGGTCGCACTTGGCAACCAACCCATCAATCACCGCCCGATAAAATGAATTGGTGCCCGGGTCATTAAATTGAGAGGCGATGGTACCATAAACCGGCATGGTTTCCGGGGCTTTGTCGAAGAGGCCGTGCCCGCGTTGATATTGCTTCTTGACATCCCGCAGGGCATCGAGAGCACCGCGCTTGTCAAATTTGTTGATCGCAACCAGGTCGGCATAATCGATCATATCGATCTTTTCCAGCTGAGTCGCCGCACCGAACTCCGGCGTCATCACGTAAACCGAAACATCTGCAATTTCCGTGATCTCCGAATCACTTTGCCCGATTCCGGCGGTCTCGACAATAATCATATCATACGCTGCCGCCTTCAGCACGTTGACTGCTGGGACAATAGTCTTATTTAGCGCAAGATGCGCCTGGCGGGTAGCGAAAGAGCGCATATAAACGCGATCGTTGTAAATCGAGTTCATGCGAATGCGATCCCCGAGTAGCGCCCCACCGGTTTTTCGCTTGGAAGGATCAACCGAAATGATGGCGATCGATTTGTCGTCGAAGTCAGCCACAAAACGGCGAACCAATTCGTCTGTCAGAGACGATTTTCCGGCCCCCCCGGTGCCGGTGATGCCCAATACCGGGATATCTGACGTGGCAGCCAACTTCTCGAGGGCATTGATCAATTCAGCAGCCGCTTCCGGGAAGTTTTCAATATAGGAAATAGCCTGGGCTATTGCAGGAATGTTTCGTTTCTTGATTGCTTCAATCTCTTCGGAAACGACTTCTGTTTTGGTGATGTAATCACTTTGCTGAAGGAGATCATCTATCATGCCCTGTAGACCAAGCGTCCGGCCATCTTCCGGTGAATAGAGCCTGGCGATGCCGTAGTCATGCAGTTCCGCAATTTCGTCCGGCAAAATAGTACCACCGCCTCCGCCGAAAATTTTGATATGCCCGGCGCCCTGCTCGCGGAGCAGGTCGTACATATACTTGAAGTACTCAGTATGCCCACCCTGATAACTGGTTATCGCCACGGCCTGGGCATCTTCCTGAATGGCGCAATCGACAATCTCCTTTACAGAGCGATTATGGCCCAGGTGAATAACCTCTGCACCGCTACTCTGCAAGATGCGCCGCATGATGTTGATACTGGCATCATGACCGTCGAATAAAGAGGCGGCTGTCACAATTCGAATTTTGTTTTTCGGGGAGTATTTGCCGTTTTCCATAGAATTCTCGCTGATAAAATGGGCATTTTCTGAACTATAAAATATAGTCAGCACGTCCAATTCATTGCAAACATGAAAAAGAAATGATTGTCGACATGATCGTCAAGTTTGTCGACAATCTGAAGCCGTTTATCTGCACCCTGGCACTACAACAACCACGCCTATCTTTCATATAAACAATGGTCTGCACGAAAGCTTTTCACAATAAGAGTTTTGTGGCACAGTTATCGCAAAATTATCCTCATCTCATCTACAGCGGTTTTCAAACAAATTTTCAGGAGTCCAAACTTTTCCATCCAAAAACGCGAGGTCTGAAATGCGCTATGTTTCGATTATTGCCATTTTTCTCATTTTAGGAAGGACAGTTATCGCCGGAGACCCTTCTGCAGAGGCTCAGGAATTGGCAAACTTACGCCCTTATGACAACCATATTCTCAGCATCGAAGCAAATTATATCGGCGGGTCCATCGGGTACTCAAAGAAGTTGAACGACAAATGGTATATGGGATACCGGGCCGGCGCAGGTGGTGATATCACGCAGCTGATGTTAGTGGGTGGAAGAGAATTCGGGCAAGGAGGTGGTTGGTCATATGATCAAGAGGTTAAGTACCGGGAAAGTGTTATTATCGATCTATTTCATGCCGGTCTCATCTTCACTCGCGAATATGCCTCCTTCTTTACAATGGAAACCGGTGTGAGGACATCTTATTTTTGGCAGATTTCCAGCTCCAGCGTTACCTCCGGTGGTTTTTTTGTTGGGAGTTTTCTACAACCAATGTTTGGATTAAAAAACCTCAAAATAGGCAGTAGAATAATGGCCGGCCTCTTTACGGATGGAGAGAATCCTGAGTTTGGCGTACACCTCGGTGGCCCCAATTTGCGACTGCAAATCAGGTGGTAATGACCGAGCAATCAGGATTGTCATTGCATGTTTCTTAAATTTTTGGGAGGCCTTATGCGAACATCCGGAATACTTCTGTACTTGCTGATAATGGGTAGTGTACTGCTTGCCGGTTCTTTGCAAAATTCAGGCTCGCAATCAGACAGCCTGGATGCTGATACAAAGAACAAGCGCAGCCGCCTTACTGTAGAGATAAACAGTTACGGACTTGGCATCGGTTTTTTATCGAATGGCGGCAAGGCACTGTCTGCAGGTTTGAAAGGCGGTTTTGGCACGGACAGAACCGGCTATATGCTTGCAGCCGGGCCTCATTTTAGCGAGGATGGACAACGATCGGACATTTTTGAATTATTCCATGGGACTTTCGTCATGAATTACGACTTCGGCAATAGTTTTTACCTGGAATCCGGGATGCGCTTTTCGTGGTTGCTTCACTTTTCTGACGCCGGTCGCTTTAGCGGCGGTACCTTTGTTGGTCCCTATCTTCGTCCGATGCTTGGAAACGATCGAGTTCGGGTAAGTCTCAGAATACTTTTCGGTCTGTTTACAGATGCAGATGCGTCGGAGTCCGGCATTTACTTGAGCGGACCGCAGCTGGAAATATTGTTTTGAAATTTAGAAAGCTCGATAGAGAGGTGGAAATATGTCAAAAGCTATCTTTGGCTTCTTGCTGATACTCATAATCCTTACAGGATGCAATAGTAATCAACCAAGCGAGCCGCCTACCGAGGACGAACATGCTAATGTTCACAGCATTATCGGTCAATGGTCAGTTATTGAAATAGCCGGTCCAATTTGTGACCTCGGCCCCTGTGTTGTTCCAGGTACAGCTTTTTGGCAATTTAATGAAGACTACACTTACCAAATTGGAACCCCGGACAGTATCTACTTCGACGGTACTTTCAGCTTCGAAACAGATACTCTAAATTGCGCTTCAGATAACCGTAATGAAATTCTTTCGTTGACCCCATTTGGGAAATTCGACTATGAAATCCAGCAAAACGATACCTTGATAATGACGACTTGCCCCGACGCGTTTGCCACTTATGTCACAGTCCGTCGGCCCTGATAGCAGATAGTGCTTATCTTCGGCTCGATTGGCAGAAGCAGCACTAGCCGACTTCGCAGCCAAGCAAGAACCCAACGTAAAAATATCGTAGCACCGACTGCAAAAGGTATTTAGATTAGCAAAGAAGAGGATATGAAATATGAAACAACGATATGTCTACATTTTATTAATGGCCCTGCTGCTTTCGTGCACCAGCCGCAATCCCTCTGACGGTGGCCCGGTTACTGAGGAGCCGCATCCGGATGTCTCAAAATTTGTCGGCAGCTGGCTGGTTACCGATATCACCGGAACGGTTGATCCCTGGCCGCCACGCCCGGACTACACACTTGTATATGATTTTGTAGATAATCAAACCTATACCGCGACTGAAGATGGGGGTGTCATCCATTCCGGCGATTTCTGGATAGAAAATGCCAGCGTGGATTGCGGGACATTGAGCGCAGCCCGGGTCTTACGTCTTGAAAACTTCGCAACGATAATCCAGTATTCATTCGAAGACAGCGACTCGCTTGTGTTTCAGTTATGTGGTAACAGTCCGGTTCCCATAAACATGTCCTTGGCAAAGCAATGATGCCCACCGTGCAAATTTAGCCCGCCTGTAAATTTTCATTTAATCAATGTATTCTCGTACATTCCTGCATATTTGTGATTCTGTTTGAACAAATCTAAGGAGTGTGCGATGAACTTCAAGAAAGCGTTGATCGCCGGCATCATCGCCGGCCTGGCCGTTTTCGTATGGACGGCTATTTCCTGGATGGCGCTTGGTTGGCATATGATTGATATTGAAAGCCTGCCTGATCACTACGAAATTATGGGTCAGCTCGATGAAAGCATCAATGGCAAGGCCATTTATCATTCTCCGGGATTTCCGGATGAAGAACACGGCGAAGTTGATATGGAAACCTATATGAAAAAAGTCAAGGAAGGGCCGGTCTTACACTTTATGGTCTTTTCGCCGGAGGGCTTTGACCCTTTCAGCCCGGTCACATTCGTCACAAGCTTATTCTTCAACATTGTTTCCGCCACGCTGGCTGCCATTCTATTGATGCTCACCGGCAACAACCTGAAATTATTTAGCCATCGAATGTTCTTCGTCGCAGGCATTGGTTTATTCCTGGCCTTGAATGGTCCGCTCGCCAACTGGATCTGGTGGCATTTTCCAACCGGATTTACGCTGGTGAACATGGCCGATAACGTGGTCACCTGGATGATTGCCGGGGCGGTACTGGCCTGGCGCCTGCCTGCTTCTTAGACAGAAAACTTTACGCGAATAACCGCGAATCTAAAAATAGCATTTCTTTGTGTTCCTTCACGTGCATTCGCGGTGATCTTTTAGAAAGATGAGGAAAAATGCACAAGACCGTTCTTCTATTCTGCCTGGCTTTTCTATTCGGGCAATGCGCTGAGCCCGGAGACAGTGAATCGCCTCAACTCATCGTCCTTGGCATAGCCCAAGATGCCGGTTATCCGCAGGCCGGGTGCGCAAAAGAATGCTGCGTTGGCCCATGGACAGATCACAATCAGCGACGTTATGTCGCCGCCTTAGCAGTAACAGATCCAGCAAGCAATCAGCGCTGGCTTCTGGATGCGACACCGGACATCAAGGATCAAATTCGCCTGCTCGATGAGATGAATGCCGGTCATCAATTAACGCCGCTGGATGGTATATTCCTCACGCATGCACATATCGGCCACTATACCGGCCTGATGCAGCTAGGCCGGGAAGTGATGGGCGCCAAATCGATTCCGGTATTCGCTATGCCGCGAATGGTATCGTATTTAACAAATAACGGCCCATGGAGCCAATTGGTCTCACTCAACAATATTGTCCTTCAGCCGCTTAGTGATAAGAAAGCGGTTAAATGCAGCAAATCGATTCGCATCACACCATTTCTCGTTCCCCATCGCGATGAATTTTCGGAGACTGTTGGCTATCACATCGAGGGGCCCAATCGCTCAGCGATCTACATTCCGGATATAGATAAGTGGGAAAAGTGGGACGAATCAATTGAAGAGTGGATTGCAAAAGTTGAGATTGCCCTGCTGGACGGGACATTTTTCGCTAACGGGGAAATACCCGGGCGCGACATGGCACAGATTCCACATCCATTTATCGAAGAAAGTATGCAGCGCTTTGCCACACTACCGGAGAGAGAACGAAACAAAATCTATTTCATTCATCTGAATCATACCAACCCTGCGCTGGCGCCGGATAGCGACGCGCAGAAGCAAATTAAACAGGCGGGTTTCAAACTGGCAGAACAGGGGCAGATATTTGGCCTTTAGCTCGTGATACTAGCCAAGAACTGGTCAGCCGACTTCGTCGGCGTCAGGCGCTTTGCACCATCAGATACTTCGCATCGTCAACTCGCTACGCTCATGTCAGGCACATCCCCCTATATTCCCCTTCGAAGGGGGATTAAAGGGGGATGTGCAGTGAGCTTATTTACCAATACAGTACAGGTTCCGGTGCCCACGGAGAAAAATGGCATCTCCAACAATCGCTGCTGAAGCATCGAAACTGTCATCCAATTCATTGGCTGCTACAACATTGAATTCCGGACCATTCTTCAAGACCATCGTAAATCCTTCGCGCCCAGTCAAATAGACATGGCCATTGGCGCCAACCGGTGACGCATAAACGTTCTTGATATGATCCAGACGCTGCCGGCTAAAATGCGGTTCGCCGCTGGTCGCATTAAGGTTCGTAAGAATCCCGCCGTTCACTTTAAAGAAGTAGAGATTGTTATCGTAGAGCAGCGGAGACGGCACGTAAGGCGTATCCTGGTTGTATTCCCAAACCAAGGCATTACTTCCTTTTATATTGCCACTGGCATCAGCATAGCGAACCGCTTGCAAGGCGCTGCCGCGGAAACCACTCATCATATACACCAACCCATTGGCATTTACCGGCGAGGGAATTGAATTGACGGTCATGCCGCTGCTGGTCCAGATAGTTTCACCGGTTTTCAAGTCATAGCTAACAATCTGGTTCGTCGACGAAGTTATGACCTGCACCCCGCCATCCTGTTCGATCAGGAGTGGCGTAAACCAGGATGTTGGTTCGTCGCGTTCATTGCGCCAGATTTCCTTGCCGGTTTTCTTATTCAAGGCAACAATGAAATCATCTTCTTCATGATCCCAATTTACGACAATGATATCGCCATGAATGACCGGTGAGCTTCCCTCCCCGAAGCCACGCCGGGTGGTCATATTTCCAAAGTCCGCTTCCCATTTCATATTGCCGTCAAAATCGTATGCGTATAGTCCGCGGGAACCAAAATAGGCGTAGAGCATTTCGCCGTCTGTCACCGGAGAATTGGCAGACCAGGTGCCGTCGCGATGGGTGCCTTCGTGAGGCAGCTCTTCACGGGCCACTTTTGTCCAAATCGTTTTGCCGGTATTGCGATCGATCGCGAAAACCGTAAACTGCTGTACTTGCTCCGGCTGGATGCCACGACGCCCCCGGCGACGGCCATCACCTGCAGGCTCTTCATCTTTCTTGTCTTCAGCCATTTTCTCACCAACACCGACCGCTGATAACACATAGAGCACATCTCCCCAGATAATCGGACTGGAATTCCCCTTCCCGGGAAGGTTGATTTTCCAGCGGACATTTTTGTCTTCACTCCACTCGGTCGGCGGTGTTGCATGCGGCGCCACGCCGGTAGCCAGCGGACCACGCCACTGCGGCCAGTTTTGGTCGTAGGCATTATCCTGCGCGAAAATAGCGGAACTGAGCAACAGGCCAATTATTGCAAAAATAAGCGGCAATCTCATTTCGATTTCTCCTATGACAGAAAGAGTTGAATTTCAAGAATCAATATAAACGAACCCACCCTCTTTAGCAATGCGTAAATGGGCACCTAACAGAGGTCGGCGTCTTCCACTTTCACTCATATTAGACGTTGAATTATATCTCTTTCATACGTATTATTTTTTATGAAGACAACATTCCCAATTGTCTTTGTTAACCCCGCTCTGGCGATATTATTGACAGTCTTTTGCTCGTTTTCCTTGCATGCCGAGCCCCACCGCTTTGACCATATTACCAGCAAAGATGGTCTCTCGGAGAATTCCGTGATGGCTATTTATCAAGATAGCCAGGGATTCTTGTGGTTTGGAACCGCTGATGGCCTGAGCCGCTACGACGGCTATGAATTTACAGTTTTCAGAAATGTCTCCGGCGACTCGGGCAGCCTTGGGAGTAACTATGTGGTTGCAGTCGGAGAAGATCGGGAGAAAAACTTATGGGCGGCCACCTGGCAGGGAGGGCTCAATCGCTTTAACCGCAAGACCGAAAATTTCACCCGGTTTGACAGGAAAAATAACCTCTCCGACAATTCAGCCCTCTCCTTTCTACATGATAGCCAGGACCGGTTTTGGGTGGGTACAATTGTCGGCGGCCTGAATTTGCTCAACCGCAGTAGCGGTCAATCCGTTGCCTTTAAGAATGCTGCCGATGACAGCGCCAGCCTCAGCTTTAATGTTATTCCTTGCCTACTCGAAGATAAAAGGGGAAACCTGTGGATCGGTACCGGCGGTGGAGGACTAAATCGGCTCGTATCGCTAAAGATCATCAAGGCAGACAGTGCAATCGCCACCTTTGAGCGCTATCAACACGACCCCCTAAATTCGCAGAGTCTAAGTCACAATGCAATTGTCGTTATGCGTCTGGACCCGGAAGATCCCGATGCAATCTGGATAGGGACGGGAGACGGCGGGGTTTGCCGAATGAATACCAGCAACGGCACCTTTACTCGCCACCAGGCATCACAAGAAGCAAAAACCATTAATAATAACAAGATCTACAGCATGATGTTCGATCAAAGAAATCAGCTGTGGATCGGAACGTTCGGTGGTGGCATCAGTCGACTGAATCCTGATAATGGTCACTTCGAGCATTACCGGTATAACCCCGAAGCACCTTTCAGTCTAAGCGATGACAAAGTGATTTCGATGCTTGAAGATCATTCCGGGAATTTGTGGTTCGGTACTCACAAGGCCGGTCTAAACAAATTGAGTCCTCAAAGCAATCAATTTCGCCACTATACCAGTCATTCATCCAGTCCGGTCCAACTGAACAGTAATTTCATCACCGCAGTTTACGAAGACAGTGACAGGATATTATGGATTGGAACAGAATCGGGACTGAACCGCGTAGACCCGAAAACCGGGATGGTGCGTACCTATCAACAAGATTCGAAATCATCAGGTTTCCTGAGCCACAACTGGGTTTATGCAATTCTGGAAGATGAGAACAACCATTTCTGGATCGGCACATATGGTGGTGGATTTAACCGCCTTGATCGCAGCACCAGCAAATTCCGGCAATATCGTCACAACGCTGAGAATTCGGAAAGCCTTAGCGATGACCGAGTGTTGACGCTGGCAAGGACGCCTGGAGAATTGTGGGTGGGAACACGCGGTGGTGGCCTCAATCGCCTGAATTCCGACGGCACGATGACCCGCTACCTGCCGAATAAAGACAAGTCCAACAGCCTCAGTGATGTCATTGTTCGCGATATTTACCCGGATAAGACCCGTTTGCTCTGGCTGGCCACCAATGCCGGGCTCAACCAGTTCGATCCTCAGCAGAATCGCTTTGTGAACTTCACTCATGATGCAGAATACCCACATTCCATCAGCGACAATCGTATTCTCTGTATTGAGGGAGCTGGCCCAAACCATCTTTGGATTGGCACGATGAATGGATTAAATCGCCTTGATATGTCCAGCGGACAATTTGAAAGGTTCTTCGAAACCGACGGACTGCCTGGTAATATCATTTATGCCATCGTCGCAGACCACCAGCAACAATACTGGTTCAGTACTAACAGTGGAATATCTCGTTATGATTCCACGACAGCTTCTTTCATCAACTACGATCAAATCGACGGTTTGATCAACACCGAATTTAATCAGGGTTGTGGCCTAAGAACCGCTGATGGCCGGCTATTTTTTGGCGGAAACTCCGGTCTCGATTATTTTAATCCTAATCAGTTGGCTCCTAATCAGGTTCCACCGCCAATCGTTATCACCGGATTCCGGCTATTTAATCGCCAGGTGCCGGTTAGCAATGCTAAGGAAAGAACGCCCTTAAAACAGGCCATTTTACAAACTGAGAAATTAACACTCTCTCACGCAGACAGAGTATTCTCCTTCGAATTTGCGGCTCTGGATTACACAGCCCCGGTAAAAAATCGCTACGCCTATCGGATGGAAGGGTTTGACGACACCTGGATTCCGGCAAACGGCAGACGTTTTGCTACGTATACCAATCTCGATCCCGGACAATATCGCTTTCAGGTAAAAGCATCCAACAACAATGATGTTTGGAATGAGGAAGGGCGGTCGATCGACATTTACATAGCACCGCCCTATTGGCAGACAACCTGGTTTCGTCTGTTGGTTCTAAGCGCTGCGTTGGGCCTGCTCATTGCCATATATCGGATTCGCGTCAATAGCCTGTTGCGCGTGGAACGCACCCGAACGCTGATTGCCCGCGACTTACACGATGATATCAGTGCAACCCTTAGCAGCATCAACTTCTTCTCGCAAGCAATTGATTTGAATACGGACAATGGAATCAATGACGAAGCCAAAAAGTATCTTGGCCTGATCGAAGAAAGCTCGCGAGCGGCGCAGGAAAAAATACATGATATCATCTGGACCATCGATTCGGATAGAGATTCCTGGCAGGACCTCCTGGCAAAATGTCGCCGTTTCTCCGCGGAACTCCTGGAAGCGCAAAAAATTGAGTATCAACAGGCCTTCCCGGATGATCTACCTGCAACAGCACTGTCTATGGAGCTGCGACGTAATTTCTGGCTGATATTCAAAGAACTTATCAACAACATTGCCCGGCATTCCGGTGCCAGCCTGGCAACTATCAATGTCAACCTGAACGGCCGGCGGATTGACCTGCTGGTCAGTGATAATGGCATTGGTTTTGATCCGGCGCAGGCATCCAACCGCAACGGCCTCAAGAACATTTTCGCTCGTTCAACCGAGGTTGATGCCAAAGCCAAACTGGATTCTGCACCGGGTACGGGTACCAGATGGAAAATATCTTTCCCCATCTAAGCATCCGGGCAGCGAGGTCGCATCTTTATGCGATGCAACCCTGTTCAATCGTCTCTATCTTTTTGGCCTGATATCTTTACAGCGTCGCGAAAATAGAACAGTTGCCTAATTCAGGAAATACCAAAAGCCTGGCTATGAAAACACCAAATGACATCATCGCAGTAACGATTATTGAAGACAACCATTTCCTGCGACAGGGATGGCGCTCCCTGCTGGAAGCGCAGAATGACATGATTGTACTGGAAGATTACGAAAATTGTGAACTTGCGTTGGCATCCGAATCAATTGGACAGTCAAACGTCATTTTAATGGACATCGGTTTGCCGGGCATGAGCGGCGTTGAAGGGGTCTCGCGTTTGCTAAAAAAGTATCCTTCTCTGAATATCATTATGTGCACGGTATTTGACGACGATGATCACGTTTTTGATGCTATTTGCAGTGGTGCGGTCGGCTACTTACTCAAAAAGACACCACCCCAGGAATTGGTCGCAGCAATACGCGAGGCGGTCAGGGGCGGCTCGCCCATGACGGAGCGCATCGCTCGTAAAGTTATCCGTTCCTTTCACAGGCCTTCACAACGAAGCAGCGAAGCAAACCCGGATGCACTGACAGCACGCGAACAGGAGGTTTTGGAAAAGTTGGCAGAAGGGAATTCCTATGCGACAATTGCCGACGCTCTCGGCATCTCCCTTAACAGCGTCCGCTCTTATATCCGCCACATCTACGACAAACTCCAAGTCCATAGTAAAACCGAGGCGGTATCAAAAGGCCTCAAGCAACGCATTATCCGCCCGCCCAGGTAGAAGCTTGCATCTCGCATGTACATGCGATTTCTTAACACCAACGATATCTGATATTCTCTTATGACAATCACCGCGGAGAATATCATGTCAAAAATACTCATCGCATTTCTACTAGCTGCAGGATGTGTCTTCGGCCAGGGAACAACCAAGATAACAGCCGGCGATGGTCAGGCAGGAGATTCGTTCGGCAGACGAGTGAGCTTAAGTGGAGAGAATGCCCTCATTTCCTCTGCCGGAGATCCAACGACCACATATAATACGCAAGTCGTCTACTCTTTTCGCCGCTTCGGCGATCAGTGGACAGAATTAAATCAGATTTCTCCTGACAGTGGCGTCTGGACATCATTCGAGGAACTAAAGCTTGATCTTGACGGCGAGACTGCCATTGTTGCCGGTTTACACTTCGATACTGCCACTCAGGATCTCGACCACTACCTGCCATTCATTTTTCAATATGACGGTCTGACCTGGGAACAGGTCACGCGGTTGCTGCCACAGAATGTCTCTGAAGAACAATTTACAACCAGCGCAGTTGCCATTTCAGATAACTATGCAATTGTCGGCGCCTGGATATCTGGAAACGGCATCGCTGATTGGAGTCAGGCATATAGCTTTAGTTTTAATGGTACAAACTGGGTTGAAGGGGGACTCCTGATTCCCACAGGTGCCTCTGTAAATGAGCGATTCGGTTTTAGTCTGGACATTTCCGGCGATTCGGTCGTTGTGGTTGGCGCCCCGGTCAACGGAATTGAATTGGGAGCCATCTACGTTTTCAGGCGCTCCGGAAATCAATGGCTACAGGAAGCGCGGTTGACTGGCGCTGAGAGCAGCAGCGGAGACTGGTTTGGCTATTCAGTGGCAACAAATGGAGATATCGTTCTCGCCGGTGCCTACGCTGACAGTGGTTTTGCCGGGGCTGTATATGTGTTCCGGCAATCGGGTGGTAATTGGATACAAGAGACAAAGCTCAAGGCAGATGATGGTCAGGCCGGAGACATTTTTGGTATTGATGTCGCACTTTCAGATGCCGGTGCAGTTGTCGGTGCGAGTGGCAACGACGACCGCGGCCAGGGAGCAGGATCCGCCTATTTCTTCACATCTGACGGCAATACCTGGAAGCAGCAAAACAAGTTACTGCCCGATTCACTAATGGCCGGAGATGCATTTGCGATAAATCTCTCGGCGTCTGAGAATTTTGCGCTCATTAGCGCCCAGGGAGATGATGATTTGGGTGACAATGCCGGCGCCGCATACCTATTTGACCTGATACCGTTTGAAATTACAAACCCCGCTGAAGATGATTTATGGATTCGGGCAGAAGCGGAAACGATTCGGTGGACCGCACCGGATCATGTCGAGGACATCGATATCTTTTTCAGCGCCGATTCCGGCGTCAACTTCGAAACGATCATTTTCGACCATCCGGCCGATTCCGGTCAATATGTCTGGCAAGTACCCGACACCCTTTCTCGTAAGTGCATCATCGAAATTTCGAACTCGTTGAATCCTGATGAAGCAATTCAGAGCAGGCGGTTCAAGATTAAAGATTATGAATTGACCCGCGTAGACGCCAACGATAACTATGAGGTCTTCGAGGTCAAAAAACACGGCTGGCAATTTTCAAACTCGTTTCCAAATATTTGGCCTCAAAGCTGGTGGCAGCAGTTTGATTATGCAAATGGCCTTGACCCATTTACCAACAATTTCTACCCTCCAAATTGGCTTGGGCCCGATGTGTATGCCAGTCCCCCGGTATTTCCCTCCTGGGAAGCATTTGTCAGAGCATATGGTACAGAGCAGACGTATTGGGGATCTGTCGCCTTGGGAATTTACCGGCCCTCGGCTGTCCAGAAATGGAAAAATTGGCGTGGCAACAGTATCTGGAGGGGATCTTGCACCGGATTTGTCATCAGCAGTCTCCAGGCATTCGATGACATTGGCATATTCCAATCAAATTACGCCGAAATTCCTTCATTCCTGGAGCTCAATGACCTACCAATCAACGCCGCTATTCGTAAGGTCATTAATCAACTACAAATACACCAGAGCGGCAAACAGCACAGGGCCTTCTTCAACACCCAATTGGTTTGGAGTCCCCGTCAGACGGTAGATGAAATTTCCGATATGTTGCAGGCTGATCACCCGAGTGGACGTTACTTGTATATCAAGAGATTCGACAAGAGCGCTGCTCATGCAGTCATACCTTACCGGATTCTGCCTTTTCCAAACGATTCTGTTGCTGTATTTATCTACGATCCGAATCGTCCCGGTGATGATCAAAGATTCATCATGGTCGATACCGTTGCCAACAGCTGGCGCTATGTGCAGAATCCCAATTATCGCGGGAACAACAGGTTTCTATTATTGGGGTGGGGCGACCGCTTCTACGATCCGCCAATTCTGCAAGCAAACGGCTCTTCAAATACCGGCTCAGCAGATCCCGGCATCAATAAATCATCCAACAATTCCAATCTGGAGTTCTTCCACACTGCTCAAGCTGCCGTGACCTTCACAAACTCCTCAGGTTTCACTGCCGGTTTTGCCGACAGTAGTGATTTCAGCGAAATAGAAGGAGCTGTGCCAATTATTCCGCCAACCGGGTATTATCACCCGCCAATTGGCTGGCAATTGCCCCAGGACAGCTATCAAATTCGGCTGGAAAGTTTTGGAGATTCACTTAGCTATCTCAGCTTCGTAAGCGACTCATTAATCTACAGCTATTCCCGGCAAGATGCAGTCAACGGCGAGCAAGACGACCTCATATTTGACAATGGATTGACAATCTGCAACAACAATCAGCAAATGAGAATGATTCACCAGGAGACTATTCTGATTAGCACTGAATTTGAAAGGCAAATTACCTTTCTGAATGTCCCGCTGTTTGGCGGGGATAGCCTGCACGTTACGAAAGCCAGCGAACGTGACATTACATTTACCAATGACGGAACCGATAAGACCTACGATATAGTGCTTCGCCAGGTTAGCGGAACGTCCGAAGCTGAGTTCAAAAGTGTAAGCATAGAACTGGAAGCCAATGCCAGTCATTTGCTGCAACCGGGATGGGAAGATTTGGCCAATCAACCGCTGAAGATTCTGGTTGACCGCGGAAACAATGGCAGCGTCGATGATACGCTTTTCATCGACAACATCGTATCGCTTTCTGATACGGGCGAGGAAAGTTTACCGGTTCGTTACGCACTTCACCAGAACTATCCCAATCCATTTAACCCGGAAACCACCATTCAGTTTGCGCTGCCGACCACGGCTCAGATCGATCTGGTAGTCTATGATCTGCGGGGACGGGAAGTGGCACATCTGATTAGTGGGCAGAGGCGCACGGCCGGGCAGCATTCTGTTACCTGGGATGGCCGAAGCGATGCCGGTATCCCAGTAGCCAGCGGTATGTATTTCTACAGGCTCCGGGCAGAGAATGAGTTTGTGGCGACAAAGAAGATGCTGCTAATAAGGTAAGACACATTTGTTATAGGGAGGGAAACAATGAATTGGTTTTTTATGAAGCGTAAATGTAAAGATTTATCGAAATTGTCTCCTCTATCTCCCTCAGTAGGAGATGGAGGAGGTCGCATTCCAAAGATTTATCGATCTAATACTTAATCAAGGCCTGAACATCATACTGCGATATCAGTTTACGACCTTCCAGTTCGGTCAGTTCGATCAGAAAAGAGACCCCGATGATATCGCCGCCGAGGTTCTCAACCAGCTTGCAGGTTGCAGCGGCGGTGCCGCCGGTTGCCAGCAGATCATCTACAACCAGAACCTTGTCGCCTTTTTCGATGCCGTCGGTATGAATCTCAAGGGTATCTTTACCATATTCCAGCTGGTAAGATTCCGAGAGGGTGTCTGCCGGCAATTTCCCGGGCTTCCGAACTGGCACAAAGCCGTTATTCAATTTATATGACATCGCAGTGCCAAAAATGAAGCCGCGCGATTCGATCCCAACAATCTTGTCAATATCAACGCTGCGATATGGGGCATACATATAGTCGATTGCCTGAGAAAATACTTCCTTTTCCTTCAGCAATGTAGTGATATCCTTGAACTGAATCCCCTTAATTGGGAAGTCCGGTACATTCCGAATGTATTTTGCAAAATCCATTTGGTGTCCTTTGGTGGCTGGTTTGAACTCTCGGCCGCGTGCGCATGAATATCCCCCCTCTATCTCCCCCTGGGGGGAGATAGAGGGGGGATAATACCGGCAACCCCTTCAAGAATCAATAAATGACCGCTATACCAATTTTGACGATTTTTCCTACTGAAACATACGGTACAGAACTTAAAATCAGAAGGTAATCTGAAAATCCTTGTAATTCCCTTTGGCAGTTCGCCAGTGGGTATCAACATTTTGGACGGAGGAGGCCACAGGGCCGCGGTGAATTTCGGTGAGGAACTGTTCGAGATGCTCCGGCGGGCCTTCGGCATAGGCTTCCACACTGCCATCAGCCAAATTTTTCACATAGCCGGTAAGCTGTAATTGCTGCGCTCGCTGGCGGGTAAAGTAACGGAAGCCAACGCCCTGCACCCGGCCACGGACATTCACCAGCAGGGCATCGTTCATATCTAGATGCTTTCTCCGAGATATTCGATCGCTTTTTCTACCGCTTCCTGCGCCGACTTAACCGGTGTCACGCCAGAGACAGTGTCCCAGGAATTCAGACAGAATACCGGACGCCCCAACTGTAAGGCGTAGGCGATTTCAGACAATGTGCCGTAACGGCCATCCACGGCAATAACCACCTGGGCAGTGCGCACGATGATAATATTTCGTGCAATCCCCATGCCGGTCGCAATTGGCGTTTTGACGTACGGATTGGCGTCGAGAATACTTTCACCCGGCAGAATACCAATCGTTTCTCCACCAGCTTCATAAGCACCTTTACAAGCCGCTTCCATAATACCGGTAAGTCCGCCACAAACCAAAACAGCGTCATTTTGGGCGATCAAACGGCCGACGACTTCCGCGTCTACATAGTCTTCCGGCGTGCATTGGCTCCCGCCAATAACCCCGATTATCTTTTGAGATTCGATCATACGTTGCTCTGTTTTTATTAGAACTCAGCATTACGCGGCGTACGCGGAAACGGAATCACATCGCGAATATTTTCCATACCGGTCACGTACATCAGGGCCCGGGAAAACCCAAGACCATATCCTGCGTGTGGCGCGCTGCCGTAGCGGCGCGTATCGAGATACCACCAGTAATCCTTTTCGTCGAGATCCATGGCGCGGATTTTTTCGAGCAATACATCATGCCGTTCTTCGCGCTGGCTGCCACCAATAATTTCGCCCACACCGGGAATCAGCAAATCCATAGCCGCAACCGTCTTCTGATCCTCATTGAGGCGCATGTAGAAAGCCTTGATTTCTTTCGGATAATCGGTTACAAAAACCGGCTTTCCAAAGACTTTCTCACTGATATAGCGCTCATGCTCTGTTTGTAAATCGCTGCCCCATTCGACTGGATACTCGAATTTATCGGACGATTTTTGCAGCATCTCTATTGCTTCAGTGTACGTAATATGTTCAAAGTCGGAGTTGACCAAATTGTCTAATTTTTCAAATAAAGTTTTATCAATCCATTTATTGAAAAATTCCATCTCTTCCGGCGCTTTCTCCATCAGGTAGCGAACAATGTATTTCATCATGTCTTCCGCCAGCTGCATATCATCAAACAGATCAGCAAAAGCAATCTCCGGCTCGATCATCCAGAACTCGGAAGCATGACGAGTGGTATTGGAATTTTCTGCGCGGAAAGTCGGCCCAAAGGTATAAACGTTGCGAAAGGCCATGCAGTAGGTTTCGACTGCCAACTGGCCGCTAACTGTCAGATTGGTTTCCCTGGAAAAAAAATCCTTGTCGTAATCAACACCGCCTTCATCTGTACGAGGTACGTTGAGCGGATCGAAAGTGGAAACGCGAAACATTTCTCCGGCGCCCTCGCAGTCACTGCCGGTAATGATCGGGGTATGAACGTAAACGAAATCACGCTGTTGAAAAAACTCGTGAATCGCGTGAGCCAGAAGCGAACGAACCCGGAATACCGCGGAATATGTATTGCTGCGTGGACGCAGGTGAGCAATAGTCCGCAGATACTCAAAGGTATGCCGCTTCTTCTGCAGGGGATAATCGGCATCAGCGGCACTGACCAGCTTGACGCTGGAAGCCTGAATTTCAAAAGGCTGCTTGGCGCCTTGTGATTCTACCAGTTTCCCTTCAACTTCAATCGATGAAGCGATCGAAAATTTGCCAATTTCAGCAAAATTGTCCAGCTTTTCATCAAAAACGACTTGAATATTCTTGAAAAAAGTCCCGTCATTCAATTCAATAAATCCAAAATTCTTGGAAGATCTCACTGTGCGGACCCAGCCGCTCATTTTGATTTCCTTGTCGAGCCAATCTTGTGTATGGCGATATATTTGTCTTACAGATACGTTTTCCATTCTAACCATCCGGATTGAGTTTAGTACCAGCTTCTTTCATGTGGGTTTCGCAGGCTCATGATAAAAAAAAGGGTTGCTGAAATCAACCCTTTTTTGTTAGTCCGGCTCAGGAAGTACGCTTATTCTGGATGAACTCTTCGACGATTTGCACATCCTCCTTGCTGCCAATCACAAGGGGTGTTCGCTGATGCAAGCTGGTTGGCTTTTTGTCCATAATCCGGGTATGGCCGTCGCTGGCGGATCCACCGGCCTGCTCGACTATGAAGGCAAGTGGATTTGCCTCATACATTAGCCGCAATTTCCCGTCGCGACCGGACTCGCTCTTATTATCGCTCGGGTAAACAAAAATCCCGCCTTTGAGCAGATTGCGGTGGAAATCAGCAACCAATGAACCGATGTAACGATTGGTTAGATTACGGCTGTCGGAGCGTTCAGATTGCAGAGACCAGCGCACATAATTCTGCATACCACTTTCCCAGAAATTGAAATTGGCAATATTGACGCTGTAGATGCGTCCTTTGGTAGGGATGCGAATTTTGGGATGCGAAAGGATAAAGCTTCCAAAATCCGGGTCAAGGGTAAATCCGTAGACACCGGCGCCGGTTGTATAAACAAGCATGGTACTGGAACCGTAAATCACATAGCCGGCACAGACCTGACAATATCCCGGTTGCAACACGTCTTCATCTGTTACCGGTTGCCCTTCCGGCGTTACCCGGCGATAAATGCTAAAAATCGTTCCGATGCTGACATTTACATCAATATTCGATGAGCCGTCAAGAGGATCAAAATGGCAGATATATTTGCCAGTGGGATAGTCATCGGAAAGCGGAATTACATCTTCATTTTCCTCCGAGACCATAGCACAGAGGCTACCGCCAAATGCGAGCGACTTAATCATCGCCTGATTTGCATATACATCAAGCTTCTGCTGAGCTTCGCCAAACACATTTTCACCGCCGGCGCCGCCGACGATATCCAGTAACCCGGCCTTGTTCACATTGTGTGAAATCAACTTGGCCGCCAGGGCGATGTCACCTAACAGTCGGGTAAAGGCACCCGTTGCGGTAGGATAATTTCGGCCCTGTTCAAGGATATGCCTTTGCAAAGTCATTACAAATTCGCTCATTAGATCCTCCTGTAATCTGTGATGAAGGGATATGCCAATAGTTTATTATCGGTCCATATCCGAGTGGTGTGAAGCCTTTCCCTTTGAAAAAGACTGAGTGAATAAATTATGAGGTGTGTATCCGGACGGGCCGGTTGCCATGTTCTTGAGCGGCTGATGCCGATCAAAGCGCTATGCCGGGCGTCATACCCGGCATAGCGTAGGAGAAACATACTAAAAAAAATAACGCTTAAAAAGCGGGAAGGAAAAAATACACCTATTGTGAAGGTACGTCGAAGGTCAGGAAAACCTTGCGGTTATTGCGAAGAATAAGCAAGGCCACCGGGTCTCCCGGTCGGAGATCCGAGATTGAGTCTGCGAGTTGACGGGCGCTGTTGATATCTTCCCGATTCAGACGAACAACCAAATCACCCACCTGCAATCCATGTCGCTCAGCAACACCCCGCGCTCGAACTGACGTCACCAACCCGCCGCGATCGCGATCCAGCAAATCAAATTCTTCACGTAACTGCGGTGTCAGGGCCTCGATCTGAAAACCGAGGTTTTCGAAGCGGAATGAATTGTCAAACGACAAGGAGGTTTCATCTTCCGGGAATTCTTCCAGAACGACCGTCAGGGTCCTGTCATCGCCGTCGCGAATAATGGACATGCTGATGCGGGTGCCCGGTTCTGAAGCACCGACGCGGGTACTTAACTCAGTTGCATTGCGAATTCGCTTGCCGTCAATTGCGGTGACAAGATCACCGGCTTCGAGTTTGGCTTTGTCGGCTGGCCCCCCAACAACCACGCTGCTGATAATGACGCCTTCGGACGTCGGCAGGTTGTTTTGACGAGCATATCCCGGTGAGACGTTGCCAATCTGGACACCGAGCCAGCCGCGCACCACTTTACCGCGCTGCAAAATATCGGTCATTACCTTTTCGGCGAGGTTCGATGGAATCGCGAATCCAATACCAATGCTGCCGCCACTGCGACTGGCGATGGCAGTATTGATCCCGATGAGCTCTCCACGGAGATTGACCAGCGCACCACCACTATTGCCGGGGTTAATCGCAGCATCGGTTTGAATAAAATCTTCATACGCAGTCAGGCCAACGCCGGTTCTGCCTTTGGCGCTGACGATACCGGAGGTCACCGTATGAGCAAAGGCAGCTTCCAGCGGAGATCCAATCGCCAGGACCCATTCCCCCACCCGGGTGACGTCAGAATTGCCAATTTCAACGGTCGGCAAACGCTCGCCGGTGTCAATCTGAATCACAGCAAGATCTGTTCGCGGATCGGTGCCCTTGACTTCGGCATCAAACTCTCGGCCGTCAAGCAAGCGGACCACAATGTCATCTGCCTTGGCGATTACGTGGTTGTTGGTAAGGATGATACCGTTCTCATTCAAAATAACCCCGGAGCCCAACCCGGACTGCTGGCGGCGGCCGTTTGGGTCACGAAATCGAAACAGTTCGGCAAATCCGTTAGGGATATTGTCGACGGTTGTCTGGGTCGAAATGGTGACAACCGAGGGATTTACCCGGGCGGCAACATCAGCAAACGCATTGCTGATCGCAAAAAGTGAATTAACGGCTTCGCTATTGGTATCGCCGCTTTCAGTGGTTTCATTACCGGACTTCGGCGGTTCGGCCTGCAAAGGATTTGTCCAATTCATCCCGGCGCCCAGCACCAAACCGATAACGATGCCGCCAAGAAGTAGCATTGCCCCGAGCCCTTTTTTGCTCTTTTCTCGTTTCATTTGCTTTTCCTGCTTTGGTAGTATGGAAAGAATAATTGTGCTCTGGTTCCGACTCTGTTACGCAGCGGAGCTAATTCGGGTTTCCGCCATTTGTCTCAAAAAAATAAAATATCGGCAGGGATGCAACCTGCAATATGATCAAAAAGAAAACCCCGGTTCTGCAAACCGGGGTTCTCAATTATTCTGATAAGAGAAAATTCATCAGCTAGGACTCATTCACAACGGTTCGCGCGGTTTCCGGCTTGCCGTTTGAGCGTTTGCTGTTTTTCTTCTCCTTGATCTTTTTCAATTCAGCGACCTTGAACATAATGCGGTCATTATAGTAGTCGACCTTAATGACCTGTCCTTTGGAGATCCGTCCGGCAAGCAGTTCCTTAGCCAGTTGATCAACCACCCGGCGCTGTATCACCCGACGCAGCGGTCTGGCGCCAAACGCCGGTTCGTATCCAACCCGGGCCAGGTGGTCCCGTGCTTCATCAGTCACCACAATCTTTACGCCCTGTTCAGCAAGTTGTTTCTGAATCTGGCGCATCTGCAGATGCACGATGTGCTTGATATCTTCCCGGGTCAGACTGTGGAACACGATGGTTTCATCAATCCGATTCAGGAATTCCGGACGCAGTTCCTGTCTCAGCAGATTATTAACTTCTTCCTGGATTTCCCAGTAAATCTGCTCGCGGTTTTCCTCCGTCAAATTGCGCGACTTTTCCAGGATTTTCGGCGCACCGATATTCGAGGTCATAATAATGATAGTGTTCTTGAAATTCACGGTATGCCCCTTGTTGTCCGTCAAGCGCCCATCTTCGAGCACTTGCAGCAAGAGGTTGAACACTTCGCTATGCGCCTTTTCGATTTCATCCAGCAATACAACCGAGTATGGACGGCGGCGTACTGCCTCTGTCAGTTGTCCGCCTTCGTCATAGCCAACATATCCGGGCGGGGCACCAATTAGACGCGAAACCGAATGACGTTCCATGTATTCGGACATATCGATGCGAATCATGGCATTCTCATCATTGAAGAGGAATTCCGCCAGCGCTCGAGCCAATTCCGTTTTACCAACACCGGTTGGTCCCAGAAAAATGAAGGAACCGATCGGACGATTCTTGTCCGCCAGTCCGGCACGGGAGCGACGAATGGCATTGCTCACCGCTTCCGCTGCTTCTTCCTGCCCGATCACCCTCTCGCGCAAACGATCTTCGATTTTTAGCAGTTTCTCGCGTTCACTCTCCAGCATTTTGGAAATCGGCACGCCAGTCCAGCGCGATACAATTTCTGCAATTTGCTCTTCATCGACCTCTTCCTTGAGCATCTTGTTGTCCCGCTGAACCTTTTGCAGTTTACCGGTCAGTTCGCCAACTTTCTTCTCATGCTCCGGAATTTTGCCATATTTGATTTCCGCTACCCGGTCAAGATTTCCTTCACGCTCGCCTTTTTCCATTTCGCCGCGCAGTTGCTCAATGTCAGCTTTATGTTGACGAATCTGCTGAATGGTTTCTTTCTCAAGCAGCCAGTGGGTATGCAGCGCATTGCGTTCTTCACGCAGCTCTGCAAGTTCTTCTTCAAGTTTATCAAAGCGCTTTTGCGACTCAACATTCTTTTCTTTGCGAATCGCCACCTGCTCAATTTCCAGTTGCTTGATGCGACGTTCAATTTCATCCAGGTCTTCCGGCAGGGAATCCACCTCGATGCGCAGGCGAGCCGCAGCTTCATCGATCAGGTCAATGGCCTTATCCGGCAGATGACGATCGGTAATATAGCGATCAGACAACATCGCTGCTGCCAATAAGGCGGCATCGGTAATTTTCACACCGTGATGCACTTCGTATTTTTCTTTCAAACCGCGCAGCATGGAAATAGTGTCTTCCACGGTTGGCTCTACAACCATAATCGGCTGAAAGCGGCGCTCAAGAGCGGCATCCTTTTCAATATTCTTGCGGTATTCGTCGATGGTCGTAGCGCCGATGCAATGCATTTCGCCACGCGCCAGAGCCGGCTTCAGCATATTGGAAGCATCCATTGCACCTTCAGCGGCACCGGCACCAACCAGCGTATGAATTTCGTCGATAAAGAGAATAATGCCGCCATCCGATTCCTGAACCTCTTTCAAAACCGCCTTCAGACGTTCTTCAAACTCACCGCGGAACTTGGCACCGGCGATCAACGCGCCGAGATCCAGGGCAATAATGCGCTTGTCCTTCAGTGATTCCGGTATATCACCATTCACGATGCGCTGGGCAATGCCTTCAACCACAGCGGTCTTACCGACACCGGGATCACCGATCAGGGCCGGATTGTTTTTGGTGCGCCGGGACAATACCTGCAGCACCCGTCGAATTTCTTCATCACGGCCAATCACCGGATCGAGCTTGCCTTGCAAGGCCAGCTGTGTTAGATCCCGCGCATAGCGTTCCAGCGCCATATACTTGGCTTCCGGATTTTGGTCTGTCACTTTTTGTTTACCACGAATTTCTTCCAGGGCAGTTAAGACCTTTTCGCGATCAAGGCCGCTGGCCTGGAGGATTTTTTGCGCTTCGCTATTCTTTATTTCCAGCATCCCGAGCAGCAGATGTTCTGTTGAGACAAAATCATCTTCCAGCTGCTGCGATTCGCGGGTTGCGAAGCTGATAAGTTGGTTAAAATTAGGTGAGACATATACTTGTCCCGCGGCCCCGTAGACCTTGGGGAATTTATTCAAAACGCGCTTGAGGCGTTGATTGATATGGCGCGGATCCACTCCAGTACGCTGCAGAATCATCGGCACCAGGCCATCGCTATCTTCTACCAAACTGGCCAGAACGTGTTCCGCTTCGAGATGCTGCTGACCAAGCGTAACCACCATCTGCTGAGCACTACTGAGTGCTTCCTGAGCCTTAATTGTATACTTATCGAGATTCATAAGACTCCCATGTTTGCTTTATCGTTCATATATCTTATCCATATCATTTCCGTTTGCTCCGTTCCCTCACAGTTCATACAAACATCAAATATCATGCCACAAGCAAAACAAATGCATAACCCTATTAAAAACAGCTTTTAAGGATCTTTTTTCAAAGAGTAAGCGATAAAGCAGTAAATGGCAAAAGTCTGCCATTCTTTCAGACATGCGGCGAGAAATTCCTGCCATACACAGGAATAAGAAACAGTACTCCGGGACGTTAGATGGTGAAGCGTGTCAAATATTCAGATCTGATTTCTTGAAACCGGGAAGTCGTTGAGAAGAAAACGCTTCCGGCAATGTCATTCCCGAGGAATCGTCCTATTGGTTCTCGATACCAAATCGTTCCATCATGGAGTAAAGGCGGCGGCGGGTGATGCCGAGAAGTTCGGCGGCGCGGGTTTTGTTGCCATCTGCTTTGGCAACGGCCTGGATGATAAGCTGTCGCTCAAAATCATCGAGTTTGATACCCTCATCGGGCAGTTCATATTCACCGGACTGAACGCCGGGCTTGCTGCTGGAAATGGCGCGCGGCAAATCATCAACCTGTATGATATCTTCACAAATAATTGCCGCTCGTTCGATCGCATTTTGCAGTTCACGAACGTTGCCGGGCCAATCGCGATCCATTAGTTGCACCAGCGCCTGGCGATCAATTCCCTTGGCAGCGCTGTTTTCCACGAAGTGATGCACCAAATCCGGAATGTCTTCCTTCCGTTCCCGCAGTGGCGGCAAAGTCAGCGGGAAAATATTCAATCGGTAATAGAGGTCATTTCGAAAAGTACCGGCTTCCACCATTGCTTCGAGGTCCTGGTGGGTAGCGGAAATAATTCTAACATCGACGATGATTTTTTCATTGCCGCCAAGACGGTAGATTTCCTTGCTTTGCAGCACACGAAGCAATTTGGCTTGTGTGGCGAGGCTCATATCCCCGATCTCATCAAGAAAGATGCTGCCACCGGCAGCTTGCTCAAACTTACCGATGCGCCGTTGGGTAGCGCCGGTGAAAGCCCCTTTTTCATAGCCGAAGAGCTCGCTTTCCAGCAGGTTTTCCGGCAGCGCGGCACAGTTTACGGTCACAAAGGGTTCGCGTGCGCGCTGACTGGTTTCGTGGATGGCATGGGCAACCAACTCTTTGCCGGTGCCGCTTTCTCCGCGAATCAGTACAGTGGCTTCGTTTTCACTGCCTTTCTTGATCAGGCGATAGATCTCGCGCATCTTCTTGCTTTTGCCGATGATTTTGCTGAAGAAAACCGGTGCTTCCTTTTTCTGGCGCAGGCGGCGATTTTCCTGCAAGAGCTTTTGCTGCTCACGAATCCGCTGTACACGAATGGTTAGCTCTTCCATCTCGAATGGTTTGATCAGGTAATCATTGGCGCCCTTTTTCAGCGCTTCCACCGCGGTCTTCTGGGTCGCGTAAGCGATCATGATGATTACTTCAATCTGCGGCCAGTTGGCGCGAATTTGCTCCAGCAACTGCAAACCATCCATACCGTCCATGCGCAAATCGCTGATGACGATATCTACGGACTGCTCCTGCAAATAAGTGAGGGCGTCTTCGCCGGACGTCCGGTAGTCTGCTTCGATCTCTTCTAATTGCAGAGAGGCGCGAATCACTTTGCAAAATTTTTCTTCGTTGTCGACGATGAGCAGTCTGGACATGCGATTTCCGGGGTGGGCCTCAATTGAGGCTATTTCAGAATTGCTCTCAGGAGAATCAGGAAGCCTTTTTCATGGCTGCGGATGCGATTCAGGTTCTGCTGGGCATCCTCAAAGTCAGGCGAGAGGGAGAGCGCTTTTTCAAATTCTGACATGGCTTTCAGATACAAGCCGCGGCTCTTGATAAGGTTATAGGTGCCAATGTCATTCCAATAATCAGGATAATGATTCTGATCGGTTTTGCTGGCAAAGAAGTACTGCTCATATTTGCGAATGGTTTCGGTTGGCAGTTCCTTACCGCCAAACAAAAAGCGCAGGTAGAATTCGTAAATTTTTTCGTGATCAGCGAGGAGATCCACCAGCTTCAGCTGGAATTGCTCCAACTGCGGAATGATCACCTGGTGATTGTTGTCTTTCAATAGTTCCAACAACTGATTGAATTCCCGCTGCCAGTGCGGCACGCGATATTTCTTCAGGTCACGAACCTGCTTCAGGTAGATGGACACACGTGCCGGCACAGCCACCGCTCGCGCATCTTTTACGCCATCCAATGCGGATTTATAGAGTGCTACCCCAAGATTGAATTGCGCTTCCACATAGTTCGGATTCAGGGCAATGGCTTCCTTGAAGAGCGCTGTTGAATGATCATAATCGCCGAGGAAGAGGTAGGCCAGGCCATGATAATTGATAAAGTCCGGATACTTTTCGTTCATTTCCCGGGCTTTTTCAAAGGTCTCCAGGGCTGCCTGATATTCGCGGCTTTTTAGAAAACCGACACCGAGGCCAAGCATTGCCTTGATAAAATTATTATCCTGATCAATGGCGATCTGGAATTGGCGAATCGCTTCTTCGTAAAGATTTCTTTTCAGGAATAAGACGCCCAGGTAATAATGGGACTTGGGGTGACGATAGCGTTCCAGCTTGCCCTCTATATGGTAAAGGGCTTCAAGCTCATCGATAACGGATTGATGAAATTCTTCAGTGATATGATTGAGAAAATCATAATCAGCGCTCTTCGCTTCGTTGCGCAGGGAGATCGGGTAGTCGCGCGAGATGAGGAACATACCTTTTTCGAATACTTCTGAAATGACCTTGCGATTCTCGATCAAGGTGCCGGTATGTACGTGAAATTCGCGATTATCGATTTCAATTTTATCATGAAGACCAAAATTATCCAAAATACCCTCAACAGTAATGATACGGCCTCAATGCCGGAGGCAATGCACGGCCAGGTACATGAGCAAGTGCCAACTGGATTGGATCACCTATAATAATGAACTTTTGCCCGGAATAAAATGCTGAATATCAAAATTATTGAGGTTTGTAAAATTTATTTTTCGGGCTAGTGCTGGGCGATATCCGTGGTCTTCTTGCCAAACTGGAGGGAATTAATCAGAAATCCCAGGCCTGCGAGAATCAAAACCACCGGCCAGTAGTTGCTGAGAATGCGGTCGAAGCGATAGGCCGAAATGATATCGAGGACGAAGAGTAGAAACAATACCCCAATGCCGGCAAAAATGCTGGCAAAGAGCAAATATTGCCATTGGGTTCGCACAAATACATATTTGGCGACAAAAGATGCAGCAATAATTAGCATTATCACCGAAATCGTCAGACCGCGATCCGGATAGAACATATTCATCTCGGCCAGAACATAGTATAAACCGGTCAGGGTCAGAAATGAAAAGAGGAAGATGGAGCGTGGCGGCTTTTTGGTAACGCCGTAGTAGAACCCGGCGCATCCCACCAGGAAGAGGCCATAGCTGCGTAAGTCATAGATGTCAACGTCAATACTATTGCGCAGCAGAATAAGTAAACCTGCAACAACTAAAATAATACCGATTACCGGACTTTTGTCGGTTTGCATGAGGGTTCCCCTATCCCGGACCGGCACTGACCGGTCCTAGATTGTTTGTTCGGACGGATCTTCTTCGGGAAAGATGAAGATAAACAAGAGGTAAAGCAGGACGCCCAGTCCTTTGGACAACAGTGTGCCAACGATCCATCCAAGGCGGATAACGGTGCTATCTACATTCCAGGCTTCTGCCAATCCACCGCAGACGCCGGCCACTTTGCGATCCGTACTGGAGCGGGTGACGTTCAGATTGAAGGAACTGCCGGCGGATGACGTAGCCGCTTCGTCTGTTTCGGAAGCATTATCGCCATCCTCATTCTTCTTCTCATATTGTTGATAGAGAAGGAAAGCGCCCACGCCGATCAACGTTAGGGCCCAGATCGTTGAAATGGGCAGGTCGAAGAAGTAGAAAAAGCGCGAAAAACCAAGTTGTTTAAACAACAACAAGGCGCCAAAACCAACCAGCGCAATTCCCCAAATCGAGGTGCTGTCCATCTTAACCGGATTATCCACCGGCATCAATTCTTCTTCCGGATCTTCCGGCACTAGAATCAGGGCGGCGATATATAGCACAACCCCTGCGCCCACAAAAAGAGTGGACAACACAAAAACCAATCGCACCAGCAAACTGTCTATACCAAGGTATTTGGCAATCCCGCCACAAACGCCGCCCAGATACGCATCACTTTGCGAACGATATAAGTTCTGGCGGGCTTGAGTATTATCGTCAGTCATGTTTTTTGCCTTTCTTTATACACAACACGAATTTAGGCGCTGAAAGTTTCATTGCCACTAGAGCGCAACTTCAATTTTCAGGATTTCATATTTCAAAGTGCCAGCCGGCACCTGGATCTCAGCTACGTCGCCGACTGTCTTGCCGAGCAAGCCTTTTCCAACCGGCGAGGAAACGGAAATTTTCAATTGACGAAAGTCTGATTCTTCCTGGGAAACGAGGGTGTATTGCATTTCCTGGCTGCGATTCATGTCTTTTACGGTCACCTTGGTATAAATGCTGATTTTGTCATCCGTGATGTTTTTCGGATCAACAACCCGGGCACGCCGGACGGTCTCTTCCATTTGATTGATTTTGTCTTCCAGCATGGCCATTGCTTCACGCGCTGCATGATATTCAGCATTTTCCTTAAGGTCACCAAAGTCGCGGGCATCGGAAATCTTCTGAGCAATTTCCGGGCGCTTTACGGACTTCATTTCGTGCAATTCATCTTTGACTTTTTTTAGCGCTTCTTTTGACATGTAAATAAAATCTGACACTTTTCCTCCAAAAGGGTTAGGCTCTTCTACGTCTTCCCACTTCAACTCGTTCCACGCTGAGCATACCCTTTATATTATTCAGCGAGTTGATAACGCGAGTGAGGTGCGGAAGATTCTTCACTTCAATAATGACTTTTCCAAGTCCAAGTTTGTCTTTCGACTTAATTTCGAAATTCATGATATTTACATTGTTATTGGCAATTGCCTGGGTGATATCACGAATCAGGTTTTTGCGGTCTTCAGCCAGCAAGGTCAACTGTACTTTGAATTCTTCTTCAGCCTCAACAGTCCAGTTCACCTTGATCGTACGGTCTTTCTTTTCAATCAGGCTTTGCATGTTCGGACAATTGGCGCGATGAATAGTCACGCCTCGCCCACGGGTAATATAGCCCATAATGGCATCACCCGGCACCGGCGAACAGCACTTGCCGATGTTAATCATGATGTTTTCCATCCCCTGCACGCGTACCGCAGAATGACTGCGATTGCGCTGGAGAATCTTTGTAAATATGGTTTCTTTCTTCTCTTTCGGCTGCCCATCGGAAATTGATGAAAGCAGCTTTTCTATGGATATTTCACCACGTCCAACAGCTGCCAGCAGATTTCTCGGGGCATCAAAGTTCAGCTTCCCGGCGGCTTCCTTGAGCTTTTCATCCATCCCCTTCAGCTTAAAGCGCTTGAAGTATTTGCTCACTATTTCTTCACCAAGCTTCACGCTGTCTTCAAACTGCACTTCACGAAGGAAGCGGCGAATATGGTGACGGGCCTTGCTGGTCTTCACAAATATCAGCCAGTCCTGGTTGGGACGCTGATTGTTGCTGGTAATAATCTCTACCAAATCCCCGCTATGCAGCTGATGTCTGAGCGGCACCATTTTGCCGTTTACCTTGGCGCCAATGCAGTGCATACCAATATTGCTGTGCACGGCAAATGCAAAATCGACCGGGGTTGCTCCCTGCGGCAGCCTAAAGACATCACCCTGCGGGGTGAATACAAATACTTCGTCCTGGTAGAGATTGATCTTGAGCGATTCCAGAAAGTCCTGGGCATCAACTGTTTCATTGGCCTTGTATTGGTCCAGAAGCTGGCGCACCCAGCTTAACTGCTGTTCAACATCGTCCGGCGACTTATTGGGTGTCCCTTCCTTATATCGCCAGTGAGCGGCGATCCCCATTTCCGCAATACGATGCATTTCACGGGTGCGAATTTGAATCTCGACCATATGGCCTTCTTTATCCACAACCGTGGTATGCAGCGACTGATATCCATTAATTTTGGGCATCGCTATATAATCTTTGAAGCGCTCGTACACCGGGGTATAGGCATTGTGCACCAAACCGAGGATGTAATAGCACTCTTCGATCTTTTCAACAATGATGCGAATCGCGAAGAGATCGTATATTTCCTCAAAAGGCTTTTCCCGGACCTTCATCTTGCGGTAAATCGAATACAGGTGTTTGGGACGCCCGTAGACTTCCGCCTCTATATTATGTGTTTCCAGTTCACAGCCAATCGGATGAATAAAATTGCGGATATATTCTTCACGAATCTGGCGCTTCTGATTCAGACGATTCTTGATATCGACAAATGACTTATTGTCGGTGTATTTGAATGCCAGGTCTTCCAGCTCACTTTTCACCTTCGCCATACCGAAGCGATTGGCGAGTGGCGCATACACGTCGCGAGTCTCAATCGAAACCCGAATGCGATTCTTGGGCGGCACATGTTCCAACGTACGCATATTGTGCAGACGATCCGCAAACTTGATTATGATAACCCGAACATCCTTCGCCATCGAAAGCAGCATTTTGCGGAATGTTTCCGCCTGGCGCAGTTCATAGCTGAGACTCTTGCGTCCGCTAACCTCGGTTATCTTCGTCACACCATCAACGAGCATGGCGATATTGTCATTAAACTGCTCACGCAAATCGCTGTCGGTGTATTCCGTATCTTCCACCACATCATGTAGCAACCCGGCAGCAATGGTAGTGCTGTCCATGCGCATGTCGGCAAGGATATGCGCAACCTCCAGGCAGTGCAGGAAGTATGGCTCCCCCGACTTACGATTTTGATTCCGATGCGCCCACAGGCCCATCTGATAGGCATTTTGCAGCATTTCCTTATTGTAATTCGGATTATATTCTGCAATTTTTGCCATCAAACTGGTATATAGCGGACCCAGTTCATCCAGCAGCACCTGGAACCGTTCTTCTTTGACGTCTATATCTAGCATAACGGTATAATCGCTTTGTTTGCTCAGCGGACGTTTCGTTGCCTGTTGATATGATCTTGTTCTATCGGCATTTTTAGATGGAATGAAATGCCCCCAATAAAAAAACAGCATTTTTTCTGCACGACTCCCTTAGCCATCGTCATTCGGAAAAAATACTGTGATAATGTAAGGAACGAAATAAACGGATCAATTTGAGGATTTACAGCACATATTGACCATTTCCGCTTTTAACAGTATCCTAAATTGCCAAATTTGTATACTATATCGCAAAACTAATACCATGCGTATGCAAATTCAAGTATATTTTTGAGGTATGTCTAATTTGAAAGCTCCATAAAACGGTTATTTTGAAAGGATTATCATGACCCCATTGCATGATGCCGCTCTTACTGCCGCCCGGGATTGCCTGGGAATTAAAGACCACGAAACGGTTCTGATTGTTACGGATGAACACCGTTATAGTATTGGTCGTGCTCTTTTTGATGTCTGCCGCGATCTCGCTGCTGATGTGATCTTTATGGAAATGACGCCAAGGCGGGTCAACGGTCAGGAGCCGCCGGCTGCTATCAGCGAGGCAATGAAGTCAGTTGATGTGTCAATTTGCCCGACTTCCACCTCGCTCACTCATACAGATGCCCGCCGTGCTGCCTGCGCTGCCGGTGCCCGGGTTGGTACGATGCCCGGCATTACAGAGGACATTATGTTGCGCACGATGCGCGCCGACTATCATCGCATTGCCCGCTTGACCAATAAAATTGCTGAGCTGCTTACCGCCGGCACAGTCGCTCACGTAACCAGCCCGGCCGGCACCGATGTTCGCCTGCCGATTTCGGGCATTAACGGCATACCTTCAACAGGCCTGGTTCTGGAAGCCGGCAAATACGGAAACCTGCCCTCCGGTGAGGCCTATTTGATGCCGCAGGAAGGGCAATCCGAGGGCGTCATCGTCGTCGACGGTTCCCTGGCTGGCGTGGGGTTGATTACGGATGAACCGATTCGTTTTGTCATCGAAAAAGGCATGGCGGTCAGCATTGAAGGCGGCGCACAAGCAAAACAATTTGAAGAGACGGTCAATTCGGTAGGGCCAAAGGCGCGTAATCTGGCAGAATTGGGTGTCGGCACCAACGATCAGGCGGAAATCAACGGGACCATTCTCGAGGACGAGAAAGTGCTTGGTACCGTGCATCTGGCATTAGGCAATAATGTATCTATGGGCGGGACATGCAACGTCGGCTTCCACGTGGACGGTATCATCCTCAATCCGACCTTGAAGATTGACGATCAATTGATTCTGGATAATGGGAAAATGCTCGTGCAGGCATAAATACCTGAAATTCCAATGACCAATAAATCAAATTCCAACAGGAAAAACTCCAAATAAGAAAAGGCCAAAATCCATAACCTTGGAATTTGGCCTTTTAACAATTGGAATTTACGCTCGGTGCTATTTCTGCTTTAGAACTTCCAGCAGGTATTCAGCACGGCTTTTCACAGCGCGATTGTCGCTATAGTCTTCGATGATGCTTTCTGTGAGCTGCTGGGCTTTAGCGGTGTCTCCGGCTTTCAGGTAGGCATGTGCAGCGCTATACAGATAAGAAGGCGCCTGCGGGAATTCCGGCTCCATACGCGCGGCGCGCTCGTAGTGGTCTGCGGCCTGACCGTAGTCACCATCGCTAACAAGGCAATCAGCATAACCAGCCATGGCCCCCTGGGTCATGAAATTATCCTCAGCATAGTCATCAATATATTTCTTGAAGTAGGTCTTGGCGAGGGCATTATCACCTTCGTTGCGATGGAGATTGGCAAGCATAAATGTTGCCTGACCGGCAGCTGAGGTGCCGCCAAAAGAAGAAATGACGGTGTTCAGGGCTTGTTTGCCAACCTCTGTTTCACCGGCAACGACCTGGGCCTGAGCCTGCGACAAAGCGCTAACGGCCTGACGCTCTGATTCTGCACTACTGCTTGCCCATAAAAAGGCACCGCCCACCAAAACAACAAGGGCCAATAAACCGGTTAGAAGCTGATTGAGGTTATCTTCGATCCAATTCTTCGCCTCCATCGTGGCGATAACGAATTTATCTTCTTTCAGTTCTTTTTTGGTATACTTCTTTTTGGCTTTCAACATATCAAGTGCTCTCCAGCTTTACTCATAAAATCGTGCCCGCTTCATTTCCCATCCACGGCCCGTAAGAATAATCAAATATGGTGGATCAGGCAAACGATTTCATATTTTTGTACTAAGCTCGAAATTTAGTATATCAAGGCAGAGAGCGCAAGTTCCTTATAACAATTCCGGCCTCTGTTTCCATCCCCGGCTATTTGCCGCCTGGAGTATCGACGGCGACTCCGGCATGCTTTAGTTGCAAGCCAGGCCTTTAGGGAGCTTCCAGTTCCGAAAACAAGCGTTGGTACCGCCCATAGACATCTTCGCCCGGTTTTTGATCGCCGCGATTGATAATGCCATACAGATAGGAGATTTGGTCGATTAGCTTCGGCAGGGTGTAGAATCCTTCATCACGCACCAGCCTATCCAATTGAGCCTTGAGAATGCGATGTTCGTCTCCGTCTTTTTCCGGCAGCGCTTCCAACTGCGTCTGGAGCCGGGCAGCCTTGCGTTTTGCAGCAGAGTGTAAATCAACTATTTGCAAAAGGAGACGCTCTTGCTCAACAACATCAGCTTCAGAGACACCGGAAACAACCACTCTTGGATCCATAGCTAATTTGAAAGCCTGTTCAAATATTTTGCCGTCGCTATGCAATCGCACCCGGTAATTGCCGGGAGCAGCATACGGTCCACGGCGATATCGGCGGTTCTCGTCAGCATCCCAGGCACCGCGATGCCGCATATCCCAGCGAAAACGATTCAGTCCTGGAAAAGCCGTCAGAGAAGCGGTTACAGCCGGCGTAATTTCATTGGTCGACATATCAAATCCGGATTCCTCTTCCTGCGGACCGGCGCCGTTGCGAAAGCTTCGAATAACCTGTCCATTGTCATTGAGGATGTCCAGCTGCACCAGGGTATCGGCGCCTGCCGGCAACCGATAGGTGATCAGCACACCCGGCGGCGGATAATCAGCAACGCCGGAAGATTCACCAATTCCGCCAATCGGGGAATAGCGATAGCGAATGGTTTCGCGCGGCGCAAATAGCCAGGCCTCGCTTGCAGTCGCAGCTGTTTTCTTATCATGAAAAAGGCTGATGTCATCTAGTATCCAAAATCCCCGCCCCATCGTCGATAAAACCACATCCTTGCGATGTACCTTAAGGTCAGTAATCGGCGTTACCGGCAGATTTTGCTGAAACGATTGCCAATTCGCACCATCATCGAAGGAAACAAAGAGACCAAACTCAGTTCCGGCATATAGCAGTTCGGGCTGATCCGGATCTTCGCGAACCACGCGCACCGGATAATCCGCAGGGATGCCGTTTTTACCGTTGGTCAAACGCATCCACTTCTTGCCGTAATCTTCCGTCTTATAGAGGTAAGGTTGCCAGTCGCCCAATTGGTATCGCAAGACGGCGATGTATGCCTTGCCTTTCTGGTGCCGTGACGGCTCCACGGCATCTACTCTCCCGCCCGGCGGTAGGTCAGACGGCGTTACCTTCTGCCAATTTTCACCATTGTCGCGGGTAACGTGCACCGGGCCATCGTTGGCGCCCACCCATATTACTCCTGGCTCAAGCGACGATTCCCTAAGTGAATAGATGGCGCTGTAAAATTCTTCACCGGTGATATCACGGGTAATGGGTGATCCCGAGATCACCTGTTTGTCGGCTTCAAACGCGGTCAAATCCGGCGAGATAATTTCCCAGCTGCGCCCCTCATCGCGTGTGCGGTGCACATATTGCGATGCGTGATAAATCACCTGCGGATCGTGGGGAGAAATATGAATTGGGCTTACCCGCTGAAAGCGAAAGCGCAAGTCGCGGGGATTGTGTCCATACATATAGGCAGCGCCAACATCGTAGCGCATTTCCCGTCCGGTCAGCTTGTTAAACACGCTGAAGCGTCCCTTACAGTTGCTGTAGACGATATGCGGCTTCTGTGGATGGGGGACAGCGGGACCGGTTTCGCAGCCACCGGTATCCATCATATACCCGAGTGCCTCGGCCTGATGTGCATGAGGTGGCAGACTCGGCAAGGAAATCGTGCTATAATTGTCCTGCTGTCCACCGTAAACCCAGTATGGGTATTGCTCATCAACCTCTACCTGGTAGATCTCCGCCGTCGGCTGATTGAGCTGGGTACTCCAGGTTTTGCCCCCGTTGTGCGTAACATTGGCTCCGCCGTCATTGCTTTGGATGAAGAGATTCGGATTATCAGGATTGATCCACATATCATGGTTATCAATATGCGGCGTCGAGCGCCTTTCCCAGTTCTTTCCCCCATCGACGGATTTAAGGAATCGTCCGCTGTTCACATATACCACATCGGCATTGGTGGGATCGGCGTCTACATTTATATAGTAGAATGCCCGCCGAACCAAATCAGTCTTTTTGGACACATGGCGAAAAGATTGTCCCTTATCATCCGAGCGATACAGCCCTGCCTCCGGCGAATGCGCTTCAACCAGGGCGTAAAGCCGCTGCGGATCAGCAGCGCTGACCGCTAAATCAATTTTGCCGGCAAAGTCAGGCAAGCCTTTTCCGGCTTTTTGCCAGGTATCGCCCCCATCGACGGATTTAAAGACGCCGTTTTCATATCCGCCACTGAGGATCGTCCAGGGCTTTCGCTCCGTTCGCCAGGCCGAGGCATACATAGTGGAAGGATTCCCAGGCATGAATTCGAAATCGGTAAAGCCGGTGGTATCGGAAAGGAAAAGTACTTTCTCCCAATCACGGCCACCGTTCTTGCTGCGAAAGACACCGCGCATAGGATTGGCCTGGAAGGCCTGTCCGATAGCAGCAACAAATACCACGTCCGGATTTTCCGGGTGAATTTCGACCGCGCCTATTTGCCCTGCCATTTTTAATCCAACATGCTGCCATGATTTGCCGGCATCTGTCGACTTATACACGCCTTTACCGGTGATGATATTGCTTCTGAGGCCGTCGCTACCGGTACCAACGTAGACGATATTCTGATCGCTGGCGGCAATCCGGATCGCACCAATGGAGGGGGTATGTAAATAACCATCGGAGACATTTTGCCAGGTGGTACCATAATCGGTGGTTTTCCAGACACCACCGCCTGTGGCGCCCATAAAAAAGGTTCCGGGCGCATCAGCCGTTCCGGCAACAGCGGTGACACGGCCGCCACGGGTTGGTCCAAGCGTGCGGAATTTCAGGGCATCAAATTGGGATTGCGCTGTTAAGTCGCAGACGAGCAGGATCAGACCGAACAGAGCGGACAATATCGATATTCTCATGATGACTCACTTTTTCGTAAGAGATAAACAAACGCGGCAGATGATATATCACTGCCGCGAAAGTAGAGAATACGGAAAATGCGGAGAATGTCGAAACGATTTTTAGCAGGGAATTGTGCGAAAATTGCACGTTTCTGCAAGGAATTTAGCTACCGGTCGTCAAAATTTCAGCACGGAGCGCGATAAAGAGAGTACCATGCATATGACCGAACAGCTCAACCGTGCCGGCGTTCATAATTTCATCACCGACGCCTTTATTGATGCTGATTTTGGCTTCAGCATTGTGCTTATCGCGGCAATAAAAGACAACTATTTTACCACTGGCATCGCGCTCAAAGCCTTTTTCAGCAAGGACGCGAGCATTCATAGTCTGATTTATTTCACCGGATGCCCGTACGGTCGCAAACGACCCTAATTCGTCGGTCGGGAGCAGCAAAAAGATTGCATAACCGGCCAGGACTGCGAAAAACGGAAGGAAGAGTTTTGCTTGCTTTTTCATAATTTCAACGCTGATTTTTGTTTTTGTCCGACATCTGGCTGCAAGATGCTTGCCATTTCTACAAAGAATTTCGCAGGCCAATATAAATAATTGAGATTCTAAATTGCAAAGGACAAATTGCAAATCTAGCCGGTGTTGGATATTTGATGCTTGATGGCGGATGGCATCCCTCTAAAGGATGGCATCCGTTGCAGTAGCGAATAGGAATTAGAAAAGGCATATCTATTAGACATGCCTTTTCTGTGCGCATCATAAATTCAGCGCTTCGATAAAATGGTTTGTCGCAAACGAGAAACCCAGATGGAATTGGGTATCGCGAAGTCGATATTTATACTGCTGCAGCCATTGGAAGCGGAAATCCAGCAGCAAAATTCGCAATGAGACAGCCGCATACCCATTTTGGTCCCATCGGAATTTACCAAACTTAGCAAACTGATAACCAGCCTCCGGAACCAGCTTGACAAACGTAAAGTGCGGATATGATAAGCGCGTCATGAGGCCCAGACGACCATGCAAATCAAATTCGGAGACCGGGCTAAGCAGATCAGTCACCAAATAAGTCTCGTGAATCAGCCCGCGCAGCATCCATTTCTTAAAATCAACCTGCCCCGCATCATTAAAATGCTCATAATGCCGCGCCCATAAATCCTTCGAGTTGAACGGATTCACTCTCACCCCCAGGGCCAGTGACTTCGGACTTTGAAAGTTAAACGCCAGGTGATAGCGGAAAACCTGATTGAGATGAAACAAATTGCGGTCCAGATATCCTTTTGCAAATTCACTTAGACCGGCTCGCACAAAGACATTTCCATTCACCTGCGATCGCGCAAAGAATCTCAGTCTCTTAGCAAGTTGGTTACGCAGTCCTCGACGGGCTTTTTTTCCCTTAAAGCTTCGCTCATAGTGATTATAGAGTGATGTCGCCCCGTAGCGAAAGAAGGGTAGAGCGGACAATAAACTTTCCGTCATATCTTTAACCTCATCTTCTGCTATCAGCTCAGACCTCGGCAACTGCAGATTGAAGAGCCTTCGCAACAATTGCTGGCCCGTATATTGTCCAACTACAAAGTCGTGTTTACGTAAATCAGAATTGAGGAAACCACCGAACCCAAACAAACTGCTGCCTGCCAGATTAAACTCGCCCTTACTCACCGGGACAAAACGACGGGCAGGGTTCAGACCGTTCAAAAGCACCAATTCCATAACCAATCTGTCCTGAAGCGAATTCCCTCTTTCGCGACGAATACTATCTACCGCTGTTTCGCCTGTCCAGGTACCAGGCCCTTTAGCGGGCTTCGGCAAGACTCCCTCGATATATGGCTGCAAGAATGCATCGATATTTGTGCTATCGGAGCGCGGTAAAGATGTCAATTGAACCAATGGTAATGATGATGGATTCGTCGATACCAATGGCACAGGTTCTAACGTATTTGCAGGTTCCGCTCGTTTGTCCTCATTTATTGCCTGCAGCACCTTTAGCATTGTTTGGATAGAATCTATCCTCTGGCTGTCGAGCTCTATCTGATAAACTGATTTATAGAGGTTTACAAAATTCTCGCTCGAGCGGCGATTCTCTTCGAGAAAATTTGCTAAATCGCCACTGCCGGCAGTTTTCAAACCCATGTCAAAAATCTTACCGACATAGTCATTTAATTTATCTTTCAATACGCGTGAAGTAGTGACCTCTCCGACACGACTCGTATCTCGCCGAACGGCTTGCAGATCTTCTGTTTTGATATTCGGCGCCAAGAGAAAGAAGAGACGCTGTGGGCGATCCGCTCCCGCCTTCTTATCGATTTGATTGGCCATCTGAAGCGCAATATGCAATGGTTGGTTATTGAAAAACCCGCCGTCTACATACTTTACGGACATGGAATCAAGAGATTCTGTGATGACAGAACGCCGCCTGTATTCCTGTGCGTAGCGCGTCAGTGTTCGAGGTGGAAAGACAAATGGAAATGAACCGGAGGCAATAGCAGCGTTCACCGGATCGCGCCAGTTCCGAACTGCTGCGGCCTCATCTTGCAAGGCCTCGAGATTGTCATCCACTCGTTGACAGCCATCCTTGTCTATTTTGAAATAGATTTGATCTTTATGAAAAGTATATACGGCCCTACTGGTATCATGAGTGGCCAGAGCGGTATTCAGGCCTTCCATATTTGCCAGGGTCATCCCAATGTATAGCTCTTGATCTATATAATCCGGGAACTGATGTCCGATCTGATCAGAAAAAATATTATCGCGAAGTTTATCCAGAAAAGCAGTATCTAATAGAAATGAATTGTCTTTAATCCACTCGGTTTCATGTGGTAGGAACTTCAAAATTTCCAGGCTATCTACCCAGACATCATAAAACCGGCCGTTACGAGCGAATTTGTCATTTGGCGCCAGAGCGTTTATGGAGTCATTACTACAACGATGTCCCGACTCTGACAGCAGTTCATGCGCCAAGAGGGCAATATTGATACTACCAGCTGAAGCGCCGGCGAGAATATCAATAACATATTTGCGCCCATCAACCACATTATTCCTGCATTTTAGTTGATGAACAACTTCAGCCAGCACCCCGGCTTCAAAAGCCCCGAGAGATACTGCTCCGGCAACAACAATGGCAACCCGAACTTCTGTTGTGTCGCTGCATTCATCAGCCTTTAGCTCTCCTGTCACGACCACTAAAAGCGTTAATAGAATCCGTAAATATTTCGATGACATGTCCTTTCCTCCACGATTTTACTCTCCACAATTGAAGAGGCTGCAGTACGAGGAAAGTCTTATTTTTCAGGGCGAATTTCTTATGTTTCCTGTGCGGTCAAATGCGGGAATTAGAGATCACACTTCTATAAATTATTGATACTCCTCTTTTTGAATCCCGAAGCTATACTGACAATAAATCAAAACATGGCTGCTTTTGTAGTAAAGAGATTACTATGCCGGTTGATATTTAAGTATTAGTTCACTTATCGTACGTTTAAGGTCGTTTATTGGCAAAATCGGTATGCCAAATCCAACGCTGTAAAGCTTTTCAAGCTGTTCAGTGTTCTTAGGCTGAGCAAACGTTGAAATTTCTTTTTCAGCAAGAGCTAGAATTGCTATGTAGGCCAAAAGGCGACTCTTTCGATCTTCAAGTTCGTCTCGCTGAAAATATTTTTTAACTTTAGAAACAACAAGTCCGGCATCAGCTTTTAAGCCATCAAGTTCCTCTCCGTTTAGTAGACCATTAGTGTATGCAGAATCTAACTTTTCTATTCGATCTAGATAGAATAAATCGTGGTTGGAGTTTGGTAATAAAGAATTGACAATATACCTTTCGCACTTCCTGATAATATCTCTTGGCACACCAAATGAGAGAAATCCCAGAATAATTGAATGATCGTCATCGATATCCGTTTCTAATTGCGTAGTCATGTATTCTTTGACAATTTCGTTGGCAGTCGCTATATCGACCGATTCTATATACACAATATGATCGAATGAGCTATCAAATTCGTTTTTTCCGGCAATGCTGCCTAAAGTAAATGACATTAATGCATCTTCAGAAATGGAAAGAAAGTATCGAACACCATCAATATCAAATATTGATTTGATATTTCTGATAAACTCACGCAATTCGGTATCATTAGTTATCTTATCAAGCTCATCAATACAAACAACAATGCCTTTAAAATTAGCACCAAGTGCGCCATGCCGAAGGCGGTAAACTATTTCTTTCGCATATTGCCGATATGCGTCAATAAGACTTATAAGTGTTTTCCCAGATACATTTGTATATGGGTCTTTACCAATTCTCCATACGAGTGTCCAAGCTATTACCAGCACTATCAATGTAAATAATTGTTCCGCTAAGCTTGGCAGTAATCCGGCCATGAGATTACTGAAAAAACCTGAAGGGGAGGTATAAAATATAACTTGGGTGAGGAAAAACAAGGCGGTTACGCCAATCAATATCAGGAAGACCAAGCGAACAACTTTTGTCGACACACGAGTGGGAATTTCTGTATCAATTCCGTTTCTATTTCGAAGGAATTTTAGAACATTTCGTGTCGTCATCAGCAACATCGACGTTTGATATTGTTCTTTCCTATCACTGCCGAATTGGTTGGCAATATCAAGAGGTTGCAGTTTCAAATAACTGACAATCATCAAAGATCCTGATAATGTAAGTAGCAATAAAACTGGCCCCCAAATTAAAAGAGCTTGACCTTCAAAAATCAGGATGGGTAAAAGAACCGACATAAGGCCTAGAATTAGAATTACCCGCACTAATTCACTAAAACTTGCTTTCTCAAGCCTACGTGTTGTGAGAGATTTTCCGCCGGCAAAAACAGAAATTCTATTTTCAACAGCGAGAGCAAGTCTTTCCAAAATTGAAGTCACAAAATCTTCTTGTGAATATCTTGTTGGGCAGTCAATCCAGATGCCAATATTGTTTTTGTCATCCCTTGAATAGATTTCTCGCAGAAGCCGTGATTTACCAGATCCTCGTCGGCCCGTAATCGCAATAGTGCTTCTATTTTTTTTACAAAGCAAAGAGATTCGCTCCAGAGAACTTTCCCTTCCAGCAAGTTTCACTAATTCTTCTGAGTAAGGTTTAAAATCGGAATCTCGATACTCTTGATGTATGCTTTCCAATAATTGCTCTCGCGTTAAGAGGCGTTTAGAAAGAACAATACCAAGATAGGCGCTGAGAAAGAATAATGGAGCAAAGAGAGCAATTGACGAGACAAGTCCTAGAAAACTATTAATAGATTTGGCTTTATAAACAATCCCTTCAAAGGTATTTAAACCGAACGGGCCTTCAAAGCGATATACATTAATAGCTAAGTGATGAAGGAAGTTGGCTTGATCTTCTGGCTCTAATGTCAAATATGCCTCAATACTCTCTAGTGGGACTCGTAAAGTCCGACCGGACGCATTTCCATGACTCTGGTGTAGATAAAAATAGGTTATAGGATCTGCAATAATTTTGAAGAACTCAAATTGATCTTTGGTTGATAGATCCTCATACAAATCCGCGAGAAAGGCTAATAAGTCGCTCGAAAACAGGTATCGAATATCCAGATCCTTGCCGGTGATTTTCATGTGCTTAAAAAGTAAAGGGTCGAAGCGACGGTTGACTTGCTTTGCATACTTTTTGGCAATAAGAAAGACAGAATCCTGTTTGGATAATTTCTCGCTATTGTTGTCACGAATCTTTTCTATCATTGAAGCGAGTTTACGGTAGGGATAAAATTCTTTCGAGTTGTCGACCGGTTCAAAATCTATACCATTAAGGTTTTGTAGTGCTTGAACCAATTCGGTTATTTCTTCTGGCTTAAGATCTGTAGTATAATATTTAAATGCCTCTTGAGAATTGTTTTCCAATTCAAAAAAACGATCTACAAATAGACCAACATTACTATTCTCAGATGAGGCAATTTCAATAACGGCTTGTTTATAATTCTCATATGCAATGAACAATTCAAGTATCAGAGGCAATGCAAGTTCGTTTCTGAAAGAAATATCATAGTTCTCAAAATCCTTATCAGGATAGACATTGAAAAATACCGGCTTCTCAGCTGGCGTGAAGAAATCACGGAATACTTCGGCTGGGTTCTTATCTTTATCAACGAACTGATTGATTATATCCTTTGAATAAGGGAAACTATAGAGAAGATATGTCCGCAGTTCATCTGAAAAATTGGAAAATGCAGTAAATACCCTGCTGTTAGATAAGTTGATTAGACGATCTTTTGGTGTTGAGCCAGTTAAAACAATGGATTGAGGGTCATTGTCTTTTGAGGTTGGATGGACCCAATCTAGTCTAGAGGCTAGATAATTCTGCTTCTCACTAAGATTCAAGTCTTCAAAACTGCTCAAAATATCAAAGAGAACCCGAAATTGCCGCGTGTAAACATCCGTTCTACCTCTAGACCGAGGACGAAAATCTTCATTAGTGGGGGTGTTAACGTATGCTTCCGCATTCAGGTACGTCCGGAGGCCCGAAAGATATTGCTCCGAGTAATATGAGGACAAGTTAATTTCCGAAAAAATCTGATAAGCTTGTTCATATACATTCTGATCTTCCAACAATGAAACTAAAGTCGTGTCAAAACTGTCAGATAACCGCTTGGGAATCCTTTCGTCATGATCAAAACTTTGATAAAAAGAAGTGCTTTGGGCCAAAATCGCAATAAATATTGGAACCAGAAAAAAAACAATCGCTGGTTTTATTGATAAACTGGAGAAGAAGCTTATCAACGAACCTCGATATTTATAATTGAATAACATTGAGATAATTATTACAAGAACCATTAGCGGAAGAAATAGTTGTAAACTTTCTTCCGCATTCGGAACGCCCCAAACGTTGAATGGTCCTCGAGGCGAAAACGACAAGACAAAAAAACTGCTGAAAGTAAGTAAAAGAAGCCCATTCTTCATCACTGAATAATACCACGAAGCAAGCCCCCAAATAGGTATCAGAAGGATTACGAAGCCAACCAGAGTTAATGAGGATTTATCATTACTAATACTCGTGTCTGCTGGTAATATTGAATAGGCAATAATGGTCGTTAAAATGGCTGAAAGTATGAGAGTTAGGCTCAGATCATGGACATTGCGATTCCTGTCTCCAGTCTTGAAGAAATGCAAGATTTCTTGTTTCTGTATGACATTTTCTGGCTTCGAATTTTCCTTAGCGAACTTCTTATATTTTTCTATAATTGCAAGAAACAGAGAGATACATGTAAGGAGCCCAATTGCCAACTGTATTGTTGAATTTAGTGAATCCATAGATGTTCCCTTTTCAAGATCCATGTTGTGATGATTATATTTAACCTCTTACAAGCGGAGTATTCGAGAAGAGCCCTCGCGCTGCTTCCTATATACTAAAGAATATAGCTTAATTGATAAATTTGCAAAAAGATATTGTTCTCTTTTCTTCTAAAGAGATATTTCAGGGTCTTGACCTTGACTCGGTAATGCTTAATTCCAACTTGTCTGGAAGAAAAGTATGACGACTGAAGCTAAAGCAATTGGTCGAACCTGGAGTTGGCGCTCGACCAAGATTCATGCTGCCTTCGATACGTAGGCCAATTCACTAATGTTTGTTCTAGATAGGTAGGCTCGACTTGATCTCAGGAAGCCGAATTTCCATCCGAGTTACATAAAGCCGAAGTAATAATTTCCGACAATACCTTTGGCAGCAACAAATTCATCACCTAGCTGTATAATCGCGACACGCTTAGGTTGCCAATCGTGACTTCATAATCTGTGATCGCTGATGCGATAAAAAAGACGCTCTGAAAGGAGAAAGTTGCTTGTCCCCAAAGATATTACCCCATAGAGATACACATGGAAAACTAAAGGGAAAGTGGTCCCAGAATTATGGTTTTTAGCGATTCACATTGATCCTCTTTCAAATCCACAATTCTCCTAATCTGTTGTTTTTTGAGAGGTTCAAACCAGAACAGTGTTTAATAGAAATGCAATGTGTATACTCAAGACCTGCGAACTTCAGTAACTCTTGCACTTCAAAAGGATCTACTCGCATTACTCTGCGGTTTCCCCAATACAATACAGAAACTGTTCGCCGCGCATGAACAAATCTTTTCCGGACAACGCCGCTGATGCATTAAAGGTATCATCGAGGTGATTGATGGTCAGGAATTCGGGGATGGCTTCGTGGGTCATTACCAGTGTGGCACCGTCGCGAGAGGTGATATAAACGCGATTGGCAGCACCGACCGGTGAAGCGTATACGTTGCGAATACCGTCGAGCCGGAATGGGCCGAAGGGCTCCTCTCCGGACTCTGCCACCAGTCGCGTAAGAATGCCTTGATAATGTCGTAGAAAATAGATCCACTCGCCATACAGCAGCGGCGACGGTACATATGGCGTGCCGCGCGTGCGTCGCCACACGACATTGCCAGTGCCGGTGATATCTCCCACAGCGCCATCGAGCTTGATTGCTAATATGGCTTGTTTTTCGTAGCTACTGGCGACAAAAACCATACCGTCGGCTGATACGGGTGAAGCAACTATATTATGCGACAACCCGCCGCATTCCCAAATCACATTTCCAGTCTCAATATCATAGCCACGCACACGCTGGGTGCCACTGACAATTGCCTGTGCGTTGCCTTTGTGCTCGACAACGATCGGGGATGACCAGGAAGTCACCTCGTCTCTATCCACCCGCCAGCGCTCGCTGCCGTTTTTTGTATCGAGGGCGACCAAAAAAGACGCGTCCTCATGGTCCCAATTCACGAGCAAAATATCTTTATAAAGTACCGGTGTACTGCCTTCCCCATGACCATGCTTGGTAGCCATTTGGCCGAGTTGCTTTTCCCAAACCAGGTCGCCGTCGAGGGTCAAACAATAGATTCCTTGTGAACCAAACGAGACGTAGAGTTGTTTGCCATCAGTTGCCGGTGATGCGGAGGCGAGACTGGCGGTCTTATGACCACCTTCATGTGGCAGATCGCTTTTCAGGGTCGTTTGCCAGACAATTTTGCCGCTCTTGCGATCAACGGCCAGGGCAGCAAAATGATGGGTTTGGGTAACGGACAGGTTATCATGCGCGCCGGGAGCCGTTTGCGGAAGTGGTGCGCGGTGTTCGCCATAAGGGACTGCTGTCGTGAGAAAGAGCCTGTCTTCCCAAATTATCGGCGTTGAATGACCGCGCCCGGGAATTGCCGTCTTCCAACGGATATTTTTCTGTTCACTCCAGGTAAGCGGAGGTTCCGCAGTTGGCGATACACCGGTCGCAAGCGGACCTCGCCATTGCGGCCAGTTGTTCTCTTTTTTCGTTTGAGCAAACACTTGCAGAGCAATCGATATCATTACCAAGGTTATTCGAACTATCCGACCAGCTTTCACTATCACGAACCTCAAATTTTGCAACACCTAACATAGGGCACTTACTTAAGTGCCTTCAGTATAGGAAAACACATGTTCATGCGCAACGCAGATTAATCACAAAGAATTCTCATTCCTTGCCCAATTCCCGGCTGAAACCTATATTTCCGCGTCAAGCTTACCCCACCATTTATGAGAGGAACTATGATGAAGAGACAGATCTTTTCCGCTATTGCTGTACTTCTGGCCTTGTGTTTGGTCATCCCGGCTGCAGCCCAGGACAAAGAGCCGGTGCACAACAACAAGAACTTTCTGGACAGTTATACCAAGGACTTTGAGTTCGTTTCCAAGAAGTTAATCGATCTGGCGGATGGCACGCCGTCTGAGAAATTTGCCTGGCGTCCGGCGGAAGGCATCCGTTCAATCAGCGAGGTGTATATGCATGTGGCCGGTGCCAACTATGGTTTATCCTCGGTCCTCGGCGCCGGCATGCCGGATCGCGATCCGCGCACCCTGGAAAAGGAAGTCACCGGTAAGGAGGACGTCATAAAGGTGTTGAAGGAATCGCAAGAAATGGTGAAGAAGGCAGTTGAAATGGGCGTCCACATGGACCTCACTGAAGAAGTGGAGGCCTTTGGACGCAAGTTCACTCGGTATGAAGTATATCTGATTCTCTCCGGGCACAGCCATGAGCACCTGGGACAATCAATTGCCTATGCCCGCTCGAACGGCATTGTTCCGCCGTGGAGTCAGCCTGCGCCGGAGGAGAGCAGCGATAAAGCTGAGGAAGGCGAGTAACTCGCTAACGTTCGTGTCAGTTCGCTACGCGAACGTCAGGCGGCAAAGCCGACGTCAGAGACTCGTCTCGTGAGGCGTTTCGCGCCGTTGAAGGAACTATTTTTTGAGCCCGCCTTATTAACAAGAAAGCCCGTTACGCAAGCGCCGGGCTTTCTTGTGCTCCCTGCAGGATTCGAACCTGCGACCCCCGGATTAGGAATCCGATGCTCTATCCTGCTGAGCTAAGGGAGCTTCTTTAAAAACAATTATTTAAAACGTCTATTGGATTCTGTAGACAATCCATCTCACTATTTTCTCACAAGTAAATGAAAGAAACTTTTCTAAATGGGCTAAATTCGGGCAAGTTCATCAATGTTTCGTGATTTTGACTCATTTAACACCCGTGTATAGCTCTCGGTTGTTGTGATTGATTGATGCCCTAGAATTGCCGATAGAGTTTTCAGATCACCGCCATTATTCAGGTAGTTTACGGCAAAGGTATGACGGAGTTTGTGAAAACTGAGATGGATACCAACTTCTCTGGATGCTCTAGCAATTGCCTTTTTCGGTGAATCCGGATGCGATATTTCAAAGAAGATAAATCCATCCTCAATGCGCTTATGATAACGACTAAAATCGTTCGTTGAAATAGATTTTTTTTAATGTACCGCCAGCCTGGCCGGGTCTTCCGTCAAAGCTTTTCTCTCGCGGATCAACTCGACAACATAACTTGCTAACGGGATTGAACGGGTTTGCCTGCGCTTCTCTATCACACTGATATAAAAGCGCTCCTGACCGTCTCCTGATGGCTCAGAATAAACATTGTTATGATTGGCGGTAAAGATGGTTTCCAGGCGACAGCCGGTCCACAATGCGAAGTTAAAAGCTTCCAAGAGCCAGGAGGATTTTCCGGCAAAGTATTCGCGGATTTTTTCGACCTCTGGCCGGGACAAATACTTGATGACTTCCTGGGCACGTTTGGTCTTCAGCTTGTGAACATGTCGGAACGGATTGACCTTGATGATGGATTCTCGTTCGCCATAATTGAATGCGGCGGAAAGATGGCGGAGCTTGATATTGATGGTGGTGTTCTTAAAGCGTGGCCCGGATTCTGTTCGGGCGCTGCGCATCCCCATAACAAATTGCTCCGCTGCTTCCCGGTCAAATCGTTCAATTGGTGTATTCGGATCGGCAAATTCGAATAGCACCTGAAATGCTTCAATATCCGTTGTCACGGTTCGCGGACTGATCTCGTTAAATGGGGAAGCGGAGCGGGCCTGGCGCAGCTTAATATACACATCCCGGAACTGTTGCAAGGTGAGATGGGATTCCAGAATGTCGGGAAAGAAATCCCGAACATTGAATTTAGCGAGGGCGACATTGTTCTTCGCTTCGATCCATACTTGTTCAGCGGTTTCCCAGTCGCAGTCAATTGTCACCCAACGCTCCGCGTTGTTTTGAAAGCGGAAGCGTAGGCGGGGTTTCGATCCTGAACGGACCAAGTAGACGGCTTTAACACCATTAAAGGTCTTCAAAATGGAACCGCCAACGCTATCATGATGATACGCCTCATATTTTTATTGTTTCGCATTTATTAACATACAGTGAATCAATGGGCTACAATTCACTTATAATAGAATCGTCTAGCAAGTCGTCCTGCAGTTCACTTTCTATATTCATCTTTAACAATTTGCATTTTTCATAAATCGGAATTGGAAAATGTCTCGCAAAGAAGGCCAAGCGCCTCTCATTTAGCTGCCTAACATTTTCTTTTTGGATAGATGAGAAAACTTCTAAGACATCCTCCATTGCCTGATGGGGTTCGATCGACGGCCATTTGATTTGCTCGTCGTACATTAAGTCCTTTAATCTGGTGGAAAGAAAGTCGGCAAGAAAAAAATACTCAGAGCGCCACAGAGCGAATTCATATCCTGTTTCCGCCATTCTTTTAGGTCGAGTGTATTTGAGAGACTCATCGCCAAAAGAGATTTCTAAATTGATATCATCAATGAACCGCTCTTCCCCGCAAGCAGGCACTGTTCGATGTACCTTTCCAGGAATTGCAAACTCGAACAAAGTTGTAAATGTCAAACCGATACGGTCATAATTGTCTTTCTCATTGTCCATCCTCTGCGCCTTAATGGAATGTGCCTCATAGTAAGAAATGAACTTTCTGACAAAATCATACACAACTACCTGCCTAAAAGTCTTGTAATCGATATCATAACACAACGCCAGCGTATTCCAATATCGCGAGCCATTTTTACTCTTGCTCATTCTAGTGAGGATATTTGCCTGCTTTTCTTTTGAGTCATTGCAGATGAATTGTGCCGCAAAATATTCTTGCAGAGATTTGTGATTCCATTTATAGAAATTGCCTTCCTTGTTAAAGAGTGGAACTGCGCCAACCAAATCATTTAGAAAATCCGATTCTTTGAAGTTAATATTTGGCAAATAACTTCTCGCCTCTGCAATCTTCTTGATGATATCATCTTTAGAATATTCTATACCCATCACAAGGGTAATGAATCCGAGCCTCTTCATTACCTTGTGAAAATCATCTATATCTAGGCCCGACCGTTTGTCGCGAGCAAACGCCCCTCCTTTCGCCAAATCATGCGATTCAAATAATGCATCAAAAACTTGGCGATAATAAACATGCATTTTAAGGGGGATTTTTGCTTTGTAGTCATATGCTTTGTAGAGCAATGAAACCAAAAGTGGATTAGTCAGAAATTCATGCACATTTTCAAATTTCTTGTCTTGCAACTTCGCGATGAGCTCCTTCGATATTTCTCCACCTTGATCATATTTCCTTATCAAATCAAAAGCTTCTTCGTTGACAAAATTGTTGATGTTAAATTCTTGGAAGCCTCCAAATGATGCGATCGCTGAATCAGGCCTTGAGGTGAGGACAAATAGGTTTTCTTCTGCCTTCGAAATAAAATCCTGCAGCGAATTTGTTACAGCTTCTTTTTCACTAACTGGAATTTCATCATACCCATCAAGAAAGAAAATGAAATCGCCTCTTTTGATCAGGCTCAGAACAAAATCTTCATCAAAATCCTGATTGTCAATTGAGTCTAATTCATTGTAGATTTCGTCTAGGATATCATGGCTTTCTTTGAGTTTCCGCAATTCGATCAGGACCGGAATTCCTCGATTTTCACGAATCGCATAAAGGAAGAGTCTCTTCATCATTGTAGACTTTCCCATTCCGGCAGTATCAGTAATGAGCACTCTCCGGTACTCCGCAATCAAGTCGTCTCTGTATTTGTCAATCTTGTATTTCTTCTTCTTATCATGCGAAGCTGTAATTGTTAGTGGTACATATAGGTCCTCCAAGGCCTTCTGTCGGTTCTGAAACACCAGAGTATTGATAAAATAGTGCTTCTTGTATGAGCGATTCAGATATTCTTCAAACTGATTTGTAAAAGCGTGGCTAATTAGCTTGCTATCCAGCTTGCGCCGCTTGATCAACTTTTCAAGCTTAGGTTTCACCCAAGTATCAACTATGGCCTTTGTGAAAGGTGCTGCAATGTTGGCCATATCTTTGGCCATCTGTAATTCATCGCTCATACCGAATCCTTAAATTGTGTCGGTTTAGTCTTTTGTCCAATCTGATTTGCGTTCCGGGGAAGGAGGCAGAACTCTGATTCAAAGTCAGAAATGATTGCTAAATTTCCAAATGAATATTTGTAGATAATGCCCCGAAAACACAATCAAGATTTGCGGCTGACCTTCCCACACCTACCTCCCTCAACCTTCCTCCGCTTCAACTTATTAGCCGACGATACCGCAATATTCGACGGCAGCACCGTTCGACTAACAATCCTTATCAGCCGAGCGATCAGTGCAAAGTCCTGCTCTTTGCTCATAATGATTTACCGTTGGGTTTGGATAAAAAAAGAAATGGTCTGAACCACAACAACTACCTAACCTGAGAAAAATCCCGGACATAAGCGCTAATTGTTATGAAACAGACCATTTGTATGGTGTTGAAATTGACAAATCAGCTGCCTTCAGCCAAGGCGTTTTTTATACAAAGTGCTACAAAGAGCAACTATTGATCCCAAAAGGCTACAGATGGTTAACAACTTCAGGCGGATAAGAACGGAGTATCTGCGGGACTTCGTTCAACAGCTATTGATTGAATATGATGATATGTCAGTCCAGGAACTCGCAGACAAAATAGGGATCTCCCGCAAGAGTATTTACAATATTCTCAGCGTCAAACGAAAATATAGTCATGTCCGGACCATGAAGCGGATTGCAGAGTTCATGAACTGCTACCTGTTTTTCCTGGAAGAGAAACCAGTATTGATTCCCAAGAACCGTGAAGATGTCCCGGATGGCATATTAACGGGTGAACAGGTTATGGCGTACCTGGAAAGTTTGCCCAGAGATGATGGGCGGCGTAGTATGCTGATGAGCCTTATGCGTATTTTTGTAGAGGAGAGGGAGACGAAGGCGGGGAAGGGGGAAGTGGCGAAAAAATGATTTTGATGGATATCCGCAATCTCAGCAAATTTCATTCTACGCATCCCTCTGTGAGCGACCCACGAGCACTCCCGCGCTAGAACCGACACATTTGGCTTAGGTGCGCATAAAGAAGAGACTAATTTCGGTTTGCTTATGCCATCAGAGGTCTTACATTTAATAGTAAGCGAAATTATATTGGCACATATCCAAATGGATTGCCAATCCAGATTCTTGATAATTACTCAATATTGGGAATGTGAAGGAATAGCTAGGCATATATCATACCTAGCGCGGCCTAGGTAATGTGTATAAAATCAAAGGTGACTCGTTAATGCAATTTGACGATCTAAAATCACAACCAATTGATGAAAATACCGTTGTATTGCCTAACCTCATTTTGCATAGAGCACTTTCAATTTCAGAAGGAAAATCTTGGGAAGCTGATAGTTATTTAATTGACGCTCTTTATCTTTCAATGTTATTGGAAAAAATCGTTCTTCACGAAAGACTTCTCGTACTCGATCATCCCAATTACGATGAGAAGTATTATCTTGTAACTGGTGGGATATTTCGAAAAGACGAAGAAAACTCAATACGCGCAAGACTTGCAAATAATCCAGTTCTCCATAAATTAGCGGACACGAACATTCTAGAATTTGTTGAACCTTCATTTGAGGAAGATTCCAAAGAAATTCAGAAGGTTATGTACGAATTTAGAACATCTGATGAAATCGAAGACTATCTGAACCCCTACATTGCACAATGTATCTTAGATATACGCCTAGCTCTTGACATGGACTATTCATTCATTCCAGATCAATCAGATTATACGATTTCAGCTCTAAGCTCTTTGGACATTAGAAATCTCGATTATTCTAATCAACTATTAAATGCCTACGAGAAACTAAACAAGTCCCTACACAATGATCTAAAAAGGCTAGTTAGGGCAGGAAACGACAAGAGAATATTCTTACCTCCAATATCTGCAATAATTTTGGACAGAGCCCAAAACTTTGAAAACATTATTGACATAGCGATTGAGGTCAGGGAAGAATTCTCTAAGTTAAGAAATCAATTTAGAGAATATGAAATAAAAATTCGAGATGACAATTTGCCAATTCGAGAATCTCTGGAGGCATTAGATGATTTGGAAAGTGCACTAAAACTGATTTGCCCCGAATCTGAAACTTCTACAGCTATTTCTATAACCGAATGGAGAGAACTCGCAGATCTCACAAAAATAATTGATGGAATTACTGTTAACGATGCGAGTTCTCTTTTGAAAACGAGTTTGGGTGTTCCAGTAAAAATTGCGGCTCGCAAACTCAAGCTAAGGAAAGTCCGCTATCTTTCGGTGCTCAAAGAGAATTTTTTAGATATTGCAAACTATGGGGATCTCATTCAAAACGTTCTAGGGCGTAATATTACAAGTGAACACATTCGGCAGTTAAAGACCAGCTCCATTAGCAAAGGGTTCAGCAAATACTTGTTCAAGTAAATGAAATTCAATTGCTATAAACAACCTGCTTGCAAAACAAGAAACATATAGTATTACAACGGCAATTAACTCTTATTTCACCGAGAACCAAGGCAGTTTGCATTTATTGTCAAGAGATTTATCTGTTACTAAAGCTGGGTTTTTCATAGTTCTGCACTCCGCGCCTTGCTCCGGTGAATGTCCGACGTCGCCCACTCATACCAAAGTGTAAAGTTATTAGCTTCTTCCATCATGCGCCATACCGTCTGGGCTTTTTTGTATCAATCCCGATCAGCCTTCGCCAATGTCTCCAACCACTGCACAAACATCTTTTGGGATTCCGGCGTAGCTTCAGCATATTGCCGGAGAATTTTGAACGCCGCCTGCAATTCTTCAGGGGGTAACTTATTTAGGAACTCCAGGTTTTCGCGGACAATATCCGGAGTTGTTTCATAGAGATCCGCGATTTATATGCAACTCTACCATCTATGATGTCCAAGTCAAGAGTCTTCGTATCAGGCAGTATGATTGGCAAACTGCAATTTGAAGAATCTTCTGTTTGTAAGGACGCCGGATTGATTCGGCCTTTAAATGATTAATACAAGCTCACGCCGCGAACAGTCACTACCAGAGACGGCACCGAAACCGCTGTCGCCTACCGGGTTGATGTTAAGGCGCGCGGCACTGAACTAAACGCCGTCTTCCACAATGCCGATGAATGGCCATTCCGGATACAATACCCTTCAGGCCTGGAATATATCAGCCTCGGTACCCGCCCCTACTCACTCTCCTTCGACGGCCTCGCCAGGCGGAATACAATAGTCTATTTTGATATTGAGCTGTCGTTTATTATCCAGCTATCAGAGTTTCAGGGATATACCGAGCCGATCAGTCTGCCGCCAGGCGGAGGGGGTATTCTGCTGGCGGATTCGGGGTTGTATGTTGAGTAGTTTCTCTATCATTGCGGGAATTGATAGTCCAAGAGTTTATGAAAAAGCATCAATAGAACAGCGCTGAGTGCTTCAAGTCTGTGGGAACTTATTTGTTAGCCAGATCTATATTGTCCTAAACCCCGCTTATTTAATCTTTTTTAGTTCTCGCTTCAAGTCGCTTCGAAAAATCACTTTTTCGTTATTATATTGGTTCAAATCCGCCTCTAGTCGGCTCCTTGCTTCTTCAAGCGTGATCCTGAATATCCCAGCTACTTGACGAAAATAATTGTCGGATTGATCTTCAAAATTTGGATCCAATAGTGCAGACAGAGCTACATATTTGTACTGCCACATCTCAGTAAAAGAATAGCTTCGGTTTCGAAGAGTCTCGACAATATTTCGAGCTTGTTCTTCTACACCAGTAAAGAAATAGTATTCGGCCAACGTAATTTGATCAGCATAAGATGTGCTATCAAGTAACCCTATATTGTCCTCAAGAAGGCGAATCGCATTTTGAAAATCCCCAACGATCATTGCAATTTTGTAGTTTTCAACAATTTCAATATTAGACATGTTTTGGGAGTTTTCTAGCTGCATAAGCCTGTGACGAAGTATCTTGGAATCTTTCTCATCGAGCTTTCCAGTTTTTGTATACAGACGTACAATTGCAGAGGAAACTTCCCGAATTATGTTCTCGGTATCATTTTTTTGCGAAGCCAGCTCCGCGATTTGCGTCCTCAATTTATCGTCTTCTACAGACTGTCGGGCCGAATTAACTGTCTGAAGCCCTACGGTAATCAACATAGAAAAAAAGGCGACTACACCTATTGTCGATATACTTTTCTCATACCAAGCTACTTGCATATTCTCTAGTTTTACAACTTCGGCTAGAAATTCAAATTTCTCTGAGTCAGTACGGTCGCTGTGCTGTGCAAGCTCAAGAAGCTGCTCTACTAACACATTCTTGCGCAAGCGGTAGTGATTTACAATTAGAATAGCCGCGAACCCTATAGCGCAAAGTGAAAGAAATATCAATAAGAACCAATTCATATCCGTGATAAACTTTTCTACTAAAAAACAGGGCGGAATTATTTAGATATTATTTTCGCAAATTAGCCATAAACTGCTCAAGATATTTTGCATACTCAAACTTTTCTTTTATACCACTCCAATATTCGTAACGTGAAGGATACATTTCGTAATGACAGCGGGCCCACAAGGCAAGAACCTTTTGCTCCGATGACCGACTAGAAGAGAATACTTGACCTTGAATCTGCTTGGCTATCTTGCCTAGCAATTCAAACTGCAGATCGTCAATCGGTCTGTCTGGATACTCAGTATCTAAAAGAACGAGATACAAGGCTGCATGGAGCGTATAACTGTTCTCCGGCCATCTTCCACGCCATTCAACCTTGTCATCTTCAGTGATGAAGAAACTATTAATGACATCTCCAATCATCTCTTCTCTATTAGATGTTTGTTTCATGATTCTTATAAGAGTCTCTGCGGCTCCAATGATTTCGGGTTCGATATCTATGACACGCTGAAGGGATGAATTCGCTCGGATCAAAACAAGCAGTTCCTCAAATGGTTTCAAATTGGGTGAATCTTCGAGAATTAGCTCGCCAAGCTGTCTTCGGGGTCTAAACAAAGCAATTTCAGGGTATTTTGATTCAAGATCGGGATCATTGCGGTTGGCTAATTCTTTCAGGAGCCTGAGTATGAACGGATCTGCATCAATGTCCGCAAATTCTCTCGAAAAATATTCATTGACAATCTCGTAAGCCAAGACAAACTGGCCCATTTCGAAGTAACAGTATCCTAATCTGTAATAAGCATCATCAGTTCCAGGAAACCAAGGATAGGTATCAATGAAGATTCTCCATTCTTCTGCCTCTGATTCTAATACTCTATTATCCAAGATGAAAGGAGGCCATTCTTTCTTGGTGCCCACATATTTGTGACCAGAAATCCTAACATACTCTTCAGCTGCTTTTGTGCCAAGATATTGAACAGGTTCCTTAAAATATATAGTTCTCGGAGCACTTCCTTGAAAAGCCTCTTCTACATGCTGATAGCCCAAAGGCGACTCATGGCGAACAAGTGTCACGATTATTCCTTTACGTATTTCCGAATCAGGCAGAGCTAACTCTGAGACGGCCAACTCTTCTGCTTTATCTAAATACTCATGGCTAAGTACATGAAAAATCTCAAGCGCGGCTGAAGGACTATCGGATTTTAAACTATGAAAGAGTTCTGTCAAGAAATGAATTCTCCTGACATCTGTAAGTTCACTAACCCATAATGTATATTCGATTATGCTTCTAACTTCATCAACCTCTACTCTCGACAAGTTACGCTGGGTGATTCTCAATGCGGTGTCATAATGATCATCTGATGATGATAAGTAACCGGCAAGCAATTTAGAAGTATCCCAGCCAATATTTAATCTTGCTGCATCAAATTCTTTTTCAAGAAAGTGTAGTAAAAAATCAGAAGTTTGACTTCCTATGTTAACATTATTTATCATGCTACTTGTGATAATGCTTCTTTCCTTACTCTCCAAGTATGGATAGTATTTATTAACTAATTGAGTTAATGGAATACTATCCACCTGAATTAAATCGGAAATGCTCGCCCGAAACAAAGAGGTATCCGCCGAATGCAATAACTTTTGCTCGATCCATTGAGAACACAATATTCGCCCTTCCTCTGTCTTTGACAAGACGGGAATAATGACGTGTCCATTTTCCAATGAATTTAATATTTCTTCCAATATGAGTCGAATTTTAGTGCTTGGAATTAGAGGGTAATTAGCCAAGTAAAATCCTTGATCCTCGATTGACATTGAAGAAACGTCTTCTTCAAGTAACCACCGATTCAACATATTGTCAGAGACGTGTTCCGGATACTCCAAGTAAGTCCAGCTTCTGATAGTTCTCTGATACAAAAATCCGCCTGGTCTAAAGATTAGGACTCGCGCTAGAAAATTCTGCGGCCAACTATGTGAAAACTGGTTAAGAAAATAGGAAAGCGTTGGGCGAGCACGAAACTGCTTAACTTCGTTAATGGTTGTTGCAACCAACAAAGAACCAAGAAATAGTGGGAAAAAGATTACTAACACTACCCCTAAGAATCTCTTCCTACTTACTGAGCCAGTTGTTGAAGGTGTCTTTTCAACCAGTTCCTGCATACTAAGCCTCCATCAAGGAATAGGCCTGTTAAATTTTCCGATAGATATGATCTATGCTTATAATAGCTTTAGCTCGTTCCTGTCTCTGCAAAACATGTCAAAGCAAAGAAACAATTCGCTAGGACAATATAAAGGAAACTCCAAATCTCCCTCCACGCACAAACAACCACAGAATCAATATATTTACATAAAATATAGATTAGACACTCAAAAAGCAACTCAATCTTTCGACTCAAAGGTGAAGCAGAGTGGTAATTTCCATGAGCCTGCTTGTACCAAATTCGACGAGAACTAATTTGCCATCAACTCTTCACAAACTTCATATTTTAAGCAGGTACCAGATTCTTGACTCCCATCTCCGCCAAATACTTCCTTACCGTCTCCCGGCTACTCACCCCTATCGCATCAGGCATTTCGGTCAGCGAAGTATCTCGGTATGACTCCAAATACTTTTCAAGATCTTTTATCAGTCAGGCAAATCCGAAACAAAGGAGAACCATCGCCTCCAGCCAAAAATCCGGACTCAAATGCCCAAAAGCCGGCGCAAAATAGGCCAGTATTAGAAACGGTCGGGCTGCTGCAACCAGGTGACATTTTCTTATTGATTCACATGAACTCTCCGTCAGCAACAGTGTGACACCTAAAGCAATAAAGCATCCGGCACTCCCCCTATAATTGGCACGATCATCATAGATGTGATAGGCAAAAAGAAACCAGGCAATTGTAAATAGAGCACCAACTAAGCTATCTCGCTTCACCGTATGATAATAAGCGCTCACTGAACGCAATATGGTTGTGCAATCGCCAATGGATATGCTTGCGCACTCAAAAACTCGATCAACTGCAAACTTCCCCGATCTTTTTTCAGAATCCCTTCCCCTTTTGTCAATAGCTATAGACTGAACGACTATTCTATCACCGTTTCCACTTAGATACTCTCGCATACGGGCTTTTCGGAATCCGGAAAGCAGGCCTGGATCCGGGCGAATCATCATCGGGCAAAGACGCGGGCCAACACCAGAGTCGCATGCCAATCGGCTCCGGCTGCGCACGCCCGGCGATTTCGGCAAGTAAGGGCTTGATTGGTCATGCATGGCTGATGGCGGGCTGACAGGTAATTGGCTAACACAGAATTAATTGGTGCTAAATCATCTATACAAACCAGCAAAAGGAGTATGATATGAAGCTTGGAAAGATCAATTGGTATCAGCTTTTCTTATACGGCGCCCTGGTGCTATTGGCCGTGCAGGTGCTTGTTTTGGTCCGCGAAAACAAGCAGTTGAAGGAAATGGTGATGGCCAGCGGTGTGGAGCAGGTAAAGGCCGGATCAGAATTCGCTAATATAGATGTGACGACCCTTGCCGGCGATCCTGCCCAAATCGATTTTCGCAGCGACTCAAGAAGCACCATCCTCTTCGTGTTCAGCACTAATTGCAAATACTGCAGCGAGAACCTTCCGAATTGGCAATCCATTTATGAACGCCATAAAGACACTTATCGCTTCGTCGCGATTTCCGATAGCCCGCCGGGTGATACACAGAAATACGTATTCGACAATAATCTGACCTACCCGGTCTACCTGCCGCAAGACAGCAATTTTCGGAAAGAATATCAGCTCGCGGGGGTACCGGAAACCCTCATCATCAATTCGGATGGCATTGTAGAAAACGTCTGGCTGGGGCTATTACAGGAAGATGCAATGAATGATTTACAGGTGCTACTGGCCTCAACTAACTAAAACGACAAAACTGGCGGATTGAATGTTGGATTGGGACCGCAAATAAACCGCAACAAGGAGAATATCATGAAAACAAAAAAATTCCTTAGATCGCTTTTTGGTTCCTTTCTAATGGCAACAATGATTTTCGGCTTCACCGGTCTCGGCACTCTTCAGGCTGCCGGTAGCGGCGGCGACCCCGAATGCGGCTATCAGCAATGTAATGGTCAATATTACGTTTACAATGGCAACGACTGTTGTGTATTGCTGCATCGTGATCGCACCTGTCTGCAGTTCTTTTGCTGGTAATCTACGAAGGCCAAACAACGGCAAACAACGATTAATTGACTTGAATAGATAAAGCTTGAGGTCCCGGCCAACATTCTCTGCCACAATTTTCAAGATAGCATTTGCATTAGTGCGCGAACATTGTCGCGACTATCAGGACGGGGAAAAACATTATGTAATCGGCAGCAGGGCACTGGCTACATCCATATCATCTCATGCAAAGGAGTTTATCATGAAGGTAAAAAAATTCTTAAAAGCGATGTTCAGTTCATTTCTATTTGCAACACTGGTATTCGGATTTAGTACCGTTCAGGCAGCAGGATCTGCTGGCTCCGGCGCCTGTGGCAATCAAGGCAACGGCTGTTACTACGTTCAATCAGGTGACTGTTGCGTATTGATTCATGGTCCGCGGTCTTGTCAATCGGGCTGGTGCTGGTAATTTTCAGATAGAATTGTTGTTTGTCTTTCAAATAATTAAGTAAATCGTAGTTTCATGACAACCAGTGTCCTCTGCCAAGATAATTGATCGCCATGCAATAGCAACGTCGAACTGGTCATCACATGGAAAGTAATTCAGTATTCTCCAGTTTCCGTCCGTGGTGGACAGCATTTCCACCCGGACGGTTACCAGCACACCAGACAGCAATGTAAAACCCCAATGGAATTCGAAAATGAAAAAAAGCTCAATAAAGAATATATTGTATGGAATTTTGCGGTTATCTTGTGGTATCATCCTTGCATTTGCCGGTCTGGCAAAAATGTTTAGCCTCGATCCCTTTGCCCAGGAAATCTCTTCGCTGTCCGAAACCATTGGACTTTCGATCATAGTAGGGCCAGCCGGTACGGCAATGCTAATCGCTATCATACTCAGCACGCTGGAATTCCTGGTGGGTAGCTTGCTAATCAGCGGCAAATGGATGGAAAGGGTTCTGCCCGCAACAACGGTGCTGATCTTCGGGTTCCTGATTGTCAATTTTTATCGCATCATCGCGGGATCGGATGGCAGTTGTCATTGCTTTGGTCAATTCGCTGAAACCACATATAGTGAAATTCTCATCCTTGATTTCCTAATGCTGTTCGCGGTCCTTGCTTTGCTCGCCAATCAAGCCAGTTCAAACAACTCATATCACAACAAAGAAAAATCTATAGAGCACGTACAATGATCGGTTGAACGCCGAAGCCTAATTCCCGTATCTTACTCCCCCAACAACGCATCAATGCGGGCCAGCAGCGAGGAATTACGCTCACGCTCGCGAATGGCCTTCAGGTATTTATTGGCAATTGAATCGACTTTCTTGTTACCTAAACAGTCTTCCAGCAAATCCAAAACTGCGCTGCGATATTCATACAGTTCAGTACCCTCATAACATCGCTCGTTGCGCAATCCGTAATAATAGAGATGTTCTTCTGCTTTCATTCGCTTCTTCAGAAGCCACCATTTGAAAGATCCGCGATCCTCAATTTCTGCCATATGCATGGCGCAGCCAATGGTATTCAACAAATCGAAATGCTCCTGACGAATGGGTCTGAGGGGAAGCTCATAAAGATGTGAGGTAATTACCTCTTTCTTGTAGCGCCCTTCAAACGCGTTTAGCAAGGCATCGAAGAGATCGGGATACATGTTTCTATATTTTTCACTCTCCAGTTCAACATTTGCACGGGTCACCAGGTATTCAGCGGTTAGGGTATCATTCTGCGCGTCGGCAGAAGACAACAATACAACTACGAATGATATAATTAGAAATAGTCTTTCCATCTTTCTTGTCTCGAACAATCGGGTAAACAGAATATGCCTCCATACCATCAGCAGGAAGCGCAGCGAAGTTGGCTAATATCGACAAAAGTGATTGATAAGACAGTATAAGGTGGAAAGAACGGATAGGATTGATTTTACGCACCATCCTAAGATGGCGTTTTAATATTGATATTCGAAATGGGTAATCTCGCCACGCCAATAAGCGAACTTTCCTTCAGGCAGGTGCCACTCGACAGTGCCGGAAGATGGCACATGCATACTATCCTGCAGCACATATTCACCCAGATGACAGGTCCAGGGCGTTGCAAGATACTCGCCGTCTACAGCGCGATAGCGGTCCGCTGCAAAAATACGGGTCACTTCGCCTGTCTCAGCGAAATGAAATACCAGTGAAGCAGAATTGTCTCCATCGCGGATGGTCGCCGAAGCGCTGGAAGCATCAATTGGCTGCCACTCGACACCCTGAGAAGGCAGCATTGCCGTTGGAAACCATACTGCTTCCGCCAGGTAACGCTGTAGGGCAGCAGCATTCAGCTCAGGATCATCGGCTTCATCAACAACAGGGAAAATCCCGGCAAGCTTGCCCGTCATCGCAGCAGCACCATTCCGATAGACGTCCCGAACATTCACCTTGAACCAGGCAATCATGTTGATCCGGGCGTTCCATACAAATCCGGACTGCGACGGGAAAAAATGCTGAATAGCATGCATGTCCGACCACTCACTTGCCTCCGGTGTCGTGCGAAAGCCGCCAAATTGATAGAGCTTTGCTTCGCGGATCAGTGATTGCCCGTCACGCAGCGCATAGCGGAAGTATCTTCGTACCGGCTGCGGCAAACTGTCGACTTCGGATAAATCCACAACTCCCTGCTCACTCTCAAGCCTTTCTTCCTGAAGATGTTTAATGATGCTTGTTGTATCATGCTTCCATATCTCGGCGCCAACCCAGGTTGTGATCATCACTCCGATGAACAATCCGCAGAGCAAAAATATTGTAAATTTCATTCTATCTAATGTCCTGTTTCTAATGTCCGTTTTGATAAGATACGAATATGACGGCTTTTCCATTGCCTCTTATTATTCGCACAGTCAAGTATATTGAGTAAAGCAAACAGAAGAAACGGATTTCGAAATATGATATTGCAATTGATGAGAAGTATCGGTAATAAACAGCTATTCTGTTTAACGCCAGGAAGTAAATGCGCCTAATTGGCCACCCGTTCCCGCTTCACGACGTCATAAATATATCCTTGAACGCCGGCATTCTTCTCGCCGCGAATGATGCCCGGTACTGAAGACACCTTCAACTGACTCTCCGTTTGCCAAACGACGGTGCCGCGAGCAACCGCATCTTCAAAAACCACTTCATCTTTGACGAGATCATATACAAAGAACCGCACAGTGGCAAAGGGCGATCCCTGGCGGTTCTTTATCTGAGTTTTTATCAAGACAAAATTGCTATCGGCGCTTGGCTCACTGGTAACGGGAGAGCCCTGAAATTTTTGCTGCGCCGCTGCCATCGCATTGTCCATCTTACTCTCGAAGCTGCTGCCACTTTCCGTCGCTACGGGTTTTTGTCCACTGTTAAGGCAAGCGGTTAATATACCGAAGCCAAGCCAAAACATGATTGCAATGATCATTTGTCTGTAAAGAGCATTCTTCATATCACGCCTTCTCTAGAATTCAAGAACTATTTTTCGCAAAACTTTTCAAAAATCATGCTCCCATAAAATAATGCCGCGAGGCACATAAGGAATATTCAGGATAAAATCCTTCTCATTCCTATATACCTCGCAGCCTGGGTGAGGGAGGGTTGAGGAGATCTATTTTATCAACAACATCCGTTTTGTTGCAGTGTAGTCTTTGGTTTTCAAACGATAAAAATAAGTGCCGCTGGCCACAGATTGTCCGCTGCTGCTTTTGCCATCCCAAACAACTTCATAGGTCCCTGCTAATTGGGATTTACCTGAAACCAGGGTGCGAACCAATTGCCCACGAATATTATAGACTGTAATACTCACATCGCTCACTGCCGGTAGACTGTATTTGATAGTCGTTTCGGGATTAAAGGGATTGGGATAGTTCTGTGCCAGGTCAAACGCCGATACCGGCCCGGAGGACGTTTCAATTGAGGTGGCGGTACCCTGGATGACCAGGTTGTCGACAATCCATCCCCAGCCAGTAACAAAGGGATCAGCGAACAGGCGAAAGCGCACCAGAAGCGTATCACCAGCGCTGAAAACATTGAGCATATCAATCGTTTGTGTTTTGAAAAGCGACGGCGTCGCTGGGCCTCCGGCTCCGACGGCCAACCATTCCGGTTCACCCCGAACATCATAGCCATCGGCCAGTGGCTGCCAGGTAGTGCCAAAGTCATTGCTGCCTTCAACCACGACATAATCGTAGAAACTATCATCGCCAAAGACAGATCCCTGCTCACCGGCCTCAATCAGAGCAATATCATCGTATTGAAGTGTCGCATTACCGGTAGCAACCACAATTGGTACGGCCAGGGTAGCGCTGATGTCGGAGTTATTCGCATATGGATTTGCAGACCCCAATCCGGTGCTGCTAAATCCGCTTGGCGTTGAAAAAGAGAGGCCATCAAGGAGAAAGTCATTGCTGACGGCATCAAAATCGTTGCTATAACTGGCAGCGGCCGGTTGCAAGGCAAACACCTCAACCTCTGTCACGCCTGATGTCAACTCGTTACCGTCAATATAAGAGCGGACTTCGAGCGTGGCGTTACGAGTTTGGGTCGTTGGCACGATCAAGGAGATAGTAGTATCTTTGCGGGCACTATTTGCACCAAGCGCTACAGATTTCACATCGTCCACATAAACAAAGCTGGAGTCGTAGGCCGAACGCAAAGAGAGTGTTGACGTAACACGACCGTTGGCTCCGCCCTGCACATCACCGACCAGCGGACCGAGTGTTACCGGCGGAGGCTCATAGCCATCCAGCTCCGGGAAAGCCACGGACCAGACACCGCGTCCATGTGTTGCCACAACAACCTCATCATTGACAACCCGCATTTGCCACACAGCCGTAGCCGGAAAACCATTGTCGGCATACGCCCAGTTCAGCCCGCCGTCTGTAGATTCAAAAATGCCGATCTCGGTACCGGCCCAGATACGGTTCTCGTCAAATGGAAGTACCAGCAAACTATAGGTTGCGACGTTCGGGAATCCGTTCGAACTACTAGCGTTGCTGCCGAACCCGGAGAGCTCTTCCCAGGTTAAACCAAGATCGGTTGTGCGAAAGATCTTTGGTGAATTGGAGAAAGAAAACAGCGCATAGGCAGTATTCTCTTCCGTCGGATGTGTCGCCAATCCGGTAACGGCCCCAAGTGGCGTAGCTGGTACGCTGGTTGTGCTAAAGCTGCTGCCGCCATTTGTGGAAACGAAGAGCGGGTTCGCAGCGGTTAAGCTTGCCCCGGCCCAGACCACATCCGGTGTGGCCAGCGAGATGCGAACATTCGCTTCTGCAAAGCCATCACTGGAGATCCAACCATTCGGCATCGGAATAAGGGACCAGGAACCGGCAAAGTCAGTAGATCGCACCAGACCATCGGATGACACTGTAAACACCAAATCAGGATCTTGCTTGGAGCTGGCAATCCGTGTTAGAAAGGTGCCAAAGCCAATACCGGGACTGACATTTGCCCAGGTCTGTCCACCATCGAGGCTGCGGAAAATATTGTTGAACTGCGACGACTCCAGAATCTTGTCCGGATTATGATAGTGCCAGGCCGCTTCAAAGCCGTCACCACTCGGTGCGGCAACCCAGTCGCTATTGGCATCGGCATCTTCCGGTGAGAGCCAACTACCGTTATCCTGGGTACCGCCGATGTAGCGGTCTGCGCCATTCATCTTATCAGCACCATAGAACTGCGTGGTGTTGAGACCCTTTAGGGTTGTGCCTTGAGGATCATCCGGGCTATTGAAGGTATCACCGGTTTGGGTAAATGTGTCTCCGCCGTCATCGGAGAAGGCGATGCCGCCATCATTAGCGTTCAGGAAGCGAAAATCTTCATTCACACCAGTTGGTACCAGCACGATATTGTGATGATCCACGTGTACGCCTTTGCTGATTCCGCCATATTGTCCATACCCATCGGTTACCGGGGTCATTACCGTTCTATTGTCGCTACCAATATCGATTTGTATGATGTCGATACCGCCGACAAAAACAATGTCAGGATTGAACGGATGGACAGCAATGGTGTTGTCGTACCATCCCTGCCCACCCAGCCAAGAGATGTTATTGCCGTTACTAGCGGTTGCGAGTATCCAGGACTCACCGCCATTACGTGATATGTATAAATCGGAACTACCAAAACCACGCTCAGCCGAAAAATAGAGACGCGAGGTATCTGTCGGGGCGATGGCGATTTCCATACGCCCGATGCCTTGCCCAATCCCGGTAGATATTTCTTGCCAGGTTATGCCGCCATCTGTTGATTTGATGACGCCGTTGCCGTTACGGGTCGCATATTGCGTATCAAAATTCAATGGATTGGCAATCAGGTGTTGAATATCGCCGGTAGTTGAACTGTCATAGGTCTTGCTCCAGCTTGTGCCCCCGTCTGTGCTACGATAAATAGCAGATGTCCGCCCCCCGCCATTGACGCGTCGGCTGGATACCGTGGCAACTATGAGGATGTTGGCATCCTCCGGATCTACGATCATGCGCATGATATTGGCGAAATCGGGATTGGTCGCTGACTCTGCCAGCTGCTCCCAGGTGGTCCCGCGATCGGTAGATTTCCAGATGCCGTTTCCGGCCACAAATGCAAATGAGCCGAATCCTTCTCCGGTTCCGACATACATGGTATCTGAATCCGAGTTTGCCATCACGATAGTCGTCGTTGCCATATTTGGCAGATCGGCAGTGATGTTTTCCCAGGTGCTGCCGGCATCTGTTGTTTTCCAGACGCCACCACCGGCTGAGCCGACATACCAGGTGTCAAGATTCGGATCGGAGCGATCAACAACAATGTCACGAGCACGACCAGCCACATTCCCCGGTCCACGCTCAATCCAGGGCAAATCTGTTCGCGCAGCCGGACGACTCAGGAAGCGTGTAGAACTCAGTTTCCGCGCTTTCAACAATTCATCCACCGCATAATTCTGCGGATAGGTCGGCGCATCTTCACCAGCCTTGGTTCTGATCGCTTTATGATATTCAGCAAAGCGATTTGGTTGATCTTTGCGTACATGTCCCTTGACCTTGCGCTTCCGCTCGGACATGATCTTCTGGGCAGTCTTTTTCTTCACCATACTGCTTTGCAATGTATTATCGCTATTGGAAGTCAAAAGACCACTCGTATTTCTGATACCATCCTGCAGGAATACTATTGCAAGCAAGGCAATAAAAATGAAGGTCCATCCGACCGCTGTTCGTTTTTTCAACATGATAGTTTCTCCTGATTCAAACGGGCTTAATGGCTATTTGCCCACCTACTACAAACCGGCGAATCAAAAACCCTATGTGACGGAAAAATCAAACAGAAAAATTCTCAACAGGAAAAACTCCAAAAAATAATTCCAAAAGAGCCTAAAACCTCTCGACACAGATGCCCACGGACTTTCACCGATAAACACAGATGGAAAAGCAGCTTAAAAGATCCAAAGCTGTAGATTTTTGGAATTTTCCTTGTTGGAATTTTTCCTGTTGGAATTTGGAGAGTTTGGTCTGTTAGTAACTGAGCTCAAGAAACAAGGAGGGGGTAACACCAAACATGCGCACGTCATTTGCCTTAACAGCGCGATTTCTGACAGTAAAATAGCGGTACCAGGTATTATCTCGATTATAGACGTTATACACAGATATCCCGATTTTGCCACGGAAGAAGCTGTTGCGGAATGTGCTCGTTAATGAAAGGTCCAGGTGGTGCACAGCCGGGAGGCGACCGGTGTTGGCCACTATCGGCTCCAGTAAAACAAACCATTGGCTGCCGTATCCTCGAGCAAGTTGCAATTCAGGGACGTTGTAGGGCCTCCCCGACATCAATTGCCAGGTTGCCGAGAGATTCCAGTGCTTCAAATCGTAATTGGCAACCAACTTTAAATCATGCGGTAAATCCTGATCCATTGGGCGATAATGATTGTCGACTGTCACTTCAGCACGATTGTAACCATAGCTTAGCCAGGCATTTAATCGCCCAAGGCGATGCCGCACATGAATATCAAATCCACGGAGATATCCGTTTCTTTGCTGTAGTGGATTCAACAATGAATTGCGGCTTTGAAATTGCCGGTAATCAAATGGCGTAAAAACGCCCTCCACCCGTTTCTCGTAGAGCTCAAAATCCAGTAAGAAACGCCCGCGTTGATACTGCCAACCGATTGTGCGATGTTCCGAAAAGCCTGGCTTGACGAATTCATTGTCTGCCAGAATCCAGGAAATACGGCCGTCTAGGTAAGGGGTGTCATTATCATACTGCATGATGTATTGATGAAATCTCCCCCAATTGCCTTTCATAGTCCAATGCTCGGTCATCTGGTACCAAAAAGAGAATCTCGGCTCCCAATCCACACGGATATCTTCCGCATAACCATTGTTCGGGGCATAGAAGTTTGACCGTAGCCCAACCTTCAGCTGTAGTTCCGGAGAATACTGCCAGGTATCTTCAGCATAGAACACGGTTAAATCAGCATCTTCCTTGAAGCGGAAAGTGTCTGCCTCAAGGATCTCATTTTCCAGTATGTAACCGTCACTATCCAGGCTAATCGCGGAGCGAGTATAGGCGGCGCCGACATCAACGGTATGACGATCGCCGGCCAGCCATTTACCATCCAATCGAACTGTCTTATCGGTTACGTTATTTTTCACATTGGAGAAGTTCGGAATGGTCGGATCCACCAGCGCATCGTTACCAAACAGCAAGCCCAATTTTTCCGACAGCTCAAAGCGCGTAAAATAGTCTGAGTAACTCGCCTGCGCTGTGATTTGAAAATATCGGGATTGATGATGCCACTGTCCGCTAAATCCACGGCTGCCCCAGCGGGACTCTTGTTCGACCACATCGTCCGTCGTGCCGATCGTATCATCTTTTCGCCAGAAATTTGCGCTACCATAGTCATCAACACTACCAACCAGATCTCGTCCCTGGTAAAAGCTCATTGTCAAAATATCGTTGTCCGAGGGCGTCAAGGTAAGCTTCGCCAGGCCGTCATAAAATCCGATATCGCCACTCGATTCACTTTCTGTAAATGGAGTATCATCTACCGCGTGGAAGGGATTGATGTCGCTGATTAGGGTGCGAAACATGCGCTCGTGAAGCGTACCAAGTATGCTGCGGGTTATGGACTTTCGTGCCGAAATGAACAGCGCGCCACGCCCTCCGAGGGGAATGCCGGCAATACCCTGGGTGCTCATCAAACTGGAACTGATTGACAACTGTGGACGATGAAAATCGCCGGTTTTACCTGTCAACTCCATAACCCCGGACGTGCGGCCACCATAACGTGCCGGCAAGCCGCTCTTAAATACCCGCACATCTTTGATTGCCTGGGCGTTAAAGGCGCTAAAAAACCCGAAGGAGTGATCGGTATGATAGAGGGTCATGCCATCCAGCAGGACCAGATTTTGCGATGGGCGGCCACCACGAATATGTAAACCAGAGCCACTGTAGCCGCTATTGCGTATGCCGGGCATCAGTTGCAACGAACGTGAAATGTCCAGATCACCCAACATCGGCAAGTCTGCAAATTCGCTGGGAGAGATAGCAATATTTCCCACCTCCTTGCCAACCTGAATAGCCTGCCAGTTTGCTGCACGAATGGTCTCACCGGGCATTTCTATATTGGCCTGTTGTAATCGAACTTGCAAATCCGTCGAATCCCGGTCCTCGGCGACAATCACCCGTTTCCGGCGATAACCGATATACTCGACTTCAAGGGTGCAGGGCCAACTGCGAACATTGCGAATCAGAAAATAACCTTCGCTATTCGCAGCAACGCCACTGGTCGATTGATGAACGAGAATGTTAGCGTAGGGAAGCGACTCACCGCTCTGGGCGTCTACCACCCGGCCGGCAATATCGCTTTTACCAATTGGTCGCGGATAGATGGCGAAGCGCCGCTCATCGAGACGCTTAAAGGTCAAGGTGGTATTATTAAGTACATGTTTTAAGGCATCATTCAATGCAAGCGCTAGAAGATCGCAGGTTATTGATGCAGAGTCGACAGCCGCGCTTGCAAAAACGAAGCGGACACCACTTTGCGCGGTTATTTGTTCAAGGACGGATCTTAAAGGAGCATCATGAAAAACGAGCGTCACCGCTTCGCCCGGATCTTCCCGGGCCATTAATGGTCCAGCAAAAGACAGGCAAACTGCTGCAAAAAGAAGAAAGTATCTGGCGATTGATAACATCATTTTAGCGGCTCAAGACATACTGGCCATCAACCAATTCGTATCTCAGTTGAAAAATCAGGCCAATTTCATCGAGGATACTGGAAATATCCTGATTTGCGAAGGTAGCATTCATTTTCAGAGTAGTGAGGTCCGGATCTTCGAAACGGATGTTGACATCATATCGTCGCTGCAGATCTTCAACGACATATTGCAATGGCATATCCCGGAAATGCAGGACACCATTTCGCCAGCCAGCCACATCTACCACCTTTATCTCGGTTGGCGGAGATGGCAAATCGCTCCCCCGCACGCTGCTCATTCGACCGGCACTCAATCGCAGCGGATGTGACACATGAGCGTGTGCCGCAAATGCAACACGACCTTCTTCAACGCTCACACGGGTCTGTCTATCATATGTGCGCACGTCAAATCGCGTCCCAAGCACCGTGATCGTGGCATTATATGTTACCACCCGAAATGGCCGGCTATCCGTCCTGATGCGGAAAAAGGCCTGGCCAGATAGATAGGCAATACGTTCTCTCTCATTTTCAACAAAGTGCAAATCGCTGGCGGCGCTCAATTCAACTGTAGATCCATCCGACAAGTTCACAGTTAACTGCTGGGCATTACGCGTTTGGTAACGTACTATATCATCTGAATTCATAAGAATCGGTAGAACAAAAAAAGCACCAATAGCGAGCAAGGCTGCAGTTGCAAGTAGCCATCGCGCTCGAATTTTCCCTGGCGAATGCGCTGCGAAACTGGCGGCCCGCTGCTTCCGAATCTGTTTGGAGGGTACCGCATCGGAAGCATCTGCTTGCAGGTGATCTTCCATTTCCGCCCAAAACTCGTTGAAGGGCGGCGTGCTCGGTGGTTCCGGGCGCTCAATTTTCTGCCAAATGGCTACGGCCTCTTCAAATGCATGGCGATTTTCAGCAGAGGCATTTATCCAGGCTTTCAGCTCTTTCTGCTCCGCCTCGGAAATTTCTCCCGCCAAATAGCGGCTTATTAACATGTCAGATTTCGACTCATTCATACCGGGATATATCGTTATTGCTGATCGATAGTATTTGTTCATTAGCGTCCGTATTAACAAGAGCGTTAAGCCAGGTTCCAGCCAATGATCATTCACAACGGACCTTACACTGCTATTGCGGCAGTTCCTTTACACTTACTTAATTATTCAATTTTCTCTTCTTCATCTACATATTTCCAGGGCAAAAACCCTATTCTAAAGGAGATGTTTGTATTTTTCCCGCAAAACTTTTAGCACCCTGCTCATGCGGCTTTCAACGGTTTTCACAGAAATATTTAGGGTTTCTGCAATTTCGAAATATTTGAATCCTTCAAATTTATTCAGGATGAAGACAGTTCGTTCTGCCTCCGGCAAACTATGCAAAGCCTCATCGATAAACTGCTGAAAGTCTTCATTTTGCTCAACGCTCGTCATGCTATCAACAATGGCCCCTTCAACAAGAACCGTTTGCCGGCGCACCTTCTTCTTCAGGTGATTAATTGCCAGGTTGTTAGCTGCATTAAACAGGTAAGCCTTAATGCTACGTTTTTCGTCGAGGTGTTCACGCCGTTTCCAGACAGCGGTAAACAGCTCCTGAACGAGATCCATTGCTACATTTTCATCGCGGGTTTTACGCCATAAGAAGTGGTAGAGCCGCTGGTAGTATATCCGGCACAGCTCTTTAAAGGCGGCATGATCGGATTGACGAATCGCTGAAACCAGGTCCTCTTCAGTTCGGCGACTGTCTTCTGCTGGGAGCTTCAATTGCTGCATGATATTTAAAGCCTTTGCCGTCTACTTGTTGAATAATCCACTACCTCAAAGCGTATAGGCGAGCAAACAAAAGCTATTCTGCCTTGCCTGCGCTTTGCTGTAGCTCATCTTACTCAGTAGCTCAACTTATCATCCGCAGCCATGTTGGTGGATACTTGTCCCCGAAAATCATCGCATTGTTTATCTGCATTCAAAATCCAATATGATGATTGCTTCTACTGCAAAAACCACAGTCGTTCCCTATCCCCTGAACAAACGGGATCTGTTTGGCTTTTGCTTATACTACAAGCAAGGTGAGTGATTCCCCCGGAAAACCGGGGGAATTTTCAAATCCAGCAGGAGTTACTTACAGGAAGGTTAGCGTCTAAAGAAGAAAGGGCAGATTACCCACGATATATGATTCGCCAAATGCGGCCAACGCGGGAGTCGGATACGTAAAGCGATCCGTCGCTGCCGTCGGCAATGCCCATGGGGCGATAACGCGCCTGACGCGGGCTGCGCAGGGTATCGCTGCCGGCAAATCCATCAGCAAACACTTGCCAATCACCGGTCGGCTTTCCAGCCTCAAAAGGCACAAATGCGACCTGAAAACCTTTCTGGTAAAAGGGAGCACGATTCCAGGAGCCATGAAACGTGACGAATGCGCCGTTTCGGTAGTACTGCGGGAACTGCTCGCCATCATAAAACGCCATGCCGTTCGGCGCGTAATGTGCTGGAAAAGCAATAATCGGATCGAGGGATCCCGGCCTATCGCACTCAATAGTACCATCGCCACCATACTCCGGACTGAGCAGCTTTTTCTCCTTGATGTGGTCATAGTAACAGTAAGGCCAACCGCAGTCACTGCCATCCTCTACCGCGAAGAATTCTTCAGAGGGCATATCAGCGTTGTATTTTTGATCAAAAAGCTCCGGCCACATCACGTCAAACTGATCGCGGCCATGCTGAACAAGATAGAGCTTGTTCGTGTGCTTGTCCCAATCTAATGCCAGGGCATTGCGAATACCGGTTGCATAGCGATATCCATCGCGCATCTGATGCTGATCCGGCTTTGCGGCATCAAAGCGCCAGATGCCGGCGTACTTCTCCAGCAAAGGACAAGGGTCCATACCGGGACTTCCGGCTTCACGGTCTGTTTCCTGACAGGCATTAGATGGCGCACCGACATTCACATACATATTTCCGGCACTATCGAATGCCATGTTCTTGGAAGCGTGCTGGCGCTCCAGAACAAATCCCCCGGCAATGGTTTGCGGCGCCCCGGTCGGCACCAGATTACCATCCAGCTTATAGCGAACGACATGGGTATCAGATGCCGCATAAAGATGATTGTCATAAATCGACACGCCGGTACCAAAGATATCACCGAAATAGGCAGTGGTATCAGCAATGCCATCCCCGTTGATATCACGGAGAGCGGCAATCCCCGAACCATCCTTCGGGCGACGAAGCATTGCATAAATATCGCCATTGCTGTTTACGGCAATATGGCGTACAAAGCCGACGCTGTCCGCAACCAGCACAGCAGCAAATCCATCCGGCAAGGTAATCCCGCCGTTATCCTTAGCCTGCACCAACTCTGCTGAAGCTTTAATGGAGTTCGCTTCCGGTTCCGCTTGCTCCGCACATGCCATTAGCAAACAAAACGTCAGCACTATCAAAAAATATTTTTGTGTATTCATAAGTCCCCCAATGGTGAATGACAAATGCATAACGACAAGTGATTTGTCATTATGCATTTGTCATTTATATCATTTTCACGCTTTATTTAAGTTGCACAATCAAAAGACAAAAGGACTTTATCATGAGCCGAATTATTCTCAGCCTCTGGCTGCTGCTTGTCCCGTCTCTAATTCTTTCCGGACCAGAAATCGATGAGAAATTAACGGAGATGTTATCTGAAGCAATTGACGGTTTTCCAGGTGATGTTGGTATTTATGTTGAACACCTGTCGCGTGACCTAAAAGTTGAAATCGACGCCGACACCCTCTTCCCGACAGCCAGCATGATAAAAGTGCCCATAATGATACAGATTTTTGAATTAATCGAGAAGGGCGAATTGGACTACCGTGAAGAATTAGCCTGGTACGCCGACTCTATCAATTATCCATACGGCGGCGGTATCCTTTCATCGTTTGAAGACGGTAAAGAGATCGCCCTGGACAAAATCGTTTCCCTGATGATGACTTATAGCGACAATCACGCCAGCCTTTGGTGCCAGAAACTGGCCAGCGGTGAACGCATCAATAAATGGCTGGTGAAAAACGGCTATGAAGGTACACGAATGAATTCCCGAACGGAGGGACGTCAGGGCGACTGGAAAAAATACGGCTGGGGACAAACCACTCCCCGTGAAATGGCGCGTCTCGTTAAAAGTATCCGGCAACGCGCGATTATCTCTGATTGGGCCTGTGATGAAATGTATCGGGTAATGGCGCGTCCTTATTGGAACCAGGAAGCGCTTTCGCAGATTCCACCTTATGTCCAGGCAGCCAGCAAAAATGGCGCGGTTAGCGCAAGCCGCTCTGAAGTTGTATTAGTGAATGCACCAAGTGGTGACTACCTCTTTTGCGTGATTACGAAAAATCAGAAGGACAAAAGCTGGGAACAAAACAATGACGGATTTGTGCTCATCCGTACAGTTTCACGGATTCTATGGCAGTATTTTGAGCCGGATTCTGAATGGGCAGCTGGAAAGAAGTAAATTCCAAATGCCAGTATGATATAGTAGCCAATTCTGGCGGGTCATCATGAATTCTATAATTGCACATTATCCCCCCTCTATGTCCCCCCGGGGGGACATAGAGGGGGGATAACATCTGATAAAACCCGCATATTACAAGCGTTTCGGAGAAGGAATGACCTTTTCATTCACAAAAATCCTTTTCGTCGTCATCCTTGGCATGCAATGCCTCTGGGGTGGATGGCAGTTAAAATTACCGCCTCAAAGCGTTGTTGAACAGGAAGGCGTTGCGTACATCCGGCCAATGTGGTCTCCGAAAGGCCAGTTGATTGCCTTTACACAGGAGCGGCATCGCGGACTGTGGATTCTTAACACGGAAAATGGCCAGACTCAAATGCTTACGGATGAAACCGGGGCCGGCTTTGGTTTTAGCTGGTCAAACAACGGCGAAGCCATCGTCACACGCATTACGCGCTATGAAGAGAAGAAACCAATCAATGAAGTAAAGATTTTTGATGTGGCCACCCAACAAACCTGGACAGCTTCGGACAAACCCGGGCACTTTATGGGACTGCCGCGCTGGTCTTCGGATGACAGCAAAGTATATATCATGGGCACAAGCAATATTACTATTTTTGAATCCGGCGTTGCCGGGGCATCGGCAGCCCTTAGCGGACAATCCCCCGCGCCATTGGTGTATCTCTCTGGCGGTAAAATAGTTGTCGACAAATACCTGGTGAACGAAAAAGCGGTACTTGATCCGTTAAAGGATCGTCGCTACATCAATTTGCAAGTATCACCGGACGGCAGGCAAGTAGCTTTCGAAGTGATTGGCGGCAATATGTTTGTGATGAATAGTGACGGCAGCGAGCTTGTTGATCTCGGCATTGGCCATCGACCACAGTGGTCGCCGGACGGTAACCACCTCGTTTACATGATCACCGCTGATGACGGTCATCTGTATACTCAGGCAGATATCTATTTAATTCATCGCGATGGCAGCGGAAAGACCAACCTGACGCAGTCGGTTGACATTTTAGAGATGAATCCCAGCTGGTCGGCCGATGGCCGCTTTATTGCTTTCAACACCAAGCCGGAGGGTACGATCTATATCTCCGAGATTGTGCGTACTGAAAATTGAGTTGTTGCTGCGAAGCCATGTATTAACAGCGGTTTATGTGCTTAAGCCACCCTTAAATCTCCTCGCGGGAAGGGAGGGTGCTGCAAAACGAAAAAGATCAACACGAATCCTCGCAAATGGACACAAATTGTTCAATAATCCGCGGGTCAAGTATAGAATTCACTTGCAATTTCGTGAACATTCGCGTCGATTCGTGGTAAATCTTTACACTGCAACACCCTGAGGGGACTTAGGGGTGGGTTTGACGCCTATTTGATCATTTCACCAACAACAAACGCTTGGCCAGAGATTGCTTATTAAAGGCCAGCCGATAAATGTAAATCCCGCTCGGCAAGTGCTGAGCATCAAATTCAACTTCATAATGCCCAGCTGCCTTTTTCCCCTTCACCAAGGTTTGTACTTCCCGCCCGAGCATATCGTAAATAACAAGTTGCACCTCGCCGGCCGACGGTAAATCGTATGCTATTGTCGTCCGTGGATTAAAGGGATTTGGGAAATTCTGATAGAGCTGAAACTGCTCCGGAATACCGGCTGTTTCGCTACCAATCGCTAATGGCGCACTGCTTTTCTTCACCAGACGAAGTTCGTCAAACCAAATCTGGCCCGATTCCGCGGAAGCATCGGGAAGATAAGCAAGCTGGTAGCTATCAAAGCGGAGCGAACCGGTAGCTGCGCCATCTCCCAGCCAGGTTCCGTAACTGCCCGGATCCCCCATATCCCATTCAACAAGACGCCAACCAACCCAATCGATATCAATCCAGGCACTCACTTCGTGATTATTGGCGCCAATGCTCGGCACATTATCGTCTACCGCAAATCGGAATTGGGTATTGCTCCCGTCACCAAAGACATAACATTGGAGGGTATAGCTACTGTCGAACTGAACATCACGCGGCACACCGCCTGCCAGGTATTCACGCAAAAGCCATTCAGAAGATGCAGTATCCCAGGCATAGCTTAGGGAAGCGGCATCTTGCGGTTGAGAAGCCGGAAGCACCACGGACGTCGTAAAGTCGAATTGCGTGCCTGCTACCAAAATACCCACGGTTGAGCCGCTGGCATCAGGCTGCCACCAATCGCCAGGCCCGGAGAAATCTTCAATCGTAATATTCTCGCTGTAAGCAAATTTGGAAGTCGTAAATCCATAGCTAACCGTTTCAGCAAGCAGATTGCCCAGTGTATCCGCGATATCACTGGACAATGCAAGTGTATAAGTTAGCTCTTGTCCCAGGGCATTATTGGGTTGCACACTTAGTATCGAACGCTCATCGCGAGTATTTAAACGCCATGAAAAAGGTATATCGTTACCGTCCTCCTGTAATTCGATGCTGCTATCATCGATTGTTGCAACATCTACCGTTTCATCAAACTCAAATGTTATTAAGTCGTCAATGAGAAATTCTGTTGCGCCGGCCAAAGGCCAGTTTGAGGCGATGAGCGGCCCGCTGACATCCATTTCCAGGGTGCTAAAATTCAGAACAAAGGGATCGCCTTCAACACCGTCGCCATTGCCGTCCAGGGCTCTTCCGTTCACATCAGTCAGCGATGCATCCAGGGTCATAACATAATCGCTGGCGAAGTTCAGATCGCTACCAAAATTGATCACAACGCTGTTGTTGTCTTCTGCCCAGGCCAGGGTGCCGAGGGTAACAGCCGGTTGAAAAGAAAGAGCCGAGGCAAGATTGGCCGGGTCCATTGTCTTGGAAAAAACCAATTCGATCGTGCCATTCACCGGGATGGAATCCCCGTCAACCGGAGAACTGGATAAAATAACCGGCGCGAACGACGGTATCGGAGCACTGACCAATAAATCAGATGCCAATGATTCATTCCAGTAGCGATCGAGAGCCGTGGCATAATAATAGTAAGACCCATTATAGTCCTGGGTGCCATCAAAGCGATCGGTATAGGCGAAAGTAACTTCACGGAATGCCGTTTCAATAATTTCATCGCTATCAAGATCAGCCACATCATCTTCGGAGCGATAGATGGCGAACCAGCGATCTTCGGGATCGCTTGAAACCGGTGTCACGGTGATCCGATATGCAAAAGAATCAAGCTTGGTCAACGATATCGTTGGGGCAGCCGGGGCAATATCATCGACCAGGCCGGTAGCAGTAATCCGCGTTTTAGAGGTAAAGAAATCTTCCCGCGCTTGATCCCAATATTGCAAATCGCGCCAGGAATCGTAGCTAAAGAACTGAACGCCGTGCGCCCAATCAACCGATCTGACGGTGTCGATGATCGACTCATGGCGGCCAAACACATTGTCGGTCGCGAAGCGATCTGAAAAAAGGCCCACAGTATAGAGTCGCCCGGCAGCAATGGCCGGCTGCATGAAGTCGGACCAGCAGCTTGGGCAGCCGCCCTCCAGCACATCGTAAATTGCGGCAGCGGTATTCCAGTGATAGTGCATACCGACCACCTGGTCGATATGGCCATTGTTCAGCCAACCGGCGGCATCCTGGTAAACAATATTATACCCTTGCCAACCACCCCAATTGTAGCGTCCCAACGCTGCCGGAGACAGACGCACCCAGGGCTTGACAACGGCAATCGAATCGTGAATTGCAGCAACCAGTTCCGTAACGCTTCCGCGCCAGAAATCTTCCCAGGTAAAATACCCGAGCGGCACGCCACCACTAGCAGGATTTTCAAGGTCATAAAGGTATCGCCCGGCCGGATTCTTAACCAATTCTTCAGCCTGCGCATCACTGATCATCCCGTCCGGCAGACCAGCTGCAATATTGTCCTGAAGCATCTCAAATGTTTTGCCGGTATTGGTATATTCACTCCAGCGAACAAAATCCATATGCAAGCCGTCAACGTCATAATTATTGACAATCTCCATGGCCACCGACAAAATATGGTCGCGTGCTTCCGGAATTCCCGGCGATAACCAGGCCAGTTCCGGTGGCATAATTATACCATCCTGATCGCGGCAAATCCACTCCGGATGCAGTTGTGACGGACTACCGGCATATTGATGACGGCTTTCAAATGTATTCATCCAGGCATGCAGTTCCAGCCCGCGCGCATGCGCCTCCTGAACGGCATATTCCAACGGATCAAAACCCGGATCGGTAAAATCGACCAGCGGGCCCCAGGGCTCAATGGCGGAGGGATAGTATACTGTGCCGAATCGTCGAACTTGCAGCAGCACAGAGGTCATATTGGCCGCTTTGTGATTATCGAGCACTTCCCGAATTTGCGCCTGATTTTCAGCAACAGTATTTCCGACCGTCAGCCAATGCGAATCAATGACCCAGGTTGAGCGGAATTCTTCATTGTTGTTTTGCGCAAACAGGGCACTAGAGAAGAAGAGCATGGTTATTAAAAGGATGTTGATGCGGACCCATTCAGCTATTTTCAAACACCTCTCGCCAGTCCTATCGAATGTGCACGAGCGATTCATCTCGATATATGACGGTTTTACTTGCGCTAGTTGGCAGGAATTCGTGGTGTTCTCTTCTTTAAGCGACATCTCTAATTCTCCATTGAATTGTTTGCGATGGGATAAAAATAACATAGTAAAGCCGGCATAAAAATGATAGTCAAATCAGACACCGGGATGATACGATTTCGGCACCTTGCATATGTCAGCCTGTTTTCGGACATTTCTCCAGCCCATCTATTTCAACAGCGAGGAGATGATTATGCAGAAACCCAAAACGACACCTGATGAAGTGAGCACATCGATCAACCGGAGACGATTTATTGGCGGCGGCGTGGCCCTGGCAGCGGCCTTGCCATTTAGCATGGCATCCGGCGGCGGTGCAACCGCGCAAAAACGTCAAAAAACTTTTAACCTCAAATATGCACCGCATTTTGGCATGTTTAAGGAACATGCAGGACCGGACTTGATTGACCAGTTGAAATTTATGGCAGAACAAGGGTTTACGGCATTGGAAGACAACGGTATGATGGGACGAGATGTGGCCATGCAGGAAAAAATTGCCAGCACCATGAGCAATTTAGGGATGACCATGGGGGTCTTCGTCACGCACGCGGAATTTGGCAAAACCACTTTCGTCAACGGTGATAAAGAGACGCGCGACATGCTCATCGCCCAGGTGAAAAAAGCGGTGGAAGTGGCGAAACGAGTCAATGCGAAGTGGACTACGGTTGTGCCGGGTCAATTTAACACCCGTCTTGAATGGGACTATCAAACCGCCAATTGCATTGAAAATCTGAAGTGGTGTGCGGATGTTTGTGAAAAGGCAGGACTAATTATGGTGCTGGAACCCCTTAATCCCTGGCGGGATCATCCCGGCCTCTTCCTGACCAAGATCCCTCAGGCTTATCAAATTTGCAAAGCAGTGGACAGTCCATCCTGTAAGATTCTGAACGATCTATATCACCAGCAAATCACTGAAGGCAATCTCATTCCAAATATTGATAAGGCCTGGGATGAGATCGCCTACTTCCAGGTGGGCGATAATCCCGGCCGTAAAGAGCCGACTACTGGTGAAATCAATTATCTGAATGTCTTCCGCCATATTCACAGCAAAGGATTCACCGGCATTGTTGGTATGGAGCACGGCAACAGCAAGCCTGGCAAGGCTGGCGAACAGGCAGTTATTGCTGCGTATCGGGCATGTGACAGGTTTTAAATCTGTCAATCTGCCAATATGTAAATCTGCAAGAAGCAGAAAGATGACCGCGAAGAGCGCCAAAGACAGCGAAGGAAGACAAAGAGAACAAAAACACGTCCTTGATTTCTTCTTCGCTTGACTTAGCGGTTCTTAGGGTCCCTTCGCGGTTTATTACCGTTTTGCTTATTTGGCGTTTTGCAGATTGGTTAGCCTGTCTTGGCTTCCCCCGGCACCGGTATGGAAGTATTCATATTCACAGCAGCCAGTTCATAGCTATCCGGACCGATACGAAGTTCGGAGTTCAAGGCCTCTTCCCAGGTGACTTCTTTACCGCTATAGGCACTCATACGACCCATAATGGCACAGAGGGTCGATAGCGCTGTTTGCTCTGCTTCCACATATGGCTTATTCTCGCGTATCGAGGTCACCAGATCGATATGTTCCTGAACGTAGGGCGAGACTTTCACGTTGTTGGTAGATTCGCCCTTCTCATCCTTCGGATATTCGTAACGCCAGGCAACGCTACCATCATTATTGTAGATGGTGTTTCGACAGTTGGAATATCCTTCAGATCCGCGCACAAATTCAGACACATTATTTACACAGCCGTCAATTTGCCGGCACATACTGTGCACATGGATGCCGTCGCCATACTTGAAGTCGATGCTGAAAAAGTCGTACTGGTCCCCGGTTTGCCGGCGTTGACGACTACCGAATCCCACAGCAGAGAGTGGGTAAGTGCCGGTAAACCAATTGATGACGTCAATATTATGAATATGCTGCTCAACAATGTGATCTCCTGAAAGCCAACACCAGTTGACCCAATCGCGGATCATGTATTCCATTTCCGACCATTCTTTCTGAGGCGTGCGGTACCAAAGCTGGCTTTGATTCCAATAGCAATTTGCCGAAACCAGATCGCCGATTGCGCCATTGGCAATTTGCTGATAGGTCGTCAGGTAATCGCGCTGGTGACGCCGCTGGGTGCCGGTGCCAACCGAGAGTCCCAACGATTCTGCACGTTTTGAGGCAGCAATCACTCGCCGAACACCGACCGGATCTACCGCCAGCGGTTTTTCCATGAAAATGTGCTTGCGGGCATTGACCGCTGCTTCAAAATGCTCCGGACGAAAGTGCGGTGGCGTGGCAAGAATGATGATATCAACCCCGGAATCGATTACTTTCTCGAAAGCGTCGAAGCCAACAAACTGACGCTCAGCAGCAACGGTATTTCCTTTCTTCTCCTGCAGTTGCTTATGGCAGTCATCCAGGCGATCTTTGAAGACGTCTCCAAGAGCTGTGACTTTCAGGTTTGATCCGGCACTGAGAAAATCGAGGGCCGCGCCGGTACCGCGACCACCACAGCCGATTAACCCGGCTGTTAATTCTTTGCCATCCGGGGCTTGATCGAGGAAAACCAACGGCGCCATCCCGGCTGATGCTTCTTTCTTGCTGCATCCCCACAACATGGCGCCTGCCGCAGCAAGCCCACCAATTTCCACAAATTCGCGACGGCTTAATTTTTTCATTCATACCCCCTTTGGCATTGAAGCATTGAACATTGAAACATTGAAACATTGGTCTATTTAGTTTTATGATTTTAGCTAGCATTTCGGGTCGTGGAGCAAATTCCGTAAACACATCCCCCTGTGTCCCCCTTCGAAGGGGGACACAGGGGGATGTGTCGTCTTCTCACTCCTCACACACCACCCGAAATCCGACGTCGATGCAATCGGAATACCACCAGAGACTCTTGGGAATTTGTGGATCGGTTCGCTGCCAGGCATCCTTGTCGGTTTTGTCGCGACGGGCAATGCGCAGCTCTGCTGGATCACTTCGATAAGAGCCACCACGAATAACACGGGTTTCACCTGAAGCCGGGCCATCTGGATTTGAGGCATGCGAGAGGCTATAGGCATCTGCATTGTAAAAATCCAGGCAAAATTCCCGTACGTTACCAAGCATGTTTACCAAACCAAACGGGTTGGCAACAACAGCGCCGGGAGAGCGGGTCCGGCCGTTGCTATTTAAGCTTGATATTACATATCGATTAATGATGGCGGTATCCGCCGAAAAGAAGCTGGAGAACCAGCCGTCTTGCTGATAGCTGTCGGCCTCACCTTCAAAGAAATAATCCCCGCTGGTATTGGCCCGGCTGGCATATTCCCATTCTGCTTCGGTCGGCAGGCGATATTTCTTGCCGGTTTTTCGCGACAACCACTGGCAATATTTCTGTGCCGCATAGAAAGTCATGGTAATCGCCGGAAGGTTACCGCGGCCCCAGCCCTGATCAGGATTACCATATGGCGGAGTCGGACCGGTAACAGCCACAACCTTTCCATCGGGGATGCGATCTGTGCTTCGTCCCTCGATGCCCTTTTGCTGAAAAAACAGTTCGTATTCCCGCCAACTCACCTCCGCCTTGCCCATCCAGAATGGCGCGACATCAACCTGACGCTGCGGGCCTTCATCCTCATTTCGATATGCTTCGTCGGCAGGGCTCCCCATCAAGAAAGAACCACCGGGAATAGCCACCATTTCGAAGTCGACATCAGTGCCGGGAATTGTCTCCCGGTAATCTTCAAAGACGGTCACGACAGCCGCCTCCGTATACAGCGTTCGTTCAGTGGGCATTGACAACACTGCGCTGGCAGCATTCTCGCGCTCACTGCGAAAATGCCCCACATCGATGTGACAATTGATGCAGTGAATTTCGTCGGCTTTACGCTCATAGTGGAGGTGCGCATCTGCTCCTTCAGTTGAGATACCGCGCGGAAAGAGGGTCTGATGGCAGTGGAGGCAGCTACTCTTAAAAACATGCTTAACGGCTTCGCTTCGCTGCGCCTTTGCCTCCCAGTTTATAGCATCGGTATCTTTGAATAGAAATCCCCAGGCGTCGCGAGCGCCGCTACTGGCCTTCGCCACAAGGAAACCGCTGGTATCAGGCGGCGGAAGGTGGCAATCGACACAATTAGCAACAAAGCCGCTTTGCGTATCAAAATGCGGGCCCTGCTTCCAGGATGTTGTGGCATGCGGATGCACATGACAGGATGCGCAGAAGGCATTACTGGATGTGTAGTCCATAAACAAGTGTCCGGTCCAGGCAACCGCAAGACCAGCGACAAAAACAGACAGTATCAAGAGCTTGCGCGAGCGCCGCACGTTCTTATTATTCCTGGAGATAGTCGTTTCCTTTCATAACGAGCTTTTAACCCGCTCCTGAATCCCCTCTAAGGAGGGAATTCAGGGATGGGTTCATGCGGAGATATAAGCAAAAAATCAATTCAAATCTACCCCTCATCGGGCAGCGCAAAGGCGACATATGCATCACCGGACTTGCGCCCAAGCTTACCGCCACCGCAGGCAATGACAACATACTGCTTGCCACCAACAGCATAAACAGCAGGTGTGGCGAAACCGGCAGCCGGTAATTTGGCTTCCCAAAGCAATCGGCCATCACGCTTATCAAAAGCGCGAATCTTTTCGTCGAGCGTGCCGGCAATGAATATTAATCCACTCGCGGTTACCACCGGCCCACCGTAGCTTTCCGAACCGGTATTCGTAATGCCCCGTTCTACCAGCTCCGGATATTCGCCGAGGGTTACTTTCCAGCTGATGACTCCGGTATTCAAATTGACGGCATTGAGGGTTCCCCAAGGGGGATTAATCGCAGGATACCCATCGGGATCAAGAAATTTTTGATAACCGTTCAGGGCGTAGGGATATTTCCAGGCACGCTTATTCTGCCGCTTGGCGCTTTCCGGCAGCGGCTCTTTTGAATCAAGAAGATAGGCGGCTACCGCCGTAATCTGTTCATCTTCCAGATAACCAAATGACGGCATCATGCCTTTACCGTTTCGCACAATCTCTATCACTTCTTCCTTCTGCATGCGCTCCTTCAAGTTACGAATGGATGGCACCGGATGAACGGAAGCACCGCGCATATTCGGTCCATGACACCCGATGCAGGAAGCACGGTAGACATTTTCGCCGCGGGTTGCCAACAAGCCGTCATCACCTTCCCGATACGGCAGCATTTGCAAAATCCAGGGCATTTCGCTGGCATTGATGAAGAGGTTCCCGCTCTCAGGATCGTAGGCGCCGCCCCCCCATTCACCACCACCATCGAGGCCGGGGAAAATTATGGTTCCTTGCTCACTCGGCGGTATAAAGGGCTCGCCTTCCAGGTAGACGCCCCAACGCATCTTCACATGCGCGGCGCCATCGCTCGACAAGTTGGTCAAGTCCTTTGCCTGCACTCGCTCTCGGGAAAATACCGGGGGTCGTTCCGGTATTGGCTGAGTCGGCCAGGCCTGCTCGCCTTTCAGTTTTGACGGCGGCACCGGCACCTCCTTCACTGGAAACAACGGCTCGCCGGTGTCGCGATTCAACAAGAAGATGTGCGAAGATTTGGTAATTTGCGCAACAGCATCGATACTGCGGCCTTCATGCTCAACGGTCACCAGGGTCGGCGGCGCTGGCAGGTCGCGGTCCCATAGATCATGCCGAACAGTTTGATAATGCCAAATTCGTTCGCCGGTGCGTGCGTTCAGAGCGATGACGCAGTTCGCAAAGAGGTTCTCGCCGGGGCGATCACCACCATAGAAATCATACGATGCGGAACCGGTGGGAACATAGACCACACCGCGCTCCTTATCGAGACTAAAACCGCTCCAGGCATTGGCGCCGCCCATCTCTTTCCAGGCATCCGCAGGCCAGGTCTCGTAACCAAATTCACCCGGCTGCGGAATGGTGTGAAATATCCACTCGATCTCTCCGCTACGCACGTTAAATGCGCGAATATGGCCGGGCGCAGCGCCCATGTCTTCAGATACTCGCTGACCGAGAATTAGCAAGTCCTCAAAAACGATTCCCGGCGTATTGGAGCTGATGAACAAATCATCAACATCGCGTCCCAGGCCTTTATGAAGGCTCACTTTGCCGTCATCGCCAAAGGAACGAATTGGCTTTCCGGTCTTTGCATCCACAGCAAACAGGAATGATTTCACTGTATAGAGGATGCGTTCTTCCTGACCATCCGTCCAATAAGCAACACCACGATTTACCCCCATTCCGTAAGAGTCATACTCATTTTCGAAGGGCTTAAAAACCCACATCTCGCTTCCCGTAGCTGCATCGAGTGCAAAGAGGTTCAATACCGGTGAAGTTGCGTATAAGACACCATTAATGATAATGGGATTGCATTGAATCTGACTTCGGTTTTTCGGATCGGCATCGCCGCTGTTATAGGTCCAGGCAACTTCGAGCCGGGCGACATTGTCGCGATCAATTTGGGTCAAAGCTGAATACTGGCTGGTTGATGGACCACCGAGATAGGAAGGCCAATCAGTAGTGTCTGCCGGCAGCGGGGAATCATTTCGACAGCTGAAGAAGAGGATTATGGCGGGACAAAGATAGAATGCGAGACGGTTTAATCGTAAGTTTTGCAAAGAAATCAAGGACACTCCGGCATTTTTTGGTGAACAGGCCATAACCTGTTTCAATTAGCGGCCTTATGTGGATTTCAGCTACCCCGCATGCGAATAAAAGAATATCAAAATGCAGGCAAATAACCAAATGGACATCGCTGTGAAAAGGCCTGATCGGAAGGCAAAGCCATCCGTGTTAATGAGAAGCAATGTGGCATTGCAAACGCGTAAATCCCAAATTCCAACGAGAAAAATTCCAAAGATACGTCGGAGAAGCGTAAAACCCGTTGAATTGTCATATTCGAATGTAGTTATCGGGCATCCCTTTTCAGTTTCGTTTTCATGGATTCCCACTAAAAACATGCGGGAATGACAATGCCAGGGCCATTATTGAAATGTCTTTGGAATTTTTCCTGCTGGAATTTGGGATTTCTATAACTGCCTTTTTGCTTGTAATTGGCTTTATGGGTCGTTATGTGTATGTTTTCACGATGGCGAACCAAAAAGATAATCTGATTTTGTCAATCGTGATTCCGGTACTCAATGAACGCGACAAAATCCGGGATGATATAAAAGCTGCAACAGATTTTCTGCAGATGCATAATATCCGCGGGGAAATTATTATTGTAGACGACGGCAGCACCGATGATACGGTATTACAGGCACGATCCATGCTTCCCTACAAAGACGCGGCGGTCCTCATTCTTGAAATGGGTGAGAATCGCGGTAAGGGCTTCGCGATTCGCCAGGGCGTGGCAGCCAGCGCCGGTAAGATGATTCTTTTCGCCGACAGCGGACACTGCGTGCCTTTTGCCGCTGCGCTTCCCGGTATGGATATGATCAGCCGTGGCGAACGCCAGATAGTCATCGCGTCCCGGAAACTAGCGCAAAGCGTCATTGTCATTCCGCAGTCGCTTCAGCGCCGCATTTCTTCCTGGCTGTTTCGCATCTTTACAGTCGTGTTTATGCGAGTGCCAACCGAGATCAAGGACACGCAATGTGGCTTTAAACTATTTGAGGGAGATATCGCCCGGGACTTGTTTGCAAAATGCCGGTCTGATGGATTCATGCTCGATATTGAATTGATCTTGCGGGCTCGGAAACGAGGTTTAAGAATTGAGGAAGTTCCTGTGCAATGGACCTGCGATCGTGATTCGCGGCTCTCAGTTCACCGCATCTTGCCGAATGTTCTGAGGGAATTATGGGCGATCAAAAAAGCGGTTTAGGATGGCATCCCTCGTTTACTCAGATATGTTACGATAGTTGGAGCACGCCTTCAGCTCCCTTCGGCAGCAATAATGCCTCCAGGCCGGGAAACTGCCGACAAATCGCTTCCGCTTCTGCCATAGTACACATCATCAGTGTCGTTGACAAGGCGTCGCCAACAGCTGCAGATGCAGCAATCACCCAGGCGGCATCATGATGTTGTGCCGGCTGGCCATTGCGTGGATCAACAATATGGTGCCCCTTTTGCAGTCCGGAGCCACTCAGGGTCTCATCCCTCAGTAGCAGTTCCTGCAGGACAACGCCATCTTTGTTAGGATGACTTAGAGATACCGGCCAGCCACCATACTTTCCTAAAGCGCCGCGCGCCAGCACCGAGCTGCTTCCGCCGTGAATAAGAAAATTCTCAATTTCCCATTCGTCGGCAAGAAGCTCGCACATTTGATCGACCGCGTAACCTTTGCCGAACCCTCCGAGATCGACCGTCACGCCTTGATCGGTGACAGCCACCGTAAAATCTGTGGCATTTAGCAACAGCGCCGCCATTCCGGTTTTTGCCGCCAACTCAGCCAGTTCGTCATCCTGCAATCGCACACCTTTTTTGTCCGCTTCGCGCCAGGCGGTAATCAGCGCACCGGCAGTGATATCAAACACGCCATTGCTCTTTTCATATATTTCCTGACAACACTCGAGGCAGGCGAAGGCATCCGGGCCAATGCGAAGCACTTGCCCCGGCGCGGCCACATTGATGCGCGATATATCACTATTGGGCCGATAGCGACTGAGATCATCTTCCAGTTGATCAAGCATTTGCCAGGCTGCCCAGGCTGCCTGAGCAGCGTACTCAGCTTCTTCATCGTAAATCACAAGCTCATAGGTGGTCGCCATCGCTGAATGAGAGAAGCGCTGGACCTTTGGTGATTGCAGGAGTTCTTGAAGATTCTCGGACAAAGCAACTTCCCTCGTCAAATTTGTCTACACCACATCCCCCTTTGTCCCCCTTCGAAGGGGGACAAAGGGGGATGTGATCCGATACAACCAATTTCCTACCGACTCTTCCAATTCTGCCACATTTCACTTCGCACGTACAGTTGCATGGGAATACCCGGACGTAATTGAGGTGGCTCCTGGAAAATTGGAATATACAAGTGACGCTGTCCCGGCGGTGGTGTTTCATACAGCTTTCGGGCCAATTCTTCTTCCAGGGATGTCTCCGCCAGGATCAGCGGCGCCGCTGTGCTGCCAAAGTTCACTTCATGCCACCAGCCAACCTGTTTCATGTCGCGCAAATACCAGGGGAAGGGCCAATAATCTGATTTTGAAAAAATCACCTCGGTATGCAGCATTCGACCTTCCTCCTGGGCGTCGGCAATTGCCAGAATGCTATCCGCCACAGCAGTAATTTCAGTTAAGGGATGCGCATAGATATGAGGCGAGGACTGCTCCGAATGCTGAACATGGTTCACCTGGTATGCCTGCCAGAGCAGGTGAGAACTTCCGGCGAGCAGGAAAAGGGCTACCAGCCACTTAAAATTGCCGGTGTTAAATTGATCCAGTAATCGGCTGGCGCCATAGCCGGCGAGAAGCAGGAATCCCTGGTAGAATGCCAGCATATTCCAGGGCGTCTTATAAGGCAATAAAGAAAACACAACCATAATCCCAACTGTATACAACGTTAGGAACCACAGCAAGCGCGCGTCTCCCTTGCTATTGTGCCTCTGGCTCACCGCAAAATATCCGCCAATACCAGCAAGAACCAGCAGGAAAACTTCAGTCCACACAAATCCATTAGTGAAATTGCTCCACAGCAGGATTTTGAGATAATAGTACCAGGGATGGAAATGATCCGCATGATTACCGGCACGATCAAGATAGGTTTGATAGGTGGTTACAGCATCCCAGGCACCGCGTGGATTAGCAAAAAAGGAAGAAAAGAACAGGGCGGCAACAGCAATAGCCAATACGGAGAGCATCCCCAACTGCCATTTGTTCTGTTGCTGAAGATTCGTAAAACAATCCTGCTTTCGCTGCCACCACCAGCTGCCGGCGCCAAGGACAGCAACCATAATGCCTGCCGGTATCACCCAGGTTTCCTTGGTGGCCATCATCAATCCGGTAAAAATGGCTGCGACAATTCCCCATCCGATTTTACGGGTAAAGAAATAACGATAGGCAAAAACGATAGCTCCGGTTAAAAATGTTACGAAGAGCATTTCCTGGATATAATAGCGACTGTAGAAAATCATTGTCGGAGAAATAGCCGTGAACATCCCGGCGAAAAATGTACCGCGCCATGTGAGGCTATCGCCGAAGAAGCCAATCAGTCCAACCAGCACCAGGCTGAAAAACAAAGGCACCCAGCGCAAAGTACGTTCATCGGTTTCAGCAAGGGTTGTTTCGCCACTAAGCCAGGCTGGAATTAAAGTAAAGTAGTTTAGCGTCGGTCCGTGATACTCGTAAGGATCGTATTGGTAGGCATTCTGTTCGAGCAAAGCTCCGAACTTGATGGCATGCACGGCTTCATCACCGTGCATTGGCCGCTGCGCCGTATTCGGCAGACGCAGCAGCAATGCAAATAAAATCAGGCTAAGGAAAACGACAAATGATCGCTCAGGCGTCATTTCACCGGATTGCCAAATACTTCAACTTCGATGTAATGATTCAGGTCGTTGCCGTTGTTTCCGTTGCTATACAGGCGAACGTAGCGACCCTGAACGCCTTTGGCATCGACCAGTTTACCTTCGGAAGTTTCAACATAATGTTTGTCTTTACCAACACCCATCCCGGCGGAATTGTCATGGTCATTATTGAAAACGGTATTGACATTGGTGATGAAATCCGGATCATCAGCTGTCTGCACAATGACGTCGAAATACACCCGCGCCTGCTTATGATAATGCCAGAAAACAACAGCATATATTTCAGCTTTTTGTCCCAAATCGATGGTCACTTGCTGCAGAAGCGGACCTAATTCCACATAACTTCCTTCGGCTGCGTCTTTGTCGCCGTCGGTGATCATTTCAATATCGCCAATGATCGGCTCTTCGTCGCTGGCTGAAACCGGCTGCTCGAAAGAGAGCAATTTGGTGCCTGCTGGCGCCAGGAACGGCGGACGCGGTTTGCCGAGCGGCTTTTCCAGGTTCGGCACATTCATGTTGGTAGGCGTTCCAATAAACATCGGTTGCGGTAGTTCCAGCGGAATCGCCTCCATTTGGCCAAACAAGCTGCCGGACCACAATCCAAGTGCTGCAATCAGCACGATATGCAAAGATGATATTTTCTTTTCACGAGACTTCAATCTTAAACTCCTTTCATAACGTTCGCGGATAATTATCTGTCACTTATTTTGACCATCATTTTATAAAATGGTCACCAGGACAGTATCGCTTTAGATTCAACTCTTCACTATCTCACGCTTTCGCAGCACTGCGGCACCGAGTAGGATGGCCAGGGCTGTCAGGGCCAGGGTGGTATAGCCGTGGACAGTAAGTACCATCTCCTGTCCTTCAGTGCCGAACATATCATACATGCCTAAAGCGATAGATACAATAGCTGGAATAAAAAGAATCACCGCGACCCAATACCATATCTTACGCCAGGCAGGTGATTCAAATAGCTGCAATGTCGAGCTGGCAGCAGCATCTTTTTGCGGCGGAGAGAGGTCCTGCCAATCGCTCTCGCTCAATTCGTTGCTCCTCGCCGACATCACCAGGTATAAGGTTGCCGTTACCAGAAGAACAGGTGCGGCAAACATGTGGATTAACAATGGATATCCGCTCAGATGTTGCCCCAGGAAAATCACCGGCAGAAAACCGGTAATTGCCAGCAGGCCAAAGCTGAACCAGCCAAGCCGCTTGCAAAACTGCTTCAAAGCTGCCGGATCGCGCCGGAGCTTACCGCTGCCAATTGACAAAATATCTCGCCAGGTGGCTTGCCATTCACTGGAAATGGTCTGCCACACCGACCCCAATCCACTCGCCGAGCGCCAGGAATTGGCAATATAAACAACGGCAATAATGACGAATATGCTAACAATTTGGAACATAGTAATGCTATCCTGCTTCCGATATGCAGCAATGCTGCACTGGTTTATTTTGAGATGCTATTTCCGCCACCAAGCGCGGTGGCGTCGCGTATCAATTGCTAAAGTGCAGCATTTTCCTTTTCCGCTTCTTTCGCTTTACGATTCTTTACATGCTTTTCCAGCCAGGTATCCTGCTCCCAGAGCATGTGGAGAATCGATTCGCGAGCACGATAGCCATGGCTTTCCTTCGGCAACATCACCAGGCGAACCGTCGCACCCAAGCCCTTTAAGGCGTTGAAGTAGCGCTCGCTTTGTAATGGATAAGTGCCGGAGTTGTTGTCCGCTTCCCCGTGAATCAGCAAAAGTGGATGCTTCATTTTGTCTGCATGCATAAAAGGCGACATGCTGTAATAGATTTCCGGTGCTTCCCAATAAGTGCGTTGCTCACGCTGGAAGCCAAATGGCGTTAGCGTGCGATTGTACGCCCCGCTGCGGGCAATGCCACCGGCAAACAGATCGGAATGGGACAGCAAATTTGCCACCATGAAGGCGCCATAAGAGTGGCCCCCAACCCCGACGCGATTGCGATCGATGTAGCCCATTTCATCGACAACATCAATAGCCGCCTTGGCGTTGCCGACAAGTTGCTTAACAAAGGTATCATTCGGCTCCTGGTCATCTTCCCCGAGAATCGGAAATGCCGTGTCTTCCAATACTGCGTAACCGCGGTTCACCCAGAAGATCGGCGAGCCGTAGCTGGGAAATGTAAATTCATTGGGAGAACTGGTTACCTGACCGGCACTGGATTTGTCTTTATACTCGACCGGATATGCCCACATCAACATTGGCAATTTTTCACCGCTGGTTGGATCGTAATCCGCCGGCAGATAGAGTGTTGCAGATAGATCAATGCCATCATCACGCTTATAGGTCAGCAACTTTTTGCTCACCTTGCTGAGGCTGGCAAAAGGATTTTCAAAATCGGTGATTGCCTGGGGCCTGCCGGAAGATTTCACATTGCGGATATAATAATTGGGAAACTGATCCTTGCCCTCAATGCGACTGAGCACCGTGCCTTTTTTCATATCAATCGCGAACCACAAGCGTTCCAGGGCCTGTTCATCACTTGCTTGCCAAAGGCGCTTACTCGTCGCTTTGCGCATATCAAATTGATCAACAAAGGGGAAAATACCCTTATCCGAATAACCGTCGCCAAGCAGATAGAGTGATTTGCCATCTACCTGAAGCACTGAACGGCCAAATTTGTTTTTGTAGGTCACAAAGCGCCCGGGATTGCTATATCGATCCTGATAATTGCGATCAAAAATAGTCGTCGCTGCTTGTTTGCTGTTCGAGGGATTGAATAAATAGCTGCGGGTATTGCGATTACTGAACCAGCGGTCGCTGGCTACGGCAACTTTGTCATTACCCCACTGGATGGAGCGGAAGCGATTTACCACCTTCACCAGGAAGCGGGCATCTCCATCAAAGGGCGCCTCAAGTTGGTAAACGGCGTCACGATACTCCACTTCGCGTGCCGGGTCGCCGCCATCTAGCGCCTCACTCCAATAGAGCGTTGCCGGCTTGTCAGCGCGCCAATCGATATTACGACGTCCTTCGCGAACCGCCATGAAGCCCTTCGGCAGGTCTTCAATCAACGGCACATTTACGATTGTCTGCAGTTTGTTTGCGGACAAATCATATACGGCGATTTCGGCCGGAAAACGATAGTAAGGCACCAGGTATGAGAAGGGGCGCTTAATTTTTGACAACATCACATATTTGCCATTGGGAGAAAATCCCATATCGTCATACATAGCAGCATCTTTCCAGGGTCGAATCTCGCCTTTCAGATTTACCATCATCAATCGGGATACAGCCAGGCGCTCAAAATTTGCCTCGTCGACTTTATCCTTAAGAAGATCCTGGTAAGTGCGATTCTGGGCTTTTTTGCCATCGTTAACTGAGATTCGCGGACCGCTTGGTATCGCATCGCTCTTGTTGACCAGCGGATCGCGATTTTCGGGAAGCACCTTCAGCAGCAACTCCTTGTTATTCGGATGCCAGAGATAAGGTGTCCACAAATTAGCATTGAGATTGTTCTCGGTCAATCGGCGTACTTCAGCGCGGGCGATGTCAAGGATCCACAGAGAGAGCCCGGCATCATCTGTCTGTGTAAATGCAACATACTTCTCGTTTGGTGACCAATTGAAGTTGGATAAGCGCGGATTTTCAGGTAAACCCTTTACAGATTTGGCTGACTTGCTGCCTACCTTCTGCACGGAAATACCATTATAATAGGTCATTCGCGAATAAATATTGGCGCGCGGATTGATGCGCAGGCCGGCCAAACGCAGCTCTTTCTGCGACAGTTCGTTGATGCTTTTGAAACGACCGCGCGTTAGAAGCACCAGGTTTTCGCCCTTGCTGTCAATCTGCACTCGCGGCGGCAAGTCAACATCTGCCAGTTCCATAATTGCCGGATCCGGCGTTTGATAACTGATGTCTACCTGGGCTATCGCAACGGAACCAACCAGCACTAACAAGATGAAAAAGAACAAATTTTTCATAAAAACCCCTAGTTTGAAATTCCAAATACCAACAAGAATAATTCCAAATCACTTCTTACTTTCAGCAAATCGATCCAGAACTTCACTGAAAGCGCGTCCGGCATAAAGAACAAGCATAGCGGAAATAAGAATCGCAGCAATCCAGATCATTATCTTGAGCCAGGGTCGAAACCACATCAGCATGCCAAATAGCCAGGCATAGACGCTACTTTCTTCCATAAAATCAGTTTGTGAGTGACTGGCTTCATTACCAGCTAATACCGGTGTGACCGTAACATCGCCAAAGTAAAATGGCGCATCAGTGTTATGACAATCATCGCAACCACGAACGCCTAGTGATTGTGACGTCGGTCGAACATCGTGGGCAAAGGGCCAGGTATATGGCTCGGCGGCCGGATGCTCACTGCTTTGCAAGCCGCGGGTACCGCTACGCTGGTACAGCCTTCCACCATTAATATACACAGCAACCATTCCTTCCCCCGACAAACGTTCCAAAATAGTCGCAATTTTTTCATCGTTGAGATCCGGCCAATACTGAATCTTCACCAGTGCTTCGGCCACTTCGGTTGAATCGCTAAGGCTATCAGGATTCGCAGTTTCATCAGAAATAGTGTTTTCAGCAATTGCGGTGGAATCCCGGGCAGCCAGGGAGTCTGCCAGAGCAATGGAATCTGCACGAATTGAGTCAGCACGGGCCTGGAACTCTGCCAAGACGGCTGCGACCACCGGACGCACTTCTTCGATCGGAAGCGGCTCAACTTCATTTTGCGCCAGACGTCCCCAGTAGGCCGGCCATACAATTTTGTGAGGGGTAATTTTACCATCCTCGGCCCGAGCGAATACCGGACCGCCAATATGCGGTGGCGCTTCATCATTTTTATCAACACCGTGAGTGCCAAGGGCATGAGCGCGGGAAGTCTTCATCGCCATGGTTTGCTCATCCGGCCAGGGCCCGGAGTGACAAGCCGTGCAGGACAATTCCTCAAAGTGAATTGCCGGAATGCCGGCATGTTCCGGCTCCGGCGCACTTAAACGGCCGCTCAGCGGCATCTCGGCATTAGCATCGGGTATATGACAACCTGCACACGTCAGGCTTTCTGCCATCTCTTTGCCCGTCGCAGCCCCTTCTCCCTCGTATCCGCGGACCATGTCATGCGATTGATCGTTACGATGACAATCGATGCAGGTCATTCCGGAAGTCATATGAATATCTTCATCGTATGACCATCGTTCCGGACGTCGTGAATCGATTTCCTTTGTGGAATGGCAATAGTAGCATCGCTGTGCAGGCACTTGGCGAACCACGTCAAAGAATACCTGGTCGCGATCGTTGAATCGAGAGGCATCGTATTCAATGCCGGGCGGGATTTTGGACGGCTCGTCCGGCGCGATGCCAAGATAGATATCGTAGTTATCCGGCATGCTTTTCGCCGAACCGCGTACGGTGGCGAAGCCGCTGCTTGCCGCCGCTGCCCAGCGAAAATTCTGTTTGCGGGTTTGCGTAGCAAATTCGGCCTGATCATAACCGGCTTCTGCATCATGACAGCCCAGGCAGTTAATTTCCAGCTTGCCGGAAATGGCCCAACGAAAGAAATCTTCACGCTCTTCCATGCTTTCATCTTCTTCAGCACCACCACCAGGCAAATGCCGTCCAAACAATTCCCCGAATTCCAATGTATTTAAACCGATGTCTTCCGGCTTCACGGTATTCGGCCAGTCGCGCCGACTCATCGGTAACTGCGTGAAGGTGCGACGATCAACATAAATCCACGGCTCTCCTTTACGTCCGGCAGCCACGCTTGAATCATTCGCATTGAAATGCCAGCCCTTGCTGATTGTCTCGTAAGTATGGCATTCGCCGCAGGTCGTCCGCGTAGAAAATGGCATCAGCGGATGATCATCCAATCGCACCACAGAACCGTCATAATCATAGAGCTTCAGCAGGTGAACCGGAACAGAGCGATTGCCGTCAGCTTCGTCACCAAGCAGGGGCGCCTGAGATTGACCGAAGAGAGTGAGTGGGAGTAGTACTAGCAGTAGCAGTAGAAGGAATGAAGATTGAAGATTGAAGATTGAAGATTGAAGATTGAAGATTGAAGATTGAAGATTGAAGATTGAAGATTGCAATGCCGTGGGCCGTGGGCGGTCGGCGGTTGGCCGGCAAAAGCCCAATATCTTCTTTTCACCTTGAGAATCCCGCTGGCGGGATGACTTATCACAGCCCCGGGTTTCTTTTCTACCCGGGGGATTGGCAAATAATTTCATAGGAACAACAATTCTTTCCATGTTATCAATGATTAACAGCCACCACGGCGAGTTTACGAGCCTGACGCGAACGTAGTGAGCCGACGGCGTAAAACGCCTGACATGAGCGTTGCGAATCGCTTGCGAGCCCTAAACTTCAAATTCGCGCGGATTAAAGCTCAGTTTCCGTCCGGCTTCAACAGCCTCATTTACTTTCAATACAGTCACAGCCGTTTCGTAACCGTCTTCAACCGGGCAATTCAGCTCTGCCTGTCCGCGGATGGCATCGAAAAAATTCTCCAGATGCGGCTTATGGTACGGATCGTTGAAATCAATATTAAAGGCATATTTTGGCGGCGGTACCGTTTCGCGAACATCAAGGACTGCGGTTGTTTGCTGCGGTTTCGGCTCAACCGGCGCTGCCAGGTAGCCCATTTCAACCCAGCGATCCCAAAGCGGCGCCGACGGTTCGCGGTAAATACCGGCTTTGCCCGCAGATTCAGAGATCACCAGTGAGCCCTGATCGCCCAGGAAATTCTCATAATAGCCCTGGTTGCTATTGGTAGTAATGGTCTGATAAAATGCCCGTACTTTGCCGGTAGGCGTATCGTATTCGTAAGTCGCCAGCACCGAATCATACCATTCGTGAGTGGCTTTGTCATAATAATCGATACCACCGCTGGCCATAACCGAACTGGGATGTGCCTGAAGGAACCAGTTATAGATGTCGATTTGATGTGAACCAAGATCCACAATCGGGCCGCCACCCAGTCCCTTATACCAGCGCCAGTTACGATACTGATGCATGTTTTTGAAGCCGTACTTACGAAGGGTAGCCGGGGGAATGGCATACTTTTTCGGAAAGCCAAGATCCGGTTGCACCGAGCGATTCCATTGCCCATTCACTGTGGTAATCCGACCCAGCATGCTGTTTTCCTTGATCACCTTCTGGAAGCTATGCAGGTAATAGGGATTACTGCGGCGCTGATGTCCAACCTGCAACAGCTTGCCGGTTTTATGTACGGCTTTCACGATTCGTCGAGCCCCTTCAATCGTATTGGACATTTCCTTTTCCAGGTAGACATGCAGCCCGGCTTCCAGGCAGGCAACGGCATGATCCGCATGCCAGAAGTCCGGCGTGGCAATGATCACTGCATCGAGATCCGTCTCTTTCGCCAGCATCTCACGAAAATCCTCGTAGCGATTCAGCTGATGCCCATATTTTTTCAACAGGCGATACAGACGCTTCTGATTATAATCTGTCCAGATGTCGCATACCGCCTTGAAGCGCAGGTTTGGGATTTTCAAACAGGCATTTACCAACACCTGCCCCTGCGCCCCGGCGCCAAGCACCGCCACATTGATATCATTTGAATCATTGCGGGGGGTATTCCCCCACAGCACATTCGGAGCAATCGTAATGGCCGCTGCAGCGGCTGCCGATTTTTCCAGAAAATCCCGCCTGTTCATTGAGGCAGATGTATCATTATTTATCGGATGAGTTGCCTTGTCACGCGTCTTGTCAGACATGATAGCTCTCCATTTTACGTCAGCGAAAAACCGCCGTGATAATCTTTATCGATGAATTCATTTGCGTCATCGACATTTGTAAACTTGAGATTTGCAGAATCCCATTCCAGCTTATTGTTTTTGTCCTGCATGCGCAGGGCGATATTAGCCAACAGCATCATTTCGGTCAAGGCACCGGCATATTCAAAGTGCGATGTGGTTGCCGGACCGCCCTTGATGGCTTCTACCCATTCCTGATGGATACCGGGCGAACGACGAATGGTCTTCTCCGGACGTTTGTATTCGCGCATCTTGGTTTCCGGAATAATACGCGGACCACGACCATAAGTCCCGCACATCAACTTGCCTTTATCGCCGACAAAAAGGACGCCGCCATCGCTACCGAACTTCCGTCCCGGCTCCAGCTCTTCCGGCCGCGGCGGTTGCAAACCACCATCATACCAGATAACTTTGACCGGCGGCATCCCTTCCCGTGCCGGGAACTCATACCGCACAATGCTGGCCATTGGAAAACTATCCATGTTAAAAGGGGTGGAAGTGGCGTGCACGCTTGTCGGTGCCGTCAACTTCAATGCCCAATAGGGATGATCAAGAATATGCGCGCCCATATCTCCCAGCGCACCGGTGCCGAAATCCCACCAGCCCCGCCATCCAAAAGGATGATAGAGCTTGTGATAAGAACGGAACTTTGCGGGGCCTAACCAGAGGTGCCAATCAAGCGAATTGGGAATCGCCATGGTTTCCTTCGGACGGGCAATCCCCTGGTCCCAAATGGGACGATTGGTCCAGGCGTGAACTTCTCGCACCTCGCCGATTGCGCCATCCCAGATCCATTCATTGATCAGCCGGCCTCCCTCACCGGCATGTCCCTGGTTACCCATTTGCGTTACAACGCCGGTCTTCTTGGCAGTTTCGGCAAGCAGGCGCGCTTCCTTGACAGTATGGGTGAGCGGTTTCTGGCAGAAGACGTGCATGCCGAGGTTCATGGCCATCATGGCAGCTGGGGCATGAACATGATCCGGCGTAGAGATGGTCACGGCATCGATACTGCTCTTGTTTTCCTCCAGCATGACCCGAAAGTCTTTGTAGGTTTTGGCCTTTTTGTATTTTTTTGCGGCCTTGCCCAGCTTTTCGGAGTCCACATCGCACAAGCCATAGATATTTTCGCTATTCACTTCCTCAATATCAGACCATCCTTTACCACCGACACCAATCGCAGCAATATTCAACTTATCGCTTGGCGCTACATAACCGTTTCCACCAAGTACGTGGCGCGGCACGATCATCACCGTCGCTGCCGCGACAGCGGATTTGCCAATAAATTCACGGCGAGTTAACCCGTCCGTTGCTTTTGACTTGTTGTTTTTCTTCGGCATAGTCACCCTCTAAAAATGGTTGGCTCTTTATTGATTGACTGTTTGAATCGATTTTTGCCCGTTCATTTCCCGAATCCAGATGTTCCGGAACTGGACAAGATCGCTGTGATCCTGGAGCATTAGCCCACCGCGGCCTGTTTCGACCGATGAAACCCCACCGGGCGTTGGTCCGGACAATTCCAGATCGTCGTGAATCTTCACTCCGTTATGAGTGACGCTAATTCGGGCATTAGCAATTTTCTCACCTGCCTCATTAAAGCTCGGCGCGCGCAAGGTAATATCATATGTTTGCCATTGCATCGGGGGTGCACACATATTGACGAGCGGCGCACCAGCCTTGTAGATCCCGCCACATTCATTGTCTTTGCCTTCCAGTCCGTAACTGTCCAACACCTGCACCTCATAGCGGCCGTGCACGTAAACACCACTATTGCCGCGCGCTTGTCCGCGCTTGTCGGGCATAAAGGGCGAACGAAATTCGATATGCAGCTCAATATCACCAAATTCTTCCTTGACCATCAGGCTGCGACTGCCCGGCACGACTTCCATTGCGCCATCAACCAGACGCCACTTCGGCGAAGGATCGGGCGGCTCAAGGCGTACGGGTGTCCAGGCGACGCTTTCCATGTCAGTTTCCGGTGCGAAGGCGATGTCAAAGAGGTCACTGCCCTCTTTCCCCTCTTCGCGATAGGCTGGTGAATATTCCCAAAGCGACAGAAAGCCATCATTGGCCTCCATCGCCTCACGGAAATTTGTCTGTTCCGGATTATCCGGATTTCGTTCCCCGAAATTTTGCAGCAAAGAACCGTCGGTATTTGCCAGACGGGCAATCGCACCCCAGCCGCCACCTCCCTGGGTAATTTTAAGCAGGAGTTGATTCCAGCCGGGATTCAAGACGACATCGACCCTGTCTTGCCCGGCGGCTGCGCCCCGTGCAGCATTATTGGCGTGAACCACAGTGCCGTTCAGCCAGGCTTTGACACCATCGTCGCTTCCCAGTTCCAGGATAGCTTTTTGCTCGGATGCAGACCAAATGCTGCTGCGAGCGTATGCTGCAGCATGATCGCCGTCGAGCAATTTGGCAAAATTTACAAGTCCGTTTAAACCGGGCAGGTGCTCCCACTTATCGAGATTGGTGCCATCAAACAAAACAACAGCCCCTTCCGGAGCAGGACGCCCAAGGGTTGGCGAAACCCGATTGGCGCGTTTCAGCTTGAATTTACCGGATTTCTCACCGCGAAGGGTACCGGTAGACGAACCGGCCTTAACCGCACCGGACCATTTATGCCCTTGATATGGACCTTCTGCGGAAATGCCTTCCAGCAGGAGAATTTGCTCAAGAACCTGACCGGGCATGACTACATAGGGCGTCTGGCGCTTGTCAAATTCAGCGAAGAATTGCGCGCCGTATTCGTTGCCTCCAAGGGCAATCACCTGCGCCACTAGCGGCAGCTTTTCGTCCCCAATTTCCAGGGTGCCTCGCCAATCTCCCATAAAAGGATCGACAGCAGTACCGGCCGAGAAGGTTTTTGCCGGCATTTCAACAGCCGGTGTTTCCTGCGGCATCTCCTTCTGCACGTTGGTGTCGCTGCTGCCGGCACAGGCGACGAGAAACAGCCATGCGGCCACGCTCAAACCAACTGCGACAAATGTGGTACGAATGGATTTTGACATCAGCATTATCTCAGGTTTATGTTTTTTCGGGCAACATCCCCCTGCATCCCCCTTCGAAGGGGGAGACAGGGGGATGTAGCTAAGCTTACTCTCCGGCAATACGCTTCAGCAGAATACCGGCATAATCACGATGCCACCCATTGCTGGTTCCCGCAACCACTTTTTCCAGGGCAGTGCGACAGGTATCCGGATGTTTTTCCCACATGCTATTGGATACATCCAAGATCACACCTTCTGCCTCAACCTGCAAATCAGCGACTTCCAGGTATGGCGATGCGGATTCAAGGGCTTCGATATGCGCAACACGCCGCAAACCACCAAGAATCGATTTCTTTTCGGCATTATTTTCAGCGAGTGTCATCGCCTCTTTGTAAAGGCTCACCGTTGCTTCCGGTGTGCGATCATTTTTCTGACCGATGCTGCGAATAAATCCGCGCAGCGCCAGCACCTTTTGCACCTGGTCCGTGGCAGTCTGCGCTTTTTTGCGCAATGCCTCGAGCGACTGATTATTTGGCCATTCCGAAAGGGCGCGAATAGCGGCAGTCTGCAGATCAGGAGCAGCCTTGGTTAAGGCATCGGAAAGCATCGGCAAGGCATTTGGATCACCAATACGGCCAAGAATACCATAAAGGGCACCCACAATACCGGGATCTGTGGTGCTTTCCAATTGAGCAAGCATCGGTGCCCCGGCAACCGTCTTATCTTCAGTCTGATTGGCAACAGCGGAAATGGTTCGTGTCCACTCGCGGCGCTCGTTTTCACGGGTGCTCACAGCCAGGAGTTCCAGCATCCGCGCGACATCTGCAGTTGCGCCAACCGCTCGCAGCGCTTTAATGGACTCCTGGCGCACTTTCTTATCACTGGCAGCAGCACCGGCGAAGAGCAGTTCAGTGGCATTCGCAACCCGGCGTTCACCAATTGCTCGTATCAGTTCAGATTGAACAGGTGCACCGGCAAGGGGAACCTGTCCGCGGATCTCATCGTCCACTTTCGTATCCGACAGGCGATAAAGATTAGTGCGTGCCGCCTCCCGTTCCGGCCCCTTGGTGTTGGCCGCAGCATTGGCTAGAAGCTTCACAACGCCAGCGCCCCCGGTATGGCCCAACAAGTCCAGGGCCGCCATGCGCACTGCCGCATCACTACTCTGCACGGCTCTTTGCCCAAGCGTGACGACCGATCTGTCTTCCCGCTCATTCAAAGCAGTCAGAAACTGCACCTGTGAAGCAGTAGACCAGCTATCAAATCCGGAAATCAAGTTGTCGATTTTGGTTGTCGCAGGAATCTCACGAACCATCGGTATGGCAGCACTGATCAAATCCGCGTCGCCGGCCTCAAGGGCATCAGCGATTAGCTGATGAGCTTGATCAGACGACATTTCCACCTTGCGACGGAAGGCCGCGGCACGAATATCAGCCGGGACGCTGGTCCCCGCCAGTTCCTGAAAGATATTGTTGGCCAAATCGACATTACCTGCGGCAATGGCACGATCAGCGCCAAGCAGCATGGCGTTCATCACGGCCTGGCGCTCGTCACCGCTGACAGCGCTCATATGCCCCTTCAGCTTGTGCCAGGCCTCAGTCGTTGCAATCTGACCAAGCGCCGTCACGGCAGCTGAGGCGATCTTTTCATTCTCATTATCAAGGTTCTTAGCAATATCAGAAACCGCTTCACGGTCGGCGCGTTCACCGAGGGAGGCAATGATGCCGGCACGCATATCGCCTTTGGTTTTCTTTAACCCTTTCCGCAAGGCCTTTGCCGCATCCTTATGATTAATTCGCTGCAATGCGTAGCGGGCCATATCGCTGGTTTCCTGCTTGCGCAACATTTTCGAAAGAATATTGACGGATTCTTTGCCGCCGAACATGCTAAGGCGTTCGCAAATGTATTGCTTGCCTGCCAATGTCGCATCCGATTTCAGGAAGGCAACAAACTGCGCTTCGATCCGCTTCAACAGCTGCGGGGATGTGGCAGCCATACGAACGAAGTCATTGATGTTTTGCATCGGCTGCAGGCTTTTCCCGTATTCATAGCTGGCAACAGTATTCAAGAGCGGGGCCAAAGCGCCAAAGTCGAGGTTGGAAGCAGCATCGAAGGGAACCGGAACTGTGGTGGCGGGTAAATCTCCCAACGCAAACTGAATGCCGTCAAGATAGTGTTTTAGCACCGCGCTATTCCAATACACTTCTTCATTATGACCTAGCGAAGAATAAAAGACTCGACCTTTATCCAAATTTCGCACCCAGCTCACCGGCAGATCAACATCGGTAAAGCGAATTTGGTCTTTGATTTTGTCTATGCGATTGGCCGGGTGTTTGATATCGAGGCTAAGTAACACGCGAGCATTTTTACGCAGATCCAGCGGCTTGATCCGGTAAATTTCATCGCGAATCATAAATCCTTTGCCTTCAAATGCAGCAGTCACCGGATGATCCGCATCTTCCAACTTAATCGCCCAGGTGCCATCCGCTCCCCAGGGATGTCCATCGAAGAGACCACCGATCATTTTGGCCCCTTCAATCCAGCTATAGAAATTGTCGGAAGCCGCATGGATACCAATCACGCCTTTGCCGCCCTTGACATAGTCCATCAGGTTGCGACGCAGTTGATAATCAGCAAATTCAAGGCGCGTGGTGCTCAAGAAGCAAATAGCATCAAACTTCTCGAGGTTATCAGTGTCGAACATACTCATATCGTCACTGATAACACCTTTGTAGGCACCGGTCTTCTCGCCAAGCAGCTGAAGCGCACGCGCTGCCAGTGGAATAGAGGAATGCACGAAGCCTTCAGTGCGGGTAAAAATCAGCAGCTGACGCGGTGTATCGGTTTCAACAGTCGCCTTTTCCGGCAATGCCTTACGGACCTTGTTTTCATTTTCCGCGGACACCTCGTTCGCCAGAGCCGTAAGTGCGAACAGCAGATATATAAGGACAATCCAGTATTTCATTTAACAATCCTGAGTTTCAAAATTCAGTAATTTTTCCGGCCAACTTAAATATGCCAGGAGCCACGCATCGGACGCGCCAGCATGCGATCCGCTTCCGGATCGTTCACAAAGCGCTCGCGGCTTTTATCCCAACGGACTTTCCGCCCCAGCTTCATGGCAATATTGCCAAGATGGCCGGTCATAATCGAATGATGGGCCACGCCAACCGGCGTAATGGTTTCAGCGCGGGTACGAACACAATCGAGGAAGTTTTGCGTGTGGTCTTCGCTGTGATAGAGGCGAATCTCGCTCGGTTTGATAAAGGATGTAAGCAATGCTTTGTCGGAGGCGTCAATGCCGCCGCGATGAACATGAACCCAGCCTTCATCGCCAATGAAGTGCACGCCCATACCTTTTGGCTGCTGACGATTGTCGGCAACAATCATCAGGAAGCCTTCATCGTAACGGGCCTCAAAGTAGTAGGATTCCGGGGTGTCGAAAAGGCCATCTTTAGCGTCAGGGAATGTTGCCCGGCCTTCAATCTCGACTGGAGCGCTATCATCGGTATTCATTCCCCAATGAGCGATATCGATATGGTGCCCGGCCCAATCCGTTAACTGACCGCCGGAATAGTCGCTGATCCAGCGAAAATTCCAATGACAACGGCTGGGGTTGTAGGGACGCCAGGGCGCCGGTCCCAGCCACATATCATAATCAAAACCATCCGGAACCGGTGTGGGTTCGGTTCCTTTATTATTGATGCCGTTGCCATAAGGCAGTCCAACCCGGACAGTATGAACATTTCCGATTCGTCCATTCCGAACCAGTTCACAGGCAAAACGGAAGTGCTTTTGCGAGCGTTGCCAGCTTCCGGTTTGCCAAATACGGCCGTGGCGCTCAACAGCATCAACAACTGCTCGTCCCTCTGAGATTGTATAAGCCAAGGGTTTCTCGCCGTAAATATCTTTTCCGGCCTGGGCGGAGGCCACGCCGATGATACCGTGCCATTGATCGGGCAAACCGAGCATCACAGCATCGATGTCTTTACGCGCAAGCAGTTCACGGAAATCATTATAGCTGGCGCATTCTTCATCGCCGTAGGTTTCATTCACTTTGTCACGCGCCCTGGTTCGGTGCGCGAGATCTACATCGCAAACGGCAACCACCCGCGCATCAGACTTCGTCAGAAAAGAGTTCATATTCGCCGTACCCATTCCGCCAACGCCTATGCAGCCGATATTGATGCGGTTATTGGCAGAAATACCACCATCTCGACCCAATACTGATGAGGGAATAATGGTTGGCGCTGCAGCGACCAAAAGCGCCGCTTTACCGGTTCTTTGAATAAATTGACGACGATTTATAGTTTTGCTCATTTTTATGCTCCAATCAAAGATCGTTTGCTCCCTTCACAAGAAATGAAAATGGGGCGACATATGCAATAGCAGCGGCTCCAGAATAATCAAAAAGAGGCACTGAAAACGGCAATTTTGAAATAACTGGCAAATGAAATAACTTCAATCGAACCGTACAGCCCTAAACAGCAGTTGATTTCATATTTCAGAGGAGAAAATTTATGGATCGCCGGGATTTTTTTCGCTTGCTAGGCAGCGCTTCAATTGGCGCCGGAATAGCACTCAATTCCAAATCACTTTTCGCAAGTAGCGAAGACGCACCGCTATTTCGTATTTCGCTGGCCCAATGGTCGCATCACCGCGCCTTAAAATCCGGCAAATTCGACAATCTCGATTTTGCCCGCGTGACGAAAGACTGGTATGGCATTGATGCCGTCGAATATGTCAATCAATTCTTCAAAGACAAAGCCGAAGACAAGGCATACCTGGCGAAGATGAAAGATCGCAGTGAAAGCATTGGCGTAAAGAATTTGCTAATCATGTGCGATGGTGAGGGTAAGCTTGGCGATTCAAATACCGGCAAACGCAAGAAAGCGGTTGAAAATCACTATAAGTGGGTGACTGCAGCAAAATACCTCGGTTGTCATTCCATTCGTGTCAATGCTGCGAGCGACGGCAGCTTCGAGGAACAGCAGAAACGTGCCGCCGACGGCCTGCGCGCCCTCTGCGAATTTGGCGACGACCACGGTATCAATGTCATCGTTGAAAACCACGGTGGCCTGTCCAGCAATGGTCAATGGCTGGCCGGCGTTATGAAAATGGTGGATCATCCCCGCTGTGGCACGTTGCCTGACTTTGGCAATTTCCGCATCAAGCGCGGGGAAATGTATGATTATTACAAAGGGATGTCGGAATTAATGCCCTTCGCCAAAGCGGTTAGCGCAAAATCCAATAACTTTGACGAAAACGGCAACCATATCGATTTTGATTATATGCGAATCATGAAGATCGTTGTCGACGCCGGTTATCGCGGCTATGTCGGTATTGAGTACGAAGGCAAAGATCTCGGAGAAAAAGAGGGAATTTTAGCGACAAAAGCGCTCCTGATGAAGTGCCGGGAGGCGTTGAGCGGAGAAACAAAGTAGGGTGTTAGTTGTTTGTTGATTGGTTTGTCCCCCCTCAATCTCCCCCCGGGGGGAGATTGAGGGGGGACGACCGGAATCAGGGAAGAGCAGTTTCGAACCTACAATCCCGGTCAAACAATCAGCCAAAAATCATTCCACCAACTAGCTCTTTACCACCGGGCAATCTCTCATTATATTGATGCCGATGTTGGGAAATTTCACGAAGAAGTTAAAAGGAGATCGTTAACAACATGGATGATATGCAAAGAATTGCCCAAGCGGCGTCTAATAATACCGATGAGCTGATTGCTGAACGCGACTACCTATTGAATAAGGTGGAAGCGCTGGCAAGCCTCATCGACGTCAGCTATATCATCAACTCGACAGCTGAGCTGGATCAGTTGATGCGGCTGGTCATGGAAAAGGCGCAGGACGTCATGAAAAGCGAAGCCAGTTCGGTCATGATGGTCAACGCAGAGAAGAACGTGCTCGAATTTGAGATCGCGCTTGGAGATGTTGGCGACAAGATGCAGAAAATTGAATTGGCGATGGGCGAAGGGATTGCCGGATGGGTGGCAGAGAATGGTGAACCGCAACTCATTGCTGATGTGCGCACGGATTCCCGCTTTTCAACCAAGGCCGACGATTCTACCGGCTTTGAAACCCGCTCTATTCTCGCTGCACCGCTGATCGCTTACGGACGGGTGATCGGGGTGGCCGAAGTTATAAATCGCGTGGATGGCAAATCTTTCGATGAAGACGATCTCGCCCTGTTCTCGACTTTTTGCCGTCAGGTAGCGCTGGCCATCGAAAATGCCCGCGTTCGCAAGCTGGAACTTGAGAGCAACAAAATGGAGCAGCAGCTTGAAGCAGCAAAATTTATCCAGCAAAGCTTTATGCCGGAAAGCCTTCCGGCTTCGCCGGATCACCCCTTCGAAGTAGCGGCAAGCAGCATGGCGGCAGCGTCTGTCGGCGGCGACTTCTACGACTTCGTCGATTTTGGGGATCAACGTTTCGGTATGGCTGTTGGCGATGTATCCGGCAAAGGGATACCGGCTGCGCTGTTCATGGCGCGCCTGGTTAGTGATTTCCGTCTGTACAATCAACGCTACAGCGATCCGGATCGCCTGTTAACAGCCCTCAACCAGATTTTTCATACCCGTAGCCTCCGTGGCATGTTTGTGACCTTTCAATACCTGATTGCCGATACCGCCAGTGGCGAGGTCACCGTCGCCAGCGCCGGGCACTTACCTTGCATCCGCGTTCGGGCAAGCGATGGTAAAGCTGAGGCCATGCCCCAGGCCGATGGCATCCCGCTTGGTGTGGTTCCCGAGTATCATTTTGAGCAAAAACAGTTTCACCTCAGTGAAGGTGATTTTTTAGTTATGATTAGCGATGGTGTGATCGACGCCAAGAACAATAATGGTGAAGTATACGATTTTAAGAGATTGTTGGAGGTTCTTACCAACCCACCGGCCTCTGCCGAAGAACTCCTGAAGCGGGTTTCCGACGATATCCACAAATACAGCAACGGATCATCGCAGCACGATGATCTAACCATTGTCGTATATAAATGGCGATAGGGCTTGGAAAGTGTTCAATTGAAAATTCTAAGCAATCCGAAATTCCTGCGGATTGCCCGAAGCAGCGTTCTGCAGGTTGCACAACTTGCCGGCTTTGCTGATGATGCCTGCCAGTCCCTGGTAACGGCAGTCGATGAAGCCATGTCAAATATTATCCGTTACGCATACCAAATGCGAACCGATCAGCCTATCACCCTCCAATGCATTATTGAATCCGACCATCTAAAATTTATTTTGCGGGACTTCGGCACACAGGCCGACCCCGAATCCCTTAAAGGCCGGGACCTCGATGATATCCGTCCCGGCGGTCTTGGTATCCATTTTATCAAGTCTATCATGGATTCGGTTGAATATGATACGTCCCATGACATTGGCACTGAACTCACCATGATCAAATATTTACCCGGGAAGAAATAAATGTTAACAGTCAATATCGAGACAAAAGGCAACGCCAGAATTCTGGCGATCGATGGCGAAATCGATCTCTATTCGTCACCCCAATTGCGCAAGGAACTACTTGCAGCCACCGAAGCAAAAGCCCCGCTGATCGTGGTCGATTTGGCCAAGGTCGGCTACATGGACAGTTCCGGACTCGCGACCTTGATTGAAGCGCTCCGTCAAACCAGCGACTATAGCGGGAAATTAAAGCTCGCCAGCTTGCAGAGCGGCGTGCAGGACGTTTTTGCGCTCAGCCGTTTGGACAAGGTGTTTGAAATTCATGAGAGCGTAGATCAGGCATTGGGCAGCAACGAATCATGACAGAAATCGCCAACAAACTTCTAGGAAACATCGGGCGCTCAACGCTTGATGTTCTGCAACAGCTGCGCGGCGTACGCTCGCTCACAGCAGAAGCGGGCTACTGGATGTTCATCGCGCCGTTCCGCTCTCAAAAGCTCAAGTGGAAGAACACCATCGAACAAATGGTCAAGATTGGCTTCAATTCCATGCCGATTGTTTTGCTGATTGCATTCTTCGTTGGTTTGATCATCGCAATGCAGTCTGCCTATCAGCTGGAGCGCTTCGGAACAACGATCTATGTCGCCAATCTGGTGGCAGTTTCCCTAACCCGTGAGTTAGCCCCTTTGCTAACAGCAATTATTGTCACCGGTCGCAGCGGCTCGGCAATTACGGCCGAAATCGGTACCATGAAAGTATCTGAGGAAGTGGATGCATTGCAAACAATGGGTCTCAATCCCGTGCGTTTTCTGGTAGTACCGCGCCTGCTGGCTATTATGATTATGCTGCCCTGCCTGACTGTGATCGCTGATCTCGTTGGCATTTTCGGGGGATATGTGCTGGCAATGGGCACACTTGACCTGACTTCGGTCCGCTACATTGACCAAACCATTTCGGCATTAACTTTTCGGGATTTATCCAGCGGTCTGATCAAGAGCGTATTTTTTGCCTTCATTATCGGCATGAACGGCTGCTTCCAGGGACTCAGTGTCCGTGGCGGTGCAGAAGGGGTAGGTAAATCAACCACGCGTTCAGTGGTTGTTTCCATATTTCTGATTATCCTGGCCGACGTATTTTTCACCTTTCTGTTCTTTTCTACCTTTTGAGGCGTTATGCAGGAACCAATTATTCAGATTAAAGATCTGGTTGCCGCGTATGGCGACCGCGAGGTGCTGAAGGGCATCAACCTGGACATCTACCCGGGTGAATCCATCGCTATTCTCGGGCGATCCGGCTGCGGGAAAAGTACTTTGCTTCGCCACATGATTGGCCTTGCTCAGCCCAAGAGCGGTGAAGTGCGCATCAAGGGCGAAGATATTGGTTCAATGAATGAAGAAGAGCGCAATGAGGTGTTAAAAAAAACCGGCATGTTATTTCAATCTGCGGCCTTATTCAATTCGATGACCGTCGGAGACAATGTCGCCTTCCCATTGCGTGAGCATACCGACCTGGAAGAAAGCACCATTTCTATTATGATGAAAATGAAGCTCGATCTGGTTGGGCTTAGCGGATTTGATGATTTCAAACCAGCAGAACTGTCCGGTGGGATGAAAAAACGCGCCGGACTGGCTCGCGCCCTGGCGATGGATCCGGAAATTTTGTTTTGCGACGAACCATCTGCCGGTCTGGACCCGATTGTTGGCGCAGGCCTCGACAATCTGATTCGACGCCTGCAAAAAGCATTTAACATGACCATCGTGGTGGTCACCCATGAAATGGAATCCGTTTATATCATCGCTGATCGAATTGCGATGCTGCATGAAGGCCGCATCCTGGCGGTCGGCACAAAAGACGAATTGCTGAATCATCCTGACCCGCGTGTAAAGCAATTCCTGAATCGCGAAGCGGATGATGAAGAAATGGATCGCGACAGTTATTTGAAGACCATTATGGGGAAGGATGAGTAGCAGGGAATAGAGATTGGAGATTAGAGATTAGATCCATTTTCTTTTCACCTAAGAATACCCAGTAGGGGTTAAATATCTATCGCCGCGGGTTTGTTTATTCACCCGGGGAATGAAAATGACAATTAAATATCTGGTATCCAGGATCTAGCATCAAGTATCTAGCATCCATCGGGAGAGTGTATGGAATTTAAATCGAATGAAATCAAGGCCGGGGTCATGGTATTGCTTGCTGCCATGGTATTTGCAGCATTTCTTTTTGCCATTTTCGGCGTTGGCTGGGGCGAGAAGACCAAGAATTATGTTATCCACCTGGAATATGTTGGCGGGATCTCTGAAGGATCTCTCGTCAAGTTCCGGGGTATGGACGTTGGACGAGTTACCTCCATCCTGTTGCCGACCAGCGAGGAAAGCCGTGTTGGTCTTCAGATCGAGGTAAAGGACGATACGCCGGTGAGAGAAGACTCGAAGGCATACGTCACTTCCGTTGGATTAATGAGCGAAATGCACATCGAAATCAGTGCCGGTTCACCGGGCTCTCCGTCATTGGCGGCAGGCAAAGAACTCGGCACACGTGAAGTCCTGACCTATGCGCAGTTGGCAGATGTCTTTGGCGAAATGGGCACTGGCGCCCAGGTGCTGATGGAGAAGGTGACCGATGTATTCAACGAAACCAATCAGCAACGCCTGGCATCGATGATGGACAATATGGACGGGATGATTAAGGAAAGCCGCCAGCCGGTGGTTTCAGCGGCAGACAATCTGGACCGCCTCAGCAAGCAGCTCAACACTTTGAGCGGCAGCGTCAACGATTTGACGAAGCAGAATATCAACAATATTGATTCGATCATGACCAATCTAAAAGCAGCCACTGACGGCACCAATCGCCTGCTTGCGGAACTGCAGTCATCCGTACTCGATTGGGAATCCTTGATGTCGTCAAACAATCAGCGCATCATCGAGATGATCGAAAACCATCGCAACGTGTCGCAAAACATGGAAGAATTCTCGCGCATCATCAAAGAACAACCCTGGCTCTTAATTCGCAAGGACGCGCCGCCCGAGCGGAAGATGCCTTAGCAATTTGATCTACAAATTAGAAATTAGAAGAAACATCCCCCCTCTATCTCCCCCCGGGGGGAGATAGAGGGGGGACGATAAACGCTTGACGATTTGAGTAACAAATGAACAGGGGTACCCTCTTGAAGACATTGATTCAAACATTATTGAAAATCACGTTCGTGCTTATGATTGCAGTCGCTTTACAAAACTGCTCCGGCGTGCCGCAAACATATTATTATCAGATCGATTACGATATGCCGGCATCATCGAGCCAGGCACTGCCGATCAATCTCGGCATTACCCAATTCAAGGCAGATATTCCCTACCAGGGCGACCGCATTGTCTATCGTAGCTCGCAGTACGAAGTACAATACTATCATTATCGTCGCTGGGTAGCACCACCAGTAAAGCTGGCTGAGCAGATGACGGTGGAACAGTTCATGACCTCCGGCGCTTTTCGCCAGGTAAGAACCTTGCCCTTTCAAACCAGCGTCGACTATATCCTGGGCGGCAATATTGAAGCGTTTGAGGAGTGGGATGAAGAGAATTCCTGGTTCGGTAATGTGCGGATCAACTTTCATTTAACGGAGCGCAAGAGCGGCGATATCGTTTGGCAAAAAACCTTCAGCAAAAAAACCGCAGCGGCCAAACGCGAGCCGGTTGAGGTAGTGAAGGCAATCAGCGAAAGCATGCGTCAGGTATTGGCTGAGGCTCAAGGTGATATTGTTGCATATTTGAAGGCGAAGTAATTAACCAATTCCAAACAGCAAAGTTCAAATTCAAGGGGCCCTAAATACCACCAGTATTTCCTTCGAATTTAGGGTATCGAGATTTAGACATCCCCCTGTTTCCCCCTTCGAAGGGGGATACAGGGGGATGTCTATGTTCCTACATTTTAGAATCCAATCTCACCCTCGCCAATTTCACCTGCATTTTGCCTCCTGAAACATCTGTCAAAGCCAAATACAAATCCTTGTTCGTAGCAGCCATGCGTGGAAATCCGCTGCGCCGCTCTGCTGACGTCGTTGCAGCCGTTAAGGCAGATTGCTCATTACCTGCTGGCGTAAAAGATTTCAAACGGATATTGACTGCCTGCGCCTCTTGCTCCAACCAACTGACCCAAATGCTCTTGTCAGCGCGTATCTCCACGTCAACTCGCCCCAATGGATTACCGTCATCAACTCGAATCGGTACATCAAAATTGGCGCCGCCGTCTTTGCTGACAGCCAGTAAAACCGTTGGTATATCCCGAGCTCCAGTAAACCAGGCTACTGCAACAAAAGCTCCGTGAGCGGAAACCGCCGGACCATTGACCGGGCATCCGGCAATCTTCCAATTGTCATCCCAGATAGATTTCGGCGCTTCCCATTCGTTCCCTATTCGCCGGGCAATAGAGATATCGCGAATCTCATCATCTGAGCGGTCGCGATAAACAATGACACTGCCGCCCGGTATCAGGGCAGCATCTGTCTGACAGCAGTCGCAAACGCGTTCATCAACTATTGCTTCGTCGCTAATGGCACCATCAGATGAAATTCTTGCCGCTCGCAAGGTCATTTCTTTCTTGTCTGCGGCATAATTGCGCCCATCCAGCCAGTGCAGCAAGAAACCGCCGCCGGATTGCGGCAGTATGGAGACAAAGCCATGCTCGGTTGCCGTGCCGTCATCATGCGGTACGATACTTTCGCTGATACGCTCCAGCTTAAATCGCACGTCATACGCGTACGTGCCCTCTCCGCTCTTTTGCAGCCAGTGAAACGCCTTTTGTCCATTCTCCCCAACAACTATAGAAGGAAAATCAGCCCAGTTAACAAACAGGTCCGACCGGGCCATCACCTCTCGAACCGGAGTCCAATTATCATTATCAAGAACGCTATACTCCAGCGCCCAGTTCGTCGAATCAACTTGCCGGAGCCAGCTGAGGCAGAGGCTGTCGTTAGCACCGGCATATAGAAATGGCACTTGGCTAAGGCTGTCGGCGGATGTTTGTATTTCGATAACGGCAGGCTGGCTATCTGCTGGCGGTGCTTGCTCGTTGCAAGCATAGAAAAATAGTAGCAGGAGCAGTGGCAGGATACGAGGTTTGAATGACAGACTCATCATAGTTGATTTTTGCTGTATTTTAAATCTTTAGACATCCCCCTGTTTCCCCTTCGAAGGGGGATGTCTTGTTTTCTACTTCCGCAATCTCTCCCTAAAATCAACGAAGAAATCCAGCGATTCCGGATTCTTCATAGAGTCAGGATTTGCGGCTTTATCAATGTCGATTCCCATTAAAATCTTCTTCACCGGAGCCTCCAGCTTCTTGCCGGAAATGGTGTAGGGAATGTCTTCAACCTCGATGATCTCATCGGGTACATGCCGCGGAGAATATTCTGAGCGCAGTGTTTTTTTGATTTCCTGACGCAGCTGATCATCAAGTTCAACACCGTTGTTAACGGCGACGAACAGAGGCATGTAGTGATCACCATTTGCCTGTTCAAGGTTGACGATCAGGCTATCCCGCACGCCTTTGACCTTATCGACGGCCCGATAGATTTCGGCAGTACCGATGCGCACACCGTGGCGATTCAGCGTCGCGTCGGAGCGTCCATGGATAATTAAAGTATGTCGCGGAGTAATGCTCAGCCAATCACCATGCCGCCAAATTTGCGGAAACATCTCAAAATAACTGGCCAGGTATCGCTTTTTGCCTTCATCATTCCAAAAATAGATGGGCATTGACGGCATAGGCTTGGTAACCACCATCTCACCAACTTCATCGACAATCGCTTCGCCAGCATCATTATAGGCAAACATGCTGCACCCCAAACAGCGCCGCTGAATTTCGCCGAGATAAACCGGTTCGCTGGGACAACCACCCACCCAAGCAGTGCAAACATCGGTTCCGCCGCTCATTGAACAGAGCCAGATATCCTCACCGATATTTTTGTATATCCAGTCAAATCCTTCCGGCGGCAGCGGCGCACCGGTTGACCCGATTGAACGGAGACAGGACAGATTGTATTGGGCACCGGGATTCAATCCGGCCTTCATGCAGGCAACAATAAAAGGAGCGCTGGTGCCAAAGTGATGGATCCCGGTCTCTTCTGCAAACTGCCAGAGTCCATTCAAATCGGGATAATTGGGCGCACCGTCGTAGAGAACAATCGTTGCGCCAACCAGCAAGGACGCCTGCACAAAATTCCACATCATCCAGCCAGTGGTAGAATACCAGAAAAAGCGTTCGCCGGCATGAACATCATTGTGAAAAGCAAGGTATTTGTAATGCTCTAGCAAAACCCCGCCCTGGGAATGGGTAATGGCTTTGGGTATGCCGGTGGTGCCAGACGAGTAAAGCACCCAGATCGGATGCTCAAAGGGCACGGCGGTAAATTCCAGTCCGGCATTCTCTTTCTCAATGGCATCCTGCCACCAAATGACATTGCCGAATTGGCTAACGTCCGGATGTTCATTCAAATAGGGCACGATGAGCACAGTTTCTACGCTGTTAAGCTCGCTCTTCAGCTCCGCCACGGTGTCCGTCTTATCATATGGCTTTCCGTTGTATTGATAGCCATCTACGGCAATCAACACTTTTGGTTCTATCTGCTGAAATCGATCAACGACGCTCTTGGCGCCAAAATCGGGAGAACAGCTCGACCAAATGGCCCCAAGCGAACAGGCGGCGAGGAAGGCAACGGTTGCCTCAGGGATATTCGGGAGATAAGCGACCACACAATCACCTTTTCCAACGCCGGCATCGATCAAGGTTTGCCTGACGGCTGCGACTTGCTTCCGCAAGCTGGCCCAGCTAATCTCAACCAGTGAGTGACGCTCCGAACGGAACACAATCGCTGGAAATTCATCGGCGGCGCTGCGAAAAATATGTTCGGCATAATTCAAGGTGCTGCCGGGAAACCAGGCCGTATCAGGCATGGGATCATTTGTATGCACACAAAGATGCGGAGAATGAGCAATAATGCCAAAGTAATCCCATATTGCTTGCCAAAAAGGGCCGGTTTCATCAACAGACCATTGCCAGAGCGCATCGTAGTTCTCGAAGCGTAAATGGTGTTCGATTTCCAGCCAGTTCATAAATTGGCGAAGGTTGGACTGCTTTACAAATTCAGGAGAGGGTTGCCAAAGTAATTGGCCGGCATTTTTACGTTTCCCAGTCATTCCCAATCAATTCCTTTATTCAGTCATCATGCTTAGTTCATGATCGTGCCGCACTATGCCTGGAGTTTAGCATGAAAAAGGAATAAAGCCAAGAAAGTGATTCAATACAGCCGGCAATATCGAGGAATATTTTGTTGCCCGGAAAATTTGCCGGTTTGCCTCCAAATCATTAACTTCATTGACTTTACTCCCAAATGGAAATTGGAAAATCGCGTCAGGGAATGACCAAAATTGAGTCTTTTGGTGTCAGCCTGGATGCCACGATAAACTTTGCGGGCCAGTAAAGTAACCATTTATCCTGTTCAAGGCCCGGAAAAAGCATTTAGTTATTGGAACAATACATCTTTTTCACAAAAGTCCCGTAGTTATTAACCTAGCTGAAAGACACACGCAAAGAACGGCTACAGAGGTTCAGGGAAAAGGTAACGCGGCGTTCAACCAACACCGTGATTGCAAGAACTCGATTTTTGTGTGAATGCTAATGACACATCTTAAGACGACACAGCGCCACAGTTCACCACACAACATTCAACTGCGCGGCTGCATGAACCTGCGAGGGCCGTGATATGTTCAAGCCTTAGATCCAATAAAAGACGAGAGGATGTCCATTTTCGGTCATCTAATATCCTTAAATCATTCACTAAACAGTTATGGAGAATTGTATGAAAAACATCGGATACATTTGGAAGATTCCAATACTTGTTTTGGTCTTGTCCGGCCTGATGTTCGGACAGACAATCAAAGGGACGGTCAATGGCCTTAGCGGCTCAGCTGCAACGCCCCTGGTTGGCGTAAACATTGTCGAGCAAGGCACATCAAACGGAACCACCTCTGCAATCGACGGATCATTTTCGCTCTCCGTCAGCAGCTTGCCGGTTGTGCTTGTATTCGAATACATCGGTTACCAGCAGAAAACATTGACCGTATCGGGCACAGACTTTCTAACTGTCAATCTTTCACAAGATCTGATTCGCGGCGACGATGTCGTTGTGGTTGGATCACGCTACCGGCCGAGAACGTCAATCACCTCTCCGGTTCCGGTTGACAATATCCGTATTAAAGAACTGCAGGGAACTGCACAGGTCTCCTTTGATAAAATGATGCACTATGTCGTGCCGTCTTTTAATTCAACCCAGCAGACCATTTCCGATGCGACCGCCCACTTTGATCCGGCGGATTTGCGAGGCCTGGGACCGAGTAGAACGTTGATCTTGATCAATGGCAAGCGTAAAAATCCCTCGGCGCTGGTCTATATCAATGATACGCCCGGTAAGGGTGACGTTGGTGTTGATATGAACAGTATCCCGGCGCATGCAATTGAAAGAGTTGAAGTTTTGCGTGATGGCGCTTCGGCACAGTATGGTTCTGATGCGATCGCCGGTGTTATCAACATCATTCTGAGCGACGATATCAATCGCACAAATGTCAATGCCTATTCCGGCATTACACAAGAAGGCGACGGCTTCCAGTTCGGCGCTAATGTCAATACTGGTGTGCAATTGGGCAACAATGGTTTCCTTAATGTTTCTGCCGGTTTCTCAGATCAAGAAGAAACCAACAGAGCTGGTGAGCCAGGCGCAGATGGACTCTTTGGTGTTGATGGCACCAATCCCTTTATTCGGGCAAACCCGGATCTCGGCATGCGCGTTGGACTGCCAAATATGACCAATGCCAATGTATTCTTCAACAGCGGTATGAAGCTTGAGAATGGGGGCGAAGTATATTCCTATGGCGGCCTCGTGTATCGAGACGGCATTAGCTATGCGCTTTATCGCGTACCGTATTGGATTCCCGATGAGTTCAACTTGCTTCATGAAGAAGGTACCACCTACAATGGCTTTCAGCCGACATTCGAGACCTTTACTTTCGATAATCAATTCACCGCTGGTTTCCGCTCACAAACGAATGGCTGGGCGTACGATATCAGCTATAACTACGGTAGTAATTCAGTTGACTACCTGATTGGCAACACCCTCAATCTCGATCTCGCTGAGGCAAGCCCGACCGAATTTAACGCCGGTGGTTATGAATTCCGCAACAACATCATCAACCTTGATATCAACAGACAGTTCCAGGAAAAATTCTTCCTCGGCATTGGTGCTGAATATCGCCAGGAAAACTTCGTCGCCAATGCCGGTGAAGCAGACTCCTATTTCGGCAGTGGCGCCCAGTCATTTCCCGGTCTTCAGCCGCAAAATGAAGCGGATGCCAATCGCTCCAACGTTGGTGCTTACATAGATGTTGGTGCGGACTTCACCGAGAACTTTTTTGCTGGTGCTGCCGTTCGCTACGAAGACTATAGCGACTTTGGAACAAGCGTTACCTATAAGGTTAATGCCCGAATCAAGGATCAGCTGAACCGCTACGTATTGCGTGGTTCGGTATCCACAGGATTCCGTGCCCCATCCTTGCACCAGATTCACCTCAGCATCATCCAAACCCTGATTTCCGGTGGTACCGTCAGTAACCAGGGAACATTTGACAATAGCAGCCCGGTACTGCGCAAGCTCGGTGTAGACCAGTTGAAAGAAGAAGAATCTCTCAACTTCACCCTTGGTCTGGCCGCGCGCCCTGTGAGCAATTTATACTTGAGTCTCGATTTCTTCCAAATTGACCTCGATGACCGGATTGTTTATTCAAGTTCGATTGCTTCCAGCGACACCAACACCACTGTTGGCGAAATCCTGCAGCAGAACAACATCACCAGCTTGAAGTTCTTCATCAATGCGGTGAATACCCGCACCCGCGGTGTTGATTTCGTTGCCAACTACCAGATGGATAAGCTTGGGCTAAACCTGGCAGCGTCTTTCTATGATCATGAAATTGAAGGAAGAATTAATACCCCGGATGTTCTTGTTCAGGATGGTATTGATATCTTTGATCGCAAAGAACAATCGAGAATTCTTTCTTCGCGACCAAACCAAAAGATTATTCTTGGCGCCACCTACGACTTCAATCCTTTCGTTTTTGGATTAACAGCGACCAACTTTGGCGAAGTTACCTGGCAGCATGCCAGCGATCCTGACAAAGACCAAACCTTCTCCGCGAAGGCGCTGTTTGATCTGAATCTTAGTTATCGCATCCGTCAAGGTGTTGGCATTAGCTTGCTTGTCAACAACCTGCTGGATACTTATCCGGATGAGATTGATACCAAAGGCGATGTTGTAACTGACCTCGGTGGTCGTTTCCGCTATCCATGGGAAGTCAATCAATTTGGTTTCAACGGACGCACTATTCTGGGCAGCCTGAATCTTAGTCTCTAGCCTGGTGCTGGAATCAAGATCTGCAGTAGTTTAATATTCGGCCCTCGGCATAGTTTTGTCGAGGGCCGAATGTCTTAACGTCAAATAATTGGAGGAGATGTTATGAGACTATTTCTGGCCCTGATGATTTTTGGCACCTTCGGTATTTTTGTGCTGACAGAAGGTTGCAACAGTGCACATTCTGATGAAAATACCAGCGCAATGAGCTATCCCAAACCGCAATACAAGCTGGACCGTCAACAAACCCACAATAAATGGAGCAGCAAGATCCCGCCGGTGTTAACCGTTAAGTCCGGCGCAGTCATCGAAGTTCAAACGGAAGATGCTGCTGATGAGCAGCTGTCGGTCAATTCAGTTGCAGCAGACGTCCCGAATGTAAAATTTGAGCCGATTCACCCCTTGACCGGCCCTGTCTATGTCGAAGGCGCTGAACCAGGCGACATCCTGCAGGTCAAACTGCACAAGGTAGAAATTGGCGACTGGGGTTGGGTCGGTATTTTCCCCGGTTTTGGCTACCTGGCAGATGAGTTTACAGAGCCGTATTTAAAGACCTTCAAGTTCAACAAGAATGACAAGGTTGCTCCTTTCACCGAGACGATCAATATACCGCTGCGCCCCTTTCCCGGAGTCATGGGTGTTGCCCCGGCAACAGAGGAGATGCTTTCCACGATTCCGCCACGTGAAAACGGTGGCAACATGGACAACCCTTATCATACCGAAGGCACGACCCTTTATTTTCCGGTATTTGTCGAAGGCGCACTGTTTTCGATTGGTGATGCGCATGCCGCCCAGGGCATGGGCGAAGTCTGCGGAACCGCTATTGAGGCTCCAATGCGCATTGTTTACGAATTGAACGTTATTAAGGGAATGCGTCCCATTCAGGAACCACAGTATGAAACTGACGACTATTATGCTGTATCCGGATTTGCTACCACACTCGACGAAGCTGCGAAGAAAGCCACCCGCTATATGGTCGACTACCTGGAGGCCGAACACAACCTGACGCGCAATGAAGCTTACGTTCTTTGCTCATTGGCCGGCGATCTCAAAATTGCTGAAGTGGTCGATGTCCCGCATGTGCTGGTCAGTATGCACATGAGCAAAAAGGTTCTCGGAATGTGATATTTGTTACCACCGTTGCGGATCGGGGATCGGAGATTAAGGACTGGAAGCAGTGGCAGTGGCAGTGGCAGTGGCAGTGGCAGTGGCAGTGGCAGTGGCAGTGGTATAAAATGATAAATGTCTAATGTCCAATGACAAATGTTTTTCGTGCACGGTGAAATACGGCGGAGCCGCTACATAGCTCAGACAGATGTTCGCTGGAGGCGAACTTGTGAACGAAGACGGGTCTTGGTTGACCGTTGACCGTTGACCGTTGACCGTTGACCGTTGACCGTTGACCGTTGACCGTTGACCGTTGACCGTTGACCGTTGACCGTTGACTAAATTAAAGACACCGATTGACGAATGACCAATACCCAATGTGCGGCAAAGCCCCGCAGATACACCTTCAACAGTAGTTCTTCCTATGCTAATCAATAAAATCAAAGAACTCGAAGCCATATCCCGAACATTAGAGCCGGGAGCAGAAGATCGCGAGCAAATGCTTGCTATTCTTCGTGACTATTCCAGCGAATTTCTCGATGATATCGAGACACGAAAGGCCTTTTTTGAACGTGAGGACGGCGGCCGTGCGCTCCTGGACTCCCCTATCTGTGACCACCCCATCGATTTCAACGACATTCTTGATCTACTCAGGCAAAATGTAGCTGATAACGGCCTGAATCCGGCATCTCCCGGACACGTCGGTTATATTCCCGGCGGCGGTATCTATCCCGCGGCCCTCGGCGATTACCTCGCAGCAATGATGAATAGCTACGCCAGCGTGTTCTTTGCCTCGCCTGGTGCAGTACGCATTGAAAACATGCTTCTTCGATGGCTGATCAATCTTGTCGGCTATCCGCAAGAGGCCTCCGGCAATTTGTCGTCCGGTGGCAGCATCGCCAACCTCAGCTGCATTGTCACTGCCCGCGATGCGCATCAGCTCAATGCTGAACGCATCCCCTCTGCCGTGGTTTATGTGACCAACCAGGTGCATCATTCTTTGCAAAAGGCCTTGCGAATCGCCGGGCTGGCTGAATGTCAAATCCGTAAGATTCCAATGGACAATGACTTTCGGATGGATACAGCGGCACTACTAAAGGCAATCGAAGCAGATCTTGCCGCAGGGCATTATCCCTGGCTGCTGGCAGCATCAGCCGGCACTACCGACACCGGCAGCATTGATCCACTGGATGAACTTGCGGGTATAGCCAAAGAGTACGGCCTGTGGTACCATGTTGATGCCGCTTATGGCGGTTTCTTCTTACTTCTGGATAGTTTTCGAGAGACATTCAAAGGCATTGAAGCGTCGGACTCATTAATCATTGATCCGCATAAAGGACTCTTCATGCCATATGGTTTGGGCGTCGCCCTGGTGAGAAATGCAAAACAACTTTACAATTCCCACTTCTACCGGGCCGATTATATGCAGGATGTCATCCTGTCTGAGGAAGAGCTCAATCCGGCAGACCTTTCTCCGGAGTTGTCAAAGCACTTTCGCGGCTTGCGTATGTGGCTACCTCTCAAATTACATGGCTTAAAGCCTTTTCGCGCCGCCCTGGAAGAAAAGCTCTACCTCACCCGCTACTTTTACGAAGAGCTGAAAAATTTGGACGGATTCGAATTGGGTCCTTATCCCCAACTAACCGTTACAACATTTCGCTACGTTCCGCCGCATGGCGATGCCAATCGCTTTAACCAGATGCTAATCAAGGCGGTTCATCGCGATGGGCGGGTATTCCCGACATCAACACAAATAAATGGCAAATTTGTGCTACGTATGGCCATTTTGGCTTTTCGCACGCATTTGTATACAGTTGACCTTGCCTTGCAGATACTGCAGGAAACAGCCGCTGAATTATTGAAGGATTGGTAATGGCGACTTTTGAGATAAAGCAAATCCTCGACGAGGCCGATATGCAGTTGGCCCATAGCATTCGCGAGCGTGTTTTCTCTGATGAGCAGGGAATTCCCAAGGAGTTGGATAAAGATGGAAAAGACGAAACGGCAATTCATGTGTTAGTTTTCGATGCAGGCAAGGCAATTGCCACTGGACGGGTTTTCCCGGTTAATACCGGCGAAGGTCATGTCGCGCGGATTGCAGTATTGCCGGAATATCGCGGAAAAGGACTCGGTAAAAAAGTCGTTTTCGCTCTTGAGACTGCAGCAAAAAAGGCGGGTTTAAAAATGCTCTTTCTAAATGCGCATGAGCATTTGGAGGCCTTTTATGCCAACCTCGGCTATCAACTTCAGCCGCAGCGTATTCACGCCGGCGGCTACGATCTCATCAGGATGAAGAAGGTAATTTAACCTAGCGATCCAGCCCCAGCAAATTCAGGCGCTGGACAACCAGCAGGTTGTAGATTAAAGCAATAAACGTCCCGCCAACAAAGCCCGCCAGAAAACTAATCAACAAATTTTGTCCCCAGCCGGTGGCAGTACCAAGCCCAACCCATTCTGCCAGGCCCAGAGCGGTCGGATCAAAGATAGGCATGTATCTGAACAGCAAGAAGAACAGGGCAAATGTCAAGCCCACGGAAAAGCCCATTGCCAAGGCCAGGAATCCGCGTGATCCGGAATTCCCGCTACCGCTATTGCGTGGATCATCCGGCCCGCCGCCGTCATCGCGTGAACCAATTTCGCCAAGAGCGATGTAGTATTTGTTCGCCAATTCAATCTCCTCCTATTTATTAGATTCCTGCCTGAGTTAGACGAAGGCTTGCCCAGAAATACGGGTGCGGAACAAGCCTCAAGGCATTTGATCTGGCATCCTCAATTGCTGCAATCTGGATCTGCTGCAAGGCAGCTGCCGATGGCATTTTGGTATTTTCCGGCGCCATCAATTGCGAGGCATACCCAACAGCCTCTCTCGAATCAATTTCCCAGAGACTTGCCAGGATTTCGCCCGCGCCATGGTTCAGGAATGAGCGGTGTAAGCCGGCATATCCCGCTCCCTTATAGACGCGCCCAATTTCTGTCTGGCACCCTACCAATATAACTCTTTTTGTATTACTCCAACTACGCTGATTAAAATCAGCTGCATATGCTTTTCGAACAGACAGCGATGAATCACTGCTATTGATGGCAGCCAAGTTGATAAATGATGAATCGCTATCCGAAAGATTCGGTTCGCTATGTCCAACAATAACAAGCACATCGACATCATCACCAATTTCCTGAATGAGCTCTACTGAGTTTCGATTGGCATCAATAGTGGCCAAATGCTCTGCCAACGGATAGTCCGCCCGCAACTTGTCAAGAATGATGCCCGCTTCCGGGTAGTCGCGGGTATCAGCGCTCACCAAAACCCGGATATCCGCATCTTCAGCGTTGGCAAAAGCAGCAAGCTTGGGTCTGGGACGCTCGAGGGCATTTTCCATGTTTGCTACGGCTATCCGCTCAACAAGATATCGATAACCGTCTTCATTTTTCTGCGCCAAACAGGCAAATGGCAACCCATATAGACTCTGATCTGCAATAATATAAAGCGTGGAATTTTCTTCCAGTAACTTCTCCAGTTCAGGCCATCCCAGCAACAAGGCATACAAATTTTGGCTTTGCGAAAGGGTTTTCTCGTAATGACGCAGCGATTCTTCTCGAGAGAAATTCTGCAGAACTTCGGCTGTTTCCCGTATGGTCGCAGTAAACTGCTCAACCAGCTTTTGCAAGCGTTGTTTCTCTATGGTTCTTTCGAGCAGAATCAATTCCCCATCGTCACTAATGAAAGCATAGGTTTTCCGGTCGGTCACAAAATAGTTGACCATCATATAGTCGGTCTGCGAAGCGATATCGCCGACTTCGTGAACATCATTGGAAGCGTATTCGGCCCAATTGTTCTCGTACCAGCGGGTTGTTTTTACGCCTTTGATCTTTTCAAGCTTAGTGTGAGCGGCGGAGATATTCCCGGATTCCAATTCATAGATTACCGCGTTGCGAAGATATTGGTGCACCTGGCTACTAAATCGCACCAGGTTTTCGATATCGGCAAATTGTTCGTTCAGCAAGGCAACTTTGTCCAGCAACTGATCGGAATATTGAATAGCCAAGGTGGTATCCGACTCCAGCCATGCCAGCTGGGAGAGCTCACCCAATCCTTCCACAACCATCGGTTTATCATCGATCGATTCAGCCAATTCGAGCAGCTTCTCCAAGGCATCAATCGCTGCCGAATTTTCACCCAGGGCAGTTAAACATTTGATAATTTCCAGTCGCGTTTCAAGCAGTTCACCAAGCGCCGCATTTTCATCAAAAATGTCAGCTGCTTCGTTCAGGTAATCAAGTCCCTCGCGTGTCCTTTCATCGTTACGCGCACGCACGCCCATCGCACGCAATAAGCGGGCACGCAAATCCGGATGTTCGGTAATTGCGAGCGTTGCATTTGCCTGTTCAAGAGCCTTCTTCAGGAAGCGGTCATCCCCTTCGCCACTCAAGCGATTTCCCAGCATTGTGATGGCCAGATACGAACGCTGTTCAAGCCCGAGCCTGTCCTGATTAATGACCTCATAAACCTTATCAAATGCCTTCAGGGCTTTTCCCCGTTCACCGAGCCGGCTGTAGAGGCTGCCCAAATTAACATACCCGACGCACTCGTTCATTGCGTCTTTTCTCTGCTCGGCCAACTCAATCATACGCTGATAAGCCGCTTCCGCCCGGTCATATTGGCCTAAACTGACGTAGGTGATTCCCCGGGTATTGTTGATAGCAATACGATGTCCGATCCCGAGGTCTCCTTCGTCAATAGATTCGCAGATTTCCAGCGCTTCTTCATACTTGCCAAGCTGCCAGAGAACCTTTGCAGAGTTGATCTGACCGGCGCGATCATAATAGCCGATTCTCGGTATCTCATAATATTTTTGGCTCAGGTAAATCGCTCGCTCATATTGCTCATACGCTGGCATATTGCGGCCTGCTGCAAAGAGTGCCTCGGCCAAATAAAAGACCATGCCGGTGTGGCGCAGGTGATAATACATCTCATCTGCAAGCTCAATCTCTTGCCTGGCCATTGCAATTGCCAGGTCGTAGAGGCTATGGGTATTATAAAGTTTGAAAAAAAGCCGTTGGGTAATATCCAACCGGAGGCGAGGATCAGCAGTATTGGCAAGATATTGCAAACCGAGCGCGCCAAGTGAATCGGATTTGAAACCCGGTCGGGTCACATTCCGGCGACATAGAGCTTCGGCCTCCTTGGCCCGAAGCCAGGTAACGGCCTCGTTTGCATCTGCAGCTTCAATATCGCGAAGGTGCTGCTGCCAATATTCGTTGCCTAATTTACTATCAATTTTATTGGCAACCTTCCCAACCAGTAGATGTAATTCGTTATAGTGCGCAAGGTCGTCGCGAGCATGCGCAATCATTAAATCGATCAACATGCGCCCGAATTGTTGCTCCAGGACAAAAGGATTTTCCAGGCTGTCGGCGAGAGAACGCCAGCTTGCGATGGGTGTCATTTCGCTGGTCTTGATTTTTTCAGCAACCCGCTCTTCAATCATATTACGCAAAGATGGGGCGATGGCAAGCGTCAGGTAATATTCGTCTACCTGCTTTAGAATAGCCGCCTGCGCATCTTCATCCTGGGCAGTTAATATCTGGCGCTGCAGGTCAATCAATGTTGAATGCCGTTGCTCCTGACACCCGGACAGGACGCAAAAGAGCAGCGCCAATAGGCCTGCTGCTCCGCATAGGTTCGAGAATAGAAAAGTGGTTGTTTGGGTATTATTGAATATCATTATCCTGAGCTCTACGATCATTTATCTGACGAATCAGTTCTGCCGCCGCAGCTTTCCATTCGTGACGAGTCTCTTCTAATTGAAACGCATCAAAACTCTCTACGGCTTTATCGTAAATCTCAAGTTGCTGATAGGTGATGCCAAGATTATAGCGTGCTTCATTCAAGGCAGGATCACTCTTCAATGCCTGGAGGAAATGACGCTCTGCTAAATGCCAGTCCTTTTTGCGGCAGGCCATCACCCCAAGGTCGTTGAAGAAGCGTGCGGATTGATAGTCAGCAGCCACCAAATCTTTCTGCAGACTATCTGCCTTTTCTTCTTCTCCCAATTTCAAATAGACCTGAGCGAGAATCCGCTTCACTTCCGGCTGATCCGGATTGTATGAGAGCGAGGATTCCAAATTGGCCTTGATTTTTTGGTAAGGTGTATCATCAGCGCTACCCAGCAGTTTACCCACTACACTTACGCCATACGGTTCATCACCGGGGGCACTGAAGCGCGGATTTTGATAATAGGTGCTCTGCTGAGTGGCCTGGTCGAAAGCAAGATTGGCCAGCGATGATGCTTGCTGGCCGTCAAAAAGAGGCTTTAGCCCAAAGAAAATGAGCAAGGTCGCGGCAATAGCCGTTACCCAAACTGCCGGACGGGTGTAAAAGGGAATGATTTCTGCGGATGAGCTGTTGCTGCGTTCCGAATGCAGATCAGCCGATGACATTGCGTTGGCAAGATTGACGATCTTTGCAATTTCGGTATCAGCATCGCGTTTGAGCATCCCACGTGCTTCTTCTTTATCAGATTCGCTAATGGGCTGGTCTTCTAAACGAAGCATGGAACCGATCAGACTGATGGACATTTCAGACTCACCAATACTCGCCTCGATCGCTTCCTTCTCGCTGTCCGAAAGCTGATTCTCGATATATCGATAGATCACGCTTAGTTCCGGACGGGATGTGCTGTCCTGATTTCCCTCTAAACCCTGTACTTTTCTTTCGTCGTTCATAAATACCACCATTTCTCTGGTACGAATAATAACACACCGCTGTATGCAACCCCTCACATACGTTTTTTGGCGCCGGACCGCAAGCAGAGCGGAATCACGGCACTCGCGATGTTATTCTGATTCGAACCAGAATAACTGTTTGTCTCTAATATTACTTATCTCTTCGTCTCCAGGTTGCGATCTCCACCGCAAACCCTGCGGTACTACATTGAAGCATTGGATTGATGGAGCATTGAAGTGTCTCACGCTTCGCTGCTTCACCTCGTCTCATAAAACAATGCTTGCTACAATTGCCAGTACAATCGCTATGGCAATTGTGATACTTCTGCCCGGATAAATCCGGAATTCATACTTGATACGGCCCCACCACAACAGGGGCACGTTAACCAAATGGGCCACAGCATACTTCCAGTAAGCCTTTTGGAAATTGACCAAACCGCTCCAGCTGTTCGGCATCTGCATCAAGAATCCCTGCTCTAACGCCAGGCGCCGCCGCAAAACCCACAGACGGTGCAGACGCTCGTAGCGTTCGTCAAAAATCGAAGCGGCTGCGCGAGTCAATTGATCAAAATGGGCAGTTCCCCGGCCGGATGGCAAACGATGTTTCTCGTAGCGTAGCTGGTGTCGACGTGCCAGCAAGCGATCGTGCTTGTCCAATCCGTCCGGTGTCTGATCAACCATGCGCTGGTGCAACAGGCGGCGAAGTCCCTTATTCAGTCCTTGCATCAATTTTCCTCCGAATTAACAACCGCTCTTTCAATCGGCAGATTGCCATTTTCTGACTGATATGCCGGTCGATTGATTTTCGCCAAAAGGCGATCATAAATGAACGTTCCAAGCAATTCGTCGAAACGATGCACGTGATCGGATTGATCCATCGTGCAGGGAATCGACGGCATGCGGCGATCCGGAAAATAACCACGCCAGTTGTCTCGCGCTGAAGGATGTTCGCGATCGGCCAAATAGTCCTGCCCATTTAGACGGGCAAAACGTCGATGAATCGGTACCACCTTGCCGGCATCGGGTGCTCGACGTTCAACCCGATTTACATAAAATGGCGGTTGATTCGGTCCTTCGCTTTCTACATCCTCATCAATTTCCAGGCTATCAAAATACTCATCCACAATTGCTCCATGAAAAGCTGAAGACATCGCATGGGCAAATTCATGAATATAGGTTTTTTGATCGGCCCCTAATACATTGAGAGCAATCCGGCCCGGATTTACCGAATAATATTCATGAATACAACTAAATCTGCCATCTTCCGACTGATAAAGGGCATTATCTCCATCTCCGGAGGATAAAAAGCGCACAGCGTTTATTTCACCATTTTCCCGTTTTGCGCCATCCGGATCCACTTCAAAGCGATAGGTAACACCAAAATTTTCTCGAAGCGCCTTGCCATCTTTGCCGTCAGGCGGGGAATTCGGATCAACGGGTAAGGGCGCGTCAACTGGATTTAGGCGGGCATGATCGACGAGATTGGTCATTTCCGGACGCCATTCATTTTCGCCAACCACTTGCCGAGCGGCCTGAATAAAGCGCGGTCCGCTGATAAAGACCTGATGCTTCAACTGCTCCAGCTTTTCGATGACTTTCGGCGTGTAAACATCACCGGCAATATTTTTCAAAACACTTTCCGTAATCCTGAACCCGCCATCTTCCTCAATCCAATCGCTAAAATGCGCCGTTGAGCGGTCAAATTCGGTATTGGCGCTAAGCGCGAATATGACATCCGTTTCGCGAAGCAGCTTTGCCAATTCCTCCCCTTTCAAACCAGCTTCGAAGAGCATTCGTTCGTACGTATCCTTCATAGAGGTCATCGGATCCAGCAAATTCTCAGCAATAGTGTCATCCGTCCTGACGCCATGCGGATATTCCTGCAGCATCGCATAATCTTTGCCATCGTTGCGCGTTGCCAGCGATCCGTCAAACAGAGCAACGATACGAATCCTTGGCCAGATTTCCGGACGTCCCAGCACCTCATTGCGCTCAAACACCTCGAGCGCCTGGTGAAGAGAGTTCAGAAAGAGACGCTGATTCTCAATAATCGGATCTTTGACGTATTCCACCGACTCTCCCTTGCCAACACGAACGTAGGGATTGGCAACAAAAGCAATCGTGTAGGGATGTGGCGGTGGATCGGACGGATAGGTGTAAAGGTTGGGATTTTCGAGACCGGCGTAGCGGAAAAGAAATGGGGTCAGCCCTCTCAAAATATGCAGACCTTTGCGATGATCATCGCTGGCGGGGTCGGCCTCCAGCCAGGTTGCCAGGGCTGTGAGGCATTTCTCAAAATCATCCCCATTAGCACATTCCAGCGTCTCCAGAAAATCACAATAGCCGGGCTGAGGATTACTCTCGAAAAAATGCAGCAACATATCAGGCGTGTAGACGGCTCTGAATTGATTGGAGGTCGATTCAATTGCCTTTTTGAAGCGGCTAACGCCGCGATAGGTTTTGCCAAGCAAGGGCGCCAGCCCTGCCGCCACAGATCCATCATCAATTTTATCGAGGCGGTCCTGGGTAACAACGAACATCTGTTCCTTACTGAGGATACGAAACACCTTACGAATATCTTTGAAACGAATACCAATATTTTCCGGGGGGTCCGCCGGATCTTTGATAATGTTGAGGCTTTTTTCGCGATCAAACATAAACACGGTCTTAACCGATTTGCGGTCAATAAAAACGAGGTAGCCGAATTTCAAATCATTATAGAGAGTGGCAATGAGGGCGCCGCACATATAACCGCCCAGATACCACCAGGAAATATCGGCATAATGCCCCCAGAACCCACTATTGATGCCGAGCAGTTCGCCGCCAATCAGCGCGGTCAGCGCACTAAATAGAATAAAAATACCCCCGAAATAACTACCCAGCAGCATTAAGATGAAATAGAAGAAAGGTTCCGGCGATGGTTTCAGTGTGGCAAGAAGAGCAAAAAAGATCGCAAAGGAGAGGCCAAGCAGATGCGACCGAAGCGTTTTGGCAACGGGGAGGCGACGCACTTCAATTTCTGATCCGTTCGTAAAGAGATCTTTGAAAAGGAAAAACAGACTAACCATTGACACCCCCAAATTTTGCATTTTCAGCTGAAAAGCAATCTCACACCACGATGCTCGCCCGCGGATTTCCGTCCCCTATTTTTATCAGAGGCAGTATTTTCACATTTTTTTCAATATCGCCGCCGGGTTTGGGCCAATTTGATTCAGTCGGGCAGCAATTTACAGAAGGCGGGAGGCCAGGCATTTTTGAAGGTCTTTTTTGGTTTCGGTAATCACATTCCTGACGCGCTGCAGCGCCAGCTTTTCAGCAATTTTTTCATGGATTTTTTCAGCGCTGATATCTTCAAAAAGCCAGAGGTTGACGATAACCCGATACATATCCCGATTCCGTCGTTTGCCCAGGATTTTATTCAAACAAAGGCGAATTTCACCGATGGTCTCATCCATTCGTAAACTGGAATCCCAATCTTTCGCTTCGATGATATTCTCCAGCGTCACGTTCATATTGTGATTGTTTTGAACAGCGGATGCATGGATCGACAGCGGTTTCCTGCTCTTGCCGCGTTTCTGGGCATTTTCCGTTGAAATTCGCCCCTGGACAACGCTAAAGGCCACCATGCCCAGGTATTTAAAAATTGAATTCTCGTACGCGCCCTTAAAGCTCTTCAGGACATGTAATTCCTTTTTCATCAGGTTCACGTACACGTCCTGGGCCATATCATCGATGTCGCTCAGCCAGTCATAACGATCCTTCTGCCGGCATTCCCGAACAATACAGGCACAAATATGATCATGATAGCGGGAATAGAATTCCTGCCACAGAGCCACATCTTCTGGCCTGCTGATCAGTTTTTGAATGAGTTCGTTATGCGTAAGATTATTTACAGCTTCTATTACCGTAGACATGTAGGATTCAAGGCCTCCAAGCCGGCTTTATAAGAACTGGGCGGTGACTATGTAGAACATAATGCGGCAACTGATGTGTCGGAAATTCCTGCGAAGCAATTTCGGAGACGCACTTTTCTGGGACTTCACATGTATCAATTCTACCGCATCCCTGCGATGAATTATATGACTTTAATGCTATGCATTTCCATGATTTAACGCAAGTTTTTATCACGGCTCCCGGCCACATCAGTCCAATGTAAACATAAAACGCTAAGAGCGCAAAAAATAAAGACAAAGAAGGGGATTAAGGGTGTGAGGTCAAAATAGTGAGAAGGAGCATTACCCAGTGCTTAAAAGCCCCCCTCTATCTCCGCCCGGAGGGAGGTAGAGGGGGACAAACATATCCCATCAGTTACAGTGGTTCGTCTCGCTGAATTTCTGCCTCAAAATCATCGTCATATGTCCGAAAGGGAGAGGCGGGCAAGCCTTCACGATTTATCAGATTTGTATCGGGCAGATTTGACCAGCCAAACCGTACGCCCCAGGGCTTCGAAATTTGCGGATGACTCACAACAATGGTCTGCCCATCAATGCGAGCGCGGGCGGGCTGGAACTCCTTGTCAGCACCGGCTATTTCAAATCCGCGTAGTACACCATCCGTCGCGGCGAGACCTGATTCGGCATGATCAAATTCCAGGCGAATTGAACTGCCTTCGATACTCATCGCGCGGTAAAGCGGGCCGGACACAACCGTCGGCTTATCGTACACATCGGCGAGCGCCCAGCGATAGAGGCGATCGGCGATCTGCTTCTTGTAGGGCGGATGAATATTCTTGGGCAATCCCAAATCCGTGGTGACGGCCATACCGGTATAAGGCAGCCAAAGGGTTTTCAACTGCGCTTCCCGTAAACGTTGGGATTGGGCGCCGGGGCCATAATCATAGGGCGCAATTTGGACAAAATAGAAGGGCAATTGACGATCCTTCCACTTATCGCGCCAATCGCGAATCATTGCCGGGAACAGCCGGCCGTACATCCCGGCCCTGCCCACATCGCTTTCTCCCTGATACCAGAGAAATCCGCGCAAGCCGTAACCGGCGACCGGATTGATCATGCCATTGTAAAGAAAGGCCGGTGCATTTTGAACAGCAGACTGGGGCGAAGTCGGCATCTTCGGAAAATCAGCCAAATCTAACTCGATCCGGTATTGCCAGGTACCAGCAAGTGGAATGCTGCTACCATCGGCAGCGAGCAGGCGCAGTTGCTCCGGTTCGCCATAAAGGCCACCACCGCCAAATGTATTCAGGGTGCGAACGGCAATGGTATTGCGCCCGCTTTTCAACAGCCCGCCGGGAATTGGATAACGACGGGGCCTAGTCCAGTCCGGCACGCGGTCATGTCGCCCGATATGCTGACCATTCACCCAGGTGTCATCCATTTCATCAATCGGGCCTAATTCGAGCACCCAGCCGGCATCATCCAGATCGGCCGGCAATTCAATACTGCGCCGAACCCACACTACACCCGTGTAGTAGTCGCCAAACATACTTTGCCAAAGTGCCGGCTGCTGTGTATCTTGCCACCCTTCCGGCGTTACCGTTTCCGCCATCCACTTGCCTTTACTGCCGGGGTTATTTTCGTTTTGGTAACCAACCTCTCGCAGCCATGCCTCAAGGTTCTGCTCGTATCGTCCAAGTTCGGTTCGACCGGCCGCCGTGAATTTGCTGAGATTGCGAATATCCTCAGCAAATTCCTCAAATTCCGCCAGCTTTTCTATGCTGGTCCAGGCGCGCACCGGCGTGCCGCCCCAGGTCGCATCGATAATGCCAACCGGCACATTCATATCATCATGCAATTTACGCGCATAGAAATAAGCAATAGCACTGAAGCGCTTGGCGGTTTTGGGCGAACTGAGCACCCATTCAGCATCAGAATTGCGCTGCGGAAAAGCCACTGCATTTCGCGGTACATTGAAGTAGCGAATTCCCGCTGCATCAGCATTCGCTATGGCCGCTTCGCCACCTTCAATCGGTTCATTCGGATAGCCGGATAATGTCATCTCCATATTGCTTTGCCCGGAGCACAGCCATACCTCACCAACCATGACATCCCTAATTTTGATGGTCGTATCCGCTTCAATCGTCAGCGAATATGGACCACCGGCAGCCGGTGTCGGCAAATCGATCTGCCAGCGGCCGTTATGGTCAGTGGTTGTACTTAATGACTGGTCGCGCCAGTCCGCTGACAGACGCACTGCTGTATTTGGCGCCGTCCAGCCCCATAGCGGTACAGTCTGCTGCTGCTGCAAAACCATATGATCTGAAATAATGGACGGAAGGATAAATTCATATGTAGGCTCTGGCCGGCAGGATATACAAATTCCGGCAATTAGCAGGCAGAGGATCAATCTATTCATTGCATTTACACCTGGGTAAAATGAGCATCATTGTTTCTACTTCTGAAGATACGATTCCACAACAGAAAAGGAAACGGCAAGGAAACAATTTAACATCCCGGTCATATGATGATCGGGCGTAGACTTGCTCGGGCGAGGCAAGCATTTCAACTTAATGCTTTAGAAATGGCATTTCATACTCGATATTTGACTTCACACGATACAGGGAGTTTCCATGAAAGGCATTATTCTGGCCGGCGGATCCGGCACCAGACTGTACCCCATTACGCGGGTCGTCAGCAAGCAATTGCTGCCGGTGTACGACAAACCGATGATCTACTACCCGCTCTCCGTTTTAATGCTGGCCGGTATTCGCGACATTCTCATTATATCAACGCCTAGCGACTTACCTCGTTTCCAACAACTGTTTGGCGACGGCAGTCATTTGGGCATCAATTTTAGATATGTGGAGCAGCCGCGCCCGGAAGGCCTGGCTCAGGCATTTATTTTGGGCAAGGACTTTATCGGCAACGATCCGGTTTCGCTGATTCTCGGAGATAATATCTTTCATGGACATGATTTTGAAGAACAACTGAAGCGCTGTGCCACGCTGGAGTCCGGGGGCATCATCTTTGGATACCGGGTGCGCGACCCCGAACGTTATGGCGTGGTAGAATTTGACGATGGCGGGCGGGTCATCGGCATTGAAGAAAAGCCCAGCCAGCCGAAATCGACATATGCCGTTCCCGGCCTCTATTTCTATGACAATGAGGTTGTTGACATCGCTACAAACCTCGAGCCATCTCCCCGCGGCGAGTTAGAGATCACCGACGTAAACCTGGCTTACCTTAAACGGCAAACCCTGAAGGTTGAGTTATTGGGCCGCGGCTTCTCCTGGCTTGATACCGGCACACATGAATCTTTGCAGCAAGCCAGCAGCTACGTTGAAGCCATTCAGGAACGTCAGGGCCTGAAGGTTGCCTGTATTGAAGAGGTTGCCTACCGCAAGGGCTACATCGGCCCGGAAGAACTGGAGAAACTTGGCCGCAGCATGAACAAGAATGAATATGGGCAGTATTTGCTGAGACTTTTGGATTGACGAATGACGAATGACGAATGACGAATGACGAATGACGAATGACGAATGACGAATGACGAATGTAAACATTCTTTTGACTACGGAAGATAATAAATTTTTCGTTCCCACGGAACGTTCCCTATCTGCACTAACTGCACAACCGTTATTTTAGCAGCGACGCGACATTTTCAGACCAGTCCACGAAATAATTGGACCCTGCCCCACAGAAACATCACATATCATGCTCAGAAGCAAGTTCAGTCCCGTTTTGTAGAACTGTCATTTTACATTCGACATTTGTCATTTGACATTTGACATTCAAAAACCCCCTCCTTCTGCCGAAGATAATAGCTTTCGTCAGCATAAGGAGATTTTGCATGAAACAGTCCTTCAACGGCAGTTTCTCGGCCGCTGAAATCGAGAATTTGATTCAATACCATCTGCGCTATTCATTGGGCTACAACGATGGTCAGGCGACCGCTGAAGCGATGTTCCGTGCCCTGGCCCTGACACTGCGCGAACGCCTGGTCGATGGCATGTCCCATACTGAAGAACGATATCGCCAGCAACAATCGAAACGTCTCTGTTACCTGTCGATGGAATACCTGATCGGCAGTTCCCTTCGCAACAACCTCAGCAACCTCGGCCTTCTTAACCTTTACAAAGAAGTGCTGTGGAAAATGGACATCGATTTCGATAGTGTATGCGATGCCGAGAGCGATGCGGCGCTTGGCAACGGCGGCCTCGGACGGCTTGCCACCTGCTTCCTCGACTCTTTGGCCACCTTATCGATGCCGGCTGTGGGATACGGGATTAATTATGAGTTCGGGCTTTTCAAGCAGCGCATTGTCAATGGATACCAGAAAGAGCGGCCGGATCGCTGGCTGGGCAAAGGTTCTCCCTGGCAAATCGAGCGCCCGGATGCGGCCTGCCTGATTCCAGTCTATGGCCAGGTCGAACTGGTGAAGGACCAATTTGGAAATTACCAGCCGGTGTGGCTGAATTGGGAACTAATCATCGGGGTTCCCTGCGATATGCCGATTATTGGCTACGGCGGAAATACGATTAATCGTCTGCGCCTCTATTCATCTAAATCTGCTGAAGAATTCGACATCGAAAAATTCAATCAGGGCGACTACCTTCAGGCCGTCGAACATAAGATCTTTTCAGAGCGGATATCCAAGGTTCTCTACCCATCCGATTCGGTGATACCGGGGCAAGAGCTGCGGCTCATCCAGGAATACTTCCTGGTTGCCTGCTCCCTGCGCGACATTTTACGTCAGCAAAACAATTACAACCATTCCATTGGCGATTTGCCGCAAAATGTGGCCATTCAGTTAAATGATACCCATCCCGCTTTGGCGGTGGCAGAGCTCATGCGCTTGCTGATCGATGAACATAAACTGGACTGGGAAACGGCCTGGGATAAGACCGTGCAAACACTCGGTTATACCAACCATACCCTCCTGCCGGAGGCGTTGGAAAAGTGGCCGGTTCCGCTTTTCGAGAGAGTGCTGCCGCGACATTTGCAAATCATTTTCGATATCAATCAGCGCTTTCTCCGCAAAGTGATGGTCGCATTTCCCGGGAATCAATACAAGCTTCGCGAGATGTCCATCATTGAGGAGACGGAGCCCAAACAAGTACGAATGGCCTATCTATCAATCATTGGCAGCCATTCTATCAACGGTGTGGCCGCCCTGCACAGTGAGTTGATCAAATCCCAATTGGTACCGAATTTTCACGATATGTGGCCGGATCGTTTTAACAACAAAACCAATGGCGTCAGTCAGCGACGCTGGCTGCTAAACGCCAATCCGCGCCTTGCTCAACTCATCAACGGCTCAATCGGCGACACCTGGACGACAGACCTTTACAATCTTCAGCAATTGGAAGCCTTTGTAGATGATGCTGGCTTCCTTGGAGAAATTGCCGCTGTCAAGCAGGCCAACAAAGAACGGCTGGCGGCACACATCGGCGCCTCACAATCCGTCACGATCGATCCGACATCGATATTCGACGTCCAAATAAAGCGTATTCACGAATACAAACGGCAGTTGCTCAACGCTTTGCATATTATTCATCTCTACCTGCAAATTGTGGATGAAGGCTTAACGCTAACGCAGCCGCGAACGCATATATTTGCCGGTAAAGCTGCCGCCGGTTACCGAGAGGCAAAACTGATTATCAAGTTGATCAATAACGTGGCTGACATTGTCAATAAAGATCCGCGGGTGAAAGATCAGCTCAAGGTGATTTTTCTACCCAACTATAATGTATCGCTGGGAGAAAAGATCTTCCCTGCGGCGGATATCAGCGAACAAATCTCCACAGCCGGCATGGAAGCATCCGGTACCGGCAATATGAAATTCGCCCTTAATGGCGCTTTGACCGTCGGAACGCTGGACGGAGCCAATATTGAAATTCGCCACCAAGTAGGACCGGATAACATCTTCATCTTTGGACTAAATGCAGATGAAATCCAGGAATTGCGTGATCGCTGCACCTATCAGCCGGCGCAAATTTACCGGGACAACCCATGTGTCCGGCAGGTCATTGATGCCATCCGCGCCGATCGCTTCTCAGAAAACGAAAAGGGGATTTTTCACTCGATCTGCGACAAGATTCTCGACCCGCGGGATTACTATTTCCATCTCGCCGATTTCGAATCTTATCGTTTAGTGCAAGCGAACGCCACAAGCCTCTTTGGCGAGAAGCAGGAATGGCATCGCAAAGCGTTAAAAAATATCGCCCGAAGCGGCTTCTTTTCAAGCGACCGTACCGTGCGGGAATATGCAGAAGAGATTTGGGGAATCGAACCGGTAGCGGATTTGGATGACGACGGAACAACGGGAGAGTTTCTGGCAGAAAAGCTGGCATAGAGATAGGTGTGGGGTGATAGTTGATAGATTCGCAACATCCCCCTGTATCCCCCTTCGAAGAGGGACGCAGGGGGATGTTTAGTACCGAACGCCTCTCAACTAGGAAGTGTTGATTTTTTTGTGCTTTTGCAATTCTGGATATTAGAAGCGAAGGAGCCGTAGGCGAGTGAGCTTCTAATATCTATTAAGAGATTATAAAG
>JANQRS010000042.1 GCA_028284445.1 Calditrichia bacterium
GTATCCAATTCAGTGCTCCTGGTTTAGAGTACTTAAAAAGATACCCAAATTGAGTATTCTTATTTAATTACAATCCTTAACTAAATGACATTGAGTATCCAGTATCCAGTATCCAGTATCCAGTATCCAGTATCCGGTATCCAGCATAAATTCAACACACAATCAAGGATTTTTCCCGTACATGTTGATTGTAATCTCCAACCTAACCACCACTGCCCTGCCCTTTCTCGAGGAAATGCTCTTTGAAGCATTTTTCTGGAATCCGGAGATGACTCGTCCGGCATTTAGCGAATTTAGAAATGATCCCATTTTTCGGTCACTGCTGGCGGATTGGGGAAGAAAAGGAGATGTAGCAATCATCGCAGAAACAGGTGGCCAGAAAGTCGGCGCCGCCTGGTATCGGCTGTGGGCGAAAGAAAACCACTCGTACGGATTTGTTGATGAAGAGACGCCGGAAATTGGATTGGGTGTTGCGAGCGAATTTCGCGGACAAGGCATCGGGCGCAAGTTGATGGAAGCATTGATTGAGGAGGCGAGTCAGGCGGGATATCCCGCTCTAAGCCTCAGCGCTGATCCGAATAATTTTGCGCTGAAGCTATATCAATCTTTGAGGTTCACTAAGGTGGGCGAATCAGGCACATCATGGACACTTTTGCGGTTACTCTAACACAAGACCTGCTTTCTGATGGATAATCTCGTGCGCAGCAGAGCTGCGGCACGAGCGCTAAACACGTTCGCCTAATCAACCAACTGGAAGAAAGGAGAACTCATGATTTCCTCCGGAACCGGATTTTCACGCTGAGCATCATAATGAAAACTACGGACGACAATACGAAAAGAGTGCCCGGGATCCAGATTTTGCAATAACTCATCAGGGAGTTCAGCCGTATCTGTTATCACTGTGCCCGGCTCCATACTGACGAAGCAGAGACAGAGGCAAGTCGGATATCCCCAGGTCTTCACCAAATTCTCGCCATCATATTCTTCAAGGACTCTCTCGAGACAAGTATTATAGTAGTAAGTCCCAGTGCCGGTGCTTCTTATTTCGAAGTCAATACGGTCGAACTCGGATACGCTGTATGTTGAGCGTTCGATAAAGACACCAATACCGGTAGAGGGCCCGGCAAGACTATTGACTCGGTCACAACTCATCAAGAGCAAACAAATCAAAATGCTTACTATTCGAACAACCTGTATCATTGGTTTTTCCTCATTTTTTGTTCATTCAACTATCCGAAACGCCTTAGAGCTCAGCAACTCTGTAGGAATCGGTTCCGTCAATTCATCATCAAAAAAGAATCCTTGAACACTAATGCGAAAATGGTGATCGGGATTCAAATCTTGAATAAGCTCTTCAAAAATCTTTGCGCTCTTTGGAATGGTCGAAGCTGCCAGCGCCTCCACCGGACAATAGCAGGCACATTCAGGATATCGCCAGGTTTTAACAAGTTCCTCACCATCGTACTCGTTCAGGACTTGAGGATAACAATGGGTGTAGTAAATCGGATTTTCGCTATCATTTCTGATTTGAAAAGGGATGGTTTGGAATTCTGATGCGCTATATTCATCGCGCTCTACATCAATGCTGATATCGAGCGCGTCGAACACACCGGTAAGAGGGCCGCAATCAAAAGAGCCGAGCCCTGCCGAGAAAATAATCACAAAAAGCAATTTCTTCATACAAGACCACCTCTTCCCATTCCGTATTGCTGGACCATATTCATTCAGAAATTCGATATAGCAACAAAAATCCGACAAATCTATGACGCTGTCAGGCCAATAAAATGCCTAAAAGCCTCTTTGATGCCTAAGAGGGCAAATCGGATGCCACAACAATATCAGGCCAATTCATTCGGCGATTCCGAACCAATCGGCATACATTATCGATTCGAGATGGGTCTTGCAGGTGGGATCGGGCTTTAAGGATGCTATTTTCTCAAGCGCCTGCTTAAGAAATAGGCAGAAACGCCAATTGGCACAAAAACGATTAATCCAAGCAAACGCTGAATCAAGCCATGATGGGTATTGAGAAAGTATTGATAGCCGGTAATATCCACTTCCATCATGTATGACCAGCGCTGAATCAGGCCGCTGACGATCGGGATGAGCATGCAAAGGGCCAACAGGTTTATTATCAGATACAACCTGAAACGGTGAGCATCCTTCAGATGCCAGGATGTCGCAACCAGCAAAAAGGGCATCAGGATAACACCAATCGTCAGGAAACCGGCCATAGCACCGGTATGTCGTTCATGAGGCAGTGGAAAGATCCCGGCATGGATAGCCCCCAGGCCAATTGCTACCAGTGCCAGCGCGGTCAATGCAGCTAGAATTGAAGGAACTTGTATCCGCTGTAAGCCGCGCCAATAGGCCGGGGCTACCAGCAGGATCACAATACCCAACAGAATAGAGCCGCCGTTAAATACAAACGGGAATCTTGAACCGCCGGACCCTAGCGAACTGGCATCAAAACTGAAGAAATTATAGTTCGGATAGAACGGCGCTGCTGCCACTTGAATCCCAAAATAAATGATCGGGATAAAAATACCGAGTCGGAGCAATAAGAGATCTTTCGTGGCAGTTCTTTCCATAGGGTGAGCCTTTGTTTTATGAGTGATTTATAGGTTCGTATTTGCGGTAAAACATCCCCCTAAATCCCCCTTCGAAGGATAAAGGGGGATGTCCCGGTTAGCCAAGACTCCAATTTTCGCGCTTTATTCAATTGATCTAATTCCGTGAAAAAAGTCAAGTCAAGGTCTGTCAGCAATTGTAAAAAGATGTCAAAATTCGATTTCAGTATGATATCAGTGAGCATCGGACTAATATTGCAATATGAAGAAACTGCTCATCATATGCCTGCTCATCACACCCAGCTGTCAGCAATTGGAAGATCCAATCCGTGCATTGATACCTGCATTGATACCTGCTTTGATTCCTGCTCCGAATGTCGTAAAACAATCCGATTTCAGATTTGAGATCAATCGTCAAACTGTGATTCAAACCAGCAAAGAACTCAAAAACAGCCCAGCAGTTCGCTTGCTGCAATCTCTGGTTCGCCCCGGCGGCAAAATCCTGGCGTTTAGCACCAATATGGATGAGGAACTGAATAACATTATTCACTTATCACTTGATACATCTGCAGATACTCTCGGGAGTGAGGGTTATGCGCTGAGCGTTGACAGCAAACAAATCACACTCAAGGCCAATAACGAGGCGGGCTTATTCTACGCAGTTCAATCCTTGCGTCAATTATTGCCGGTCGAAGCAGAATCGCCCTCGGCAGCACATGACCGCTGGCTGATACACGGCGTCGATATCGTGGATACCCCGCGTTTTCGCTGGCGGGGATTTATGCTCGATTGTTCGCGACACTTCTTTCCGCCGGAATTTATCAAGACGGTGATTGATCAGATGGCGATGCTGAAGCTGAATACTTTTCATTGGCACCTGGTAGATGATCAAGGCTGGCGAATTGAGATTGAAAAATTTCCAAAGCTCAGTGAAGTTGGGGCCTGGCGTGTAGACAGGGAGCATCTCAGCTGGCGCACGCGGCCACTTCCGGGAGAGGATGAGCCAACACCGATCGGTGGATTTTACAGCCAGGATGATATTCGCGAAATTGTTGAATATGCGGCGCAACGACACATAACTGTGGTACCAGAGATCGAGATGCCGGCTCACGTTAGCAGTGCACTTGCCGCATATCCCCATCTTTCCTGCAGCGGCGGCCCTTTCAAGGTGCCCCCGGGCAGCGTCTGGCCAATTAAGGACATCTACTGCGCCGGTAACGAGGAGACATTTGAGTTCCTGGAAGGGGTATTGAGCGAAGTCGCATCCCTTTTTCCCGGTCCGTACATCCATATTGGCGGCGATGAAGCATATAAGAGCGAATGGAAAACATGCCGAAAATGTCAGGCACGCATGCGCAGAGAAGGCTTGGCTGATGAAGCGGAATTGCAAAGCTATTTCATCAAACGCATAGAAGGATTTTTAAACAGCCAGGGAAAGCGCCTGATTGGCTGGGATGAAATAACTGAAGGCGGCCTGGCGCCAGACGCTACCGTCATGTACTGGCGCAGCGGGAAGCCGGAGATACCACTACAGGCCGCAAGACAAGGTCATGACATTATCATGTCACCGACCGAATATTGTTATATCAATTATTATCAGGGCGATCAGGATCTCGAACCACCATCGCGGCATAAGACGCTGCGACTGCAGAAAGTCTATGAATTTGATCCGCAACCGGCGAATTTCGATTCGACGCTGGGCAAATATATTATTGGCGGACAGGCCAATCTCTGGACGGAACAGGTGCCCACACCTAAGCGCGCTCAATACATGATGCATCCGCGACTGGCCGCGCTGTCGGAAGCAGTTTGGTCGCTCCCCCAAAATCGCGATTGGGAAGATTTCGCTGATCGCTTACCAGTTATTATGCGTCGCTATCAGGCTGCAGGGATACCATTTGCGAAAAGTGCTCTGCAGGTATCGGTTACTTCCGAATACCAGGCAAATGAGGACTTTTTTGAAGTCACCCTAAGCACGGAGCTACCCGGAGCGCCAATAACATATACGCTGGACGGCTCGGAGCCGAATCAGACTTCGACCAAATATCAACAGCCACTGCGAATTGAGAACACAAGCAGGCTGCAGGCGCGCACGAATATCGCAGGCCTGCCAGGTCAGATCACAGAAGAGCTATTCCATTTTCATCGCGCCTTTCGTAAGATTGTTGAGTATACGACTCCCTACTATCGCGGTTTTGACGGGGGCGGGCCGATGGCGCTGACCGATGGCATCTTTGCCGGCACAGATTTTCGCGATCCGCTTTGGCAAGGCTTTCAGCAGCCGGAGGTCGTTCTAACCATTGATCTGGGTAAAGAAATGCCGATCCAGTCCATATCTGCCTCATTCCTGCAGAACATTGCCGGTGTGGTATTCCTGCCGACATCGGTCGAATATCAGTTATCGAATGACGGCAACACCTTCGTTTCAGCCGGGACAATCGGAAACACGATTTCACCGCGACACATTGAGAATCTCATCGAAGCCTTTCACTTACCGCTTAAAGACGCTTCTGCGCGCTATGTCCGGCTTATTGCGGAGAACATCGGCCATTATCCGGAAAGTAGCCTGGTAATTCGCCGCAAGCCCTGGATATTTATTGATGAAGTGGTGGTGGAATGATTGGATGGCATGCCTCTAACGGACGGCAGCCCCTCAGCAAAACTGCACCTTCTTTCACCTATCCGCAACTTAGATTTTGAATTTTCCCGAAAAATTGGTAATTGGCGTTAGCCGTTAATGTCTGTCCGTTGTTGGAAATCTGAGGGGATCATTATGCGCATCGCCATTTACAGTTTTTCATTTGTCCTATTTACCCTGATCCATTGCCTGATTGCCCAGGATCAGCGTCCCAATATTATTTTCATCATGAGCGACGACCACGCGCAACAAGCGATCAGCGCTTATAGCGATCAGCTCATCAAAACCCCCAATATTGACCGCATCGCCAACGAAGGCATCCGATTCGCCAACAGCTTCGTGACCAATTCAATTTGTGCGCCCAGCCGGGCCGTATTGCTCACCGGCAAATATAGCCATTTGAACCGCCTGCGCGACAATCGCGACACCTTCGACGGCAGCCAAATGACATTCCCAAAGCTTCTCCAAGAAGCCGGTTACCAAACCGCTATTGCCGGCAAATGGCACCTGAAGAGCGATCCAACAGGCTTTGATGAATGGCGCGTGTTGCGCGGACAGGGCCAATACTATAATCCGACGATCCGTGATTCTACCGGCGAGAAGCAAGTGATTGGATACGTTAGCGATGTGATTACAGATTTGGCATTAGATGCTCTGGAGAATCGCGATCGCGAGAAGCCCTTTTGTCTGCTGGTTCATCACAAAGCACCGCACCGCAACTGGATGCCGGACACCAAACACCTCAAAGAATTCAGTGATATCAATCTACCGCTTCCCGCCACCTTTTATGATAACTATTCCGGTCGGGAATCCACTGCCGGCACAGCGGACATGCGCATTGACGATATGTATCTTTCAGCCGACATGAAGCTGCAGCCGGAAGACTATGACAGCGAAACCGGCACCGGCGGACATCTCGAATGGGCAAAAAATGCGCCCGGAAACTGGGAAAATTCTTACCAGCGTATGACCGAAGAGCAGCGCACAGCCTGGGATGCTCATTACGACGAGGTCAATGAGGCGTTCCGCGCAGCAAATCTAAGCGGCAAAGCGCTATTAGAGTGGAAATACCAACGCTACGTAAAAGATTACCTGCGCTGCATTCGTTCTGTGGATGATAACGTTGGACGTCTTTTGCAATATCTCGACGAAAATGGCCTGGCGGATAATACAGTTGTGATTTATACATCGGATCAAGGCTTTTACCTCGGCGAACACGGCTGGTATGACAAGCGCTTTATGTACGAAGAATCGATGCGTACACCACTGGTCGTACGTATGCCAGGCCAGATTCATCCCGGAGAGGTCAGTCAACGTTTGGTGAGCAATCTTGATTGGGCCCCTACAATCCTCAACTTTGCCGGTGTTGCAATTCCGGATGACATGCAAGGACAAGCGCTGCAATCATTATGGGGCGATAGTAAATCAGTCGACTGGCGTTCATCGCTCTATTACCACTATTACGAATATCCCCACGGCTGGCATACCGTTAAGCGACACTATGGCGTGCGAACCGACCGTTACAAACTGATCCATTTTTATCATGATGTAGACACCTGGGAATTGTTCGATTTGCAGGCAGATCCTGCAGAGTTAAAGAATCTTTACAACAGCGCTGAGCATCAGGAAATTGTGAAAGAATTGAAGGATGAACTCAAGCGCCTGCAAGCGCAGTTTGGGGATACAAATATAGAGATCTAACAACGGAGCTTGAATGCACAGCATAGACATTGGCATAATTGTCGTTTACGTCATTTCCGTTATCATCATTGGCGTTATTGTCTCACGAAGAGCATCGCAAAATCTCGACGCCTATTTCCTGAGCGGGAAATCTGTGCCCTGGTATTTTCTGGGGTTGTCCAACGCCTCTTCGATGTTTGACATCACCGGTACTATGTGGCTGGTATACATCATTTTTGTCTATGGCGCAAAGGGCATCTGGCTTCCCTGGCTCTGGCCAACATGGAATCAAATATTCCTGATGATCTACCTCTCGATATGGGTGCGGCGATCCAACGTGCTCACCGGTGGTGAATGGATCAAGACTCGATTTGGAGAAGGGCAAGGCGGCCATTTGGCGCGCTTAAGTGTCGTCATTTTTGCCCTCGTCGCCGTGATTGGTTTCCTGAGTTACGCCTTTAAGGGCATCGGCAAATTTGCGGATGTATTTTTTCCCTGGGGACTCACCCCGGATCAATATGCGATGATTATCCTGCTAATCACCACAGTATATGTCATTCTCGGTGGTATGTATAGCGTGGTCGTGACCGACCTTATCCAGTTCGTACTGATGGTCATTGTCTCAATCTTTATTGGCTACCAGGCGATGATCGCGATTAGTCCGGAGCAGGTTGCTGCTGTTGTACCGGACGGTTGGCATTCAATGTGGTTTGGCTGGACACTTGACATTGACTGGAACGAGCTAATACCAGCGGCAATGACCAAAATAGAAGCCGATAAGTTCGGCCTCTTCGGTATCCTGTTTATGATGATGATTTTTAAAGGCATCCTGGTAAGCGCAGCCGGACCGGCACCAGGCTACGACATGCAGCGCATCCTCGCCACACGTACCCCCCGCGAGTCAGCCCTGATGAGTGCAATTGTCTCGATCGCCCTCTTTCCGCGCTGGATTATGATTGGCGGCATTACAGTTCTGGCGCTGGTGCATTTCAGTCCGGAACTGGTCGCTATGGGCAATGATATCGACTTCGAAAAGATTCTGCCATGGATAATCAACAGTGAGTTTATCCCGGTCGGCATTACCGGTCTCTTGCTTGCCGGCCTGCTCGCGGCCTTCATGTCTACTTTCGATTCAACCGTGAATGCCGGGGCTTCTTACCTGGTTGTGGATGTTTACAAAGCTTACATCAATCCCGATGCAGATGATCGCACCAGCATTCGAATGAGTTACCTTGCGTCAATTGCAGTGGTGGTTGTGGGCATCGCCTTTGGTCTGATCGTGGAATCGATCAATTATGCCATGCAAATCATCGTTTCCGGTTTATGGGCCGGTTATACGGCGCCAAACGTGTTAAAATGGTATTGGTGGCGAATAAATGGTCATGGCTATTTCTGGGGCATGATTAGCGGGATTCTTGCAGCCATCGTCACATTTATCGGCTTTCCCGACACTCAACCGCTCTTTCTCTTCCCGATCATATTGGTTGTGGCAACCGCCGCATCTATCGGTGGCAGCCTTATGACCGTGCCGGATGATGAAACCACATTGAAAGGCTTTTATTCGTCTGTTCGTCCCTGGGGATTCTGGGGACCGATTCATGACAAAGTCATGGCAGAAAATCCCAATTTCAAGGCAAACAAGAATTTCAAGAATGACATGATTAATGTGGTGGTGGGCGTTATATGGCAAACATCATTGGTGACCTTACCGCTCTACATGGTCCTTAAGGACCTGACCACATCGTTGATCTCGCTGGTAGTTTTGGTAGCCACCAGCTGGTTCTTAAAGATGAACTGGTATGATAAGCTGGAGGATCAATAAGCGACTCATTCTGAAGTCGCCTCCTGTTTATCCGTATTTTTTAATGAAGCCAGGGTATTTTTCACATTAATCGGTTCACGAATGCCACGTTGCCGATGCCAATTCTCGATCGTCGCCAGGTCTGCAGTTGTCAACACGGTGCCGCTGGGGAATAAGATCAGATCGTCTTTGGTCACGATCGGGGTATAGAGCTTTTGACCTTCACGCAGCTCTCCAACCTTTCGCTCGAAGTAATCGGCATCAAGACCCATTATATAGATGTGAACTTCCATGAAATACGCTTCAATGATCTTAAAAAGGTTTTCGTCGTAGTGCCCTTTTCGTTTTCTCATAACCTCAATAGCGTCCGGAATGGACAAGCCGCGACGCTCTAACTCCGCTTCATCACGGACAATCTTTAGAATGCGTGCCCCGAGAGGGATTTCCTCTTTCTTGACCCGCCCTTTTGGCCACCCCCTGCCATCGAAATACTTACAGTGATAGCGAACTATCTCAGCAACTTTCTCCAGTCGTGGTGCATCTTTAAGCAACTGGTAACCAAGCTCAGGGACTTGATCCCATCTATCCTGTTCTGCTCGAGTCAGTTCACCGCGCTTCTTTCGCTTCTCACGGATGTATTCGGGAATGCCGATTTCACCGCTTCGCAATAGCAACGCCGCAATTTTCACTTCCGTGATGTCGGGAATTTTCATTAAATCGCCGAGTTTCGTAACTACAGCCTTGCGCTGGGAAGCCTCATGTGCCGAATTCGGATCAGACATTTCCATTAAGCGGAGAATAATTCGCAGACTGCTGTCAAACATGCCAATTATCAGATCACGCCGATCCGTTAAGAAGTAATGATATTCTACGGCGTCCTGTATAGTCTGCATGATTACGTCACGAGGACAAGGCTTTGTCAGGAAGCGGAATATGCGCCCGTTGTTTATAACGGAAATGGCATCTTTCATATCTGCCTGCCCGGTCAAGAGCAGGCGGACGGTGTCTGGCTTTTCTTCCCTGGCCCAGGTCAATAACTGAGCGCCATTAATTATGGGCATACGCATATCGCTGACAATCACAGCAAAGTCCTGGAGGCTGATCAATCGCTTCGCTTCCTCGGGACTGTTAATAAAATGCATGTCCCAACTCTTGCGCTTGCTGTGCAATACCCGCCTCAACCCAGTGAGTACGGAATCTTCGTCATCTATAAATAAAATCTTGGGTTTAGTATCCAATTCGATTCTCTTGTCATTTTGTCAACGGTAATGCGGCTCCCCGACCACATCGACAAAGTCCTAGGTTATCCGGCGTACGTTTCTGCTAAACCTGCTATCGGGAACTCCAGAATAAATTGAGTACCTTTTCCTTTTTCAGTTTCAAAGCGGATCGTTCCACCATGCATTTCCACAACGACGCGATGGGATATCGATAGCCCCTGTCCCGTCCCCTTACCGATTTCTTTGGTTGTAAAGAAGGGGTTGAAAATATCTGACTGAACGGACTCAGGTATACCCGAACCGGTGTCGCGAATCCCTATTTTGACATTGGCGCCATTCTTTCGGGTAGAAATAGTAATTTTGCCTTTCTCACCAGGATTCTGTCCCTGGACATCCGAGATTGCATCCACAGCATTCACAATAATATTCAGGAATACCTGGTTGATTTCGCCCGGGAAGCAATTTACAAGCGGCAAATCCGGATCAAAATCAGTAACAACATCGGCAACATATTTCCATTTGTTTGTCGAGACAGTGATGGTTTTCGCCAAGGCATCATTAATGTTCGACAAGGTTTGCGTCTTCGATCCCGGGTGTGAAAAATCACGTACCGCATCAATGATTGCGGCAACGCGCTGCAAGCCATCAAAGGAGGACTCAAATGCCAACGGGACTTCCGACCTGAGGAATTCCAATTGATCATCGTCTTCCGCCTGCCCTGTCACCGGCGAATATTCCATCGAATTATTGCCGGAAAAATGACCATCTGCTGCCGCGGATGCCTGTCCAGCAGACTCAGCTATCAGATCATCAAAAGCATCTTTCAGAAAATGAATATTGTCGCTGATAAATTGAATTGGCGTATTGATCTCATGGGCGATACCTGCAGCGAGTTGCCCAACCGACTCCAGCTTCTGCGCCTGCGCCAACTGTCCTTCCAGGAGACGTTGAGCGGTTATATCCTGCGCCAGTAATATAAAACCGTGCGAGGCAGGCCGCTTATAGCGAACGGGGTTTATTGTCACACTGAGTAATCCATCTGCCCCGTCTCTGGTCTTATAGCGTATATCATCCCATGTCGCCATTTTTTTCGAGTTTTGGCAGGCGCCGATATGGGCCAAAACATCCGTCCAATTCCATTGAATATTGACCGAACCCAATTTCTTGCCAAGAACATCGTCTGCCGCTAGTCCCAAAGCCTGCTCAGCAGCGGCATTCCAACGGGTAATGTTGTCTTGCTGATCAATGCCGATCAAAATCAGACTGATTGAGGACAACAGGTTCTCCGTTTCTTCGTACGCCCGCTTCAGCTTCGATGTTGTGAGAATTTTCGCTGTAACATCCTGTTTTATAGCCACATAATGAGTAATTTCGCCTTGTGCATTTGGGACCGGGGTGATGGTCATATGCTCAATATATGTTTCGCCATTCTTTCGCTGATTTACCAGATCTCCGGACCATACCTTGCCGGCATTTATTGTTTGCCAAAGCTGCTTGTATACACTGGCATTCTGGCGCCCGGACTTCAGCACCCGGGTCGATTCGCCGACGACCTCTGAGGGACGATAACCGGTTAACTTTTCGAAAGCCGGATTAACCCATTCGATAATACCTGCTGTATTGGTTATTAAGATTGCGTTATCCGCTGCTTCCAGGGCCGCGATTTGGAGTAAGTATTCGTCTTCTCTGACCTTTAAGTCTGTGACATCCCGGGCGCTGGCAAAGATTCGCTCCTGAGACTTTTGCACAGATGCAGTCCAGGCTAACCAACGATAATTGCCGTCCTTTGTCCGGTAGCGATTTTCGAAGTGGTGAATCTCATTCCCCATAGCAAGAAAGGCGGCAGTATCATTTGTGGCCTGCCGATCATCCGGATGAACAAATTCAACAAACGGTTTACTCAACAATTCTTTACGGGTATAACCCAGGTTTTTTTCCCAGGCCGGGTTCAGCAGTTTAAAATAGCCGTCGAATCCGGCGATGCAGAGCATATCCGCCGATAGTTCGAACAAGAAATTCAATTCAGTTGTGGCTAGGTTCCTGGAAGAAGCCGCTACAAAACCCTGCTTATCTGGCATAATTGGTTCTCGTCTAAATACCTGAATCCGATCAACTATATATGGCGGATACTCGGCATCTTTGCGAACCAAGATTAGATTTTCAGGAAGTTAAGAAGGAGATATTCTGGAAGGATCCGGATGCAATGTTTTGATAAATCAAGGTAGCCTGATTTTCCGTTATTTGAGTTTTCCAAAAAAGACTTTCGCTTTCGGGTTTATTGGATTCCCGGAAGCCCGGCGAAAAGCCACGATCTGTCCGGTGTGATACAATGCGTCAGCAATTGGACCGTTCAGCATATTCCAGAACGGATATTCAACACGCCGCTCACGTCCCTGGAACGCTGCCTTGAACCCGCCGAAGGCAGCATCGTCGCTTTTGCTTAGCGTTTTGCTGACGGTCTCGATATTTTCAAGAGTGGCCTGCCGCAACTCCGGCAATGATAGACCATAGTTGTCGGGCGGACGCTCATTTATTTCGGCAGTCAAGGAATTGATGATCATTGTTGAGAGATAGTAAATATGATCAATCGTCTGAAAGGTGCTGCGGCTGTCCTCACTGGGTCGATAGGCGAGATCTTCTTCGCGCAAGCCTTCTGTTGCCCAATGATAGCGAAAGCCGAGGCCGTCAACGACTCTTGCCGCAACTGTTCCGGCATTGTAGCTCTCGGGATAATCCGGGATTTCGTAATAAGGCAGCTGACGCTCTTTGTGCTTTTCCTCTTCGGGTGATTGCGACATAAAATCCTCGCTTCGATTCGTTATTCATATTGGCTCATATGAGCCCGGTGACGCTGCAATTCTTTCAGCGCCAATTCATGATCTGGCTTGAGACGTAGCGCTTCTTCAAATGCCGCCTCCGATTGATGCATTATGTCTATGTCGCGATAGTACCTGGCCCTTGCCCGTAGACCAACCCCCAGACCATAGTATGCGTCAGGGTTGGTATCATCGTTTTCGATCGACATTTCGAAATAATCAGCAGACTTCACCCATTGCTCGTCTTCCCAGTATAACTGTCTGCCTTTCTCATAATAAGCCAGCGCCAGGGCCCAATATGCGTTTCCCATAGACCCTAAATCCACTGCTTTTTCGCCTATTTCGATGGCCCGATCATAATCTTGTTTACCGATCAGAAAAATGCAGTAATTGATATGCGTCCAGGCCGAATTTGGCTGCAATCGTAATAAATCCTGATAGACCAATTCACCGTCTTCCCAGCGCCTCGTGGATGCGGCAATATCTGCCAGTTTCCCATACGCCCTTGTGCTATCACCATGCTGCTGAGTCACCCCAAGTACCCGCCGGGCCAAATCCCTGGCCTCATCAAATTTCTTGTCATTATACATGATTTCAGTATGGAGCAAGAGGACACGAGGATGATCCGGATTTAACTTCATAACCCGTTGAAGCATGCCTTTTGCCCCCAGGGTATCTTCCTGGTAGACATAGATCCACCCCTTGTTGACATGGGCATGAACAGACAATGAATCCAATTCAAGCGCTTTATCTACAAATTCGTGGGCCTCGATCAAGCCTTCCGGATGATAGTGTTTTCCACCAAAATAAGCCGAATAATATGTGGCGCGTGCATAGCCGCTATAGGCGTCGGCATAATCAGGTTGGAGGAACATTGCTAGCTTGAGACGAAATTCTGCCCGCGCTAACATGCGAGAATTCCCCTCCCAGTTATTTAAGATTTCATGAGATTGTTCCGTCAGGGCTACCGGATCGAGGGTAAACACCGGGCCGATCTCAATCTGAAAAATGATGAAACCAACTAACAGTGCATATAAAGACTTTGTGACGATGTGATAAAGCATGCTGAAACCTCCCATTTCATTATGGGAACTTAGCAGCTATAGTCTCAATGCTCTTTGCGCAATGTCAGCCGAGCGTCTTTAACAAATTTAATCAAAAACATGCAAAATCACTGCATTAGGTCGATGCAAACAAGGCGATCCTTGCCCCGCAAGTAGAGAAACCCATGCGACACAACCGGGGCCGGATAGGTGGGATAAACAAGCAGATCCTTTCCCGCCTCATCAACTAATTTCGTTGTAGAAACCACTTGTGCTTCTTTTGGATTGGCTTTCAGTAGAGTCAAAGTACCGCGCTCACCGACACCTATAAAATGACCATCGACATAAGTTAGCGAGGAGAGTTCTTTCAGCTTATGTGTCCACTGAATTTCACCGGTGGCCATATCGATACAACGATATCCGGAGGTCCCGGCATTGCGTCCGTGTCCGGCATAGAGATAGCCATCATGATGGATGGCAGTGGTCCAGTGCAATAACATTGCCTTATTGCGGCTGCGCAAGGAGTCTTGCCAAACAACGTCATAACCAGTCTCCTTTATTCGCAGAACCGCGCTGCCCGGTCCGTAGGCCTCGCCGATATAAACGAGGTCACCTGCAACAACAGCGCTGGCCGCATTCACCGATTCCAGCTTCTTTGCCCGCCAGGGAAAATGAAATAATTCTTTCCCAGCCTGGGGATCAAAGCCCAACAGGCCACCGCGGGCGAAGTAGAGACCGATGCGCTTGTCGTTGATCGTCACGACCTGCGGACTGGCATAGCTGGCCACCTCATTGCCGAGTTGATATACAACTTCCCCGCTATGTTTATTGAAGGCGACAATACCGCTGCCGTTTGGGGTCACCTGGCCATTTGCCGCCAGAATGTTCGGATGTTTAGACGGCTCCGAGCCACCAACCGGCACGATCAGCAAGTCTTTTTCAATGATCGGCGTTGATCCTACACCGAAGAAATTGGTGACAACATCAAACATCTCATTGGTATTCAATTTCCAAATCACGGTGCCGTCAGCCAGATTCAGACAGTAAAGCGGGCCTTCCACGCCATGAATATACACGCGATTGCCATCGATGACAGGTGTTGTCCGCGGCCCATCTCCATAGCCATAGATGTCATCATAGGCGGTTGCATAGCCGAAAGTCCATATTTCCTTACCGGTCTCGCTATTCAGACAAACCAACTGCTCGCGATCTCCCTTGCGCTCAAAGAGCAGGAGCCGCCCCCTGGAAATTGACGGGGCACTATATCCTTCCCCAACCTTCCGCTGCCAATGGATGGCAAGTCCAGCCTCCGGCCAGGGCTTTATGATTCCGGTTTCAGCAGATTTTCCGTCGCCATTCGGGCCAAGGAATGTTGGCCAGTCATGCCCGGCTTTCCGCGTACCGAGGTCAGCGATACCGTCATCCTTCGCCAGAGCAGTTGTATGCAAAGCACAAAACACAAGGCTGGCAGCAATGAGATATTGAAGTGTTTTCATAAAATCTTCCCGGTTTTATAGGATTTTCAAATCGGCAAATCGTTGAATCGTTGAATCGTTGAATCGTTGAATCGTTGAATCGTTGAATCGTTGAATCGTTGAATCGTTGAATCGTTGAATCGTTGAATCGT
>JANQRS010000065.1 GCA_028284445.1 Calditrichia bacterium
ACCAAGGTAATGACCTGGCAGAGGGGTAATCCGACGTTTTGAGAATGTCGAATGCCCAATGCCGAAGCACAGCGTTTACCAAGGTAATGACCTGGTAGAGGGGTAATCCGACCTTGCCGTAATCCAACGTTTTGAGTATTTCCAATGACAAATGTCGAATAAATTCTCTAAACGAACGGCGAAGCCGTTGCATGGCCAAGGCAGATGTTCGCTTGAGGCGAACTTGTGCAGAATGTGGTTGGCAGTGAATACAATGACGAATGTCTAATGACAAATGTCGAATAGGCTGGCAAAGAGACGGAGATTCGAGATTTGATGTTTTCTCTTCACCCTAAAAGACCAAGTAGTGATCAAAGGTTTCTAACACAACGCACATGTGCGGCAGAGCAGCGCACGATGAGCGAACAACGATCACCGATGAACGGACAACTAACTCTTACAACGATTTTACGGACAATAAAATGAAATATTACTTCCTGGGAATTTGCGGCACCGCAATGGCCTCACTGGCCGTTTTACTGAAACAAAAAGGCCATGATGTGTGGGGAACCGATAGCGGTATTTATCCGCCGATGAGTGATTTCCTGGCAGCAAACGACATCAATGTATGGCAAGGCTATGACGTTGCCCATCTGGATACTCCATTCGACCGGGTGGTAATCGGAAATGCGTTATCGCGCGGCAATGTGGAAGTAGAGGCGGTGCTGAATCGCCACCTACCGTTCATTTCTTTGCCGGAGCTGATTCGCAACGAGTTTATTCAGCCATCGCGCAGCATCGTTATTACCGGGACGCACGGAAAGACTACCACTACTGCGATGATGGCCTGGGTTTTGGAGTATGCCGGACTTTCACCGAGCTTCCTGGTGGGCGGCATTACCCGCAATTTTGATTCTTCGGTTCAATTAGGCAAAGGTGAGTATTTTGTTATCGAAGGCGACGAATACGATAGTGCCTTTTTCGATAAGCGTCCGAAATTTCTACACTATTTTCCTGATTATCTCATCTTCAATAACCTCGAATTTGACCATGCAGATATTTATTCGGATTTAGCAGCCATTGAAGATGGCTTTCGCAAGCTGATTCGCATCATTCCTTCCGAAGGGCTAATTGTCGCCAATGGAGACAGTAACACGGTAATGGCCGTTTGTGACCCCGTCCATTCCCGTTTGCAGAGTTATGGCCGATTAGAAGGAGCATCGCTGCGTTATAACATCCTTGATAGCGGAGAGGAAGGTACGCGCTTTATGGTGGATGACGGTAGCGATACCGTGGAACTGCTGATGCCTTTTCCCGGTGAATATCAGGTGCAAAACGCAATGGCTGTGATTGCTGTCGCCCGTGACATCGGTGTTGGCTGGGACGTGATACGAGAGGCCCTCGCTTCCTTTCAAGGGGTAAAGCGGCGAATGGAATACTGGGGACGCTTCAGCGGGGCAGACGTATACGACGATTTTGCTCATCATCCCACTGCTATCCAGGTAACCCTGGAAGCCATGCGTCAGAAATTTCCCGGCCGGCGGCTGGTTGCCCTATTTGAGCCGAGAACCAATACCACCGTGAGGCGCTTTTTCCAGAAAGAATTGGCAACAGCGCTGGGAATCGCTGATGCCGCGATGATTACACCCGTGTTTCGGCAGGAGCGGTTTGCTACTGACGATCGCCTGTCGCTGGATCAACTCGAAACGGATTTGAATGCTGCCGGCACCGATGTCCTGCGTCCAGGCGGCTATTCAGAGATCTTACCCAAATTAGGTGAGTATTTACAAGAGGGGGATATTTTGATGCTGCTGACCAATGGCAGCCTTGGCGGCGAATACCAGAAATTGCTGTCGGCGACTGCTAAGACGCGTTAATCAAGCGCAGTTGCTCGGCCGATAACACCCGGGTTGAGGTTTGGCTGTCCAAGAAGTTCTTACGAATGGTATCGAAATCATCCGTTACCGTAAGAAATACATCGAGCAGGTCAGGTGAAAAGTGCTTTCCTCTTTGCATTTTGATAGTATTGACTGAGGCCTGGTGAGAAAATGCTTTTTTGTAGCAGCGTTTTGAGGTCAGTGCATCGTATACATCGGCAATCGCAACGATTTGAGCTGCCAACGGAATTTCTTCTCCTTTTAGCCCCCGCGGATAGCCCTGACCATCATAGCGCTCATGGTGTGCCCAGGTGATCTGAATTCCCATATCAAGAAAATCCATTTCCCCATATTGCTGGCGAATTGAAGACAGTGTCTCATAGCCGATGGTGGTATGTGACCGCATGATACGATATTCTTCATCCGTCAACTTATCGCTTTTAAGAAGTATGCGGTCAGGTATGCCGACCTTACCGATGTCATGCAGCGGTGCCGCCCGGTAAAGGATGTCGATGAAATTCTGTGAAATTTGATCGCGATACCGCGGGTGCTCGCGTAATGCTTCAGCCAAAAATTTGCAATAGTTCCGCATCCGTTCAAGGTGATAGCCGGTGTCCTTGTCACGATATTCCGCCAATCTTGCCATGCCGAAAATAACCGCTTCCTGGGCCAGGTTGGTTTGTTCCAGGCTGCCTATCAATGCGTTTTCTACCTGGCGGATTTCGGTCTTGTCGCGGGCAATCAGGACGTAAGCAAATACCGTATCGTTCTCATCGTAGACTTTTAGCAGGGACAACGAAGCTGTCCATTTACGTTCCAGTTCGTTAAACGCCGTAATCTCTTTTTGCCAACTGCCGTTGCTATCGACCAATCGGGTTAGCTCTGCAAAATTCAGGGAAGGGAAGAGGCGCTCACTGACCCAGCTGAAGGGTTTCTTTAACAATTCTGCCTCGCGGATACCACAAAGCTGCGTAAATGCCGGGTTGGTTTCGATGACAGTACCTTCAACGTCAAGAATCAGATAGCCGTCGCTCTGACTGTTGAAGATATCCCGATAGATCTTCAGATCCTGGATACGCTGGCGAACAACTTCCCGCAAATCGTCAATGAAAATTTGTTCATCGCGACGTTTGCGGGCTTTTTCAATAACCTCTTTGACCCGCTCAATAAATTTATCCAGTTCAAAGGGCTTCGGGAGATAGTCGTAGGCGCCGTTCTTAAGCGATTGAACGGCAATTTCCAGGCTTGGGAAACCGGTTATGAAAATAAAGGGAAGGCTTGGATAGTGTTTATTGGCATAGTGAAAAAAATCGAGTCCGGTTTCTTCAGGCAAATAGATGTCCGAAACGACGATATCGTACGTCGTGTCTTCAAGGCGCTTGATGGCAGCACGTACAGAAGTTACGGAGGCAGCCTCAATGCCGGCGCCGGTTAAGGCATTACCAAGGGCGATGCCCAGGTCGGTTTCATCTTCCAGGATGAGTGCCCGATATTTTTGCGATTCCAATAATAATACTCCCTTTTAGCCAAGGGAAAACCCTTCCCTGCTTTGGCGATTATCGGAAGTAGTTACGACAGGCTTGAGAATTTGAGGGGATTCGACCCTGAGGCCATGGCATGTGACCGCCGGTTGGCCTCAGTTCAAGGTCTTGATATCTGTTTTGGGGAATTCCGGAATTTGTTTGGTGTGCGCAGCAGCCAGGAAAGTCGGATATGCACTGCGGTATTTGCCTTCCGGATATTCGTCGATCAGGTGCGGTAAAAACAGGCCAAGTTCCGTCCACATTTCCTTTTCCATATAGGCACGGCAGAGGAAAAAGGCCAGAGTTTCCTTGTCATAAAATTGACTGTCTAACTGGATGATTTTCTGACAGGTTTCAATCACGCCTTCATAATCCTTGCTTTCATACATCAGGTGAGCCATACCAAAATATCCCGGGGCTTTTCCCTGATCATCCTGCGCGAACTTAGTGATTTCCTGGAAGAGCTGCTTGGCATCATCAGCGTTTCCCTCTATATAGGCAATGAAACCGAGGTAGTAACGGGCGGTTTGAATATAGTCCAGCTCATCATTTGAAAAAATGCTGTAGGCCTGCACCAGATATTTTTTGGCCTCAATCGGATTGTTCTGCGAGAAGAAAATTTTTCCGATCTCAAAGAGAATGTGGCGTTTATCGAAGTCGGGGATTTCCTCGGCGAGTGCATCCTGGAGGTAAGCAAGGCCTTTTTCCTCACGGCCGGCATACTCGTGAGAATAACCGAGCAGGCGTAAGCAGTCGAAGCGCTGCTTGAGGTTCAATTGTGGTTCACGAACAGCTTTCTGTAAGTAGTAGATAGCGTTTTCAAAGTCCTGCAGGAAATAGAAATTCCAGCCCAGTTCAATCCAGATCACCGGTAAATCATCCGGTTTATCCTGCAGATGTTGCTCCAGCCACTGATACTCTTTGAGCGAAGACTTATAGTCTTTGTTCAGAAATGCAGCATGGGCTTTTTTTAAGGCATTGATGACCTCTGCCTTGTCCGCTTTCATAAATTTCCCTTGAATTACTTTCTGAAAAATTCTTATTATCAGGACTGCGATCAAGCTGCGAATCGGACGACGGACATATATTCGGCGGGAAGGCCGACACTCAGAAAAGGCACCAATTTTTGTTAACCGGTCCGCTTAAGTGCGACTCGATCAACCTAAATTCCTGCCTTATCTTCTTTCGCCGATTCCTTCGCAAGTATGACAGTCCTACATGGCAATGCAACAATTTATCACAGTTCCGCTAAATGAGCAAATTCCTGCCGATTATTCTTTGGATACAGAACTGTGAAATCCCGGTTCGTCAAGGCACTTGCAATAACTCAAACCGGATTAAGCCCGGCGCCAAAATTGCCGCTGGTACAATTCAACATTACCGCTTATAACTTATAGCAATATACAGTGATGACAGAGAGGTGTTATATGAGCGCGATCAAACCCGTAACGTATTTAACAGAAGAAGAGTCGATGTTTCGTGATTTGATCACGGAATTCGCAAACGAACAAATTAAACCCCATGTTATGGAAATGGACCAGAAGGCTGAATTTAAGCCGGAACTGGTCTCTCAATTCTTTGACTTAGGTCTGATGGGCATCGATATCCCTGAAGAATATGGTGGCACAGGCGGTAACTTTTTTATGTCGATTCTGGCCATCGAGGCATTGGCCCGGGTCGATGCCTCAGCTGCCATTTACGTCGATGTGCAGAATACCCTGGTAAATAATGCTTTCCAGAAGTGGGGCAGTGAGGAAATGAAGAAGCGCTTTTTGCCACAGCTGGCGGAAAGCAAGATTGGCGCTTACGCCCTTTCCGAGCCGAGTTCCGGTAGCGATGCCTTTGGCTTGAAGACGCGAGCTGTTGATAAAGGTGACCACTATGCCCTGACTGGCAATAAGCTTTGGATCACCAACGCTGCTGAAGCAGATATTTTCCTGGTTTTTGCCAATGTAGATCCGGAAAAAGGCTACAAAGGCATTACCGCATTTGTTGTTGAGCGGGACTTTGACGGATTCACCATTGGTAAAAAGGAAGATAAGCTGGGTATACGCGCCAGCAGCACCTGCGAACTGATATTCAATGATTGTCCGGTGCCGAAGGAAAACGTTCTCGGCGAAGTTGGTAAGGGTTACAAATCCGCTATTGAGACGCTGAACGAAGGTCGTATCGGAATTGGCGCACAGATGATCGGGATTATGCAGGGCGCCCTGGACGCTGGTATGCAGTATGCAAAAGAGCGCCAGCAGTTCGGAAAGACCATTGCCGAATTCCAGGGAATCCAATTCCAGATCGCGGAAGCGGCCACATTACTGGAAGCCTCAAGACGCCTGGTCTACAACGCTGCCCGCATGAAAGACAATGGAGATGATTTTGTGGTGGAGGCAGCGATGGCCAAGCTCTTTTCTTCGATTAATGCCGAAAAGGTGACTTCACGAATGATCGAAATCTTTGGTGGTTATGGGTTTACCAAGGATTTTCCGGTTGAAAAGTTCTATCGCGATGCAAAAATCGGGCAGATCTATGAAGGCACCTCCAATATGCAAATGGCGACAATCGCAAAATACCTGCTGCGAGGATAAGCTGCTAAAATGCGTAAACAGACCATAAGATCTGAAACCGCTGTCGCTTGCCGGCAGCGGTTTTTTTTATGTGGGCGATTGTGTATACTTGGAGACTGTTCAGCATGCCAGGGAGGAATCCCCCTCTACCTCCCTCGGGGAGGATGTACAGACCGGGGGAACTACCACCTAAAATGATGTGTCAAGCTGTGTTGGACAAAATTTTTTGAGCATAACCGGAGAAAATGTCATGACAGCCAAATCTGTCCACAGAGGCATAATCGTTATTTGTGCAATCATCTGTTTTTCGGCAGGACTAAGCGCTTCTCCCTTTGATCACTTTTTCCAGGATAAAACCTTGCGCATCGATTATTTCCATATCGGCACGGCGAGTGAGGACATGGTTGCCCTGGACGATATGTATATCATCGATGGCTGGGCCGGGCCGCGAGCCAGCAAGATGTCTGCCCTCAATCTAGGGCATTACATGTTACGCCTGTACGATGCCGCCAGCGGGAAATTAATCTACGACTATACCTATAGCACGCTTTTTAACGAATGGCAAACGACAGATGCCGGTATTTCCGGGCAGACCGGGGCGATTCACGAAACCATTCGCATGCCCTTACCAAAGGCGCCGATTCGTGTGGAGCTTTGGAAGCGTGACAAAAGCAATGCCTTTACTATCAAATTTCATGAACAGGAGATTGACCCGGCGTCTTATCATATTCGCAAGGAAGCGCCTGCAAATGATATCCAGGTGTTTGATCATATGATCAATGGCCCGGCGGCTGATAAGGTTGATATTGCATTTCTGGCTGAAGGCTATCAACACCACGAGGCAGGCAAGTTTTTGCAGGATGTCAAGCGTATGACCGACGCGCTGTTTGCCGTGTCTCCTTTCAAGGATCGGCGCGGGGACTTTAATATTCGCGCCCTCTTCAAACCATCGCAGGAAAGCGGTACGGACGATCCACGGGAAGGAATTTACCGGAATACGATCCTCAATTCCTCATTCAATACATTTGATAGCCAGCGCTATCTGATGCTTTTTGATAATCGCTCGATTCAAAATATGCGCGATGCGGCCCCGTCTGATGTGGTTTGCGTGCTGATTAACCATGACAGATACGGCGGCGGTGGCATCTTCAATTTATATGCTTCCACAACTGTGGATAATGAATGGAGTGAGTTCGTTTTTGTACATGAATTCGGTCATAGCTTTGCCGCATTGGGAGATGAATACTATACCAGCCAGGTTGCTTATAACGATTTTTTCCAGGAGGGAGTTGAGCCTTGGGAAAGAAATGTTGCCGCAAATATCGAAAAGGGCAGCATTAAGTGGAAATCCTACCTGAGCCGGAAAATCGCGCTGCCGAGTGATTGGAAAAAAGCAGAATATGATCAAATGCGCCGAAATCATGCAACGCACATTGCGGACCTTCGTAATGCTAATACCCCTGCTGAGGAAGTCGCCGCTGCAATCGCTGCTAACCAACAAGAGGTGGTCGATTTTTTCCGCAATCACAAACTGCGAGATAAAGTAGGGGCTTTTGAAGGCGCCGGCTATGCCGATACCGGCCTGTTTCGACCTTCACTAAACTGTTTGATGTTCACACGGGTTGCGGAAACATTTGATCCGGTTTGTCACGATGCCCTGGTTGAGGTGATTGATTACTGGAGTAGTGATGGGGCAAATTCTCTTTAGGTTTGCTTGAAGTGTCCGATAGTTTCAGGAGTTATGTGAAGGGGAGAGGAGTGTTGTAATAGCTCAAGTATCACAGGGATGTGGTGCCAGCGTCAGAATAGGGATATTCTGTTGCAGCATTCCCCCCGATTATTTCCAACCGCCCAAATTATCGGCCCTCCAGCATGTTCACTTCCGAACACAGATGTGTTGCAATCGGACATTGAAATCGCACAATATCAGGAAAAAACAGCCTTTTCACCGCATTTGATTTTGCTGTTTGAAAATGGCATGGATATTGAAGTAAAAACAGGTGCAAGTCTGATTTTTACTTGTTGTGATTAAATCAATATTGCTATCGACTTGCAGGAGAATATGATGGATAGAAAAATTGAAAAAAAGTCCTGGCCGCCAAGAAAAATTGCGACGGTCGCTGCAGGCGCACTCTTCGCGCTGTTTGTTATTTATAATCTGGTGTTTGCGGACCGCAGTTCCCGGCTAAATGTGGAAACTGAACGAATTACTGTTAGTGAGGTAACCGAAGGACCGTTTCAGGAGTATATACCGGAGCAGGGAACCGTTGTTCCGATTCGCACGGTGTTTCTGGATGCAACTGAAGGCGGGAAAGTCGATACCATATATCGCGAAGCGGGCAGTTTTGTAGAGGCTGGTGATCTTATTCTGCGCCTGGTGAATACAGCATTATTGATACAGATTTCGAACCAGGACGCGATGGTTGTTGAACAGCGGAATTTGCTTACAAATACCCGCTTCAACTTTGATCAGAATCGTACCCAGACGCGCCAGTTGTTAATCGATCGGGAGTACCAAATTCGCCGTCTCGAACGCATTTTTGAGCGCCAGAAGAAGCTATATGAAGACAATCTGATATCGAGAGAAGAGTTTGAGCAAAGTGAAGACGATTTTCGCTTCGAGAGGCGTCGGCAGCGCCTCAGCGAAGAATCCTTCAAACGCGACTCGGTTTTTCAGAAAATTCAGCTCCAGCAACTTGGCACCTCTTTGGAGCGACTAGAACAAAATCTGGGTATTGCCCGTAGACGCTTAGAGGACCTGAATATTCGCGCGCCAATTAGCGGGCAGTTGACGTCGCTGAACGCAGAAATTGGTGAAGCAAAATCTCAGGGACAGCGACTTGGCCAGATCGACATCATTGATCAATTCAAGGTTCAGGTAGCGATTGATGAGCATTATATCTCGCGAATTTCGCTCGGCCAGAAGGGGCGATTTGATTTTGGTGGACAGAGTTATGAATTGATTGCAAAAAAGATCTATCCGGAAGTTACCAACGGACGCTTCGAGGTCGATATGGAATTTGTCGGCTCGGCGCCGACCGGCATTCGTCGCGGACAAACTTTGCGGATTCGTTTGGAGCTAGGCGGGTTGTCTGATGCGGTGATGCTGGCGAAAGGCGGCTTTTATCAGAAGTCCGGCGGCAACTGGGCTTATGTGGTAGACCCATCCGGCGATTTTGCCGTAAAGCGCCAGATTCGGCTTGGCAGACAAAATTCACAGGTATATGAAGTCCTGGACGGGCTTGCACCCGGGGACCAGGTCATCACCTCGACATATGATCATTTTGGCGATATCGATAAACTTATTTTGCGATGAAAGGGGTAATATCCATGATACGCACAGCAAATTTGAAAAAGATCTACACAACGGAAGAAGTGGAAACCACAGCCTTGAACAATGTGAACCTGGAGATTAAACCCGGGGAGTTTGTGGCGATCATGGGACCGTCCGGTTGCGGAAAATCGACATTGTTGAATATCCTCGGACTGCTTGATAATCCCAGCAGCGGCGAATATCATTTTGTCGATCATGAAGTATCCGGCTACAGCGAGCGTCAGCGCTCAAATCTGCGCAAGGAGAACATTGGCTTCGTTTTTCAGAGCTTCAATTTGATCGATGAACTTACTGTCTTTGAAAATGTTGAGTTGCCGCTACTTTATCTTGGCGTAAATGCCGCAGAACGTAAAGAACGTGTAAACGCCGCCCTTGAACGCATGGAGATCATGCATCGCAAGAACCACTTTCCCCAGCAGTTATCCGGCGGTCAGCAACAGCGTGTTGCAGTTGCCCGCGCAGTCATCGGCAAGCCCAAATTGATACTCGCGGATGAGCCGACCGGTAACCTGGACTCTGCCAATGGCGATGAAGTAATGGGCCTTTTGCGTCAGCTTCATGAAGAAGGTACCACCATTGTTATGGTAACACACTCACCCTCATATGCCGAATATTGTCAGCGTGTAATCCACTTATTTGATGGTCATGTGGTTACTGAAAATATCAAAGAAAAATTCCACATCTAGTTGCGGGGGCTATCGTGATCGATTTAAAGGGCATTTTCAAATATTACTCAAACTCCTTTGTAAAGACATATGTCTTGCAGGATGTCAATCTGCATGTCGAGAAGGGAGAGTTCTTAACGGTGATGGGCCCGTCCGGATCCGGGAAATCCACCTTGCTTCATATCCTTGGTCTGCTGGATGACGCCAATAAGGGTGAATATTCTTTCCTTGGTGAGCCAGTCAACAGGTTGAGCGAACGCAAGCGCTCTGATATTCACAAAGAGCATATTGGCTTCGTTTTTCAGGCCTATCATCTGATCGACGAGTTAACAGTCTACGAAAACATAGAAACCCCGTTGCTTTACAAAAAGATCAAGGGAAAAGAGCGTAAAAGCATGGTCGCTGATATGCTGGATCGCTTCAACATCGTTGCCAAAAAGGACTTGTTCCCGTCCCAGCTCTCCGGTGGTCAGCAGCAGTTGGTCGGCATTGCCCGTGCCATCATTACCCAACCGGATTTGATTCTTGCTGACGAGCCAACCGGTAATCTCAATTCTTCCCAGGGTGAAGAAATTATGTCTATCTTCCGGGATTTGCATGCCCAGGGAACCACCATCATCCAGGTTACTCATTCCGAAAAGAATGCAAGCTACGGCAATCGCACCATTCACCTGCTGGATGGCAGAATTGTAAAAGAAGAAGTGCCTGCAGAGGCGTAAACACGGAAAAGACAGTTAATAGATGTTCGTTGCACGTGCGCGGCTCTGCCGCGTACGTGCGTTGTGTTAGAAACCTTTGATCACGACGTGGTCTTGTAGGGTGAAAAGAAAACATCAAATCTCGAATCTCCGTCTCATAGCCAGCCTATTCGACATTTGTTATTAGACATTCGTCATTCCAAATTCTGCACAAGTTCGCCTCAAGCGAACATCTGCCTTGGCTATGCAACGGCTTCGCCGTTTGTATAGAGAATTTATTCGCCATTTGTCATTAGACATTCGTCATTCCAAATTCTGCACAATTTCGCCTCAAGCGAGCATCTGCCTTGGCTATGCAATGGCTTCACCGTTTGTATAGAGAATTTATTCGCCATTTGTCATTAGACATTCGTCATTATATTCACTGCTACTGCCAACTATCTCTTCCCCCAATCCCATTTTACATTTTGTAACTAAAGTCCTATACTATTCCTGTCCTGTGCTGTATTGTAAAAGCGGGGAGATGAGGGTCCCCTTTCGTTTTGAAAATTCCGAGACAAGTTTATATATCATTTTCATGCTACAAACACGCTGCAAGTCAATTTGCGTGTTATTAGTACCCATTCAGCGAAAGAGAGGATAAGGATGAGAGGATTATGGGGCGTGTTGTTTGCGCTGTTATTTGCCGGACACATTATGGCGAATGGCGTGGTCATTATTGATGCTACCAATGCTGTTAATTTTGAGTTGGTTTCCAGTTCAGTTACTGTTACTGTCGAAAATCAAATTGCCGTGGTTACCAGCCAGCAGGTCTTTCGCAATGATTTTGGTTCCCCGACACCTGGCAAATATGGCTTCCCGTTAAGTGATGCAGCTAGCGCCACGGATCTACGCTGGCAAGTTGGCGGCCAGTGGTTTCAAGCAGATATTCGCGGTACTGCCCAGGATACCACTCTGCCCGGAAGCGGCACTACTATCGCCCAGGAAATTGTTGATTATATGGGCGAAACCCCACTCTACTTCAATATTCCGCAAGTGGTTCAGCCAGATTCCGAATTGGTTGTTCAAGTAACCTATGTTGAATTCCTGCCATACTCATTTGGAAATGTGGACTTCAGTTATGCCAATGATTACACGGGTCTTCAAAGTGGAAATCTGGAAAGTCAAACCCTTCAGTTTGAGCTGGTATCGGAACGGAATATCAATACACTTGTCAGCAATAGTACGCATACCGTCACGCAGCTATCGAACGACGGCAATCTTGCGGTGCTGAGTGTTGAAAGATTGGACAGTCCGGCAGATGAAGATTATAGCGTCCAATACTCTCTCGATTTATCGCAGCTCGGACTGTTCAGTTTGAGCACTACCCCCAACGATACCTTGATTCCGGATTCACTCGGGGGCTATTTTGCATTTGTTGTCGAGCCTGATCCAACGGAAACGGACGTGATTGAGAAAGTGTTTACCCTGATTATTGATCGCTCCGGAAGCATGAGTGGAAATAAAATTGTGCAGGCACGCGACGCGGCCGAGTTTATCGTCAACAACCTAAATGATGCTGACCGCTTTAATATTGTGGATTTTTCCAGCAGCGTCAGCAATTTCAGTAACGAACATGTTCCCTGGACTGTGGCAAATCGAGATGATGCCCTGAACTACATTGCCGGTTTAAACGCTTTGGGTGGTACCAATATCTCAGGAGCATTTGATCGAGCCATACCGCAATTTGCCACCGCTAACGATAGTACTGCCAATATCATTGTTTTCTTCACGGATGGCCAGGCCACCAGTGGTATTACCAATACCCAACTGCTCTCGAATCATGTTGATGACCTCGTCAGTACATCTGAGTCAAACGTAAGCATTTTTACTTTTGGGATCGGCGCCGGGGCCAATGAGCAGCTGCTAACCTTATTGGCATCCAACAACAATGGCCTCGCCGAATTCCTTGGCGATGATGAATTGTTTTCGCGTATTACCAGCTTCTATCAGCGCATTCGAAATCCGGTTTTGCTGAACACCCAGATTGCATTTTCGCCATCGGTTATCAGCGAAGTATATCCCGATCCTTTGCCAAATCTTTATATCGGTCAGCAAATGATTGTCACCGGACGTTTCACGGAGGCAGTGCCGATTACGGTTGACCTGACCGGCGACGCCTTTGGATTACCGGTTGCTTTCAACTATTCGGTGGAGCTTAGCGATACGTCGGTCAGCGGTAATGAATTTTTGCCAAAGGTTTGGGCCAAAAGCAAGATTGAGAATCTCCTGGTTGACTATTATTCATTTGATCCTGCCTCTCAGCAAGCCAAGGATCTCAAAGACCAGATTATCCAAATAAGCACCGACTACGGCGTGATTAGTCCCTTCACACGCTTTAGCGGCGGCACACCTGTGGGCATTGAAGATGAAGAAGAGCTTGATCAGCCGGGCATTGCCGGTGATTTCGAATTACTCGGGAATTATCCGAATCCCTTTAACCCGACTACAACCATCCGTTTGAAAGTGCATCGCCAAATGGTCGGAGAGATATCCATCAAAATCTACAACGCGCTTGGCCAGATCGTACGAATTCTGACGGTAACCGTTAACGGCGCCGGGCAGTATGAAGTTCAGTGGGATGGTTTGCTGACCAACGGCGAAGTGGCCGCCAGCGGCTTGTATATCTACACAGTGGAATTGGGCAACACAGTCTTGGCAGGAAAGATGACTTTAATGAAATAAAGAATTGTCCCGTCACAAGGCAGCAGATGGCTTCGTCGTTTAGTTCTCCGCGACGGAGCCATTTTGCTTTTACCAGGAAGTGCCCATGCCGAGACCAATCACATAGCGTTTTAGGTCATACATCAGATATTCGACCATCTTGTAGCGGTCCTCCGGAGACTTGGCTAAAGCGCGCTGACAGATGGTGTCCATCGCTCCCTGCAGCATCTTTCTCAGGGCGGCAATGTTGGTACCGCGCTGACTGGCAATTCGTGCTTCATGCGATTCGCCCAGATAATCGGGGCGGGTAAGCGCCTCGCTGGGGAGCTGCGGTTCCTCAGTACAAATTTTCCGCTGTACATCAAAAATACCCAGGCCGTCGAGCGCCAGCGGTGGATTCCCGGCAACCAGCTCATAGAGAATGACACCGAGTGCGTAAATATCTGTGGCAACCGTAATTTCCAGGCTGCGAACCTGTTCCGGCGCGGCATATTGCGGCGTCATCACGTGCACACCGGTCTTGGTGATTTTGGTGTGTTCGTCGGCAGTATCGATTAGTTTAGAGATACCGAAATCGAGCAGCTTAACAGTGCCGTCGGCCTCGACGAGAATGTTCGCAGGTTTCAGATCGCGATGCACAACCTTGTTGATATGAGCATGCTGAACTGCCCGGCAGACCACCTGGAAGAGCTCAATCCGTTCTTCAATCGTTAGGCTGCGCTTGTCACAATAGGTATCCAGCGGTTCACCCTCAATGTATTCCATAGCGATGTAAGGTTGATCGTCTTCGCTAACCCCGACTTTTATCAGCCGGGCGATGTTGGGGTGACGCAATCGGGCAAGGATTTCGTGCTCGCGCTGAAAACGTCGCAAAATGGACTGGGTATTGAGGCCCGGCCTGAGCAGTTTTAGGGCAATTTTACGCTTTTTACCGGTGAGTTCCTGGGCCATATAAACGTTGCTCATGCCCCCTTCCCCGATTTTCCTTTCAACGCGGAAGGAGTCGATGACGTGGCCTTGCCCAACAACGCCGGGCAAATCAACGTAATCGATTGCCATGCCGTCGATCATACTATTTTCACGAGCATCTTCTTTTAAGAGAAGCAGGATTTCCTTTTCCAATTCTTCGTCACCGCCGCACATGCCTTTCAAGGCTTTGGGACGGGATTGGGGCGGGTAGTCGAGGAGTGACTCGAATATTTCTTCAATTCTTTTCCAGCGCGCCTGATCCATCAGCCCTCGGACTCGTCACTTTTCATTTCTTTTCCGAGCCAGGCTCGGGCCAGGCGCCAGTCCAATCTCACAGTCTGCACAGACACGCCAAGTACTTCAGCGATTTCTTCCTGCGTTAAACCGCCAAAAAAACGGTACTCGACAACCTTGCTTTGCCGTTCGTTCAGGCGGGCAAGGCGCTGTAAGGCTTCATCCATTGCAAGCAACTCATCTGCGCGGGTTTCCTTTGCCACATTATCGTCGTGAAAGGTAACGATTGGTTGATTGCCACCGCGCTTTTGGGCTTTGCGATGGTTGGCATAATTGATGAGGATGCGCCGCATTGCCTGTGAGGCCAGGGCGAAAAAATGGGCGCGATTCTGCCAGGTAATGCGATTCTGATCAACCATCTTAAGGTAGGCTTCGTGAACCAATGCCGTGGAGCTAAGTGTATGCCCGCTCCTTTCCTTGTACAATTGCCGCTTGGCAATATCATGAAGGCCGTCGTAAACAAGAGGCATCAGCTGGTCGAGCACCGCTCGATTGCCACCGGTCAGTTCGCCAAGGAGTTGCGTAATTTGGTGCAGATTGTCACTCATATGTTATGTCCATTCCGGGCAGTATATTGGAACCATCGTTGCTGATAAACAGTGTTCTAGATTGATAAAAACTATTGTGCATTTAATTGAGAGCGTCCTTCACAAACATAGGAAAGACTGCTTTTTGAATCAATATTAACTTTAAGTTGAACCCGGGTGCTGTTAATTTACGCTAATAATCGAATTGAAAATTGATCTACAGCGCTTAGGGGGATTGTTTGTACTTTGATGATGAATCGTTTATGACAAAATACTATCTCTTCGACCTCGACGGCACCTTAACCGATTCCAGTGAGGGTATTACCAATTGTATTGCCCATGCTTTGGAGCAGTTAGGGCATGGTGGATACGAAACGGAAGCGCTGCAGCAATTTATCGGCCCACCGCTACAGGCAAGCTTTGCACAGATGCTGAAGACTGAAGATCCGGCAAAAATTGATCGTGCTGTGGCGTTGTATCGAGAGCGGTTCGCGATGGTTGGCCTTTATGAGAATCGTGTTTATTCCGGTATTGTGGAATTGCTTAGCGCTTTGCGCGAGGTAGGGCATATCGCCATTGTTGCAACCTCTAAGCCGGAAGTGTTTGCCCGTAAGATCATCCGGCATTTTCAACTCGACGGATATTTCGATGCCATTTATGGTAGCGAACTGGATGGCACCCGCGCAGACAAAGCGGATTTGATTGCACACGTACTTAAGGAAGAAGGACTGGACCCGGCTCAGGTGTTTATGATTGGCGATCGCCATCATGATATGCATGGAGCCGTCGCAAACGGCGTGACGCCAATTGGGGTTACCTGGGGATTTGGGAGTGAGCAGGAGTTGGGGGAAGCAGGAGCGGCGCGCGTGATTGATAAGCCGCGAGACATGCTTCTTTGAAGAAAACACTAAAAATATCCAACAAGAAAAATTCCAAAATTTCGGATTTCTGCGTCCTTCCCGGTGTTTGATTAGAAACTGAGTAAATCTCCGTGTTGTCATGTCCGAATGTCGTTATCGGACATCCATTTGGCCCAGCTCTGAATGGATTCTCGCTACCAGCATGCGGGAATGACACTGCTGGTTCAAGTTGTGCCAAAATAGCAGCTACTAAATTTCCAACTTTGGAATTTTTCCTGTTGGAAGTTTTCCTGTTTCTTTCCAGGATTTACTGATTTCCCATCAAGACCTGAAACCCTTCCAATTCTCTCACCCCCATAAGGTCTCCATCCTTTTGCGCTTTTGTCTTGTATTTTGGGTCTAATTGAAAGGCCTTTTCCAACTGCGGCAGGGCTTCATCTGCTTTTCCCATAATAGCCAGCATGCAGGCTGCGTTGTAGTAGCCGGGGGCAAATTCCGGGGCTAGTGTTTGCAGATTTCTAAAAGATCGCAAGAAGTACCGCGCCCACTGGACCTTTTCGTCCGGGGCTTCCGCTTGATCGCCCTCATAATACCATTCGAACAATTTGTCGATGGTCTTTTTTGCATCCGCATGGGAAATCTGAAAGGGCTCAATCTCCGATTCCATTTTCATCCCCTCGTGGTTGAGGCGATAGATGACCGTTTGGCTGTTTTTGATCCCTCCACCCTCGAGGCCATTTAGCCAACTGCTATTGGTGGTCATTTTGAATCTCAAGGCATTCTCATTACACCTGATATATTGAATATCGGTTTTATGCCCATCACCGTCATAAAGGCCATGATATTCATCACTGTCCTGATACCATTCACTGACCCTTTTCAAGAAAGTCATGCTGTTTTCCTGAAGGCTCCAGAATTGCATGGCAAAGTCGTAGTGATGGTGAATGCCGCCACGGGTAGCAATCCCGATGATCGGCCTCGCTTGCCAGAAATAGAGTCGCGAATCACCGACTGACGCAATCGACAAACCGGAAGTATTGACAACGAATGGCCAAATTTGGTTTGTATCGTCAGTCGATTTTATCAGGAAGCAAAAATGCCTTTTCGGCTCTTCCGAATCTTCCATGGCCGCCAAAAACCAGTCAGCTCCCTCGGTGCCGACGTGGCTGATGTTAATATATTTGCTGGTGTTGCTATCGACATTGGCATAGGCGGGATCATTTGCCAGCCACTCAATTAATGTTGGGGTCCAGGGGGAATTTTGTTGCAGAAGCTGAAATTTATGTTCTCTTGGGCAGTCATCAGCTGTGGCGATGCTGCCGAGCAACCACAGGGACAACACGAATAGAATGAAATGCATTTGACGCATCTTGATCTCGCTTTCAGCAGGTTGGTCGTGGTAGATCTGTTTATGAGGCAGATCAATCTAATCAAATACAATTGACCAAGATTGACAAGATGCAATTGTGGAAAGGATAATCGCTTTTGCGCTAAGCTCTCATTCTTACTTGATTTAAGTTCAAAAAATCAATATTCTATATTGAATCACTTCTACATGGCGAACACCAAGTTCGTACTATTTTGTATCTCAAATTGATTTGATTAAGCGTCAGCATGGTGGTAAGGACGATGAGTGACTTGTTCAAGGTTCAGGTAATGGTGAATGGCAAATCGTACGAACGTGATGTCCCGCCGCGCCTACTGCTCAGTGACTTCCTCCGTCATGAGCTGCAATTGACCGGCACCCATGTCGGCTGTGAACATGGTGTCTGTGGCGCCTGCACAGTACTGTTGGACGGTGAAGCGGTGCGCTCTTGTATTATGCTGACCCCTCAGGTTCACGAAATGACCATTACCACTGTTGAGGGCCTTGCCGACGATCCAACGAACCTACATCCCCTGCAAGAAGCCTTCCGTGAAGCGCACGGCCTGCAATGTGGCTTCTGCACACCCGGTATTTTGATGACGCTTATACCCTTCCTGCGCGATAATCCCAATCCGACCGAACGGGAAATTCGCGAAGGCATATCCGGCAATATCTGTCGCTGCACCGGGTATCATAATATCGTAGAGGCGGTGAAGTTGGCAGCGGAAGCAATGTCGAATGAAAAATAGAGATTAGAGATTGGAGATGGTTGTAGCCGTAGCTCGGATTAGGCGAAACACATGATTGATGTTTTGAGTAGGTCGGATTGGGTGAAGCGCATGATTAATGTTTTTAGGAGCTTTGCAGAGACGTAATCCGACGTCTTTTGGGGTTCATCGTTAATCGAACAACGGATATCGAACACCGTTTTAACGGTTGATTGCTTTGCCAACAACATAAACGCGCGGCAGAGTCACGCACGAGCAGCAATCGATGTTGATTGTTGACCGCCGCTTAACCCACCCCTAAATCCTCCCGGGAGGGGGCTTAGGGGTGGGTTAAAGCTCGAAGTTTGCAATATTTCAATTTGCATGATTCACATTGTCATCTAGCATCTAACACCTTTCAACTCAGGGGTTTGTTTTGTCAACACGCTACATGGGAAAACCGATTCGCCGCAACGAAGACCCGCGTTTGTTAACCGGACAGGCCCTATTCGTTGATGATGTGCATCTGCCGGGAATGCTGCACGCGGCCTTCCTGCGCAGTAATTATGCACATGCCCGAATCAATAGCATCGATGTGTCCGCTGCGCTTGAGCGCGAGGGCGTTGTTGCTGTCTATACTGCCGCAGACCTTGGGGATTATTGGCAGCGCGGTCCGCTATTGGTGCCGCCACCGCCGATTGACGGTCTGGTTTTCAACGAATGCACGCAAGTGCCCTTGGCGAAGGATAAGGTTAATCATGCCGGTGAAGCGATCGCCGTGGTGATTGCGGAGAGCCGCTACATCGCAGAAGATGCCCTGGAAGACATTGATGTTGATATGGAAATGCTCGATGCGGTTGTTGATATCGAGACGGCACTGGACGGAGACACGCCGAGGATCCATGAGCAATTGCAGAGCAATTTGGCCGCCCACGTTGTGCAAGAAAAAGGCAGTTACGAAAAGGCCGCAGCCTCTGCGCATAAAATTATCAAACGCCGCTTTATTTACGATCGCGGTACCGCCGCGGCTTTGGAAAATCGTGGCATTGTGGTCACCTGGGAAGCGCGTTCAGAACAGCTGACCATGTGGGATACCACCCAGGCCCCGATTCCCATTCGCAATGGCCTTGCTGCGATGCTTGGTTTATCCGAATCGCAAGTCCGTGTGGTTGCTCCCTTCATTGGTGGCGGATTTGGTCCCAAAATCATGATGTTCTATCCGGAAGAAGTGGTGCTGCCCTGGGCGTCGATGCAGCTGCATCGCCCAATCAAGTGGATTGAAGACCGTCAGGAAAATTTCTTTTCAACCACCCAAGAACGTGGCCAGGTGCATGAATCTGAAATGGCCGTTGACGAAAATGGCAAGATTCTTGGTATCAAGGATGTATTTGTGCACGATGCCGGCGCCTATGCGCCATATGGACTAACGGTGCCGATCAACAGTCAGTGCACATTACTTGGCCCTTACGACGTGCCCAACTACTATTCTGAGTTTAGTGCAGTCTTTACCAATAAGCCGATTGTGACGCCGTATCGCGGTGCTGGCCGTCAGCACGGGGTATTTGTGATGGAGCGCCTGCTCGATTTTGCTGCTCGTGAATTGGGAATCGATCGTGTCGAAATTCGCCGCCGCAATTATTTGCCGAAAGAGGCCTTTCCACATAATCATGAGATCATTTATCAGGATTTTGCTCCGCTGGTTTACGACAGCGGCAATTACTTGCCGGCCCTGGAAAAAGCCGTAGAGATTATCGACTACGACAATTTTATCAAGACTGAACAACCGCGCCTGCGAGCTGGAGGCAAGCGGGTTGGTGTCGGTATCGTTTCTTACGTGGAAGGCACCGGCATCGGTCCTTATGAAGGGGCGAAGGTCACTGTTGAGAACAGCGGTAAGGTTTGTTTACTAACTGGAGTTGGGACCCAGGGACAGGGACATTATACTGCCTTTGCCCAAATCGTTGCCGAGCAACTCGGCGTGGATGTAAAAAACGTTCGCGTCGTCACCGGCGATACCCGCGAATTTAACTGGGGATGCGGCACTTTTGCCAGCCGCGGCGCTGTGGTTGCCGGCAATGCCTGCAACGCAGCCGGGAAGATGGTCCGCGAAAAGATCCTAAAGCTTGCCGCCGGTATTTTGGAAGTAGCGGAGGCCGACCTGGAATTGAGTGATGGAAAAGTGCAGGTGAAAGGCGTGCCGGATAGCGCTATCAAGCTCGGTGATTTGGCCATGCAGGCAAATCCATTGCGTGGTGCGGTTAAACCCGGCACAGAACCGGGACTTGAAGCAACCGCTTATTTTGGTCCGGAACGTGGTGCTACGGCCAGTGGTGTTCATGCGATGCTGGTTGAAGTAGATCCGAAGACCATGTTGGTTGAAATCAAACGTTACGTGGTTGTGCATGACTGTGGCACTGTGATCAATCCCATGATCCTCGAGGGGCAAATCCAGGGCGGCGTGGCCCAGGGTATCGGTAATGCTTTTTATGAAGAACTGTTTTTCAATGAGGGGGGCGAATTGATGAACGCTTCGTTTATGGATTATTTGCTGCCAACGTCTTTGGATGTGCCGCCGATTGATACCGCCCATATTGAAACACCGTCGCCACTCAATCCTATGGGGGTGAAAGGCGCTGGAGAAGCAGGCGCCATTCCAACCGGTGCCTTATTCGCACAAGCAGTGGAAGATGCCCTGAATATGGACGGATTCGAGATTCATGAAATTCCCCTTAGCCCCAATAAACTATTTGAACTGACCCGGAAGTAGAGGCGGCAGGCCGATATGAAACCACCCGCATTTAAATTCTTTGCGCCAAACACCGTTGAGGAAGCCTTGACACTCCTGGAGACGCACGGTTCCGAAGCCAAGCTGCTCGCCGGCGGTCAAAGCCTTATTCCGACCATGAATTTTCGTCTGGCGGCGCCGGAAGTATTAATCGATTTGAATCGCGTTAACGATCTGGATTTTATTCGCCAAGACGATGGGAATCTGCATATCGGTGCAATGACTCGTCAGCGTGCGGTCGAGCGTAGCGACGTGGTTTCCAAACTACAGCCGCTGTTGTTTGAAACGATGCCCTATATTGCGCATCCGCAAATTCGCAATCGGGGAACGATTGGCGGCAGTCTCGTACATGCTGATCCCGCTGCGGAACTACCGGCAATTGCACTTGCCCTCAAGGCCCGATTCAAAATTGTCAATAAAACCGGCGAACGCTGGGTTGACGCCAATGATTTCTATACCGGTATGTTTGGGACCGCCGTTGAAGAACACGAATTACTGACAGAAGTTATGTTCCCTAAGTCAACGGAGAGTAGCGGCACGGCTTTTAAGGAGATTGCCAGACGGCATGGCGACTATGCCATGGCTGGTGTTGCAGCTGTGGTTGGTGTAGACGCTGCCGGGCAGTGCGATGCAGCAAGAGTGGTCTTTCTCAGTGTGAGTGATGCGCCATTGCTGATGGAAAACGCTTGCAAGGCTTTGTTGGGCACAAATTTGTCTGCCGCTGAGGTGGATGCCGCCGCGGATATCGCCGCCAATCAGGATGCCGATCCGGTCGGGGATATTCATGCCAGCGCGGAATACCGGCGGCATCTGGTGAAAGTGCTTTTTAGCGATGTGGTTCAGGTGGCGGCAGAACGCGCCCGGGCATAAAGAAAGGTGATCTGTGAATGTATTAGACTCGCTGGTCCGGGAACGGGACCAATTGGTAGAACTCGATCAGGCACTACCGGATAGCCATCTCAGCAATGCGGATATTGCCCCAACGCCAATCCGTGAGCGTACCTGGAATCAATGGCATATTGCCTCGCTGTGGGTAGGAATGAGCGTTTGTATTCCCACCTATATGTTGGCCGCCAGTATGATCAGCGCCGGAATGAACTGGTGGCAAAGCCTGCTGGCGATCCTCCTCGGAAATGCCATTGTGCTCATTCCATTGGTCCTAAATGCCCATGCCGGCACCAAATATGGCATTCCGTTTCCCGTCTACGTCCGTTCCTCTTTCGGCACCGTCGGTGCGCATATCCCCTCAATTCTTCGATCGTTGGTTGCCTGCGGCTGGTTTGGTATTCAAACCTGGATTGGCGGCATGGCCATTCATGTGATATTTTCAACGATTTGGAGTGGTTGGGCCAGTCTCGGCGGTGACTGGCAGTTCATGGGCAATGGCCTCCCGCAATACCTTGCCTTTCTGCTTTTTTGGGCAATTAATATGTATTTCGTTTGGGCCGGTACCGATTCCATTCGTCGCCTCGAATCGATCGCAGCGCCCTTCCTTATCCTGATGGGCATCGTGCTGCTGGGCTGGGCGATTAACAAGGTCGGTAGCCTTGGAATGATTCTTGAACGCTCAAATGCCTTAATCACAACCGGTCAGACGCTCTCAAGCACTGAATTCTTTTTTCAGTTATTTGTCCCCAGCCTGACAGCAATGGTGGGTTTCTGGGCGACTCTTTCCTTGAATATTCCCGATTTTACCCGCTATGCAAAGAGCCAGAAAGACCAGATGCAGGGGCAGGCCATGGGGCTTCTGACCACCATGCCGCTTTTTGCATTTATCGGGATTGCCGTAACTGCAGCAACTGTCATTATTTACGGTGAAGCAATCTGGGATCCGGTGGCATTGTTGGCCCGCTTGACGGAAGAAAGCAACAGTCCCTTCCTCGGAATTTTTTCAATGCTGGTATTGGTCATCGCGACATTGAGCACCAATATTGCCGCCAACGTCGTTTCACCGGCAAACAGCATCTCAAATCTGCTCCCGCAAAAGATCAGTTTCCGCATGGGCGGATTAATTGCCGGACTAATTGGTATCCTGATATTCCCCTGGAAGCTGCTCGACATGTATTTGCTGTGGCTGATTGGCTATTCCGGCTTACTCGGGGCGGTCGGTGGTGTTATTCTCGCCGACTATCTGTATATTCGTCGTGGACAGCTGAAGTTGGCCGATCTATACAGTGAATCAGGTGACTATCGCTATGGCAACGGGGTTAATGCTGCGGCGATAATTGCTACGATTGCCGGTATTGTGGTCGCTCTTCTCGGAAAAGCGCATCCTTCGCTGACCTTTCTTTTCAACGGTGCTTGGTTCTCAGCATCCATTGTTTCATTCATCGTGTATGCACTCCTCATGCGCGATAAGAGGAGAGGGCTGGCATGAGCGATGTCCGATATCAAAAAATGCTGGAAATTGCCATCCTGGAGGCGAAGCAGGGCCTGGCCGAAGGCGGTATCCCGATAGGCGCGGCTCTATTTGATGCCAGTGGGAACGTGCTCGGACGCGGACATAATCGCCGGGTGCAGGAGGGCGACCCCTCGGTGCATGGTGAAACCGATGCTTTTCGCAAGGCAGGCCGGCAGCGCAACTATCGCGACAAAATTATGGTGACGACCCTTGCGCCATGCTGGTATTGTAGCGGCCTGGTTCGGCAGTTTAATATCGGCACTGTGGTGGTTGGTGAATCGGTGAACTTTGCAGGTGGCATCGACTGGCTGCGCGAAAGCGGCGTCGAGGTGGTTGACCTGAATTCCAGCGAATGTATCGAAATGCTGAAAGATTACATCGAGAAAAATCCCGATATCTGGAACGAGGATATTGGGGAGTAAGTCTGGATAAATTTCATATTTCAGAAATACAAATCAGGAATAAATTCCAAATTCCAAAAATACAAATTCCAAACTCAACGACATGACAATTTGGAATTTTTAGTGTTGGGATTTGGAATTTGAAACTTAGGAGGCTGCATGAAACTGTACGACTTATCCCAACCCTTGAATCAGGATGCACCGTTTTGGCCCTATTATCCGCCATTTGAAGTGAAGTATATCAAGCGCAAGGCGGAACATGGCGTAAATGCCCAGTATATTCAGACCTCCAATCACATGGGAACCCACCTGGATGCGCCACGGCATTTTGTGACCGGCGGCATGACCATCGACGAAATTCCGCTGGAATGGCTCTATGGCCCGGGGGTAATTGTCGATTTGAGCGATGAAGTCGGTGAACTGGATCTCTATACCCCGGAAATGATTGAGAAGCGGGTAGAAGTACGCAATGGTGATATGCTCCTGCTGCATACCGGCTGGCATCGCTATGCGCAGTTTGGTGAGTCGCCGGATGAAGAAAAATACATCCACCGTCACCCGGGCGCACATCGGGACATGGTGCAGTGGCTGCTGGATAAGAAAATCCACATTTGGGGCGTTGACTGTATTTCTACCGATCATCCGATGGATTTACCAATCGGCCGCTTCCTCGGCAAAGGTATGCATGGTCACTGCGACAAGGTGCGCGAAATGTGTGAGAAGAAATTCGGCAAAGAAAACATGGATGATCTATTTCCCGAGTCCGATTATCAGATGACGCATAACCAGCTGTTTCCACATAACTGCATGCACATTGAGAACCTCGGTGGCGATATCGACAAGCCGGAAATTCTCAATAAGCGCATCACCCTGGGATGCTTCCCCTGGAAATTCAAGGGCGGTGAAGCGGCGTTTTGTAGAACGGTTGCCTTTCTGGAAGAATAGAAAATACTGAAATTTGACAGGATCTACAGGATTGACAGGATAAACTGAAAAGCCGTGAACATCGGTGTCGAGAGGTTTTAAAAGAATCTTTTCTATCCAGTCAATCCTGTTGATCCTGTCCAAAAAGTTCTTTTATAACCTTGATGTACAAAGGGAGTCGTGATGTCTGGTGTACCAATCGTTGCGCGAGCAGAACAGTTTGCTGAAAACCTGGCGATAGTTGATGCCAGCGGTGAGTATAGCTATCAGGATTTGCTCAATGCTTCTGAGGCTGTAGCAGCAGGTTTGCTCGATGGTCGTGCCGATTTAGACGAAGCGCGGATTGCTTTCCTGGTGCCGTCCGGCTTTGACTATGTCGCCGCCCAGTGGGGTATTTGGCGTGCTGGGGGCATCGCTACACCGCTTTGCGTGGTGCATCCGTTGCCGGAGATGCAATATGTGCTTGATGATACGGCTGCCGAGAAGGTGATCTACCATCAGAGCTTTGCTGACAAGCTTGCCCCCCTTATTGAAGAAGACCCTGAGCGCTTTATTTCTTGTGAGAATATCCGTTCCGATGCAAACATTGTTTTACCGGGTATAGACTCCTCTCGCCGGGCAATGATTCTCTACACCAGCGGCAGCACCGGCAAGCCCAAGGGGGTGGTCTCTACACACGCCAATATTGCTTCGCAAATAACATCCCTGATTGAGGCCTGGCGCTGGACGTCTTCGGACCACATCCTACACGTGCTGCCGCTGCATCATACCCACGGCATCATCAACGTGCTATGCTGTGCCTTGTGGAGCGGCGCTGCATGTGAAATGTTGGAGAAATTCGATGCTGCTGAAGTCTGGCATCGCTTTGTGAATCGCCCGCTGACCTTGTTTATGGCAGTGCCGACGATTTACGTCCGCTTGATCAACGAGTGGGAGGCGGCTGATCCAACGCAACAGGCGCGCTATAGCGACGCCTGTCGCAAAATGCGACTAATGGTTTCAGGCTCGGCTGCTTTGCCGGTAACGGTCTTCAAAAAATGGGAATCGATCAGCGGTCATATACTTCTGGAGCGCTACGGGATGACCGAGATTGGTATGGCCTTATCCAATCCCTATGACGGCGAGCGTCGTCCCGGTCATGTTGGCCAGCCGCTGCCGGGTGTAACCGCAGTGTTGTTTGATGAAGATGGAAATGAAATTAACGCGGAAAAAGAAAGTGGCGAAATCCGCATCAAAGGGGATAGTGTTTTCCTCGAATATTGGCAGAAGCAGGAAGCAACAGAGCATTCTTTCCGTGACGGTTGGTTTCTGACAGGCGATATGGCCTTGATTGAGGATGGCTATTTCCGCATCATAGGGCGTAGCTCTGTTGATATTATCAAAACCGGGGGATATAAAGTCTCTGCCCTTGAAATCGAGGAAATCCTCCGTACCCATGAATCCGTGAAAGAGTGCGCGGTGGTTGGCGTGCCGGATGACGAATGGGGTGAGCGGGTTTGTGTGGCGATTGTCGCAACGGAAGGCGCAAACCTGGAACTAAAACCGCTGCGCGATTGGTGCAAGGAGCGTATGGCCATCTATAAAGTGCCCAGCCGCCTGCAACTGATGGCAGAACTGCCTCGCAATGTGATGGGCAAGGTCACCAAGCCCGCCGTCAAGGAGCTCTTTACAAATGCCGGTTGATGATCTTCTGCTAAAACCGGCGATCGAACTTCGCGATTTGATCCGCAATCGCGTTATCTCGCCCGTCGAGCTTATCGAAAAGACTCTCTCCCAAATAGAGCAGCGAAATAAGATCATCAACGCGGTTGTGACGCTCGATGACGTGGCAATCGATGATGCCAAACGCATTGAGGCGCAGATAAATGCGGGTAAAGAAGCGGGAATACTGGCCGGGCTGCCCGTGGGCATTAAGGATGTCACGCCGGTGGCCGGTCTTCGCAACACCTACGGGTCTCTGCCATATGCCGACAATATCGCCACAGAAGATGCGCTCCTCGTACAGCGTCTGAAAGCGGCCGGGGCAATTATCATTGGGAAGACCAATACCCCGGAATTTACTGCTGGTGCCAATACATTCAACGAGGTGTTTGGCGCAACTCGCAATCCATGGAATACTGCCCTCAGTGCCGGTGGTTCTACCGGTGGCGGTGCCGCCGCCCTTGCCAGCGGGATGATTGCCCTGGCGGAAGGCACTGATCTTGGTGGATCGCTACGCATTCCCGCTGCCTTCTGTGGTGTGGTCGGTCTGCGCCCGACACCCGGACTTGTGCCGGTCTTTCCAAGCGATTTTGCCTGGGATAATCTTAGCGTATCCGGTCCAATGGGCCGAACCGCAGAAGATGTGGCCATGATGCTGCAGGTGATTGCTGGCATCAGCCCACGAGCACCTTATGCCCGCTCACTGGCCGAAGAACATTTGGTTGCGACAGTCCGCAAGCGTCTGGAGCCTGCTGATGTGAAGATTGCCTGGTGTGCTGACATCGCCGGTATCGGGATTGAGGAAGATATTATCAGCTGTGTGAAAAACGCAGTGACTGTGTTAAGCGACAGCGGATTTGGCGTCAGCGAAAAGAACTTCGATTTGTCATACGCCTGGGAGGCCTTTCAGCGAATCCGTGCCTTCTGGATGGTGGCATCGCATTATCAGCGGCTGGATCTTCTGGATCAATTTGGGGATAACCTGCGCGGGAATATAGAAGCCGGCTTGCAATTATCGACGCGCGACTTGGCGGAAGCGGAGCATCTACGTGGGAAATTGCTCTACTTTTTCAATAATTTCTTCCAGAAATACGATTTCCTCCTTACCCCTTGCACTGCCGTATCTCCCTTTCCTGTTGAGCAGAATTATCCCGACAGCATTGGCGGCAATCCGATGAAAACCTATACGGATTGGTTTGCGCCGACCTTCATTCTCAGTCTAACCGGCTTGCCGGTCGCCTGTGTGCCTTGTGGATTAGATAGCACCGGTTTGCCGGTGGGGATACAAGTTGTTGGACGGCAACTTGGTGAGGCTGCAGTGTTAGCGTTGGCTGGTGTCATTCAGAAGTTGCTGCCGGTGGGGTTGCCGGAGGAGGGGTAGTGTTATTGTCTCAAATAGCTTTAGGTATGTCATTCCCGAATGCTTGTATCGGGAATCCAAAGAGTTTGGCAGTGATGGATCCCCGATGCCTACACTTGGGGATGAAAATTCTTTAGCTTGGCAATATTGGTGATTGACTTTTGCCGACATACGTCGAATTGTGAAGGCGTGGAAGAGTTAAAACGTTAAAATGTGCTTAGATATAGCCTGCGCGGCCCAGCTGCGCTTGCAAGCGTGTGGAGAACCGTATCAGAGGCTAGAGGGAAGAACATGAACCGCAAAGAACTTCTCGAACGCATTAATGTGGCTACTCGGAGTAATGTGTGGAGACTCGATCTATCCGATAATACCATCACTGAATTGCCGTCAGAAATTGGACGACTCACCCAGCTCAAGGAATTAGACCTTGCAGGTAATCACTTAACAAAACTGCCGCCAGAAATTGGACAACTTACGCAGCTGATCGACCTCGATCTCAACTCCAATAAGCTGGTAGAGTTACCGTCGGAAATCGGACAACTTAGGCAGCTCAGCCGGCTCACTCTTGCTGGCAACAAACTGACAGATTTGCCGCCAGAAATTGGCCTGCTTACGAATCTCACCAAGCTCTATCTTAACGGAAACCGCCTAGCGGAACTGCCGCCGGAAATTGGTCAACTTGAGAGTCTCACCAGTCTCTACCTTAACGGAAACCGCCTAACGGAACTGCCACCAGAAATTAGTCAGCTTGCGAAGCTATACTTATTTAACTGCTCGCAGAATCACCTGATAAAGCTACCGTCGGAAATTGGTCAACTTAAGCGTCTTAACCACCTTTACCTCCATGCTAACCAACTGACGCAACTGCCATCGGAAATCGGTCAACTTACGAATCTCACCAATCTCTATCTTGATGGGAACCACCTAACTGAGTTGCCGACCTCGATTGGGCATTTGCATCAACTTGGTCAGCTCGATTTGGGAGATTCTCTTCGTACGAATCCCATTAAAACTTTACCGCCGGAAATAGGCCAATTGAAATCGCTTAATCAATTAGCTTTAGACGGTCTTGAGCTTATTGACCCGCCGCCGGAGATCATCAAACAAGGAACTGAAGCAGTTCTCGCCTATCTCCGTGAACAACTTGAGGACGAACGCCCGGTTTGGGAATCCAAGTTAATTCTTGTCGGTGAAGGTGGTGTTGGGAAAACCCAGCTTCTCAAGTCGCTGCAGGGAGGAGAATTTCAAACACATTCGGAAACCACCTGGGGGATTGACGTCACGCCACTGCCAATTGCGCATCCCGAGCAGCCGGATGTGACTATGATGCTTAACTGCTGGGATTTTGGTGGGCAGGAAATCTATCACGCCACCCACCAGTTTTTCCTTACCACTCGTTCACTTTTTCTGTTAGCCTGGAATGCCCGACTTGGCTGGCAGCAGGGAAAGCTGAACTATTGGCTGGATACCATACAGGCGCTGGCACCGAATTCGCCGGTAATGATTGTAGCGACGCACATCGATGAGCGCTCAGCGGATCTGCCACTGGACGACCTCAAGGAAAAATACCCGCAGATCATTGGTGAGTGGTCGGTCAGCAACAAGGACCGCAAACTTGGAGATGGCATCGACCAGCTTTGTGAAGTCATCTGCAAAACAGCCGCTGACTTACCGCTCATGGGCCAGTCGTGGCCCGGCAGCTATTGGCGGGCAGCTGAGACCATTCGCTCACTCGATAAGGAGCAAAAATATATCACTGCCGGACGGCTGGAAGAGATCATGACTGACAGTGGTGTTAGTCCGGAATCACATGATGTACTCGCCAAACAGCTTCATCAGCTCGGCGACATCTTATTCTTCGACGATGACGATGAATTGCAGGACACGGTGCTATTGGATCCGTCATGGGTTAGCAAGATGATTAGCAATGTGCTGGTTCATGATAAGATTGTAGAAGGTATCGGGGTTTTCCGTCGCCAACACATGGAGGAGGTTTGGCCAGATCTGGAACCGATTATGCGGGATCGCTTTCTGCGCTTGATGGAGAAATTTGATTTATCATATCGCATTCCCGATGATCCGGAGAACAAGAGCCTGGTTGTTGAAAGGTTGTCTCAAGACCCCCCTGATTACCATCCGCAATGGAAGCAAATTGGCGAGCAGGAGGATTGCCGTGAGATTCGAATGCAAATAGACCCGCAGAGCACCCGCCCGGCTGGCATTCCGACCTGGTTCATTGCCCGCTCACATCGCTTTACGACCGATACACACTGGCGCTATGGCGCTTTGTTTCAGGATAAAACCGGTCGTCACCTTGCTCTGGCTGAAGCACCGCCTTCAGAACGATTTGTGCGGTTAACCGTACGAGGGCCGAATCCGAACAACTTCTTCGCAGTGTTGCGCGATGGCCTGGAATTGACGTTGGATCGTTTTCCGGGCTTAAAGTTAAAACGAACCATCCCTTGTCCGAAACCGAAGCGCGGTGAGCCAGACAAGCCGTGTCCGCATCATTTTGATTTATCGCACCTGGAAGAACGAAGCCAACTTGTTCCGCCGAAGCTGGAGATTGAATGCCCTGCCTGTTTCAACGATGTATCGGTCAGCGGATTGCTATTTGGCCTGCACTGGACAACAGATAGTCAGGTACTGGCGCGGTTGGATGAATTAGAGGACGCCAATGAGGAGCGGACGGCGCGGATTTTGGGCGAGATAGGGGATCTGAGAGAGTTAAGCCAACGGCAATTCCTGATCTGGTTCAACAGCGAACAGCGATTGGCAGAATCGCATTGCCCACGGGTATTTGCGCTGCGTCCGCAATCACAGAGCAAGCTGTTCGGTTCGGAATGGCAATTGCAGGTCTATTGCGAAGCCCCGGGCTGCTGGCATCCAGCGATGCACGGTAGCCAGAAAGGTCTGTATGTTATCCAGGAGCCGGCTCAATGGGTCAAAACCATTGGGCCGTGGGTCAAGCGACTAAATACGGTATTCAAGTATGCTGCCCATTTTGCAGGTCCGATAATGGGCAGCATGGCAGAGGATTTGCATAAACTTGTCGAGAACGATATCGAGCTGATGAAAGCAATTATGGAGAAGCTACCGGATATTGAACTGGAAGGAGATTTGAAGAAGTCCTCCGACCTCGGGGAAACGGATCATCCTGTGCGAACCGCAGATGGGGCTTCATTGCGAAGCCTGCGGCAGTTTTTGCTGGAGCTCGATCCGCAGCAGGAATGGGGGGATTTGCGCAAGACGCTTACGCCAGAGGGGCATTGGTTATGGCTCTGTGAAGAGCATTCGGCGGTTTATAAACTGTAAGGCTTGTGCTCGTGCGCGGCTCTGCTGCGTACATTTGAAGCCCATAGTTTGGAAATATCTCCGCCTGCAGATGCAAAAGGCCACATTAACGCAGCAACATCATCTTCCTCGACTCAGCAAAACTACCTGCTTCCAATTTGTAAATATAAATGCCGCTGGCTACAGCTTGTCCACTGTCGTTACTACCATCCCATACAAGCAAATATGCGCCAGCTGCCTGCGTTTCATTGACCAGCGTCTTTACTTGCTGCCCGATGAGTGAATAGATCTTGATATTGACATGACCGCCCTTGGCCAGTTGATAAGAAATGGTGGTTTGCGGATTAAATGGATTTGGAGAGTTCTGGAACAGCGCGCTGTTTTGCGGAGTCGCTGCAGGTGTATTTCGGATTCCGGTTCTGGGCTCAACGAAGACCTGAAATGTATCGCTGACAAAGGCTGGTTGATCGTCAACTGCGGTGACAATAACTTGACTTGTCCCAACGAACAAGCGAACCCGGCTAAGCTCAAGCAGGCTGTCGGTCACTGAAGCAATGGTGTTCCCGTCCGTGCTTGCGAAATATGTTAGGGCTCTATTGTCCGGGTGTGCGAATACCGAGTCTAAATCTGCAACAACATAGGTTCTGAAATCCCTGATTACAGTTTGATCCGCAATTGGGTTTGAAACGAAAGGTAACCGATCCAACTTGACAACAATGACGCTATCACTATCTATAATGTTTTCCGGATAGCTGCCGGTATATGCGGTGACTTTGTATCTGCCAGGTGCGACACTTCCAGGCATTTCCATGGTATATTGAGCACCCGCTGTTGCCGCTGATTGCAGCTCCAGGTCTACTGGTGCGAAAAGGGTGTCCGTATGCCCATCCGCCGTTCTGATAACTTCTGTCCAATACTGCAGGTTTTGAATTTCCTGCGTTTCATTGCTAAAAGCCAGATTAATTGGGAAGGTGTCGCCAGTCATGGGGATAAACTGATAGGCTGAATCCAGTTCGATATCAACAAGTACGTCACGAAAAAATCCGGAGTACATATAGGCCGCGCCATAATCTCCATCTATTGTTGTACCAACCAGTGCATGATCTTGCTCAATAGCGACGTCAAAGCCAAAGCTTCGAGTGCTTGAGGGATTATTGCTTGAAAGTTGAAACTCCTGTTTCCAGGTTCCCTTGTCGTATCTGAAAAGTGAGGCAGAGCCTGAGAAAAAGCCGCCCACGGTGTCTGAGGAAGCACCAATGAGTGCATAGTCTCCGTGAATTGATACCGACCTTCCAAATAGCGCGTTATCCAGCGGATCGCTTTCACGTACTCGAATGACTTCCGTCCAGTTGGCATCTTGATAGTGATTAAAATAAGCGGAGCCGGGGCTCCACCGCCCGCTGTTTATTTCATTCGCTCCAATGAGGGCAATGTCTTTATAGATGGCCAAGGAAGAACCGTATGATAAACCGGCTACTAAATAGCTCGGAAGTAGTTTTATCTCTTCTTTCCAGATTCCATTGGAATAACGAAATACATATACCGCGCCGACAACGTCGCCCAGAACCTCAGAGTTGTTGGGTGCGCTTACCAGGATCACATTATCATACATCGCAACGGCACTGCCGAACAGATCTGGCTGCTCTACGTCTGCGGGCACGAAGGTTTTGGTTTCAGTCCAGGTATCGCCATCACGCTCAAAAAGATGTGCTATGCCGACTTCATTTGTTGGTGTAAGGCCGAAACTGCTTCCGACTATCAAATGATTTTCGTGGAGTGAAATTGACTGTCCAAAAGAATTGTACTGGGGTATGCCCGAACCTCTGATCTTGGTTTGCTCGCTCCAAGTGCCGTTTTCGAATTTGAATATGTAAATGTACCCTCGCTGGCCCATGCTGTCTACCTTGGAGTTTGCCGTGATTGCGGCATAATCACCGTGGATTGAAATTTTGCCGCCAAAAAAGTCGAACATCGTTCCGTCAGAAGGAATGAGCCTCTGGCTTTCGCTCCAGATTCCCCCCTCTTTCTTAAACACATAGACTGCCCCAACCAGCGTGTCATGTATTGTCGTTGCCCGTGGCGCACCAACAAATGCATAGTCGCCAGACAGTGCCACCGATCTTCCAAATAGCGTGCCCTCTGTGCTATCGGAAGGGGTAAGCTTGATCTCCGTTAGCTGCGCCGAAACTATGCTCGAAGCAAGAATAAGTAGAGTTAGAATCAGATTCGTTTTTACCAAGGTCTCCTCCGTTGATCAAAATAAGTGCTAAACAATTTCGCCTTCTCCTTAACGAAAGATATCTGTACAAAATGTTCGATACAAGAACCACGCATATTGCTATATACTTTATTAGAAGCACTCATGATGTTTTGGAATTTTTATTGTTGGGATTTGGAATTTAGCTCCTGATATACGTGTTACTCACATCAGTAGCTCAACTCCACTGTGGATATGTGCAGACAATTATATTTATACTTGTGTAACCATTTTGTTACGCATATATTGTAACCAATTAGTTACATGAAAGCGTTCGAGGCTATAACAATGCAAAGAGATTGCTTCCGGGGAATTGCCGATCCCACTCGCAGAAATATACTTCTACTGCTGAATAAAAATGAGCTTACCGTCAATCGGGTTGCGGAACATTTTGAAATCAGCCGTCCGGCAGTTTCCAAGCATATCAAAATTCTGGAAGAGTGCGGACTGTTAAAAATCAAGCAGCGTGGACGGGAAAGGTATTGCAGGGTGAATCCCAAGCCTTTGCAAGAAGTGTATCAATGGCTCGAGCACTTAAATTCATTCTGGGATGACAGGTTGAGTGCGCTTAAAACATTTGTGGAGGAAAAAGGCGATGAGTGAAAATAATCCGTTAGGTCAGGGGCAAAAAGATCAAGTGGTCAGAAAAGAAGTCGTAATTGAGGCACCTGTCTCTCGCGTATGGAAGGCTCTGACTGATAAAGAGCATATGAAGCAGTGGGGCCTGGTCATTGCAGAATTTGAGCCTGAAGTAGGGTTTGAATTTGAGTTCGAAGGTGGCACGGAAGGACGAGTCTACCGGCATTTATGCAAAGTGACCGAGGTGATTCCTGAGAAAAAACTGGCTTATACCTGGCGCTATGACGGCTATCCCGGGGATAGTCTGGTGACCTTCGAACTCTTTGCAGAACGCGATAAAACCAGACTGAAATTGACCCATTCAGGTGTCGATAGTTTTGCTACTGCCCATCCGGATCTCTCGCGGGATAATTTTGATAAGGGGTGGACTGACATTGTGCATGTTTTGATAAAGAACTTTGTTGAAGAGAAGGATTAAAATAGTGCCCACGAAACCGGCATTAGATCAATTACTTATACCTGGTTTAGTGCATTTCCCCCTATATGTCGCCCCGGAGGGACATATAGGGGGAGTCAAAGGACTTTATGATAAATTTGGAATTGATAAACACATTTCAGGAGAGAAATGACAGATGGCCCTGGAGAAAGAAGTCGTCGTGAACGCACAAATGTGTATTCGGAAGCCCGTCGAGGTGGTATTCGAAGCATTTATTGATCCTGATATTACCACCAGATTCTGGTTCACCAGGAGCAGCGGGAAGCTAGAATCAGGCAAGGCGGTGCGCTGGGAATGGGAAATGTATGGCGCGGTGGCCGATATTCAGGTAATTGCGATTGAGGAAAACAAGCGAATTCTTATCGAATGGGATGAGCCCGCGCGGCCGGTCGAATGGCTGTTTACCCGTCGTGATGACAATACCACGCTGGTCACGATTACCGAGCGCGGATATCAGGGAAGTGACGACGACATCGTGACGCAGGCAATTGACTCAAAAGGTGGATTTACGATGGTGCTCGCTGGTCTGAAGGCGTTTCTGGAAAATGGTATTGCTATGCCGCTGGTGGCGGATCAATTTCCTGATGCGCATGTTGATTGGTTGGTCATCTAGATGTCGTTTTGCCTTTATATCCCCCTTTATCCCAGTTCGAAGGGGATACAGGGGAACGTGGCGAAAAAAATCTCCCCTATATGTCCCCCCGGGGACATATAGGGGGGATGTACTTTTGACTCCGACTACTCCTTCAATCCAAAATTCAACAACATGTTCAACCCAACCGCCAGTAACACTGCAAGTACTACGCCGTTACCAGCCAGCAACTTGAAAAAGATCGGTAGCTGGTCCAGCCATTCTTTACCAAGCACGAATCCGCTGTAGACCGGAATACCGACCGCAAATATCAGCGTCGTCCCGACAAGAAAGGCGTTGGCGGTTGTTTTCGGACCGGCAGATACCAGGTTGATGCCCGATACCGTAATCATCCCACAGACTATGACAAACACGCCGCCGAGCACCGGGCGAGGCATGGCTACCAGGAGTGCACCAAATTTAGGACAGAGGCCATACAGTAAGAGGATGACAGCGGCTATTTGCACCACGTAGCGGCTGGCAACCCTGGTGGTGGCAATAATTCCGATATTTTGGGTATAACTGGTGACCGGTAACGCACCGAGGGTTGATGCGATCACGCTCCCCAGGCCTTCGGCAAAAATGCCGCGATTCATATGCTTAACTGTGTACTTTTCTTTGGCAACCACGCAGGTTGCCGCATAGTCGCCAAGCGATTCGACCATGGAGCCCAGATACCCTGCCAGAACAACCAGGATAGCAGCTACGCCAAACTCCCAGCCAAAACCGGGACCGCCATAGGGAAAGAGGGCCGGCAACTGAAACCAGGGTTTTGCTGCCACAAGCCCCCAATCTACTTTTCCGAGAATGCCCCCTGCACCAAGTCCAATAACCCAGATAGCAATGAATATGGCCCCCCGCGAAACGATACCGCCGAGCACATTTTGAAAGCGGAGTTGCAGAACGAAAATCAATAGAATAACCGCTCCCGCCAAAATAAAGTTGATACTGCTGCCATTACCGATCATCAAACGTACGGCCAATTGTCCCAGCGACAAGCCGATGGCAATGATGATGACTCCGGAAACCGTCACTGGAAAAAGGTTGCGAAATATGCGCAGAATACGTGACGCTCCTATTGTCATTTCGATGAGTCCGCCTATGAAGATGCCGCCCCACATTGCCGGGGCGCCCAACTGACCGGCAAGCGGTGCCAGGGTGCCGGTCAGTGTGGCCGAGGGCCCCTGGATGATGGGCAGGCGATTGCCTATGGTAGTCTGGATGAGCGTAGCAATTCCCATTGCAAACAGGCAGTAGTTGATAAAAGTGGCTTGCTCGCCGCTATTCATTCCGATTGCCGCCGCCACTGCCAGCGGTAGGACGAACGGAGAAATATCAACCAGGGTATGCTGCCAGCCGTAGAGAATTGATTCGGCCAAACTTCCCGGCCGATCGTCGATGCCGTAAATCGGTTCCTCTGCACCTGGCATGCTATCCCAAACCTGTTCTTCACCGAAATTATTTTCTTGTTTATGATCCGTCATCGCTGAGCTTTCTTATTGAACATTGGGGGAAGGACGCGGTATTAGCCAAAGATCTTTTTGGCGGCCGTCCAGATAGCGAACAGTCTCGCCATCAAAAAAAGCGTCTTCTTCAAGCATAATTCTGACCTCCTGATTTCCCCACTCCGATATTTTTACCTTGGCATTAAGCTCAATCGAGAAGGCCGTATTGGCGTAGAGCGGATAGTCGCCTCGACCGGGAACGCCTTCCTGTTGATCCCAAAGGCCAATCAATGGACCGGCGCCGTGGCCATGAACGCCGAGTGGATGCGTATACACTGACGGCACGATGCCTTCGGTGATTGCTTGCTTACGGGTGGCATGCAGCATCTCGTTGCCAGTTCTTCCGGTCTTGAATTGACTGGTGAGAATGTCCTGTAAGCGATTGCCGGTTGTCAGCGCTTTTTTCAGGCCTTCCGGTGCATCCGTTTCGCCGGGTCTCAACACATAGGCATGCTGTTGGGTATCTGTGTTGAGGCCGAGGTAGGTGATCCCTAGGTCAATGTGAATCAGGTCGCCGGGGCGAATCGTTCGCGCGGCCGGACGAGAGGCAAAGGAACGATTTGCATCTGTGTTTTGCTGACGTTGGACCGAGACGCTGGGATGAAACCAGGTGGTCAGTTTTAGTTCGCGGATTTTCTCGCGATACCACCACTGGACATCGGAGGTTGAGGTAACCCCGGGCTGAATAACGGCTTCAGATAGCCCTTCAGCAATAATCATATGTGCAATCCGGCAAAGCTGCGGATAGACTTCGGCTTCCGGATCGATGCGTGTTTCCAGCCAGCCGATAGCGAGGTTCTCACCGGGCACAACCCGTTTGCGCAGGTCTTGCGGCATTCTGCTCATCAACGCCTCATATTCGCTATGGGTGATGCCATCTGCCAGGGCGAATTTGGGAGAATAATTCAAGGCTATTTTTTTCGGCTTCCGCTCAGTGATAATATCGACAAGCTGTTGCCACTGATCCGGCTGTTTCTCCTTGTCCCAGGCTTTGCGGAAGAAGCGCCCAACGTCATAGCGGGCAATTGCCAACTGCTCCACATTTTGGCCACGATCAAAGAATAGTAGAATCGTTCGGCGGCGTGCATTTAACCAGGTGGCTGGTAGCATGGTTTTTACAACCGGATCTTCATTGTATTCACGAGCGATAATTATCCACATATCAACGTTATTGCGACGCATCAGCTCGGGCACCACGCTCTTGAGGCGGATGTCCAGCCACTGGTCGCGCAGCTCGGCACGGTCTTTCATCGGTAAAATCGCCGGCATGGCATTTTGAGCCAGCATGTCTCCGGCGGTTGGTAACAAAAATAGAATAATAAGCATAGCGTGTAGATACATCGAGAAGGCAGGCTTGCGCATAGTTTTTCCCGTCTGTTTTGAGTGGAAAGATGGCACCACAATATTGAGCGCTTAACCCACCCCTAAATCCCCTGAGGGCTTTGCAAAAAAGATCAACGCGAATCTTCACGAATGAGCACCAATGGAAAAAAGACTTCAATCAAGAGTTCATTCGTCCATTCGCGAAAATTCGTGTCCATTCGCGGTAAATCTTTAAACTGCAATACCTGGCTCTCGGCAGAGGAGAGTAGGGGCCGGTAAAGAGGCATTCTTGTATGAACAATAGCTTCTCAAACACCTCAAGGGGCTCACTCTAAAAAAGTAGCGATTTCTGCAGATTTCTCCAAGTTGGCGCTGGTGAAGCGTTACATCAGGCGGGTAAGATCAATATTGAGCGGGTCGTCCCATTGCGAAACAATGGAAAAAACGTCAGGATAATGCTTGTTCAGCGATTCGATGAAAAGATCTCGTGGGATATCGGCAAAGGTGCCGTAGTCGTGTAGGTACTCCATGAAGCGGCCATTATCGGTGTCAAATTCCTGGAATACGGAATCTTCCAGGCCGTTGAATCCCAATGGCGCAACACCAAGCTTTTGGCAGAGGGCGTTGTTGAAGGCCGGTGTGGCCTTTACCCACTGATCGTTGAGGTATAGCTCCGTATATCCGTGGAAAACCAACAGGTCATCCCCGAGCAGTTGTTCGATCTTGCCGGTGCCAATGTGGTTGCGAACATTGGCGAAGCCCAGCCGGCTGGGGATGCCAACGACTCGCGCAGTTGCGGCAAGTAAATTGGCCTTTTCAATACAATAGCCATAGTTGCGTGTAAGCAGGGTGCTGGCTTTCATGCCGATTTCGCGAAGATCCAGCAGGTAGGGATTGTAATCAAAGCGATCGCGAATGTCGTAATACAGGGCAACCGCTTGATCTACCGGGGCAGTAATGCCCCGGGTATGTTCTAAAGCGTATTCAATAACAGATTCGGCGTCACTGTCAACATAGACAGCCGGCGCCAGGTATTGCTTCATGTTTGCTACATCCGACATCTTATTTGGTTCTCACAAACTCGATGCGACGATTGCGGGCTCGCCCTTCGACCGTGCTATTCGGCGCAATCGGGTTTTCCGGGCCAAATCCGCGTGCCGTGATGCGAGCAGGGTCAATGCCGAGCTGCAGCAGGTAGATGCGAACGGCATCCGCGCGACGCTGCGAGAGGCGAACATTGCTTGCATAACCGCCGGTAGCATCCGTATAGCCGCGAATTTCGACTTCCATATCCGGGAAGGCGATAAGGGTATTGTATGCTTTTTCCAAGATCAATTTTGATTGATCGGAGATGTCGGAGCGGCCGGTCGCGAAGATGATACCTTCGAGAACAATTTTGGAACCGACGTCTTCAACAACCAGCACCACGTCATCATCCGCATTGAGCGGATTAGTACCGCGAGTGACTTCAACACCATCTGCCACGCTGCCCTGGTCTGAATCCTGGGCCATCGGATCGGTCAGGTAATCTTTGGCTTCTTCCTTATCGCTGAGGCCATCACCATCAGAATCTGCCTGAAGCGGGTTGGTGCCGTGCGCGACAATTTCTTCGCGGTCGGTAAGGCCGTCACCATCGGTATCTGCGTTCAGCGGATTGGTGCGATGTTGCGTTAGTTCAACACCATCATCGAGGCCGTCGTCATCGGTATCCTTTTTACGCGGATCGGTTTTGGAAATATTTATTTCGTCGGTATCCTTGACGCGGTCACCGTCGCTGTCTTTACGAATCGGATTGGTCTGATATTTAACGGTCTCTTCACGATCGCTCAAACCATCGTTATCAGTGTCCACCTTGCGCGGATCGCTCTTGTATACAATCGCTTCATCGCGATCATCAAGACCATCGTTGTCTGTATCCGTCCGCAGTGGATCACTGCGATAGCGGCGAAATTCGTCGCCGTCGTTCAGGCCATCACCGTCTGTGTCTGCAACCTTTGGATTGGTGCCGAGACGCTTTTCTTCTTTATTGGTCAAGCCATCCATATCAGGATCTGCGTTGCCGCTTTGACGAGTGAATGTCAGGCCGGCTACGACATTAAAGTAGCCGTCATCCTTGCCACCGACGAAGCCGTTTAGATCGTCGCTAAGGGCAAAATTGTAACCGCCGTTGAGATCGAGAGATACCTGCTCCGCCAGCTTGATCTGCAGGCCGCCGCCGGCAGGTATAAAACCAACCCAGCCGTCAACCGGGGTATTGGCGCTGCGATTTACGGGAAATTGCTTCACTTCAAAAAATAGTGCGCCAAATCCACCATAGAAATAAGGGCTGAGTGCATTAATCGCGAATGGACGCAGAAGCAAGCGATAATCGGCTGTATAAATGTCCGTATTATAGTCGTTATCGCTTGTACGTATTAATTCACCGAGAAAGCTGCCATTGACCTGGCCTTCAATCGGGCCGACAATCGAATGACGGATAAATGCATTGGCGTGATATCCATATTGTTCATCACGGCCAAAGTCTGTATCACCTGCGAGGGCACCACCTCCGATGCCAAGGGCTATGCCAGAAGTTTTAATTTGTCCGAAGAGTAACGTTGAAGAGAGGATGAACGCGATGAGTGCTGTCAGGTAAACGGATACCTTCACAAGTCTCTCCTTCCAGTTTTATGTACTTTATTCGCCTATTCGTCAAAATGGAATCAGTTCGAAAAGAGGGAGAAATCCCAATGATACCGGCCTTTTCGAATAAGGGGCATAAGTTAATGCGGATTCCCTCTCATTACAACTGAAAAGCCATTTGACGCCTGTTGAATGCTAATGCAATATTTTTGCCAAAATTTTCAAAAATGATTATCGGTATTGCGAATGATTCTCCGTTTTGGCAGGGTTTGCGAATAGACCCGGTTTGGCGTATTATTTGTATCAGTGTTTGTTGAGAGGTGCGACCTGTGCAAAATGGGCCAGGCATAATTCTGTCAACTCTAAACGGAACGCGAAGATCGAAACGAGCCAGGAATGGAAGTAACGACTCAAAAATTGTTTTGTTCACAGCAAGATGATATAAATTTACTCGGCAGTGCGCCCGAATGCGAACTTTGGCTGATGCTGGAATATTCGCAGGCCTGGGGCCGGAAGGTGCTGACGGATAGTAATTTATCCAGCCCTATCAAAGATCTTTTTGACGACTTTAAAAGGCAGTTTCCCCACAGTAAGCTACTTTTTATCAAACAACCTGAGCGGCGGTCCCGCGAGTCCACGCGATTCTACATCTCGCTGAGAAGAAATGATTCTAACTGTCTGTTAAAATTCGACTTAAATTCATACGCGGATTTGCTGGAGCTGGATTTATCAGGAATATGTGAAAACCCGGAACATTATTCAGCGCATTATGACGAAAGCACATTGGCCCTGGTCTGCACAAATGGAAAGCGCGATCAGTGCTGCGCCAAGTTTGGCCTGCCGGTCTATAAGACTTTGCAGAATCGTTTCGGTGAATCCGTTTGGCAGTGTTCGCATTTTGGTGGACACGTCTTTGCGCCTACTATGATGGTCTTGCCGCAAAACCTTTGTTTTGGCAAGATTCCGGTGGCGCAATCATGTGATATTGTTGATAAAGTTGCGCGGGGGACGATCGATGCCCGCTATCTGCGCGGGGAGTGCCGCTATCCGAAACCCATTCAAGCAGCGCTGCAGTTTCTGCGAAAAGAAACCCAAAATCACGCTATTGGGTCTTATCGGCTGCTAAATGTGCTGGAAAATACGGTCGAAAAGGTGGTGGTTGAGTTTCAAGACTGCGCAAACAAAGCACAGTTTACGGTGAGTGTTGCAATATCCACATCTGATAAAGAGCGAGTGAGCAGTTGTGCGCTCATTAAAATGTATCATCCGCGGGAATTCTCGTTAACGGCACTCGAAGAAAAGCAATCGGCTACAAAAAATGCCAATGAGCGGAAATTATTACCGGTCTAGACCCATCCCCCTTCTATTCATACTTCAATGCATCAATGAGATTGCCGTTAGCCGCCCTTAGCGCCTGATATGCAACCGTAAAAAATGAAATGGCAACGGCGATGCCGCTGGCAAGGATAAATATCCATGCGTTGATGTCCGTTTTATAGGCAAAGTCATTCAGCCAGTAATGCATGGTGACGTAGGATAGCGGCCAGGCAATCAGGTTCGCGATAAGGACCAGCTTCAAAAAATCCACCGAAAGAAGATTAACAATGCTGGATATGGAAGCGCCCAGTGTTTTGCGAATGCCGATTTCACGGGTTCGCTGCTCAGATGTATAAGCAGCTAGACCAAAGAGGCCCAGGCTGGCGATGAAAATAGCCAGAATTGTGAACAAGCCGAAGGTCTTGCCAATCGTTTCATCATTTCGATACTGCTGATTGAACTCCGTATCCAGGAAGAAGTATTCAAATGGGCGATTGGGAATCAGCTCACCCCATATTGACTGTACCGTTGATAATGTCTCCTGAATGCCGCTGGCGCTGAGCTGAACCGAAATGAATTGCCGGCGGGATCGTGATGATGTCAAAACCAGCGGCTCGATGCGGGTTTGCAGGGAACGGAAGTGAAAGTCGCGTACAACGCCTATGACCTCACCTTCATTACTGGATGCAAATCCCATTCGCTTCCCGATGGCTGCTTCTGGAGATCCCCAGCCAAACTTTTCTACCGCAGCCTCATTCAGGACAAATGCCGACTTCTCGCTGCTGAGGATATCTTCTGGGAAAAAGCGTCCAGCAACCACCTCAAGTTCATACATATTAAAAAAGTCAGCATCGACGTTCAAATAGCGCATATCATTCCAGCCGTCCGTGCCGTAGGGGCTATCGACGTTATTGCCTTCGATGCGGAAAACGGAATTGGTCACTGTTCGACCGGGAATGCCGGATGCAATACAAACATTCGATACGCTCGGTTCTTGCAGGAGGCGGTCTTTCAGGGCTTCGTATTGCTTGTTAATGACCGCTTCGCGCCGCGTCGGCAGAATCAGTATCTGGTCAATATTGAAGCCTAGATCCTGACTGCGCATAAACGAGAGCTGCTTATAAACTACTATGGTTCCGATGATCAATGAACTGGCGATGGCAAACTGAGTGATGACCAATATTTTTCTGAATAAGGCGCCACGCAGATTACTGCGAAATTTCCCTTTTAAGGTCTCAACCGGCCGAAATGACGAGAGGAAAACTGCCGGATAACTGCCGGCCAGTAGACCCACCAGAACCGTTATGAATGACAGAACAAGCACAAATGACCCATTTTCAAATATGTCGAACTCCAGATTGCGTGCGGTTAGATTGTTGAAATGCGGCAGAAGCACTTCCACCAGCCCCAGGGCCAACACGGCCGCAACGCTGGCAAGAATGAGAGATTCACCCAGGAACTGAATTGCTAACTGCACGCGACCGGCGCCGATCACTTTTCGCAAGCCAACCTCCCTGGCCCGTTCCAGGGAGCGGGATGTCGCGAGATTCATAAAGTTGATGCAGGCAATCAGCAAGATAATTGCAGCAATGATTCCGAAGATGTAGACATAGATGTAGCGATTATTTGCCTGAATTTCGTTTCGCAGGTTTGAATGCAAATGAATATCTCTAAGGGGTTGCAGGTAATGCTCCATGCGGTATCCGCTGCCGGTTTCTTGCTGTCCAATATAGTTCGCAGACATTCGATGAACTTTTTCAGCAAGTGCTTCCCGATCAGCATCGGGCCGCAGGCGAAAATAGGACCAGACACCGAAACTCCACCAGCTACTGGTGCGGATCCCCAGTGGTTGTAGCGTATTAAAAGAGCTGAGAAAGCGGAATTGTATATGTGAATTGGAGGGGATATCAGCCATGATGCCGGTGATCTTGAACCCGAGACTGTCATCGATCAGTAAGGTCTCGCCAAGAATGTCGGTGCTTCCAAAATATTGAAGGGCGGTGGCTTCCGGCAATACCATTGAAAACGGTTCGGTGAGAGCTGTTTTCGGATCACCGGCAAGCAGGGGGAAGTTGAAGACTTCAAAAAACGTGCTATCGGCAAAGAAACAGGTTTCGTATGAGCGGCCTTGCCTGGTTTTCAACAGCAGACTATTAACGCTTTTGAGGCGGACGCCTTGTTCGACCTCCGGGTAATCGTTTAACAAAGTGGGAAGTTGAGCATAGCCGGCTGTTGCATAGGTTTCGACAGGCCCATTGGGCGGAAAGCAGTCAACCCGCAATCGATAAATCCGATCAGCATCTTTATGAAAGGTATCATATTGCGCTTCGTGGCGAACATATAAGGTTATCAATACACAACAGGTAATACCCAAAGTGAGCCCGAGGATATTGATTAACGAAAATGATTTGTTCTTGAGTAAATTGCGGATCGCGATTCTGAGGTAATTGGCTAACATATGCTCTCCCAAATAGGTGTTAGCCGACACAACTCAAAAAACATGCCATTGTTAGAAATGGGCAAAAATGGGAGCTTTTCGATTGAAAATTTGCCAAGAGTGATCAACAGGCGAACGACAAGTGTTCGATGGCGAACACTTGCGAGAGCGTTTGATGTAGTTATTGCGCATGTCACTCTCGCAAAAACATGTGGGAGTAACATGCATTAGAATAACTGAACATGCAGCTCCTGGCTGCATGTCAAAAAGGGCGAGCTACTTAACGTGCAGCCAGGCTGATCTTTGCTATATCACGCCAGCGAACATAAATTGGATCACCTGATTCCTGTTCGATAACCAGTCCACTGTTGTCGGAATCGATGTCGCGTGAATCTTCCAGCTCAAGAACTTCGCCGCTGCTCATGGTCACTTGACTACCATAGCGTCCATCCGGCTTGATTTCGCGAATGTCGCGGAACGAAAGAAAAAACTGGGTACGGCCGTCATTGCCGTCCAGCATTTCCAAATCCCAGGCTTCATCCAAATCATAGATGATTTTGCCGCTAACCACATTGCCGTCGTCGAGAGTGACATCTCCGCGAATGCGTTCAGGGCTCTTGAATTGACGATAGGAAGGACCGGAGAGTCCGCGGTTGTTTTCAAAACTGATGGATTCGAAGTCACGCCAGGCAACCAATACCTTGCCGTAGCGCGGGTCTTTAATGACGATGCCGCGATTGTCGCTGTCTACATCGTTACTATCGTACATATAAATCTCCCGGCCGGACTGCAGAGTAACCATTGAGCCGCTGCGATGTTTGGCGATGGAAGCAATATTGCCGAACTCAATGTCCAGTTCGCCGTCTTCGCTCTCGCCGTCAAGGATGTCCGTGCTCAGGCATTCGTCGTGGTCCCACTGGATGAATCCCTTGTATTCGCCCCTGCGGGATTTCACCGAGCCGTAGAGCGGCGCCCCAAATCCGCTGATCAGGTCTGAAGGTGTATCCATGAATTCAATTCTTTCGATGCGCTTCCAGCGTAGCTGGACCTCGCCGATTTCTCGGTCAAGAATGCGAATTTTGGTGCCGACATCATTTGATCCGCCGGAAACTTCAATTTCTCTGCCGTTCTTAAAGGTAATAATTGCGTCATCGCTACCGGTAATCTGCATGGATTGAATGTCACCGAAGCGGCACTTAAACTGATGATGGCTGGAATTGCCGCTCCAATTTCGCCAGCTGCGGCGAGCCTTGCGATGCTCACGCCATAAGCGGGAATCCATTGTGTGTTCAAGTGCTTCCATGTCATCATCGCTCAACAGTTGGGTCAGCGAATTTTCCGCTTTGGAAGAATTGAACATGTCATCCCAAAATGCCTCCTCATCACCCCAGCGTATAACGCCCTGGTAAGTTTTGCCACTCTCCACGGTGATTTTTCCATATAAGAAGCCCTGGTCGCTGTCTGCGGCGAAGCAGAAGGCCGCGCTCAATAGCACCAGAAACATTATGGAAGTGGTAAAAACGGATTTCATAGTTGCCCCCTATAAGCATATCGAACTGAGTGTATTCTTTAAGAGACGCACAAGAAGTGCGATTGTTGCATAGAAAATAAGTAGGTGTCCCATTCGGTACACCTGGCGGTACAGGCGGTAGATGACTGGTCTTGTTTAGTTTTTAGGTCGGATTCGTATTCTTCTGTTTTTATTGAGTTTGTGGAAGGGGTTTGGTTTTTGGCATAGCCGTTGCCAAAGATAGAAGTGACGTTGAAATTTAAACCATCTTATAGGAGATCGTATTATGAACACCGTATCAAATAAAAATAGCAAAAGCCTCCATTTGTTTTTATCCGCAGCTTTACTGATGCTGGCTTTCTTTTCATCTTGTAGTAAAGAAGACAGTACTAACCCGATTGATGATGCTGTTGAATTGACAGCGAGCGAAGATGCTGCTGAATCTCTGGCTGGCGCTGTTAGCCAGGACAATGGCGGCGTTGCTGACCAAATGAATGACTTGATGGATGTTGCTCAGTCCGGTGGATTTGATGTCATGTCCAAAACCGGAAACGTAGATGCCGAATACGATTCTATTAATGGCCTGTGGAACGTTACCGTCATTCGCGAACGTGGCCTGCCGACCGGCACGCACTATCGCTATTTCGAGCGTAACTACCAGGTGCAGTTCCTCAATGCCCGCGGCGCAGCTCAGAAGCGCTGGTTGTGGGAAGGCGATACTGCCAGAACCATCAATTTTGACATCATTTCCGGTGAAGGCATTGCCAAAACACCACGTGTTTCTCATCGCCTGAAAGCCCTGAACGGCAGCTTTGTTGCGACCGATGTTCATGAAGATATTATCACCGTGAACGGTACCTACCATCGTGAAGCAGAAGACACCGTAATGACTCGTAACGCTGAGCGCACACTGGACCACACCCTTGACCTGACCCTGACAGACATTAAAGGCCCACGCGGTATCCGTCGTGATCGCTCCAAAGTTGTTAGCGGCACAGTTACCGGCACCTATCATGCTTTCATCACCTGGATTCGCGGCGATGCCTATCGCGAAGCGGAAATCAACAAAGATATCTCAGTTACCTTTGGCAACAACGAAGCTCGCATCAATGTTGATGGGAATACCTACACGTCTGATGTAACCACCGGCGAACTGCGTGACTAATTGAAAACCCCTGGTTGGAATCAGAGGCATTCATGCCCTCAGCGGGATTAACCACCCCGTGCACCCTTCGGCAAGAGCGGTCATTTGACCGCTCTTGCTGTTTCTCGGATCTTCCTTACCTCAAATTCCGCTCTTTCCCTTATTAAACACCTGTTTTTGCCGACGATAGCTAGACGCGGGGAGGAGCCCATGCGAGTAAGCTTGTCGTAACTACATTTATCCAGGAGGGAAGAGATGTTGACAAGTAAGAAGTTGAAGAAACCGTTGCTGCGTAGTCAGGCAAAAGAGCGGCGGATTATCAAAGAACTTCAAGCGCCTCTTACCCGCCGCGACTATCACCACGAATTGGACTTCCAGGGTCCCAACCGTTTTGAAACCATTTTTCGTCACTCGCAGGATATCATATTCGTCGTCGGCGTGTCCGACGGGCGGATATTGCACGTAAGCAATGCTGTGCGTTTATACCTTGGGTATGAACCGGCGTTTTTGCAGGGTCGCTACTTCTACGATCTATTTCCTGATGAGGCGGAGGAGCCGGATCGCTCTGCGTTAAGAGATCACGACATCGCTTTTGATGCGGTGTTTCCTGATCAGGTTTTCCTGACCGCAAGTGGTGAGCAGGTGTTGATGGATATTACGGCAACGCTGATTCCCTGGGATTTCCGCAATGCCGTTCTGATGACGATACGCGGAACGGAGGAACGGCGAGCAGCGGAGAAGCGACAGCGTGACTTGATCGAAGAGTTGAAGCTGCGCCTGAGCCAGGTCAAGGCGCTGAGTGGATTGCTGCCCATTTGCTCTCACTGTAAGCGAATTCGCAATTCGGACGGTGACTGGCATACAGTCGAAGAATTTGTCGGCGATCGTTCTGAAGCCGAGTTTACGCACTCGGTTTGTCCGACCTGTATTGGTGAGCACTATTTTGAGCTGGGCATCGACTTCGATGAGTGATTACTGATCGTTAAGTATGTAAAAATGCCAATTACATGCTAAATCTGCGACTAAATGCTCAAAACATCTCGACACAAAGGTTTGGTTTTCTTTTTTGATGCGTTATTGCCTGTCATTGGCATTAAAAGATGATCAATTTGCCATATTTCCTTTACTTCCCCTGAGCGATGTGAGTATTTTAGGCCGGATGGCATCACTTAGAGAGATGACATCCCCTTTCTATCATTACCCTCAAAACGGAAACTGGCAGATGGATTTTGACAAACTGGAAGAAGTGCTGGAAGAAACCTTTCGTGATTTACGGATGGATCGTGATGAGCAGGCGGTTCTGGCGAGAATTTTGGAGGCGATTGGCCATGATGCGGAAAAGCTGGCCTTTGTGCGGAATCGCGCCTTCGACATTGCCGGGCGGCAGTTGGGCGATGGGGAAGGGCAAAAGGTGTTGAAATGGCTGGAAACCGTGATCAAAGGCATCGACCGAGCACAGAACGCTAACAATGCTCAAATTGCATCCGCTCATTTTAGTCCCGGAAAGGATTGTCTGGGACGCATTGCCGAGCGATTTCATGCAACGAGATCATCCGTAGATATTTGCGTGTTTACCATCACTGATGATCGCATCAAGGAAGATATCCTAAATGCCCATCAGCGGGGTTGCAAAATTCGTATCATTACCGACGATCTAAAACAGTATGACCCCGGCTCAGACGTCAAAGAACTGGCCGCGGCCGGAATTCCTATCGCCACCGATAAGGTGGCCAATCACATGCACCACAAGTTCGCTATTTTCGATAATTACATCCTCCTGACCGGAAGCTTTAACTGGACTCGCAGCGCATCCAGTTTCAACCAGGAGAACCTGATCATTACGGATGATCAACGTGTGGTGCAACCCTTCATCGTTGAATTCAACGAGTTGTGGGAGGATTTCTATACTCAGCACTAGTGAAAGTAGTCCAAAAAAAATTCCAACAGGAAAAATGCCAATAAAACGACAAACTTCGTGCGTTTTGCAATTTCTCCTGTTGGAATTTGGGTTTTGCATCCTTGCGTTTAGTCGGTAATTTACTTTGTAAACAGGAAGGATGCTAAATTATGATAATGACATGCACCCTCGGCAAGCGCACTTTTACGGTCGACACGGCAGCGCCGACGGAGATTTCCATCCAGCAGCATTTTGATGAGAATCAGCCGCAATTCTTCGGTGCTGAGAAAGCGTCATCGCAGGCCGTTGAGGGCGACGGATTTATCGGAGATACTGCTCGTGGCGGTAGCTGCAATGTCCGCGAAATCAAACTGGTGCCGCACTGTAATGGCACTCACACAGAAAGTGTTGCCCATATTTGTCATGACGCGCCTTCGGTTGCAGAAGTGCTCACCGATGCCCTGATACCGGCGACGTTGATAACTGTGCAAGCGGAGCCGGCCGGCAAATGCAACGAATCTTACCAGCCGCATCCTCGCGCAAACGACCGTTTAATTACTGCGAGCAGTCTTCAGCAGCAGCTAAAAAATTGCGATGAGGCATTCCTGTCCGCGCTATTAATTCGAACCTTGTCAAATGAGCCGCAGAAACAATTCCGCAACTATGATAATGAAGCAGTGCCATATTTCAGCAGTGAAGCAATGTCTTACATCAGCCAACTCCCCGTGAAGCACCTGGTTGTGGACCTGCCTTCTGTCGATCGTCCTGATGATGGGGGAGAATTGAGTAATCACCGCCTTTACTGGCAGGTTGCTGCCGGTAGCCATCAATTGTCACCGACCAGCCGCAGCGATCGAACCATCAGCGAGTTTGCCTTTATTCGTGATGACATTGCCGATGGCCCTTACCTGGCTGGTATCCAAATCCCTCCGTTTCAAAATGATGCTGCGCCTTCACGGATTTTTATCTACAATCCCGAAAACGCCGATTGAGCGTCCCTACCAAAATTTTCCTTTTGTGAATTATGGTACTAATTCTCTATGATTCATGTTTATTTTAGAAAAGTAAGCAAGCAGGGAAACGAGACAGCTTCTTCTGCGTTGAACAGAAACCAGGGTTTACTTGGTTGCTAAACTGCCGATAATAATGGTAGAGACATCCGGGCATAAAGGCTTAATCATTATTAAGCAGTAGATAAAAGTCCGGACCGGAAATCTAAAAACCGCTCAATTAGCGATGTTACATTTTATTTAAGTGGCAGTAAATAAATGATTTGGCACTATAATACATATCAGCCTATAATCGAAATCTTCTAATTTAGGCGGCAGTGACACAAAATGACTTATGGATGTATCGTGAAGCAAGAACGTGCAACGGCCATTAAAGCGCCACCCGAAAATGGTCAGCAAACAGAAAATCTACCTTCTCAAATTAATGCGCGAACCAAGATCATTGAAGTGCTAACCCGGGTAGATACCCGACAGGCTTATACGGATAAGCTGCTTGATAAAGAGTTAGACAAATTCAATGATGCCGATCGGGCGCTCATTACAGAGGTTGTAAATGGCGCACTACGCTGGCGCTACCGCCTGGACTGGTTCCTGCGGCAGCTCTATGTCGGTGAGTTCGATAACCTGATTCCGGATGTCAAGAACAACCTCCGCTCGTCGATTTACCAGTTGATTTATCTGGATCGCGTGCCGGCTTATGCCGTTTTAAACGAAGCCGTCGAGATTTCCAAGAAGAAATACAATCAAAAAACCGCTAACCTGGTGAACGCCATTCTGCGAAACTATCTTCGCCAGGTAAAGAAGCTCGAATATGTCGAAATGCAGTTGGATTTCTCGGAGCGACTCTCTGTAAGCTACTCTCATCCGCTTTGGTTGATTCAGCGTTGGATTGAGCGTTGGGGCGTTGATCATGCGCTGGCATTGTGTCAGGCAAATAATGAACGCCCGGTAGTGTCGCTGCGGGCCAATCTTCTGAAGACCGATCTCGAAGAGTTCAAGCAAAAGTTGCAAGAATTTTCGATCGATTTTGAGCAGCATGAACATTTTCCGACATTTTTTCACATTCCGAATTTCAAGGAGTTTCGCAAACTGAATTTCATTGAAAGCGGATTGGTGTCGGTGCAGGATATCAGTACCTGTATTCCTGTTCAGCTGCTGGATGCAAAACCCGGGGAGCGCGTGCTTGATATGTGTGCGGCGCCCGGTGGAAAATCAGGTTATATCGGTGAAATGATGCAGGGCGAAGGAATGCTGGTTTCCATGGAAAAGCATCATAATCGCTCCCGTATGCTTCAGGATAACCTCTCAAGGCTTGGCGTTTCCAATTTCTCCGTGGTGACAGCAGATGCCCTGGAAATGCCCTTTAGTGAACCCTTCGACAAAATCTTGCTGGATGCGCCTTGCACCGGTTTTGGGGTGTTGAGCAAGCGGGTTGACTTGAAATGGAAGAGAACTGAAGCGGATATCGAAAATATGAGCCAGCTCCAGGGCAAGCTGCTGGATGCTGCTGCGGATATGTTGGTGCCGGGTGGCGTGATTGTCTACAGTACCTGTACGATTGAATATGATGAAAACGAGGGTGTCATTCAGCAATTCCTAAGCCGGCATCCGGAATTTACTACAGATACGCTCTCTGAGTATTTGCCAACCACGTATTTGTGGGAAAAAGACTTTGCCAGAACCTTTCCACATGTTCATAAGATGGACGGTTCCTTTGCAATCCGACTACGAAAAAAAGCGGAAAGTAATTGATACTTTCCGCTTTCAGATATGAAGTGGGTGTCCGGTAACGAGACCGTTACCGGACGCCTGCTTATCCTCAATCTTCCCTGATCGAACTACATAATCCCTTAATTCAAGATAACGGTTTGAATAGAATCTCTGGTAATTCGACTAAATGCCTTAACCGGATTTGTGTCGTCGTCCCCGGTTTCAACGCCGCAGCCAATGATATAAATGAAGCCTGAGCTGCCGCTCACTTTGGTAGCGCTTCCCGGCACAAATGTGTTCCCGGACGGTAATGACGTCGTTAGACTATAGCTGCCGTTGGCGTTACCGGTGTCGACCGGACTGAGATAAAAGTTGTCAAAAGAACGGTTGCCACCGCGAAAGGTGGTTGAAGTGCGAAAATATCTTTGTGCTTTTGTTCCATATAGAACCAAATCGCTGATAACAGCATTGCGATTTGCATCTATAGAACTGCTATTAAATACGACTAACCCAATCGAAATCGCTAAGATAACGATCATGGCGGTCAAACCCAGCATCAACAATTGTTGCTGTCCCATGTTGCCTTTGTCCCCACATCAATGTGAATAATGTCAAAATGAATTACTGGTAGAATAGAATTGCGGTGACCAGAATTGATCGGCGCGCACGCTCCTGTGCACGGTGTGAGATAGGGCCTGTTAAAGATCCAGAAGCTAAGACAATGTAATACGGAGTCGTTAGGAATGTGTGAGCAATGCCAAAAAAGAGGAAAACAAAAGGTTTACAAAACGGTTTGGAGGAAATGGCTAAACTGTCCTATTTGATGTAATAGGACAGTTTAGCTGTGCGGAAAGTTAGTTGCCAACACCCTCAACAATGGCTTCGGCGCGTCCGTTCTCGCCGACAACGGTAATTCGTACGGCAATCGGCTGGGCAACTTCAACTGAGTCATTTGTATCGACAACAGAGAAACCAAAGTTTGTCCAGCTAAGCGATTGGGTATCCGGCATGATGATATCGGTGTTGCCGGTTGCTCCGGCGTTTCTACCCTGGATACCGACCCGAATCTGGGTTCCGGAGGACATTGGATGTCCCTTGAAGTCGGTGACGGTATACTGAAATGCCACCGAGCCTTGATGTGGGATGTTAAATGTCGTTGGTGAAACGCTGATAATCGGTGTAGAGGTATACAGCAGGGTGATATCGTCGCTGATATTTTGCTGGTTCTCATCTGCTGTTGAGGCAGTAGCGGTAAAAAAGCCGGCACCAAGAACCGCGTCAAACGGATCAGGCAATCCGGAAAGGAGGATGCTGGAAGCCACGCCGCGGTCATCGGTTAAATCTGATCCGCCGATGACACCGCCTGCGCTAACAGTGAAATAGACTGCTGTTCCGGGCCGAACCGGATTGGCATATTTATCGCCAACCAGGGCGGTAATCGTCGTTTCTTTCAAGAGACGCCGCCATGCCGGAATATTAAGGCGCGATGTTCCTACAGTCAAATGTGCCTGGTCCGGCAAGCCGCCGTGAATGACAACCGGAACCGGTTCAGACTGCAATACGCGTCCGTTGTGCGTCAGTTCTGCGTAGATCTGAACAGTACCGGCACGAGTACCACTGAAAACATAGGTGTCTGCCAGTCCGCCGACGCCGGTACGGATGAGTGACGGCGTAATAAATTCACCACCGCCGGGAGAGGCCGCCAGGCGCACTGTGATATCTACTGCGTTCTCAACGCCGATCGGTTGGCCAAAGGAATCGACAACCGCAAACCTGAGCCGTGTGGACTCAATCGAACCGGCTCCCTGGATGCTGATAACCGGATCAGTGATCGATTGCAGATAGATGTTGGATGGCTCACCGGAAAGCGCCGGCGTAAAATCCGTCGGGGTGAGTTGAAGCACCGGCACCTGCACTGTGCGTTCGCCAACGGCAAGGATGGTTGTTGAATCAGAAACAAATGTCTCCTTAAATGCAACAACTTTGATTTCCTGGCTGCCGCTAATATCAAATTCAGCCGTGTAGCTGCCGTTACTGTTGGACAAGGCCGATTCAAATACTTCATCATTTCTAAATTCAACAATGGCGCTATCGACAGGCGTATTGGTATCGCGATTAAAGACAAATCCGTTAACCCTGACGGTACCGCTGGTTTCAACACTTGTTGTGTCGCCTTCACAGGCACTTAGTACTAGCAAGCCGGTGACAAGGCTTAGAATAATGTATATTGCTTTCATAACATAGACTCCCGTCCTGGCTACTTTTTATCCTTGGTCTGTAATTCATATAGCTGCATTTCGAGCGAGCGGCGTTTGCGCTGTTCCTGCAAGAGGCGTTTCTGTTTCAGCCCTTTGGCCTTCGCTTCCAGGCGGTTCTTGATCGGCGGCAGTAACTCGGCTTTTAATAGAATCACCAATTCAGATTCGATGCTTGTTGTCGCTTCAAATCCGAACACGTAGCGCAGACCGAGTAACCATGGTGGAAGGTCTTTCAGGAATGGAATACCTCGCCTTGAGGCATTCTCCTGGGTAGTCGATAATCCACCGATGACAGTTTCTTCGCCATCCAGTAAAATCACGCTGGTTTTGGCTTCGGATTTACGAATCTCCAGTCCATTATCACCGGTCACCGTATTACTACGCTCAATTTCCAGCTCAAGGCCAATAAAATCCGAGCCTTCATGATTGACAATTTCAGGGGTGACTTTGATAATAGAACCGGTCTTAAAGAACTGCGTAACGGCATTCCCCGCAAAATCCTGCAGGGTAACGGAAATATCTGCACCCACCTGAACAGACCCTTCTGAGCCGGAGCGCACTGTTACTTGCGGGGAAGTGATGATTTGACCCATCTGATCATCTTCCAGAGCTTTGAAGATGGCGGTTATATCCGCGAAGTCCAATTTCGGGCTGAATTCCAGTTCCAGCAGACCACCCTGGTCGGCCCCGGCGCTGGTTTCAGCGCGAACGAGAATGTCTTGATTGTCGCGGAGGAAGCTCCAGTCGATACCGGCCTGGCGCAATTTGGATTTGTTCGCCTCAAAGAAGACAGCGGTAATGGTTACTTCGCGGGTGTTAAACAGCTCTTCGGCTATGCGCTCGCTTTTGCTTTTCTGCGGCACGCCGGAAGGGGTAGCTGCTTTTTCCTCAGTGATAATGATGAACTTTGATCGTTCTTCATACCAGAGGCCATTTTCTTTCAGGATTGTTTCCAGTGCCGTCAGCCAGTGCATTTGATTAATGCTGATGCCGATCGGGCCGGTTCGCTCTTCCGGATCGATAATTGCTTTATCAAGGAAAGGTTTGCTCAATTCATTGAAGATCAAAATTGCCTGATCGAACGACGTCGAGCTGGAAAGCGAGACAATTTCTTCTGCTGTCGCTGTCGCCCGCCGAATAGGACGCGGCTGCTGGGCCAGGACATTCCCGATGGCAAATAACAGCACCAGGTATATAAATAAGTGAAAATGCCTTTTCATTGGTTTCCTTCAGAGTTTGTCAGTTGTTAAAATTTCAGTTTGAGGACAAAGCGTCTTGCAGCCCCGCCTTTGTTCAGCGAGAATTCGCAAGTCCCCATTTCCGGATTAATTCGCGTCAGGTAGCCTAAATAGACCTCATCACCTTCGCGAATGGCGTGGATATTTCCCTTGTGGTCGGCAATAATTGCTTTGCCGGGTACGATCGCCCGCAGTGCCGCCCGTTCTACCTCAATGAGGCCGCGGGTGTTGGCAGGCAGGCTGCGCTTAATAATCGGTTTGAAGGGATTGCCAATGCGAGGCTGGGAGACATCGTTCAGCGTACGTTGGATCGAAGGCAACTCATCGACAGTAGCAAAATATGCCCAAATTTCCACATCAAAGGGCATTGCCAATGCTGCTGAAGAGCCGCTTTCAACACCACGCAGACTCAGATTCCTGACTTTGTAGATGAATGGACCATTTTCAAGATAATAGACAAAATGAAATATCTTGGAAAAGTCCCCCTCTCCGGACAAACGGTATATATTATAACCGAAGTTATCGAAAGTTCTCGCTCCGGTAAACTGCATGTCAAAATCCAGGATGCCGATGCGGCGAAGAATCTCGTTCAGATAACGGTAGGTGTCCTGTGGTGAAACCCGTGAAACGATTTGCTTATCAAGATTCGCAAGCTTTGCGGCGCTTTCTTTCAAAATACCCTGAACGCGACGCAAATCGTCATCCATTTCACGGCGTTGATCAATAAGCTTCGTGGATTTATCCAGAACGCCCATGGCGACCTTGATTTCGTTGGGATAGGAAATGAAAATCCAGTATCCGCTTATTGCCAAAACCAGTAATAGCAGGACAGATAGGGTAATGATGTTCCTTGTTTGATAACTCACTTGAAACTCCTATTTCTGATCTTGTTTTTGATCAATAATCGTTTCGATATGAAAGCTATAACTTTTTCGCCGATTGATTTGCTGTATCTCAACGGATTTCAGAATGGAATTTTTGAAACGATCGGCGAAGTCCGAAATATTGTCTCGCTCAGTGGTATAGCCGCGAACATCGACATAGCCGCCGCGCTGTTTGAGTTCCGTAATCCAGATTTTGCCAATGCTGCGAACCTGGGCATCCATATGGGTAAGGAAGGCACTCCAGGAATTCCTGGTGGTAATCATGCTGTCAAGGATGGCGAGGCCCTTGTTATAATTCGCCAGCTTTGCCTGTTCAGCATTTAGGCGCGACTCAACATCTTCGAGCTGCGTGAGCTCCGCGGCAGTGGTACGAACTTTTACCTTCAGACTGTTCAGGCTTTGCTGGTTTTCAACGATTCTCAAAGTGGCAAAAAACGCCGCCAGGGGAATCAGCGCCAGCAGAAGCCAGCCGATAATCCCCAGTTTGAAGATCTTTTGGCTTTCCTTCACCTCCAGCGGGGTAAGGTCCACATTGTACAGGTAGTCGTTGTCTTTCTGCAAGGAGCGCAGGGCTGCACCGATAGCCACGCCGAAGCGGGAGAGTATCGGGTCCATGCCCGTCACGCCGAAGCGCTGGAAGCTCAGATAGTCGATATGGATACCGCGAGGCAGCTTTTCACGCAGGTATTGAACGATCCCGGTATCAGCGGTCTCACCGGTAATAATGATACTATTGGGATTGGGTAGACCGAGGTTGTCTTGCTCAAGCAGAATACGGCTATAGATGGTCTTAGCGACGTTGGTCTTGTCGACAAAGGCCTCAATAATGTTGGAGATATTGTAAATCTCGTTGCCGCGCATAAAGATGAGCCGGCTGTATTCATGGCCCATAAATACGATCAGGCTGAGGTCCTGGGCCTGGAAATTGTAATTTTCCTTAACAAGGTTGATCAGCGAGGTTTCGGCGCTTTCCACGAAAGAAATACGCTTGGTAATCCCGGACTGAACGTTTTCCAGCAGGTTGAGCAGGTTGAGAGAGGAATCCCGCACAATTGCCAGAATCCGATCTTCTTTTAGCTTCAACACCTGCAAATCATCCGCTCTGATGCCCTGGGCATTGGGGCGCGACTTTGCCAATTCCTCGATGACCCGCAGTTTCAGGTCCTGGCCTTCGAGACCCCAACTGGTATTGAAAAAAGCATAGTAAACCTGGGGTTCAGAAAGGCTAATGGCGACTTCATATTTTCGATGGGTGTATTTGCTAAGGATGCCCTTGAGGAGGAAAACGTTTTCTTCATCACTGTTCGGCGCACCGGCCGTTTCAGTGATTTGGATGTCAGGATCTTCAATTTTTTCGGCGGTGGCGTCAATTACAGGGTCGCCTTCACCCAGAAAGGTGGTCGATTCCATAATGAATTCGTCGCCAGCCGAAACGGATTCAAGCCGATTGGAGAGACGGTAGGTTTCCGCATCTACAAAGTTGACATTCTTGCCTTTACGGGAAAGACAGACAACATGCAGGAATAAGCCTTCGTCGAAGATACCGATAGCGTATTTGGTATCTCCTTCAAAGCGCCGGCGTTTTTGGTTAGCCCGTCGTTTGGGTTTGCGCCGCTGCATATTTTTCAACTGAGGGGAGGCATGCCCGTTGTTGAATTTCGATTCCGGGACAGATCCATCCTCTGTCCGTGAATGTTTTTGTTTAGATCTAAGCATGTTTCATCTTAAAATTTTAGTGAATGTCGAGTTTTCTTATTGATTGCAGATAAAGGTTGCGAACTCCTTTCACGTTGTGCTGATCTATTGCATTACAGAGACATATTTATGCCAGTATCACTTGAACTCAATACAAACGACTTGACTGTCGACTAAAAGTCCGTCTGCAGCAACTGCTGCATACGCCGCTTGTTGTTGGCGTAGTTCAAAGTCGTTGCCTTGGAGATCTTTTGATTCAGGTAAAGCCGCTTTAAATCCTGTTCCATGGTCACCATCCCGTGGTCTCGGCCTTCGCTGATCATCTGGTAAATCTCCTGCGTGTTGTTCGAGCGAATGGCGGCTTTGATCGATGGAATCATGACCATAACTTCCTTCGCTAATACCCGACGGCCGGAAACCCCGGGCACCAGTTTTTGCGATACCACGCATTTCAAAGAATCTGCCAGGCGTACCCGCACCCGTTCTTGCTCCAGGGCCGGGATTTCGCCAATAATACGATCGATGCTCTCAACAGCAGAAGAGGTATGCAGTGTGGAGAATACCTTATGACCGGTATCTGCTGCTTCCAGCGCTGCCATAATGGTTTCCGGATCACGAACCTCACCAATCATGATGATGTCAGGATCCTGGCGCAGTGCTTCAACCGTCCCTTGCTTAAAGGAGTTGGTATCAATACCTACCTCGCGATGGCGAATGATACAGCGGTTCGATTTGTGCACATATTCAATCGGCGATGCGATGATTACTACATGTGCGTTGATCGTCCGGTTATTCATATCGATTATCGCGTCCAGCGTGGTACTTTTTCCGCTGCCGGTAATACCGGTCACCAGAATCAGGCCTTCCTTGGTATGCACCAGGCTCAGCACGTTGGTTACGCTGGTATGAAAGCCATAGCTCTCATAAAAGCGAATCTCATTATTGATTGCACGCATGTTGAGTGCTAATTCACCGAGCTCAAAATAAGCAGTTGCCCGGTACCGGTCGTGAGATTCGTCATAATTTTTGACAGAATAAGAAAAGTCGGCACTTTTGTATTCCAGCAATACTTTCCGCTGTTCCGGCTGAAGTATTGACTGAATCAGTAAATTGAATTCCTCCGCGGAATAATTTCCGAATTCCTCATAGGGTAATTTTCGTCCCTGCACGCGCATCCAAACCCGGTATTGCGCCCCGCTTCCGCCAAATTCGATATCAGAGGCATCATATTCACGCATCCGCTCAAGGATGTTGTTGACATAGGTTCTGAGCAGGTTGAGCTGCGTAATGGAGAGCTTGGATATAAGCTCGTCACTGATAAAACGTTGTTTTTCGATTTCGCGGAGGGTAGGAGGGATTTTCTCTGTCAGAAATGCCAGGATTTTCTTGACTTGTTCAGACTGTAAATTAATCTTACTAATCCTTCTCTAATGTCAATGACGCTGCCCATGCAACTACGGATCGGACAGCTGCTATACTTCATTTCCCCGCAAGCGCCGGGCTGGCGGGGAAATCTGAAATCTCAATTAATTACGCGGACTTTATTCCCACCAGGCAACCAGCCGCCAGTTGTCGATTGTTGGCATGTATGGAGGCGCTTTGGTGGCCAATCTTGTATCATATTTGTAGTTCTTGTAATACCCGCTGACCAATACCGGCAAGAAGTGTCCCGGCCAATAAGTACCAACCGGTCCGCGCTCATCTTGGATAACACTGCCGGTGAGATAAATCGTACCACTAACCGGGCGGGTATCATGATTTTGGGCGCGAAAACGGCCGCTGGGCGTTACGATCGTTGCCTGAATGATGACATCACTATTGTTGGCGGTATTATCCGTAATAAAGACGTGTTGGTCTGTGAGTAGCGCCAGAAAATCATCAGATCCGGGATTCAGATTTGGATCATCGGCGTAGACAATGTCATCATCAATCCAAATATTCGACTGCGAATACAAGGAAATATTGCCGTTGACGATACCTTTGACACGGATATCATCCTGTGCGGCAATGACTCCGGAAGGTGCAATGGTTGAGAGTACTACCGTATCTGTCGGTGCTGCACCAACGGTACGCGCCACTCTTCCGTCAAATAGAAATTCAAAAGTCACCGGCTGATTGTAGAGGCACATTGTATTGATCGGAGCCGGGCCATTGTCCGCGGTTGCGGTATTCAATAGCATCGACAAATCGGTTGGCATGGACGCATCAATACCAATTTCCCATCCGCCGTAGAAATTTGCCAGGCTGGTCCAGTGATCAGGGGATGGATTTATCCCCATTTTTGCAGTTACCTTGTCGAAGAAAACCGGCGAGCCACTGGTCTTTATCACTTTGTTGCAATGCAACGGGCCAACCAATGTATCATTGGTAATGTATTTAATCCCTTTGTCATCATTGGTAAACCAGAAATATTCGGATACCGGACGATTGCGGGTGAAAATGGCGACGATAGAGTCTTTCAAGGTCCGGGTTACGCCATAGTAACGGTAGAACTCGTTATCATAGAGATTGCTGGTGGAGCGAATCTTCACTTTAATAGTGTCACCGCCCATCGGGGTTATTTGACAGACGGTAGTACAGTTGTTGACCTTCACCATGAAGGTATCAGAAGAAGTATTATTCAACCAAACTTCATTCAAGGCCATATTCATCGCTGATTGCGATGACATGTGGGCAACCGTTTCCATATAATGGCGGTTGAAATTGTCGACAGTGGCTTCGACTGCCTGACTCAATCGTAATTGATACGTCGAGAATGCCACAGTTAAACCAAAGATAATAATGAGCGATCCTTTGCCTAGCATAACACTACCTCGTGCTTATCGTCTTAAATTTTTTGATACAAGTCGTGTCTGCCGCCAATATGAGGCGCGCAGTATCCGGCGTAGTTCGCGCTTCCGAAACGTAGAATCTGCGATGCCCCCCACATGGGTCGTCACAAGTTCCGGGCTGAGCACAATACGCGGATTGTATGCGGTGAGTGTCATTTCCACCATACGAGTGGCTAAAGTTACGCCGACGGGTCTACCGATTTGGTCCAGATATTCGAAAACATCGTTGTTTCCTATCGTGCCAATCAGGCTGTTATAAGGCGCTTCACCGGCCAGTTTGATGGTGCGAATAATATTATACGTGTGAATGGTCGTATCTATGAACGTGAAAGATTCATCCAGGATAATGTTGTATTCCATGGTGTCGGGAATACTATCGTAGGTGCTAACACCAGGTACTTCGAGGAAGCTGTCTGCATCGAAATTTAGCTGAGCGAGAAATTCGAAATTATCCGGTGCTGCGGTAATGATGATGGAGTCTCTCTTGGTTTCGGGAATCTGAAAGCCAATCTTCCGCATGTCAAACTGCATGATATTGGACGTCTGGGTCAGATTGCGCTGTACAATCGCATCCGAGTTTTGGTTAAAAAACTCCTGTATACCACGTTCCGAAGCGCCCAATGCCATTAACAACAGCATGCCGCCAATAAACATGGCAATAACAATGTCCATAAATGCGTTCATAACTTCCTCTTATTGCATCTTGAGCAATACCCGCAACCCGTAATATCAAAGAATCCCCTCGTGCTATAGAAAGGGGAAATCTACGATGACTCCAGCAGACGCGATCTGCTATGAATCAACTTCACGGAAAAATATTTTTAATAATACCAGCCAGAACGGACAGGAAATGGCCTAGTTATAGAACCAGTAACTCTGAACGAAATCCAGGCTTAAGGTGTCGTGTACCTGAACCCCGCTGGAATCTTTATAGATCAATGGGGTGGCATAATTGTCGGTCATGAATATCCGCATGCGCTTATGGTAGGTGCGAACGATGGACGGCGAAATAGTGTCACCGGACAATTCAACGTAATCTACTTCAAACCAGACCCGATATACAATTCCACTTTCGGCAGTATCGAGCAGAACATGACCATTATAGTCATCAAAATCGTCTATAACCCCCAAATCATTGGCTTCAAAGCCAAGAAATGCGGGATCCGTAAAATCAACCAGATCTTTAGCACTGGTGGTATCGGTAGAGGCTTCATCGAAGAAATACTGCGAGCCCTGCTCTGTATAGGTGCTCATGATCGATAGCGCTTCCAGGCGATAGCGATTTTGGGCCAGTGAGAAATCGCTATTGGCAATATTGTTGTTCAAATTGAGGATCGCCATCGACAAAAGGACCAAGGCGCCGATGGTGATAATAGTTTGTCCGGTTCCCATACTTTGCTCCTGTTTGCCTACTCTTCGGCGGTTGCCTGGGCAATTTCTTCGATAGTGGTAATACCGTCCATCACGCGTTGCCGGGCGGCGGCCCGCAGCGTGGTCATGCCATCTTTGATGCCCTGTTCACGAATTGCTTCGTCGTTAATATCTGCGCCGGAGGTAAAGATCAAATTCTTCAACTCCTTGGTAAAATACAGGGCTTCATGGATAGCCACACGGCCTTTATACCCGCCGTTGCATTCATCACAGCCCACGGCTTCATAAAACACCGTATTTGCGATCTCTTCCTTGCTGAAACCAAGCCGTAGTGGAATTCGCGGGTCCAGGTTATCCGATGGTCGCTTGCATTTTTGACATAAGCGGCGTATCAGACGCTGGGCAATCACAATATTGATCGCATAGGCAATCAGGAATGTCTCGATGCCCATTTTGTAAAGCCTCGATACCGCACTGGGAGCATCGTTGGTGTGAAGGGTGGAGAATGTAAGGTGACCGGTATTCGCCAGTTTGATTGCAATATCTGCCGTTTGCTTATCACGCATCTCACCAACCATAACGACGTCGGGGTCATGTCGCAGAATCGCGCGGATTGCCTGATCGAAGGTGTTCTTATCGCCAATTTTTAACTGACGCACACCCCTTATCAGGTATTCCACCGGATCTTCAACCGTTAATACGTTGATTTGCGGGTTCATCACGTGGCTGAGTGCAGCAATCAAGGTTGTTGACTTACCACTACCGGTCGGACCGGTAAGAATAATCATACCCTGGGGTTTGGAGATGGCTCGAACAAAGGATTTACGAGCACCACCCTGGAAGCCCAGTTTTTCGAAGTCGGTAATAACGTTTCGATCATCCAACACCCTGATAACCACACTTTCCAGCTTGTGGCGATAATCCTTGCCGACAACCGGTAATACTGATACCCTGAAACGAATCATATGTCCGTCGATGGTCCGCTGAATAAAGCCGTCCTGTGCGGCATCGCGCTCAAATCGGTCGATATTCTTGGAGCGGTCTTTTACTACTGCCGCCATTGCTTCCGGCTTGATGCCCTTGTCGCTATACCAGGGCTGCAGCTTACCGTCGATACGGAAGTGAATTTCCGAATCTTTGGCATCGGTCGGTATAATATGGATATCACTTGCCCCGCGGCGAACGGCCTCAAGGAGCATCCCCTCCATCAAATTGACCAGCAGACTCTTGTTGATTTCTGCATCAATCGCTTCTTCTTCCAGCGAGGATTCTTCGGGATCGGTTTCGATCTCGATATCGCTCATGTCAACTTGCTGCAGGAATTGGTTTTCCGGGGGGAAGGCCTTCTCGATGATTTCATCGAATTCCTTCAAGCCGACATAACAGACTTCGTAACGTTTTGCGCCAATACGGCGCGCTACTGTTTCGATGTTGTTATTCGTCGGATCCGTGGAAACAAACAAAAAGCGGTAGGGGGTATTTGGATCGTATTTGTAGATGAGAATCTTTTCATCCAGCATCAGCTTTCGAGTCTCATCCGGTAGCTTTTTCAGGATATTGTTGATAAACTGAATACGGTCTTCACTAAGCTGGCCGGATGGTAACTCCAGTTCCCGGAAACCGTAATAGCGTGCAACTTCGCGGTAAACGCTGTCGTGCTCGCAATTGAAATCTTTGACCAGTATTTCGGCCAAATTACGTGGATGATCAGATTGGTCCTGCTTGCGCATTTGTAATGCTTCTTCAAGGACCTCCAATCGAACAATATTTTGTTTAACCAGGGACATCCCCAGTTTAAACATCGCATCTTGCATTGATCGCGCCTCTAATTCCCTAAATTCGTCAGATGTTTTAGTTACTTAATCATCATCGGACCGTCCGTCCGGACCAGCACCCAGTACCTCACAACCAGGTTTGCCCCTCTATCGCGACGTTGCGATCGGCTATATTTTCCAAATTGCTAAACTCAATTCGCTCTATTAAAACGGTGTTGACGGACTTACCAATGCTGTTTCCGAAGAAATGATCGTCAGTGCCGTAATAACGACTGAAATAATCATTGCTATGACCAGCTGGATCATTTCAACAGCATTCTTCAGCTTGTAGACCGTCTCTTTTTCGTAATAATTTGCGATTTGCAGCGAGGTTGACTTAACCGTGCCCGTTTCAGCGCCGGAGTGAAAGCGTGCAAGGGCAGTTTTTGTAAACACATTACTGGCTTCAAAAGCCTGATATAGACCGCGTCCCTGGCTAAGCATCATCGGAATGGAGATCGTTTTGATCTGCTGTTCCATATATTTGTTGCCACATGCTTCAGCAGCCAGCTTCAGGGCATCAATGTTCTCACCAGAGCCGCTATAGAGCGAGTAAAAGACCCGGCAAAAAATTTCAATGGCAGTTTTGTGGATCAAACCGCCGATAATCGGCATTTTGATCATATATCGGTCTTTCAGGAATTGTCCGCCCGGCGTTGAGAAAAAGTAGGCGAGACCGCCAAGGGTCCCAATAGTGCCAAACAGCAATAGCCAGACATTGGCCGATAAAAACTGGCTGAGTTCCAGGGTTGCCGCAGTCATCGGCGGCAGTTCGGTGCCCAGTTTCACAAAGAGCAAGGCTGTTTCCGGGAAGATATAAGCCACGTAGAAAATGACGGCACCAAGGAGTGCCAGCAAGGTAAAGAAGGGGGTAATCAGGGCGCTACGCAGGTTGCGCCGAAACTCCTCATTTCGCTCCAGAAATTTGGCAGTGCTTTCATAAATCTCTGCCATGCTACCGCTCTTTGAAGCGAGGCCCAGCATTCGGGCGGTAAAGCGTCCGAGTGCTCTTTCCTGCTTCATAAATGCTTCTTCGCTATCCTTACCTTGACGTAAATCGTTGTTGATTTCTTTCAGGGCGTCCCGCAATGTGGGATTCTGGGTGTCGTTTATCAAAAGCGACAAAATTTCAGTAAATGAGAGCTTTTCACGCAGCATATCGGCACTAACGCGCACAAAGGTGATCAGCTCTGATGGGGGTGGCTTAAACTGAAAATCGAGCACTTTCGGCTGGATGCTGAGTATTTTATAACCCAGGGTTTCAAGAGCCTGCTCGACTTCTTCCTTGGTAAATGCTTTTTGTTCACCTTTAATCGGCTCTTCATTCGGTTTTTGAGCCTTGTACATAAAGGTGCGCCGCTTCATGATCTTCGCGACCTTGATGCTGTGTTTCTTCGATAATTGACTGACTTTTTTCTTTGCTTCGGAGAAGCTTTCGGCAGTAACGATTCCTTTTACCGACCTGCCTGCAGCATTTGACCCCTCAAATCTGAAATCCGGCATGAAATTTCCTGCAATATTTCAATGAGTGTATATAAAAAATGCGAGGCATCAATATGATACCTCGCAGGAAAAACATGTTAATTAAGAATATTCGTAATGATACTATCTGCAGTCACTCGAGTAAAAACCTTAACCGGGTTAGTGCCATCGTCACCGGTTTCTTTTCCACAGCCAGTGATGAACATTTCACCGCTGCTGCCACTGATGGCAGAGATGCTGCCAGCTACAAATGTAGCGCCTGACGGTGTGCTTGTACCAACACTGTAGCTACCATTTGCATTACCGCTGTCCAGCGGGCTCAGGTAAAACTGGTCGAAACTCTGTGAGCCACCGCCCAACTGAGTAGGTGTACGGAAGTGACGCTGTGCTTTTGCTGCAAAGTTAACGAGATCACCAATAACAGCTTGACGATTTGCGTCTACCGCGCCACTCTGGAACATAGTGACACCAACTGCTACAGCTACACCGACGATAATTACACTAAGAACGATTAACAATAATTGCTGCTGACCCATAACAGATCTCCTGCATTAATGATGAAAACAAGATGAGTTAAACTATACCGTTAGAGTATATTTATGTGTTAGGCAACCCCTGTTCAACAACCATTGCTATTTGGATAGGACTCTCTTAGTTGAGTTCTTTTTCCAAAAAGAAGTCGATAAGAGCGCTTCGAACCATGCACTCGGGCTGAAATTCCATAAAACCGGTTTCGGGCCGTCTGCAAAATCTGAAGGTTGAAGTCTGAAGGAGTTTCAAAGATCAATGTTGTGGTGAATATCTTGCCCATTGTTCTTTCGCAAAGGCGAGTTAAAACCAAGCATTTAGACGATTCAAGTTTTACGCTGGTAAGAGCGGGTGAGAGAACCGAAATTGCCTTCAATTTTATCCAGGCCACTATGTTAAAGATTTCACCAGTAATTGAACATGGGTGCTCAATTCGTCGAAAGTTGTTGTCAACTTTCGAACGTATAATACGTTTGAGCGGTACATTGTAGTTGATTTACGTCGCAAATCTGAAAATGAAAATTTAAGTACAAATTATATGCCATGCGGGTCCATCCTTCGATGAAACCGTTCGAGGCTGTAACAAAAACAGTGCCAGTAGTTGAGGGTGAGATACGGGCGTAAATATTTGAATTTTAGTAAGCTATGAAAAGAAAAGTGAGTAAAATTTGCTCACTTTTGATCGTTTGAAGCCGATACTGGTAACACGCCGCAGGGAAGTTGAATTGGTTTAAGGATAAACCCTACTTAACATGGAGGTTGAGTGATGGCATTACTGACTTGGCTCAAACTTTTACTGTTCGCCATTATGCTCGTTGGTCTCCTCATTCACTGATTTTGGAATGGCCGGACCAACAACAGGTGTGTATAAAAGGGTAGGCTGTTTTCCGAAAGGGAAACAGCCTTTTTTATTCAGAAGTATGGCGAATGGTCGATTTTGGGCGTCCACGGACCTGCAGCGACTGTCATTTCCGAGTGGATTTCGGGAGTGCGTTTGATAAGTCGCATTGTTTTCATTTCCGAATGTTTTTATCGGGAATCCATGGTCCAAACAGATGGATTTCCGCTAAAAGCATGCGGAAATGACAAATTGGGAGATCAGTTTTGATAACGAAAACTACTTTTCTAGCATACTTTAGTGGTATTCAGCTAATTGAGGATGGTTGATTTGATGCTGTCGGCAGTGACTTCGATAAATGCCTTAACCGGATTGTCATCGTCACTGCCGATCTCTTTACCGCATCCAATAATATAAATTCTTCCGCGGCTGCCGCTTACGTAGGTATCGCTTCCCGATATAAAGGTGGCGCCGGATGGTATATTGGTGGTAATACTGTAGCTGCCGTTTCCATTTCCGGTATCAATTGGCGCGAGGTAGAAGCGGTCGAAATTGCGATTGCCGCCGCCGAAGGCCTTCGAAACCCGGAAATACCTCTGAGCCTTCGACCCATATGTGATTAAATCAGCGATTACCGCCCGACGATTGGATTCAACAGCATTTCCGCGAAAGATGGCCATGCCGACAGCTACGGCGCCGGCCACCACAATAACGCTAAGAACAATAAGGAATAATTGTTGTTGACCCATTTTACTATACCTTTTTACTCTTCCATGAGTGTTGCCGAGCGATCACTGCTCATGGTACGAACGACTGCTTACTTCTGGCCTTTCTCACCATTGTCGTCCAGCTGCATCTTGTAATACTTCATTTGCAGGTTCTCTTTACGACGTTGTTCTTTCAGCAGGTGTCTCTGCTTCTTTTTCACACGGTCGCGAAAACGCTCTTCAAGCGTGGGCAGAAGATCTGCCTTCAGAAGAATCAGCAATTCTTTCTTGATTTCGTTTTTGGATTCAAAGCCAAACACATAACGCAGGCCAAAAAACCACCAGGGCAGATCCTTGAGAAAGGGGACACCATCACGGGTTTCCGACTCCTCATTCACATAAAGGCCACCAATCAGCGTTTCTTCACCGTCCAACAACATCACGGTGGTTTCAGCCTGCGATTTCTTGATTTCCAGACCCACCTCGCCGGCGGCACTGCTGCTGCGTTCAATTTCCAGCTTCAGTTTGACAAAGTGGATAGAATCCTGTCGACTGATCACCGGTGAAACCTTGATGATAGAGCCGGTCGAGAAAAATTGGGTGACCGCATTGCCGGCGAAATCCTGTAAGGTGACGGAAATATCGCTACCGACCTGAATACGGCCTTGCGAACCGGATTGAACAACCACCTGCGGACTGGCAATCACTTCACCGAACTTATCGCTTTCGAGGGCCTTGAAAGCTGCGCTGATGTTGCCCCAGTCAAGGTTGGGCTCAATTGCCACTTCCAGCAACCCACCGGTATTGTCGGCGGAGAGATTGGCAATATCCAGGTTAACGTCGTTGCCGCGAAAGGCTTTCCAGCTCATGCCGGCCTGGCGCAACTTGGTAACGTCGCCCTCGAAGAAGACTGCCGAGATCACAACTTCCCGGGTTTCGAAGGTTTGCAGGGTTTCTATTTCCTTTTTGGACATCGATTCGGTATCAGCTGCGCGCGACTTGATCTGAATGTATTCGTCGGTCTCCACATACCAGAGATCATTGTGATTCAAAATGGCTTCCAGCGCGGAGAGCCAATGCTGGCTTTCAATTTCGATGCCGATGGCGCTGTTGCGGCCGACGGGATCGATCACCAGCTTGTTCAGATATTTCTTGCTGAAATCATTAACAATGCGCACTGCTTCGGAAAAGTTGGTCGTCTTGGAAAAGGACACGATTTCTTCGGCCGACGCGGTGGCCTTGCGCAGTGGTTTGCTTCTACGGGGCTGTGCCTCCAACACAGTGATCCCACAAAATATGGTTAGCAGAATAACCAGATAGAATCTCATTTTTTGTCTCACTTTCGTTACTTGGAATCTTCTTCCGTTTTAACGGTTAGAATGACACGTTCAAATACTCCGGCTTTGTTCAGGCTAAACTCCGCCTCCCCCTTATCCGGATTCAATTTGGTTAAAAAGCCCAGGAATACTTCAGCTCCCAATTCCAGGGTGTGGATTTTGCCAAGGTGGTCTTCTATCAATGCTTTTTCGCTAGTGACCGCTTTTAAAGAAGCCCGCTCAATTTCCAGTTGCTCCTCGGAATTAATTGGCAGGTCGCGTTTCACAAAAGGATAGAAAGGGTTTCTGGCGCTGGCGTAGGAAACCTGTGCCAGGGTGCGATGTGCACTGGGAACATCATCGACTTTCGCAAAAAACGCTGCCACGGTCATCTCGAAGGGAACGACCATTTTGAATTCTTCCGTTTCCGGATCGGTCATTTCGACGCCCCGCATGCTAAAGTTCCTCACTTTGTAAATCTGCGGACCGCGCTCGATATACCAGAGGAATTTGTATACCCGGGTAAACGATGCTTCACCGGTAATGCGAAAAAGATGGTATCCGTACTTCGGGGTATGCTTGGTCTGGGTAAAGGTCAAGTCAAACTGAACCAAACCGCTATACTCAAGAATCTGGTTGAGATAACCGTAGGCTTCAGGTGTGGTAACGCTATTGACCACGACCTTGTCGATATTTGCCAGCTTGTCCTCGACGCCGGCGAGTTCCTTCGTCAGCCCTTCAAGCTGAAACTGTTTGTCTTCCATGACCTTGACTTGCTTCTGCAGTTTCTTGGCATCCTGTTCAATCTTGCCGATATCAGACGGATAAGAATACAAGATCTTATACCCCGTAAAGGCAACGATTCCCAGGATGAAGACGGTCAAAATCAATATGTTTCTAATTTGATAAGACACGGTAATCCTCCCTGATTATTTTACCGGCTTCGTAGTCAACTGAAATTGATAGACTTCCCGTTCGCGGATTTCGATGACTTCTACCCGATTCAGAGAAACTTCTCCGGGGAGCAGTTTGGCGAAACGCGGAATCCGATTGCGGTAAAGCGAATATCCTTTAATGATGACAGAGCCATTGCTTCGTCTGGCAAATTCTGTCAGCCAGAGCGGCGCGGATTTGCCTACCGCGCTGCTGAGCTGCCGAATGAATGTGCTACCGTCCTTGGTGCCGCTCATTAGCGAATCAACCAGCACTACCGCCTGCTCATAGCTTGCCAGCTTGTTGGTGATCTGTTCATGTTGCTTGGCAAAAGGCTGTAGCTCTTCGTGCAGCGTTTTTGCAATACGGAATTCTTTACGTGCTTCTTCGAGACGTTCCTCCTGTTGAATCATCTTCATCGTCGCAAAGAAGGCCAGGACCGGAATCATGATCAGGAGAAACCAGCCAACAACACCAAGCTTGAATACTTTTTGCTCTTCCCGAACGCCAGGCGGCATCAGATCCACATCGTAGGTACGATCGGAGCTGCCTTCCAGAACCCGTGTTGCAGCGCCTATTGCCACGGCAAACTCGCTCAGGTATTCATCGATGCCATGTATGCCCGGCTCGCGAAGCTCCAGGAGGTCGATGTTGATTTTGTCCTGAAATTTGTTGATAAGCAGATTTTTAAGACCTGCTTTACGCGCTTCGCCGGTTAGAATGATGTGGTCGATTTGATGCAGATTCAGATTGTCCTGTTCCAGCAGAATCCGGCTATAAATGGTAAGGCACACATTGTCGGAATCGATACCGGCGCCAATGATATATGAAATATTGTAAATTTCGTGGCCCTGGAGAAAGATCAGGCGGCTGGATTCATTTCCAACGTTGATGATGACCGTTATTTCTTTCTCGTCGATATCATAGTGTTGATTGACGAGGTTGATCAGCGACATTTCCGCAGTTTCGACAAATTGCAACTGCGGCACCTTTGCCAAACGCTGGCGCCGTATTTCCTGTAAAGAGCCGAACAAGTTGACATCCTGATCGCGGACAATCGCCAATACACGTCCGTCTGCCAACTTCATCAGGAAGAGGGAGTCAGGGCTGAGCGGCTCTTCTTCCGAGCGTTGCTTGGCCAATTCTTCAATGACTTTGTCTTTCAGCTTCTTGCCGGATAAACCCCAATCTGAATAGAAATAGGTGTAATAGATGAAGGGTTCCGGCAGGGAGACACCTGCTTTGATGTTTTTGGCCGGGAGCTGATTGAGAAGACTGGCAATTATTGCAGAGTCTTCGCTGTCGCTATTGTCGCTATGATTCAGAAAAGCATCATCGCCCGAGTCAGACGTCAGGTCGAAATTTCCGTCATCATCAAAGTCAAGACCACCGGCGCCGATGAGATCTTCACCGACGGCAACAGCGGATAGAAGGCTGTTTAATTGGACTGATTCGGCATGAACTAGCTCAACAGATTTGCCTTTCTGACCAAGGCAAACGAAGTAAAGCCTGTTATTGTCAAGGTAGAAGCCGGCGGCCAGCTTCCCGGCGTATTTTTTGTCAAAATCCATTTTAGACCGCTTATGTTATGTTCAACATTATCCCTGTTGTCTAGCTCTATGTTCGATAAAATTCATCAGACCATTAATTCTTCTAGCTCATTTCCAAAAATTGCATCAGGCGCCGTTTGTTGTTTGCAAAGTTCAGCGCATTCTCTTTGCTGATTTTGCGCCCGCGATATAAGCGCACCAGATCCTGCTCCAGTGTGGTCATGCCATACTTTTGTCCTTCACTGATCATCTGGTAGATTTCATTGGAATTGTTGTTGCGAATGGCCGCCCGGATCGATGGCGTCATGATCATCACTTCCTTGGCCATCACCATACCCTTGCTGAGAGCGGGAATCAATTTTTGCGAGACAACGCAGCCAAGGCAATCTGCCAGGCGATGACGAACCCTGTTTTGCTCTCCACTTGGCATTTCACCCACAATTCGATCAATACTCTCAGTTGCCGAGGAGGTATGCAGGGTTGACAATACCTTGTGACCACTGTCGGCCGCTTCCAGACTGGCGGTAATGGTCTGTGGATCGCGCATTTCACCTATGACAATGATGTCCGGATCCTGCCGCAAGGCTTCGATGGTTCCGTGCTTGAATGAATGGGTGTCCATTCCCACTTCCCGCTGACGAATAATACATTTCTTGGAGGTGTGGATATATTCGATCGGCCGGGCGATGATCACTATATGCGCCTGAATGGTTCGGTTGTTGAGGTCGACAATTGCATCCAATGTCGTACTTTTCCCGGAACCGGTGATACCGGTAATCAGCACCAGTCCTGCTTTGGTATGAGTCAGGCTGAACATCCGGCCGATATTGGGATGAAACCCATATTCTTCATAAGGGCGAATTTCAGTGTTAATCGCCCGCATGTTCAGCGCCAGGTCGCCCAACTCATAATAGGCGCAGGCTCGGTAGCGGATTCGTTTCCCCTCGTTATCAATAATGGTGTATGAAAAATCGTGACTGAGAGAGCTGAAGAGATGTACGCGCTGCTTTTCTACCAGGATGGATTGGATGAAAATATTGAATTCATTTGGGTCAAAAGTCCCCAACTCATCTATCGGTTTCTTCAGACTGTCAATTCGCATCCAAATTTTACCCTGGCAGGCGTATCCCCCGACTTCCACATCAGAAGCCTGAATTTTACGCATGACCGCTAAAATTTCACGGAAGAATTTTTGCAGCACCGCGGAATCTTCTTCCGATATTTTGCGAATAATCTCATCCCCAATGTAATCCTGCTTGGTAGATTCATGCAGTGTTTCGGGCAGTTTGTTGGCAAGCCTCCGCAGTATTGCTTTGGCGGCATCTCTGTGTTTCATTGCAATCATTGACGTACTCCGCGTTATTCCCACCACGACAAAAGGCTGATGCCGGCAACGCCGGGGTAGCTGGGCGGGGATGATGAATTGAGTCGTGAATCAAATGTGTAGTCTTTGGTAAATCCGGTACGAATATTCTCTGTGCCCCAGTCGAAGGTTGCGACCGGACCCCGTTGGTACTGTACGAGACTCCCGACGACGGTTAATTCACCGGCAACGTCCCTTGTTTCATAATTTTCGGCGATGAAACTGCCATTCATGGCCATGATGCTTGCATGAATGGTACAGTCATTGTTGTTGGCGGTATTGTCGGATATGATGACATCATTGTTTGCAATCAGCCCGAGCATATCATTGGAAGACGGGTTGGTTGTCGGATCAACAGCATAGACCAAATCATCTTGAATGTGGATATCCTGTTCCGAATAGATGGTCACTTGACCATTCAGAGTGCCAAAAACGTTGATATCTTCCGATGAATAGATCACCCCGGTCGGCGCAATGCTTCCAAGAGAAACTGTGTCCGGCGGGTTGCTGCCAACCGTTCGAGCCACCCGCCCGTCGGCAAGGAACTCAAAGGTGGTCACATCGTCATAAATCGAAACCGTGTTGTAGGGGGCACCATTGTTTCCGGTCGTTGCCGCACTGGTCAGATTGGAGATATCCGTTGGAATGGTCGTATTGACGCCAATCTCCCAGCCGCCGTTGTATATCGCCTGATTTTCTGCAGAGGAAGGATCTGGCGTGATGCCGTTGTTCGCGGTTACCTTACCTTCGAAAACCGGCGAACCGTAGGTGCGCAGAACGTCGTTCGTATGTAGCGGCCCATTGACCGTATCGCCGGTTACCCAATAGACATTGCCTTCGATCTCCGTAAACCAGAAATACCTTGAAATCGGCTGCGAATTGGCAAAGAATGCCACGATAGAATCCTGAAGCTGAACGGTATTGCCGCTTATTGCATATTCGTCATTGTCAAATATGTCCATTTGCGCATATGCCTGAATACGAATAGTGTCCGTGCCGACCAGTGATACAACCACACTGGCTGAAACCGGCTCAAAATCGAAGTTCACTGTTCCGGAAGTGGTATCTGTTTGCCAAACCCAGTTGATCGCATAATTCATACTGCTGACAGCTGCCTGCCGTACCAGGGACTCGCTGTATTGCCGATTGAAGTTGTCGGTGTTGCGAACAATGGTGCCGCTCAGCTTCAACTGGAAGGTTGAAAAAACAACCATAAATCCCACCACTGTAACGATTGCGCCTTTACCAAACATGTTCTCTCCCTAGCGTTTAAGGTTTCTGGCTGAATAGCGGGTTTGTTTCCAGTAAGCGGGGCGAAGAATAAGGCGTAGTTCCCGTTCCTGCAGTTCCTGGGTGGTTGCATCGCCCATATCAAGAGATTCCATCACCAGTTCCGGGCTCAAAACGACCTCCGAGTTAAATGCGCTAAGCTGAAGCTCCACATTGGCAATTGCGCTGATGTTGGTTGTTGCGTTTCCCATCTGATCGAGATAGGTGAACGGATTGGAGTTACCTGATTGCCCAACAACATAGCTGACATCTACCGAGGGAGGAATGCGTATTCTCCGGTGAATATTAAACAGGGTGATCGATACCGTTCCGTAGGTAATCGTTTCAGCGGTAGATATGGTGTATTCGATGGTGTCCGGGATCTGATCAATATAGTTCACCCCGCTCAGATTGATATTGTAGTCAGGGTGAGAATTCAGGTGAGTGGTGAATTTGAGATGATCGTCTTCTGCGGTAAAAACGATGGTATCTGTTTCCGCGATACCAAATCCCATCTTCTTTAGATCAAATCCGATGATATCGGAAATTTGACTGAGATTGGCCTGGGTAATGGCATCTGAGTTTTGATTGAAAAATTCGCGTGCCGCGGTGTCTGATGCATTCATGGCGATTAGCATGAGCATGCCACCTATAAACATCGCACCAATGATATCAATGATTGAAGACATCCTTATCTCCGGTCAATTACCAATTCCCGTCCTTTGCCGCTGCTTGTCACGAATCAGTGTTGCTCCATTGGCAGCGGTTCAAATATCAATTATAAAACCAATAACTATGGATAAAGCTCATTCGCAGCGTGTCGCGTACCTTTATATCCCCGACATAGTGATAGAGATATGGATCTGCATATGCATCCGAGATTGAGATGGTCATGCGTTTGTGGTACTGGTTGGTCAGGGAGGTGACGAAGCTGTCTCCCTGCAGCGTCACATAATCAACCTCGAAGTTAATGCGATAGGCTATGCTGCTTCTGCCGGTATCCACCATGGTGATACCGTGGTAGTCGTCGAAATCATCAATCTCGCCACCGTCACCTGCATCCGGCCCCAACTCATTCGGTGCGGAAAAATTTGCCAGTGTTTTGCTCGCCAGACTGAGGGTGACTTCATCAAAATATTTCTGTGACGCTTTCTCCGCGTAGGAATTCAGAATGGAGAGCGCTTCCAGACGGTAACGATCCTGGGCCAGCGATACGTCGCTTTCCACAATGAGGCGATTGAAGTTCAGGATCGCCGAGGTTAGAATAACAAATGCCCCAAATGTCAGGAATGTCTGTCCGAGATTCATAGCTACAAACCGCCTCCTTAGTCGTCTGCTGTTGTTTGAGCGAGATCTTCCAGGCTGGCAACACCTTCCTTAACGCGCTCGCGGCCTGCGGCGCGAAGTGTCAGCATGCCTTCCTTGATCGCCTGATCGCGAATCATTTCTTCATTGATGTCCGTACCGGCTTCGAAGATCATCCGGCGGATTTCCTTGCTGAAGTAAAGAGCCTCGTGAATAGCGCAGCGACCCTTGTAGCCATTGTGGCATTGATCGCAGCCTACCGGTTTGTAAAACACTGTATTGGTAATCTCTTCTTCCGTGAATCCCAATCTTAAGGGAATTGCCCAGTCAAGGCCCTGGACGGGCTCTTTGCAATTGTTGCAAAGGCGACGCATCAGACGCTGGGCTATAATAATGTTGATGGCATAGGCAATCAGAAAGGTTTCCACGCCCATTTTAAACAATCGCGATACCGCACTCGGGGCATCATTGGTGTGCAGCGTGGAAAAGGTGAGGTGACCGGTATTAGATAATTTGATACCGGTCTCAGCCGTTTTTTTGTCACGAATTTCGCCCACCATTACCACATCCGGATCATGACGGAGAATTGCCCGCAGGGCGCGATCAAAGTTATTCTTATCGTTAATTTTTAGCTGGCGGGCCCCGGGAATGACATATTCCACCGGATCTTCCACCGTCAATACATTGATTTCAGGGGTAATGATGTAGCTCAGGGCCGCGATCAGCGTTGTTGATTTACCGCTACCGGTTGGTCCGGTTACAATGACCATGCCCTGCGGCTGCGAAATTGCCTTGATGAAGAAATCTTTCGCTGAGCCTTGCAAACCGAGCTTGTCGAGATCGGTGATGACTTTCCGGTCATCGAGGATACGGATAACGATACTTTCATATTTGTACTGAAATTCGCGCCCGACAATCGGCACCACAGAAACGCGAAAGCGGATGACATGATTGTCAATCTTGCGCTGGATAAAACCGTCCTGCGAGAGCTCTCGCTCGAATCGATCGACATTCCGTGAACGGTCTTTTACAACGGCGGCCAGCGCCTCCGGGCGTACACCGGTTTGCACGTGCCAGGGGCGCAGTTTCCCGTCAATTCGAAAGTGGATTTCCGTTGTTGTCGGGTCTTTTGGAATGACGTGGATATCACTCACCCCGCGTCGCACAGACTCGATGAGCATCCCTTCGACCAAATTGACCAGCAGACTTTTGTTAATCTCCGAGTCAATCGCTTGCTCGTCGAGCAATGTCTCTGTTGGGTCGTCAACATCCATTTCCAGGCTGGAGTCTTCCAGGTCTTTCAGGAATTGGTTTTCCTGATGCCAGACGTTCTTGACGAGGTCGCTAAAATCTGCAGGATTGATGTAGCAGATCTCAAAACGCTTGGCGCCGAGGGCGCGGATGACGTTAGGAATGCTTTTGTTGGTGGGGTCCACCGACACGATGATGTCTTTTCCGGACCCTTCCTGTCTCAGGAAGAGAATTTTCTCTTCCTGCATCAAGTCCTGGATAGTGGGGGTGAGGGTTTCGATGCGCTTGCGAATCTGCTCGATGATTGCATCGTCGATGGTTTCTTCCGCCAGGCGGATCTGCCGAAAGCCGTAAAGCTTGGCCACCTCGCGAAATACTTTGTGATGATCGATCTCAAATTCGCGGACAAGAACCTGGGCAAGGCTCATGTAGCCATTCGGGTCCTGCTTCTTTTTCCAAAGCAAGGCGGTTTCGAGCGTCTCGAAATCGACCACATTGCTTTTGACAAGCGTGACTCCTAGTTTATACCCATTGTCCTGCATTATTGCATCCTTGCTGCGTCCAACTTCCCTCTAACTACACCCCCTAGTATCGGCATATTTACCGAAAGATGAACAACATTACATCGAGGGCGATTTCGGCTTCATAATCGCGGTCTCGGAGGATACCAATGTCAATGCCGTAATGACGATCATGATGAACATCGCTATACCCAACTGCACAAATTCTACAGCATTCTTCAGCTTGTAAACGGTTTCTTTTTCGTAAAAGTTGGCGACCTGAATCGCGCTGTTTTTAACCGTTCCGGTTTCAGCGCCGGACCGGAAGCGTGACAGTGCTGTTTTTGTAAATACACCGGCTGCCTCAAATGATTCTACCAGGCCCTTACCCTGGCTGAGCATCATCGGAATCGATATGGTTTTTATCTGTTGCTCAAAATACTTGTTGCCACAGGCTTCTGCCGCTGTGCGAATGGCATCAATGTTCTCACCGGAACCACCGTAGAGAGCATAGAAGACCCGGCAAAAAATTTCGATGACGGTTTTATGAATCAGGGGTCCCATGATCGGCATCTTGATCATATACTTGTCTTTTAGAAATTGCCCGCGCGGCGTTCGCAAAAAGAGGCCCATTGCCACAGTCGCAGCAATTGTTCCCAAGCTCAATAACAGCACATTGCTCAGCAGCCACTCGCTAAATTGCAGCGTTGCTGCGGTCATTGGCGGGAGGTCCATTCCCAGCTTGAGAAAAAGCTTGGCGGTTTCCGGGAAGATGTAAGCGACGTAAAACAATACAGCCCCGATCATTGCTACTACAGTGAACATCGGGGTTATCAGCGCGCTTCGCAGATTGCGCTTAAATTCGGCATTACGCTCGAGGAACTTCGCGGTGCTCTCATAGATGTCGGCCATGTTCCCGCTTTTCGAGGCCAGCCCAAGCATTCGGGCGCTGAACTTGCCGAGGGCCCGTTCCTGCTTCATAAATGCTTCTTCGCTGTCCTTACCCCGTCGCAAGTCATTGTGGATTTCCTTAATGGCATCTCGCAGGGTGGCGTTTTGACAGTCTTCAACCATCAGTTGCAGCACTTCGTTGAAAGCCAGTTTTTCCCGCAACATATCCGCACTGACGCGTACGAAGGTGACGATCTCCGCCGGTGGCGGCTTCATTTTGAAATCGAATAGTTTCGGCTGGACGCTAATGATTTTGTAACCGAGGCTCTTGAGGGCTTTCTCTACCTCTTCTTTCGAAAACGCCTTCTGCTCGCCCTTGAAGGGGGCATCGTTACCTTTCTGTACCTTGTACATAAAGGTCTTGCGCTTCTTAATGCGATCAACCCGAACATTCTTTCGGGATGCCATTTGCTGAATCTTTTTTTTGGCTTCCGCCATGCTATCGGCGGAGATCGTTCCGCGAACCGGACGCCCACCGCTGGTAGTACCCTCAAATCTAAAATCAGGCATAGAAGACCAACTCCCTTTGGTTTTTACGGCAAGAAATAAAAAAAGCGGGATGTGACCAGCATATCCCGCTTTTAGAAAAGCTGCATTTAGTTCAGGATAGAAGTAATCATACTATCCGGCGTAACGCGGATGGAAGCCTTCACAACGGTTGATCCGTTGTCACCAACTTCTTTGCCGCAGCCAACGATATACATTTCACCACTGCTGCTGGAAATGGCAGTCATGCTACCGGAAACATATGCGGTTCCGGACGGAGCGGATGTGGCGACGCTGTAGCTACCATTTGCATTGCCGGTATCTGTCGGGCTCAAATAGAATGCATCAAAACTACGGGAACCGCCACCGAGCTGGGTTGGGGTTCTGTAATGACGCTGTGCTTTTGCAGCGTAATTCACCAAATCACTGATAACCGCCTGGCGATTTGATTCTACTGCATTACTTTGGAACATTGTCACACCAACTGCGACTGCTACACCCACGATCAAAACACTTAACACGATGAGTAAGAGTTGTTGTTGACCCATGAGGAACTACCTCCTTGTTGAATTGGATAAACCTACAAAAATTAAACTTGCACAAAACTTGTTGTACCTGACCGACCTGCCTCCGCAGATAATTCCTTTTGCCTGCTCCTGCACTGTCGTCACTGCCCCGTAGATCAAATGTCGTACCATAATTTTCCACCTGCCGGCCAAATCTCGTGCAAAGTGGCGCAAAAGTTCGATAAACCATGGCCGTTTGCTCGCCTACTCGCTACGTGCTTAATTACCTGAAAAAACAGGCTTTGTGAAGGCTTCGCAAGCCCGAATTCGAAGAGGGATTGTTCGTTGTAAAAAAAGTTTTTCAGGATGCGCCGTTGCGCACAAACGACGGCGGGAATTTAGCAGTAAGTGTCGGGGAATTCGGCAGCGAGTACTTAAAAATCGTCACTTGACCTCGAAAATGGGTGTCTAAACTTTATATACGCGGGTACTTAAAACTGATCAGCAGACTCGGAAAATGGCGGTCTGAAGTCCATTTAAAAGTATCCGATGATAGGAGAGGACATAAATACAGGGAGGTAGAAATGACGGTGAATAAGAGGGAGCGGGGCAGTATTATTATCAATCTGCTATTGTTGATGGTCGCTGCAATGATCCTGGGGATGTTTGGTTTCCAGCAGCTGCGACACTATAAGGCGGAGCAGCAAGCGATTACAGATAGCATCAACAAAATGCGCATCGAAACGGCCATAATGAATGCCTACTTTTCAGCCTATGCTGCTAATGATTCAATAATGATACAGGAAATTATTCGGGACTTCAACGATCACCCGGAAACCTTCTTTCATCCGGACAGCATTCCGCCAAAACCACCGACAAGTCCGCAATACTATCAGGCACGGCTGGAGGGTGTTGATGTCGTGGTGTACTATTGAGGTGACTAAACGTGGGGGTGGAGTTAATAAAATGAACCAGAGTTAATAAAGTGAGCTAAAGTTTTTAAATTTAGTCACTTTAGTCACTTTAGTCACTTTAGTCACTTTAGTCACTTTAGTCACTTTAGTCACTTTAGTCACTTAGTACAGCCTTCTCCGCTTGAGCATATATCGTAACATTGCTTTGTCGAAGGGCTCGGTGGTGAGTACGGTGTGGAAGTCGACCTGCATGTTGTGGCAATCAGCCTTGAGCTCGTCGTAGAATTTCTCAATGGCGGCGCGATAATCCTGTTGAAGCAGGTGGGGCTGGGTTTTTAACTCTTCCCCGGTCTCCATGTCCACAAATGTGGCTTCATCCTGGAATTCAAAGCTCAGGTCTTTCGGGTCGAGAATGTTAAAGACGATGACCTCGTGATTATAATAGCGAAAGTGGCGAAGTCCGTCTATGATCTTTTCACGATCTTCATAGAGAAATTCCGTTAACAGGATGACCAGGCCGGGGCGTTTGATTTTTTCAGCCATCTCGTGAAGTGCTTGACTGACAATGGTCTTATTGGTTTGCGGCTCAGCCTTTTTCAACTCACTTAGTAAATATTTGATGTACGACTGAGTTGATTTTGGGGGTAGATAGCGATGAATCCGGTCTGAAAACAGGGCAAGCCCTACGGCGTCCCGCTGTTTTAATAGCAGATAAGAAAAGGCCGCGGCCAGGAAGGTGGCGTAGGACAGTTTGGTAACCGAATGACTGCTATATCCCATGGAACCGGAAATATCAAGCAGGATATTCGCTTTCAGGTTGGTTTCTTCTTCGTATTGTTTGATATAATAGCGATCCGTACGGCCGTACACTTTCCAGTCGATGTCCTTGATATTGTCGCCGGGCATGTACTGGCGATGTTCGGAAAATTCCACACTGAACCCGTGAAATGGGCTCTTGTGAAGCCCGACCAAGAACCCTTCAACAATAAACCGGGCGACCAATTCCAGGTTCTTCACTTTGGAAACGACCTCCGGCAGGAGATATTGTTCGGGGTTTTTGCGAGGAACAGATTTCGACATGCGGATGCATCCTTATATTCAACAGACTCTAAACTATGCCGACAATTTTGATGGCACAACAATTTAATACAATTTGTATCCAGCTTGATGACTGATGCATCAAAAGCTTGAATATGACACAGGACTTATACTGCTAAATTGCGGAGAAGATGCATGGAACCTAAAAAACACCACCGAGTGATCATCATTGGATCCGGCCCTGCCGGCGACACTGCTGCGCTATATGCAGCCCGGGCCAATCTGGAACCGCTCGTTATTTCCGGGGATCAGCCTGGTGGACAATTAACGATTACTACAGATGTTGAAAATTATCCGGGCTTTCCCGATGGCATTATGGGACCGGAGATGATGGACCTTTTCCGCAAACAGGCGGAGCGTTTCGGAACAAAGTTTCTTTACAAAATGGTGACGGAAGTGGACCTGTCTGTGCGGCCCTTCCGGCTGGTTGCACAAAATGAAGAATTAACGGCAGATGCTTTGATTATTGCCTCCGGCGCCTCGGCTAAACTGCTGGGATTGGAATCGGAAAGCCTGCTGATGGGCTATGGTGTATCAGCTTGTGCGACCTGCGACGGCTTTTTCTATAAGGACAAACACGTGATAGTTGTCGGCGGTGGTGATACGGCGATGGAGGAAGCGTCCTTTCTTACCAAGTTTGCCTCGCGGGTAACCATCGTACATCGACGAGACGAATTACGGGCCTCGAAGATCATGCAGGAGCGGGCTATGAAGAATGAGAAGATCGACTTCCTGTGGAACCGTACAGTTGAAGAGGTGCTTGGAGAACAGGAAACCGGTGTAACCGGGGTGATGCTAAAAGACACTGTTAGCGGAGAGGTCAGCGAATTTAAGTGCGACGGTATGTTCCTCGGTATCGGCCACAAGCCTAACACCGATCTATTTGTGGGTCAGTTAGAGCTGGATGGCCACGGTTATCTACAAACTGAAAAAGGCACGACCAAAACAGCGATTCCGGGTGTCTTTGCTGCAGGCGATGTTCAGGATTCCATTTATCGTCAGGCTGTGACCGCGGCCGGATCGGGATGTATGGCCGCAATTGATGCTGAGCATTACCTTGCCAGCCTGGAGTTTGAATCGGCATAGTTGCCTCGGCTGCTGTTCTGAAATTGCTGGGTTGCGGCTCTGCCGCACGCCGCGTTTTTCGATGTAAATGAAAATCCCCTCTCTATCTCCCGATTGCCGGAAAGAAGAGAGGGGATTTTCATTTATTGCAAATGGCTGCAATTATTTACTGAGGAGAGGTTCGAGACTGCTCATGATTTCTTCATCATCAGGAAAACGATTTTCCTTCTTCTTGGAAAAAATCAACTTGCCGTTCGCGACGACTTCAAAAACACCGCCGCCGCCCTCGATCAATTCGGAATCAATACCTGTTTCAGTCTTTATGAATTCCGCCAAACTGGCGGCACGTGGCTGGTAGTTTCACATCACGCAATATTCAATGGACAATGTCACCATAAGGCATCTCCTTTGACGTTGATAACCATAAACCGTTACCCGCATTATCGGGATGGTTAGTCTAAAAATAAAGATGCCCGGACCAAAATCAAGTATTTTTAGCGGCTACTTCTTTTTCTTGCGCTGCTTGCCGCCCACCCTCGCTTCGGCAATATTGAGCAAGTGATCCTTGATTCGGCGGTAGCCGTTGGCAATATCCATATAGGATGTGCTAATAAGCGGCGGAATATCTTCATTGCTGAGACGATCCCAGTGCATGCCGCGCAAATCGCGTATTTTTGAGGTGATCTTGCGGCTGCGCTTGCGAATTTTGGCGAGGAAGTCGCGCGCCTTATCATCCTCGATTTCACCATGTATCAACTCGAAAAATTTTACAATATCTTCGTGCAGATCCTCCAGCTCCCGACGCTGAGCCTCGGTAAGAAAGCTCTGCCCTTCTTCAAGGCGAAGGTGAAGCTTCAAGACAACAACGATGTAGTCGCTTACCGATTCATATTCGTCTGCAATTCGCAGTTGTTGTCGCGCTTCATCGGTGATTTCCTTGCTGAGAGTGCTGGCAAGTAAATCACTTAAGAAGGTTGTAATTTCGATCTGAACCGTATCGAGAATTTTCTCGCGCTCAAATAACTGATCAATCGTTGCCCGCGTTTCCTTATCAGCGCTTCGCAGTTTCTTTTCGCTAAATGGGGTCACCGAGAAGAGTTTATCCAACATTTCACTGGTATGAGTGCGCATGCGATCAATTTCATGGCCGGAACGCTCAATTGCAGAAATCGGTGACATATCGGGCTGAAATTCCAGATGTGTCAGATACTCTGATTTTGGAGAATCGCTTTGCAGCGTGCGTGTCAAAAGGAAATTGGCAATTCTCGGAACAAAGCCAATAAAAAGCAAAGTATTGGCAATATTGAATCCGCTATGAACACTGGCAATGGCAAAGGTTATGTTGACGAATTCTCCGGCAACCTGGTAATCCGGCGGATGCCCGGTCCATACTTCGACGAAGGAAATGACCAGCGGCAGATAAATCGGAAAGAAAAGTGCCGTTATAACCAGCACGCCCGTAACATTAAACATAATGTGGAAATAAGCGGAGCGCTTGGCGTTCGGATCGTCAGCGCCGATAGATGCCAGGTAGGCAGTGATGGTGGTACCAATGTTCTCACCAAGCACCAACGCCCCTGCTGTCGGGAAGTCGATTACCCCGGCAGTTGCCAGTGCAATGGTAATGCCCAGTGTCGCTGAAGAGGATTGCACAATCATCGTGAGAATACAGCCAACCAGAGCAGATTTTAATACCCCAAAGTAATTTGTTGCTTTGAAGACCAGGAACCAGGACTCGAATTCCGGCATGTCACGCAAGGGTTTGAAACCGTCTTTCATCAGCTCCAAACCGAAGAATATCATCCCGATACCGAGGATGGCCAGGGCTGTATAGCGTATTTTTTCGTTCTTGACGAAGAGCCAGAAAAAGGTGGAGATACCGAGAATCGGCAGCCCGTATTTGCCAATCTTTAAGACCAGAATCCAGCCGGTAATCGTGGTGCCGATATTGGCGCCCATCATAACGGCGATGGCCCCGCTCAGCGACATCAGTTCGCTATTTACGAGGCCAATTACCATCACGGAAGTAACAGAACTAGACTGGACCAGCATTGTCACCAGTGTCCCGATGCCCACGGCCATAAATCGATTCGATGTTGCCTTGTTTATCAGCCGTCTTATATTCGGACCAGCGACAACCTGCAGCCCTTGCTGCATGTATTTCATGCCTAACAGGAAAATGCCAAGGCCGCCCACTAAATTGAACAGCATTGTTAGGATTAAATCTGTATTCATGTGAGGCCTTGTTCAGCGAATAGAATGGAGAATCTCTTGTTGGCACCTGACAACCAGTTAGAGCAACGTTAATATTAAGCCCGAGATTTTACGCAATAAACAGGATCTTGTCAAATCAATAAATTGTCTGTCAATCCGTGTAATCGGCACGAAATATTATGTTAATTAAATTGTAGTACAGAAAATCGCTGCCAGGCCCTTGTTTGGGGCGAGCCAGAGATTGTATTTTAACCACGGTTGATGTAAGTTTGAAGTGAGCAAGCAGGATGCACATTTACTCGCAGATGCATCGTGGACCTATGTGAGAGATAGATTCAGGTAAGGTGCGGATGACCATACAAAATATTATTCTGATTCAGGAAGACCTATCCCGGCGAGAAAAGCTGATCGAAGCGCTGACATCAAAAACACGTCGTATCCAGGGATGCAGCACAGCTGAGGCCTGTCTTCACTTACCGGAAAGTGAGGAAGATCAGGTTGTTTTTTGGTGTGCGATTGATCCGGAAAGCTACGACGCTTCTATGGTGAAGAAATTGGTTCAAAGGAATGATTTCGCAGCGGTTTTGCTAGAGTTTAACGTGCCGGCGCTTGATCAAAGCAAAAGCGCTTTTACTGACGGTGCCGCCGACGTCTTAATGGGTGACGCGGAACCTGCATCCATAGAGCTGGCTTTGCAGCGATTGGAGAACCGGGAAAGGATGCTGCTTGGCAGAACAGAACAGCTTGAAAAGCGCCTGAATGAGGTCGAGGAGACGCTTCGGGAAAAAACCCGCCACTACGAAAACCAAAATTTCTCTCTTGGAAGCGCCAACGTTAAGCTATTGGCGATGAAGGAAGAGGTGGAGGAGAAAAACCTTCAACTTCAGCAAACGGATGAATTGCTTCGGGTAATTGTGGAACTGGCGCCCACACCTTTTATTGTTAGCCGATTTGCCGATGGCCAGGTGCTATTTGCCAATGAACCGCTGGCGGAATTGGTCGGTATCAGCAGTGATGAAATGGTGGGCAGCTTTACACCGGACTTCTACGCCGATCCGGCTGATCGCAGGCGTGTGTTGTCGGCGCTCGAATCAGAAGGATTTGTCAAGAATCTGGAAGTAAAAGTTCGTACGCGTCACCAGGGGGATATCTGGATGATTTTTTCCCTGGTAATGACGGTACTGTCGGGTGATAAAGTCATCATCGGCGCCTTTTTTAATATTGATGCGCGCCGCAAGAGTGAGGAAGCGCTGCGCGAAAGTGAAGAACGTTTCCGGCAGCTGATAGACAACATTCAGGAAATCTTCTGGATTGGCGACGTCGAGACAATGACCCCGATTTTTGTGAGTCCGGCCTTTGAGCGTATTTACGGTGTGAAGCGGGCAGACGTTGTCGGGGATTTCGCGAAGATTATGAATCTTATTCATCCGGAAGATCGTGAGCGGGTAGCGGAAGCCTTTTCCCAGGGGGCAATCCACGGATACCAAATGGAATACCGGATTGTGCGTCCCGATGGAGATGTGCGCTGGATACGTGAAAAAGCCTTTCCCGTTTACAATGCCGAGGGCGAGGTGTACCGGGTGTGCGGTATTAGCAATGATGTGACAGCGAGTAAAGAAGCGGAAGTCGCGCTGCAGCGCTCCTATGGTGAGCTGGAATTGCGGGTTGCCGAACGCACCTCGGAACTGGCGGATCTCAACGCGACCCTTAGTCAGTCGGAGCAGCGGATGCGGGCCCTGATCAATGCCATCCCGGATATGATCTTTCGCGTCAGTCGCGACGGCCGCTATATTGACTATCGCGCCCCAAAGGATAGCGATATGGCCTTGCCAGCTGAAGACGTAATTGGCAAAAAAGTCGTCGATGTTTTACCGCCTGATCAGGCCGAAAAAGCTATGGAGCTTATAACTGAAACCCTGGCTTCGTCTGAGCCGCAATCTTATGAATACATACTGATGCACGATGACCATGTACACCATCGTGAAGCGCGTCTGGTCGTCAGCGGCGAGGATGAGGTATTGGCGATTATTCGTGATATTACCTCACTAAAATTGGTCGAAGAAGAGTTGCGGAAATCGCGGGATGAGCTGGAGAATCGGGTTGCCGAACGCACCGCGGCGCTGGAAGAAACCAATCGCGATCTGCGTGAAACCCAGGCGTACCTGGTGCAATCCGAAAAAATGGCCGCTCTCGGTACTCTGGTGGCCGGTGTCGCGCACGAAATCAATACCCCGGTTGGTGCGATTAGCAGCATGCATAACACACTGCTCAGGGCCATTGATAAACTGAAGCAGATCTTTGATGCGGAAATTGAAGGGGGCATCGCTGAGCATCGAAAATTAACCGCTACGTTTAAGGTTGCGGAAGACGCCAATCGCGTTATCGCTTCCGGCAGCGAGCGGGTAAACGGTATTGTGAAACGGCTAAAGAGCTTTGCCCGCCTTGATGAAGCGGAACTGAAAACAGCAGATGTCCACGCCGGTATTGAAGATACCCTCGTATTGATTCACCATGAGATCAAACATCATATTAACCTTATTAAAGAATATGGCCAATTGACCCCGATTGCTTGCTATCCCGGCAAGCTAAACCAGGTGTTGTTAAATTTGCTGGTGAATGCTAAGCAGGCTGTTGGGGAGCAGGGAACCATCACGATAAAGACCCGCCAGCACGATGGCCATGTATACATCAGCATTACCGATGATGGGGTTGGAATCGCAGCCGAGAATTTATCACGCATTTTTGACCCCGGTTTTACGACGAAGGGCGTTGGTGTCGGCACCGGACTGGGACTGTCGATTGTTTACCGGATTGTTCACGAAGATCATCACGGTGATATCCAGGTTGAGAGCGAGAAGGGCGTTGGTACCACCTTTACGGTGATTATTCCCGATAATCTTGACGAAATCCTCGAAAAGACCTAAGCGAAAATTTCCTTAATTTCTTGTTTCTTTTCCCTCCGAATTTTACTATTATATCAACTCATAAAATAGTGTATTTTTGTTCACATTTATATCGATCCCGGTTTTCGCCCGGGGGGAAGGATATTCATGCAGTATTCCCGGTTTGGCAGAGCGCTGGTGCCGTTTGGCGAGCTATTTGATACAGTTGATGAAGCGATACAATTTCTGGATGAAGAGGAGCTGGAGCCCTTTACCGAGCAGACCCAGAATCTGAGTTTTAGTACCGATGACGAGGGGATGCTGAATATCCTGATCAATAACAAACGCTATTTCATTACCATTCCCGCCTTGAAGGATCTTTGCAAAATGCTGAAGGTGCCGGCCAGCTATATCAATAAATTCCCCGGTAGCGGCCTGGTTTTGGAAAACCTCAATAACAATCCTTACCTGACCAGCAACTCAGACCTGATCAAAATCATCCTCTGGAAGGGGGAGATGGATACGGTTGAATATCCGGTTATTGCCGGGGTATTGGATGGTGGCGACCCGGCATTGCCCTATCGCGATTACCTCTCCATCTTGCAAGACGAGAATGTTTTTGAGCGCGATACGACCAAGCTCGATCATATTGCCCTGACTTCCGAGGAAATGGTGCTATATTTTACCTTACCGGACGAAATTGCCCGCGATGGTTTTTCCTTTAAAGGCGGGTATTCAATTCATTATTCCGCAACCCGCGCGGTTGATACTGTTTTTCAACCCTTCTTTACGACCACCATTGTATCCGCTGCCGGTGAACCGTTTGATTTTGATTATGAAATGGGTAAGAAGCTGCGGATTTTTAAGCGCAAGAAGGAAGACTTCCTGAACGGCACTCTGGAAAACAGCTATACTTATGCCGGAGAAGATCTTGGTGTTTGCTACGAAGAGGCCATGAAGCACGCCACGGTCTCGAAAAACCTGAATACCATCAAATTTGCTGTTTTGAAATATCTGAAGGGTAAAGCGGTGTCATCTTACAATTATAACGGGGTAAAGGTAGATGGCAATGCAGTTGTGGAAGAGGTGATTCCGGAATTCAAGGAATTTATGGCCGCTTACGGTGAGCAAATCAAGCATATGGAGACATATGCCTCCAATAACCTGTCCGTTGATTTTTATTTGCCGATTTTTTACAACCGCTTTTTCACCTTCGCACCGAACATCGAGAATCCGCATTTCATGATCAAATACCGCAAGGCAATTGGTGCTTGTATGAACAAGATCCTCGATGAGGTAGGGGATCTCGTTGTGGATATGCATCAGGATTGATCCATTTTTGCGACCACGGTTCTGACCAATTCCTGGAACCGTGGTTTCACCTTGCCGGCAATATCGGTTACTTCCTGATGATCGAGGGTGGCGGTGCTCATCCCGGTGCCGTAATTGGTGATACAGGAGATGCCTGCAACCCGCATTTTGCGAGCTTTGGCAACAACAACTTCCGGCACTGTGGACATGCTGGCGGCGTCGCCACCCAACTTGCGAATCATCTTGACCTCTGCAGCGGTTTCATAACTGGGGCCGCTGGAGACAAAAAGCACGCCTTTCTTTACAGCAATTCCCAATTCCATACCACAGTTCACTATTAGCTCACGATAATCAGGGTCGTACGAATGTAACATATCGGGCCAGCGCTCTTCGCCGCTGACAACCGGACCGGTCAGCGGATTACGGAACATGAAGTTAATTTGGTCGGTTATCGACATCAGATCACCGGGATGAAAGCGCTCGTTTACGCCGCCGGCAGCATTGGTGACAAATAGCTTGTTAATACCCATCTCCGCCATAATTCTAACCACATACGCGACCTTTTGAATGCCATGGCCCTCGTAGAAATGGGTACGTCCCTGGACCGCAAGTACCGGGACCTCACCAAGATTACCGAACACAAGGAAGCCTTTATGTCCGCTAACCGTAGATCGCGGATAGTGGGGAATATCTGCGGTTGAGACCCTATCGGCAGCTGCCAATGTATCCGCAAGGTCTCCCAGGCCTGATCCCAGGATCAAGCCGATGCGCGGTTTCTGGCTGGTTTGCTGACGAATATATGCAATGCTCTCCTGGAGCTGTTGGTCGATGCTAGGCGTTGTCATGGGTTTCCTCTTCAGGCGTCGTCATTTTTTGGTAGAAGACCACAATGTAATATAAGAACGATGCGACAATGGCGATGGCTGTGATGATCAACATTGGCGTCTTTAATGGATCGTAACTAACCAGGTAGACCAGGTATAGACTGGCAGCCAGGGTAACGGTAATTTTGCCAACCATTGCCGATGGAGTAATGTATGGCAGCTTTGATGCGAGGACAAATGAGCCAAGGACAATCAAGGCATCGCGGCCAATGACGATGGCCAATATCCAGAAGGGAAGATCATGATATTGGTAGAGGGCCAGGAAGGTCAAAATACCACATGCCTTGTCCGCCAGGGGATCAAGAACTTTCCCCATTTCGCTGATCTGGTTCAGCTTTCGCGCGAAATAGCCGTCAGCATAATCCGTCCAGACCAGGAGGAGCGTCAACCACAAGGCGTAACTGATCATATGCTGCGCGGTCAGGTAGTAGAGGACAAAGGCGCCAATCAGGCGGATAAAACTCAAGCCGTTTGAAAAGTTAAAGACCTTTCCCTTTTCAAACAGTTTTTCTGTCAGATCTTTTTGCAGCATAGCGATTCGCCTTGTTAGTTGAGCTCAAAATGGTTCAGAAACAGAAAGAGTGGTTCACCCGCTTTGAAATGAGGGATCGCATGAATCGTGCTATGAAAGCTCTCCGGAATCATAAATGAGGCCAGGTCGATTTTGGTCATGTCTCGCACACTGATATTCCCGGCCAGCAGCTGCTCCAGATAGGTCTTTGTCTTGGGATAGGTAATGAGCTGTACAGCTTCATCTTCGGGAATATCAACCATCTCCTTGGCAATATTCACGGCCGTGCGAAAATCGCCGAGCACATCTATGAGTCCAATGTCTTTGCCATCGCTTGCCGTCCATACCCGGCCCTGAGCAATCTCATCAACCGCTTCAACGGTCATGCCGCGTCCTTCCGCAACCTTGCTGATAAAATCCTGGTAGAATTCCATGATAAAGCGACGCATAATGGTTTTTTGCTCATCGGTAAAGGTTTGGGATGTGGAGAAGAAATCTGCATTGCGTCCGCGCTTGACCTTGGAAATGTTGGCGTCGATTTCGTCATAAAGGCCATCCCAGGAAAACTTCCCGGCAAAAACCCCGATGCTGCCAACGATGCTGTTCGGATGTGCCACAATGGTATCGGCTGCCATGCTGATGTAGTAGCCACCGGAAGCACAGACGTCCGATATCGACACGATGACCGGCTTTACCTTACGCGCTTCTACCACTTCACGCCAGATGACGTCTGAGGCGGTACCGGAACCACCGGGACTGTCAACGCGCAGGATGATTGCTTCGATATCGTCATCTTCCGCCGCCTTCTTGATATCGGCCGCCATGCCTTCCGAGGTAATCAGATCATTTTGACCGTTTAAGCCTGCGCTGCCCATGACGATGGTGCCAACGCCATAAATAACGGCAATCTGGCGGTCCCCGGAAACGCCTAGCGAGCTAAAAGGCACTTGCTTATAACGATTCAATCCGACGAAGCGAAGATTGTCGCCGTGCTTCTCCTTGATCATATCTTTCAACTCGTGGTAATAGATGAGCGAATCCACCAGTTGATAGCTGGAAGCGCGGTCCAGCGTGTAGAATCCTTCGTCGACATGTTTCTTCATAACCTCCGCTGGGATTGAGCGGGCATCGGCAATTTTGTTGATCAGGTTATCGAAGAACTGGTCCAGCAGATTATTGAGCACCTCACGTTGCGGGTCCGACATCGAGCCGCGCGTATAGACTTCCGGAGCGCTCTTATACTTGCCGTGTGCGACAAAATCTGCTTCAATACCAATTTTCTTAAACGTGTCTTTGAGGAACATCGGTTCGCTGAGGAAACCACTGACCAGCATTAATCCGGTACCAAGACCGAAGATAGAGTCAGCTGTGGAAGCGAGATAATATTCCTTGTTAGAAACCGCTTCGATGTAAGCATACAGGGGTTTCCCGGATTCCTTGAAGTCGAGCAGGGCATTGCGGATTTCTTCGGTTTTTCCCCAGCCGGCGCCGACAAATTTGGGCTTCAGCAGAATGCCTTTGATTTTATCATCCATTTTGGCTTTGCGAATCGATGATAAAATGTCCTGGAGACCGGTCTCAACGTCGCCCCCGAGAGAAGCCAGGAATGGGTCATCCGTTGCCCGCTCGCCGATATTATTGGCGATGGTCAATTCAAAAAAGGAGGCTCGGGAAATCGGTGGGGGCGAGCTTGACAGGCCGGAATATAGTGAAAAGAAGAAAATGCCGGCCACAACAAAACAGGCCAGGAGGATCAGCAGAATTTTTGTTGATTCTTTCAATAGGTTCCTCGCGTCATGAATCCGTTGGCTAATGCGTCTAAAAACGAAAAGGTAGTGATAAAGATGCATTATCACTACCTAATGTAAAATGAATTCTATTCTGAAAGAAGCAAAATTTGGTATGCTAAAAGGCCCTATCCGACAAATCCCGTGAGGACACCTGCGATTGTTGCTGTCATCATCGTTGCCAGCGAACCACCGAGCACCGCTCGCATGCCGTATTTGGCGAGATCGGAACGCCGATCCGGGGCAATGCCGCCAATGCCGCCTATCTGAATGGCGATGGAGGAGAAGTTCGCGAACCCGCAGAGCGCATAGGTTGAAATCAGCACAGACTTGGCGCTAAGCTGACTGGCGACATTGGATAGCTCAAGATAGGCAATAAATTCGTTGAGGATCACTTTTTGCCCAATCAGGGAGCCAACCGTATTGGCGTCACTCCAGGGCACACCGATAATCCAAGCAATTGGGCTAAGCAAATACCCAAGCAGGAGCTGCAGGGTGATCGGCTTTTCGCCAACCGTGATGCCCAGCAGATCTGTAAAGACACCGGTGATAATCCAGTTCGCCATATAAATGAGAGCGATGAAGGCCAGCAGCATGCCGCCGACATTCAGTGCCAGGGTCAAGCCGTCTGCTGCACCGGTCGCTGCTGCTTCGATGGCATTCGATGAGGTTTTCTCGACATTGACTTTTACCTGACCCATTGTTTGCGATTCCTGAGTTTCCGGCATTAGGATCTTGGCAATAACGATGGTGGCGGGAGCGGCCATAATGCTTGCCGAAAGCAAATGTTTGGCATAGTAGAGTTGCTGGGCGGGATCACCGCCCCCGAGCAGACCAACGTAGGCTGCCAATACCCCGCCGGCAATGGTTGCCATACCGCCGACCATTAAGGTGAGCAATTCCGAATGGGTCATACCGCTGACGTATGGACGCACAACCAGGGGCGCCTCCGTCTGTCCGATAAATACGTTGGCGGCCACGGAGATCGATTCCGAACCACTTATTTTCATGGCTTTGGCCATCACCCAGGCCATCCCCTGTACAATTTTCTGCATCACGCCAAGGTGATACAAAACGGACATCAGCGAAGAGAAAAAGATAATGGTCGGCAACACCTGGAAGGCAAATACAAATCCATTGCCCTGGTTTTGCAATGTTTCCGGGAATGCCTTGTCAAAGGTGCCCTGATTGGCCAGTGCGCCAAAGATAAATTCGGAGCCGCGATTTGTAAAGTCGATGACTTTGACAAAAAACTGTCCAATGCCGTCAAAAACCACAGCGCCCCAGGGCGTCAGGATGACGAAAATGGCAAAAACCAGCTGCATCAGCAGGCCAGTTGCCACAAGCCGCCAGTCAATATTACTGCGATTACTCGAAAATAGAACCGCAATACCGACCAGAACTGCCAGGCCAAAAAATCCAAACAGTATGCTCATTGCCATATGCAGTCTCTCCTCTTGTGAATGTGTACAAAGGGCTGGGCCAATTGGCATGTTGCCATACAGGCGCAACGATTTATAGAGATTTCAAGCGATAATCCCCCCTCTATCTCCCTCCGGGGGGAGATAGAGGGGGGATTGCTGCAAATTTTCGCACTTAATACAAGGCTAGCTCGTCTTGTGATTCGCCGAGGCCGCAGCCTTCGGCTTGTTATTCGTTTCCGGCGCCGGTGGTTCGAAGCAGTTTCGGCAGCGGGCTTCATAAATATTTTGCGCCCCGATCACAACTTGATCTGCTTCCTGTGTAGTACGTTGGGTAAAAGTGGCGGGATTACCGCAGCGGACACAAATGGCCTGGGTCTTGGTCACATACTCAGCAACTGCCATCAGCTTCGGCATCGGCTGGAAGGGTTCACTGCGATAATCCATATCCAGACCGGCAACGATCACACGCTTACCCATGTTGGCAAGTTTGATACAGACATCGACCAGTTCTTCATCGAAAAACTGGGCTTCGTCGATGCCAACGACATGACTCTCCAGGGAGCCATCGAGGATTTCGCGGGAATGTTCCACGACCCGCGATTCAATTTTGTTTTCGGAATGTGATACGATGTGGTTGGCGCTATAGCGATTGTCGATTTTGGGTTTAAAAATGGACACCTTCTGCCGGGCGATGAGCGTGCGACGCAGCCGCCTGATCAATTCTTCCGATTTACCGCTGAACATACAGCCGCAAATGACTTCAATCCAGCCAACATTTCGCTGAATAATCGGGATCATCATTTAAACTCCGCTCTAGATATTGATAGAACTACACCGGCTGCTATTCGATTTCAGCCAGCATCTTTTCAAATTTTGACTTCACGATATCGATGGCAATGACATTTTTGCCGCCTCTCGGAATAATGATATCGGCATATCTTTTGGAAGGCTCCACAAATTGAAGATACATAGGACGAACAGTTTCCTGATATTGCGCAAGAACCGAATCGACAGATCGGCCTCGTTCGTGGATATCCCTGCCGATGCGCCGGATGAGGCAAACGTCGGCTGGCGTATCAATGTAAATCTTGATGTCCATCATATCCCGGAGTTCCGGGATCGCCAATATCAGAATGCCTTCAAGGATGATGATCCGGTGCGGGCCGATTTTACGCATTTCGTCTTTGCGGGAGTGAATGCCATAATCATATATCGGCTGCTCAATGACCTGACCGGCCAATAACTGGCTCAAATGCACCATTAACAATTCGTGGTCGAAGGAATCCGGATGGTCGAAATTGATTTTTGCCCGGTCTTCTATTGATAGATGGGAAAGGTCTTTATAGTATGCATCTTGCTGGATCATGACAACTTTGTCTGAACCGAGGGCATCAGTCAGATTTCGAGCAACCAGGGTTTTGCCGGACCCGCTTGCCCCGGCAATGCCGATTAAGATACCTCTCGTGTTCATCGAACGGATCCAATTGCCATGTGGCGGTTGATGTTACATTTTAATGACATTTCGCGGAAGAAGATAAGGTAGGCAGGCATTTAATACAATAGGTAATAATCGCACATCCCCCTGTATCCCCCTTCGAAGGGGGATACAGGGGGATGCTGAGATCGCGTCAATATTCCAACTTATTCATCAATCGTTTATCTCGAGGATGATGCAAAGAAATATGACGGGGCGGACATAAAAAAAGCAGGTGACTATGACCTGCTGAAGAGAGGCGCCGGGCGGATTCGAACCGCCGAATAGGGATTTTGCAGACCCCCCCCTTAGCCACTTGGGTACAGCGCCTTTATGAAGTGTGGAGCCGAGGGGAATCGAACCCCTGACCTCTTGAATGCCATTCAAGCGCTCTCCCAACTGAGCTACGGCCCCATCATTTTTTATGAACAATCGCTCACAAAATAGACACCAAATGTAATATCGCTTTTGAGCTGTGTCAATGAGTTTTTTTTCGAAAATTATTCGACCGATCGTATCGCATTTACCGGATTGGCTGTCGACACGCGGAACACTTTAATACTCACCGTGAGCAGGGCGCCAAGCGTGACAATAAGTGCAGCACTAAAGGATGGGGTGATACCCAAAGGCGCGTATTGTTCCCAAATACTTGAGATGAGTAAATGCGTTTGAAAATAGCCGGCAATAGATGACAAGATCGCGGCAGCGAAGAGCAGAAGGAGAAATTCCTTCGATAATAAGTAGCTGATATGGCTGAACGAGGCGCCGAGAATTTTGCGAATGCCAATTTCACGGCTGCGACGAACGACATTTAGCGATACCAATGCAAAGAGGCCCATAAATGCAATCAGAAGCGAAACCACCGCAACAAAATTACAAAGCAGTAGTATGGTATCGTTCACCTTAATCGCCTCGGCATACTGATCTTCGCCATGATCAAACAAATAGGGCTGATCCGGAAAAAGATTTTGCCATTCGGATGCCAGGTACGTTGAAACTGTTTCGGCGGTGTTTTCTTTGTAACGCACCGACAGCCAATGGAAGCCGTCTCCCTTGATCGGGCGGAAAATAATCGGCCTGGTTGCGGACCATACGCCGCTGACCAAAACATCTTTGGTGACCCCAATGACGTTGTAGGGAATGCGCTCTTTTGAGGAGCTGAAAAAGAGCTCTTTATCCACACCAGAGTTCCATCCATACTTCTTAAGAAAGTTTTCGGTCACGATAACTGACTCGGTGTTATCTGCAGAACGTTCCTTATCGAAGGTCCGGCCTTCGATCATTTCGACGCCCATGAAATCCAGATATTCCGGTCCGACTCGATACAGCGTGACCTGATCATACTCACCGTTAATTTCCACATTGGTGGTTGCCCAGCCATACCCAAATTCTTCATGGGTGCCGGCAGTACCAACAATATCAGGATGATTCGCAACTCTTTCCTGGAAAATCAAAGCGTCGGATGGCTCATCAAAACCAACGATGATTCTATTGTCACGATCAAAACCGTAGTCAAGCGATGCGATAAAATCGGAATTCTGGTTCATCGCAATGACAAAAATAATCGCCAGCATTGCCAGGGCAAATTGAAAAATCAGGAGCACGCGAATCAAGGGATTGGTGCCACCGAACTTCTGATTACCCCGAAAAATAGCTGTCGGCTGAAAGGAGCTGATATAGAATGCCGGATAAGCGCCGGCAAGTATCGCTGTTGCTGCCAGAAGAATGGCGAAGAATACCCACAATCCCAGGTCTTCTGTAAAACTGAGTGAGATCGTTAACTCCTCCCAAAGTGCGTCGTAAGCCGGCACCAGGATGATTGCCAGACAAATGCCGACAACGAGGGCAATGGCGCAGAGGATGAGATTCTCGGTAAGGAATTGTAGAATGAGACGGCCGCGATTGCTACCGCAAACCTTCCTGACGCCGATTTCTTTTAGTCGTCGCGCTGAAAAAGCAATCGATGTATTGATAAAGTTAAAGCAGGCAAGGAGCAGCACCAAAAAGGCAATCACGGACGGCGATATCAGAGCCGCCGGATGCAAATTTTCGTTGAAAGGCGAGCCGCCCAATTCCGTAGTAATGCGAGACACCTGGACGAAGGGGGTCGGGTAAATACCGGCAATTTGCCAATTGGGATTGGCTTCATTATGTAAATCCTGAATGCGTTTTAAATGCGGGGTCAGCGACGATATCGGGACACCGGGTTCCAATTGGACAACTGTCGCCCGGGTAAATCGCTGCCAGCTTTGCGGATCGAGGCCGTTTAGCTTTTGGATGTTGTCAAAGGGGATAACAACATGTGTCCAAATGCTGGAGTTCGATTTCGGATTGTCCATCACTGCGCCAACGGTCATGGCCTCAGTTGCATCCTCAACCCGTACCAGCAGGGTTTTACCGATGGGTGATTCGTCGCCAAAATACTTGATGGCAAGCTCTTCACTGATAACAATGTTCTTCTGGCTTTTCAGGGGATCTTTGTCCCCGGCAATGATATCGAAAGAAAACATGCTGAAAAATGTGGTGTCGGCATAGAGGATGCGTTCGTGAAATATCTTGTCGCCATAATTTAAGCTGCCGCCGGTGCGGCTCAGTCGAGTGAAATGGCGAATGCCGGGCACTTCACTGCCCAGTGTCGGACCAACAGCCATCGGTAGCAGGGACCATTCTCTCCTAACATCGTGCTGTACCTTGTAAGTATTGATGACATAGATATCTTCCAGATTTTCATGGAATTGATCAAAGCTCTGACTGAATTCATAATTCAGATAGGCCACTACGCAGAGAGCGATTGCAGTACCAAGGCCAAGGATGTTGAGGAGAGCGTATAAGCGATTGCGGTATAAGTTGCGGAATCCGGTAAGCAGGTAAGACTTGAACATAGAGGCCCCTTTTCATTCTAATATATGACATCCATAACGGTAAGTACGAAAAATTGTTGCCTTTAAGCCAAAAATTTAGTTATATGAAATGGTTAGGGGTATTTATTTGCGTCTTTTTGACGACGATCAAAGGTGGGTCAGGATGATCGCCTTATTTTGTCCATAGCATTGGATACGGTTGAGGGTTTTATAATTAGGGTAGGGTAGAATGGATTCTAAAGATTTGATTCAGTACCTTGAAGGAAATTTCCAGGAATATCATCAACTGCTGGCTCGGGTAGTACCGGAAAAATCAGACACCGACTTCAAGCCGGGGTCGCGCTTGCTAAATGATTTGGTTGAACGGGCAGCGGACATTCAGGATGAAGTGGTCGATTATCGCCTGAAGAAAATTTTGCGCGAAGAACGACCGTACATACCAAAGATCTTTCCTGATCGCATGCGCTTCAATAAATCGCGACAGAATGAAACGCTGGCTTATACCGTTTCGCGTTTTCTCGCGCAGCGGGAAGAACTGGTAAAATTGTTGCGTACGTTGCCAAACGAATATTGGGAGCGGACCGGTGTTCATGAGCAGGAAGGACACGTTTCATTCAAAGAGTTTATTCGCCGCATGGCCGAAAAGGACGAAACGCTGCTCAACAAATTGCGGGAAGCCCTTGGTCAGGTTGGGTAACAAGGCTGACTCGTAAAACCCCAAATTCTAAATTCCAACAGGAAAAATTCCAAAGTTTGGGATTTTTCCTGTTGGAATTTTTTTGTTCCTCATTTTTTTTGCTTCCCGCTTCCCCGCAACTGTAACCTACCTCATTTCTTTCCGATCATTTCTGTATTAATGACCTATTAAAAAGAAGAATTTTGTAGCAACAGCTCTAAAACTGTTTTAAGCTTAGTGCTCGTTATCCGAGCTTGTGATTTCCGTGACATCAATTTACGGGGAACCTGAGGCGGATAAACACCATTATTATTGATAAACATCCAGGTGACCACATGGTAAAATATCATAGATGCCTTAGCGGTAGGAGGCAACTGTCGACATTGATTGCCGGCTTTCTGCTACTCGGACTACTGACGATGTCGCTACATGCCCAGGAGAAGGCGGTGTTGAATGGCTATATCAAAGATGCCCGCTCCGGCGAGACCCTCATACAGGCCAATGCATATTTCCCGGCTTTGCAACAAGGAACAACTACCAACAACAGCGGCTACTACATCATTCCCGATCTTGCCCCGGGTACCTATCAGATGATTGTTGCCTACATCGGCTACACCGATTATGCGGTTGAGATTACGCTGGCGCCCGGAGAGAAGAAGCGCCTTGATATCGAACTAAGCGCCGGTTTTGTAGAAGGTGAAGAGATTGTTGTTGAGGAAGAAAAGACCATTGAGGAAGAAAAAGAAGTTGGGGTGTTGACGATCCAGCCTGCGCAGATTAAGGAACTGCCCGCTGTCTTTGAAGCCGATCTTTTCCGCTCAATTCAGCTTCTACCGGGGATCAAGGCGGCTTCCGATTTCTCGAGCGGCCTTTACGTGCGCGGTGGCAGTCCGGATCAAACGCTGATCCTGATGGATCGAACGACAGTTTATAATCCTACCCACTTTTTTGGCTTCTTTTCCACATTTAATCCTGACGCGATTAAGGATGTCCGCATTTACAAAGGTGGATACCCGGCAGAGTATGGCGGCAGGCTTGGGGCTGTGATTGACATCTTCAATAGAGATGGTAACCGCAAGGAATTCCAGGGACGGGCAAGTGTTGGATTGCTGGCGTCGCGGGTGAATTTGGAAGGACCGATGAAAAAAGGCTCCTGGATGGTTGCCGTTCGCCGATCAACCCTTGAACCGCTGCTGGCAGCGCTTCGTGGGCAGATTGATGATATTCCCGATGCCTTTTATTTCTATGACGTCAATGGCAAGATCAATTATGATCCGACCCCGAATGATCGATTGAATCTTTCGTTTTATGCCGGTACTGATAAAGTGCTCTTCCCTTTTGCAGATGACGCCGAATTTGATCTCAATTATGGAAATAACACCATCAGTGCCAATTGGACGCACGTCTTTTCCCGCAACCTGTTCTCTAATTTGACAGCTACGCGCTCGTCTTACTTCAGCACGCCGGAATTGAATTTTGCCGGTACCAATTTTACACGGGATAACACCGTTGAAGATTTATCGCTCAAGGGCGACTTCGAATATATTCCCAGCAGCAAGCACGAAGTGAAGGCTGGTTTTTGGGTAGGTGATCTTGCTGTGCGTATTGAGGAAACCTTTGATAGAAATAATACCCTCACGGAAAAAATTGAAAGCCAATATGTTTCCGCTTATAGCGAATACAAGTGGCGTCCGCGGCCGCAATGGATTGTTACCGGCGGTGTTCGCGGCAACTATGCGACTTCCGGGAGCTTCTTTCGCACAGAACCGCGCTTGTCGATGGAGTTTATTTACAGCCAGCAGTTACTCCTGCAGGCGGCATATGGACGCTATTATCAATTCCTGACCCTGATTACCAATGAAGCATTTGCTGGTTTTGATACCTGGCTGACGACGGATGAAGGCGTTGAACCTGCCTGGGGAGATCAGTTTGTTCTGGGAATGAAAAGCCGGCCATCCGAAAGCTACTCTCTTGATATCGAACTGTACTATCGTAGTATGCGGCAGCTTTTCGAATTGGACCCGCGTATCCAGGATTCGGCCGGTTTGGATTATCGCGATCTTTTCCGTTTTGGCGAAGGCTTTGCTTACGGTGCTGAGTTTATGCTTGAGAAAGTAAAGGGCCGCTGGACAGGCTTTGTTGGGTATACCTGGGGAACCAGCCGTCGTAAATTTCCCAATTACAACAATAACGAATTCTATCCACCGAAGTACGACCGGATTCACGACATCAATATTGTTGCCAATTATCAGCTCTCGAAAAAATGGCGGATGACCGGGGTATTCAGTTATGCCACCGGCCAGGCGTATACCGAGGTGCTCGGGAACTATTACGTCAATTTCCCGACGGCGTCGGAAGCACGTTCGCCTTTCGTGGTTGGTACGTTGAACAATGCACGCTTGCCGGCCTATCACCGCATGGATATCGGTTTTACCCGCAGCAGCAAGCTGTTCGGCAAATTGAAGTATCAGCTGCAGCTACAGATCATCAATCTGTATTCGCGGCGTAATATCTGGTTCCTGACATATGACTTTAATGATAATCCGCTCAGCCAGGACGAAGTGCAAATGCTGCCAATTATTCCCAATATTTCGATGACCTTTGACTTCTAGGTAAATGCAAATTAGTGTTGGATAACTCTGAATAAAGATCCCCCCTATATGTCCCTCCGGGGGGACATATAGGGGGGATCCCAAAGTTGGAAATTACGCTATGAAAAATACATTCATTCTCATTCTTCTTGCGCTGGTTTTTGGCATAACCAGTTGCGATATCAATGAGTCCGATTCGTTCTTTGAAGAATACATTGTTGAAGCCTATCTCATTGCCGGCGAGACCTTGCCGGAGGTGCGCCTTTCTACAACCGTGCCGTTTGGGACGGCATACATTTTTACCGATCAGGCAGTTACCAACGCGAACGTTCGTATTGAGCGTCTGGATCTCAATGAAAATGTGCTGGAAGCATTTTCCTATCAAATGAGCGGCGGGCCGGGCATCTATCGCGAATCCGGACAAACACATATGGTGCAAGCGGCCTCTGTCTATCAATTGACTGTGGATATTGGCGGAGATATTATTCGCGCCCAGACCTTTGTACCGGATACGTTTCGGATTGTTGAAACCAATGCTGATACCATTCTTTATCAAGGCGGTGAACAGTTGGAGTTCACGGTGACCCCCAGCTTTTATCCCGGTCGCCAGAACGTCTTTTTGTTTTCGACACAGGCCTTCGATGTCCGCATGGATAATCTGACCCCTTTTCAGGCTGATATCTTTGATGAAGAAGAAGATCAGTTGGAAAATCTACGCATTAATGAGTCACCCCCGGTAAATGAAGGCAATTTTGAGGTGAATTCAGATGGCACCATCACCATTCGTCTGCCCTGGATAGCGGTCAATTTCTACGGCCGCAACTTGATTTCCGCCAACGCAATTGACCAGAATATGTGGGATTTTGTGCGCAGCCAGGAAATTCAGAATGGGGCTTCAACCCTCTCACCCGGAGAGATTCCCAATGTGGTTGAATACATTGAAGGCGGTGTTGGCATTTTTGGCAGCCTGGCCAGGGTCTCGAAGGAAATATTTATTATCAGACCACCCAATCAATAGAGTAAATTGTAACGTCCAAATTCCAACAGGAAAAATTCCAAAATAATAACGAAACTCCATTTGTCATGCCCAAATGTAGTTGTCGGGCATCCAGTTCTTTACGGCGTGATTGGATTTCCACTAAAAACATGCGGGAATGACAACATAAGATCGAGCCTCCAATCGTCAGTGAATCTTTGGAATTTTTCCTGTTGGCATTTGGAATTTATCAGTTGAACTGCCTGCTTTAAAGTTGTCGCAATTGCTATAAAAATTAGAAAAAAGCCACTAATCATTCCAGGAGTTCCCTGATGACAGAAGATCTTCGCTATCCAATCGGCAATTTTGCATATCAGGACAATCCATCTGCTGAACAGGTGCAGGAATGGATTGCCATCATCGAAAATACCCCGGCTGATCTTCGGGCAGCCGTTGCCGGCCTGAATGATGAGCAATTGGATACGCCGTACCGGCCGGATGGCTGGACGGTGCGACAGGTTGTGCATCATTTACCGGATAGCCACATGAACAGTTATATCCGTTTTAAGCTGGCGCTTACCGAAGACAATCCCCTCATTCGTCCTTATGAAGAAAAATTCTGGGCTGAGCAGAAGGAGGCCTGTTCAGCACCTATCGAAATGTCATTGCGTCTGCTGGATGCCATTCACGAACGTCTGAACGTGGTCTTGCGAAATCTGCAGCCCGATGATCTGAAGCGTACTTTCCGGCATCCGGAAATCAAAGGCGCTATGAGCATCGAGAAAAACATTGCCCTCTATGCCTGGCATGGCCCGCATCATGTCGCTCATATTACCAGCTTGCGCAAACGCAAAGGATGGTAGAAGAATCAAAGTCCAAATTCCAACGGCAAAAATCCCAAAATTTGGAATTTCCCTGCGCCGGACTTTGCTTTTTCCACCGAAACCGTTTCCCACTTAGTGCCTTCCGTCAACTCCCGATCTCAATATTCTATTATTCTTCATCAAGAAGTCGTGAAGTATTCCGATCTCATCTAATCATACTCAATTCCATTGTTACGAATTTTTGACCGGTAATTCATTGCCCGTCGGGCATGATATATTTTGCCGCGTCACCGAATGCCGGGAGATATCATGCAGCGCTTTACATTGCTCAGTTTGACCTTTTTACTTACAATTGTACCTGCAGCCATCATCGCGCAGGTGACTGCAGAAGACGGCGATTGGGCGGCAAAAACTGTCCGGCTCAGCAATACGCCGGAAGCCGAGCTAATGATCCGCACCGGAGATATCGACAACCTGAATTTCGGGTGGCAAGCCAATTTTGATCCCTTTTCCGGCGGCAATACCCCGGTCCACGGCTTCCCCTGGGCAGTTGACAGCACCGATCCCGGCGGTACCGACAGGGTTTTGGTGATAAGCAGTTACAATGGTAGTCCGCCAAGAGGACAGGACGGTTATACCGGTTCTACCAGCCGCCCTGCAAACAGCGTTACGCCCATAGCGTTGGCAGTTCTGGCCGATTCGGTGACTATTGAATCGGCAATTTTGCAGATTTTCGTTGATGACTTTCAAGCACCGATCTGGGGAGCGTCTTACGAAGTGATGCTCAATGGTGTTCGGGTACCTTTCCTGGAGACGATCATCAACAGCCTTCAGCAGACCGGGCCGATTGGCAAAATTATCAGTGCCGAAGTGCCTTCCGAATACCTTTTTCTGCTGGAGAGCGATACCCTCAATGTGCTGATTGATGATTTTACCACCGGAGCAGGCGACGGATTTGCTATCGATTTTGTGAAGCTCCTGATTAATCCATCTGAGATTGCCCAAACCGGAACTGTTACCGGAACCGTTACGGACAACGGCACAGGTCAGGCGTTAAGTGACGTTCGTGTGGTGGCCAATGGCCTGGCTGCCGACACCACTGATAGCACCGGCGCCTATACCCTTGAAGGCGTGTTAGCCGGATTGGTAACCATTGAGGCGAGTCGCGCCGGTTACGGCAATGAGGTGCAGTTGGTTAATGTGGTTGCCGGTTTTAGCAGTACGGTGGATTTTACGCTTGAGAGCCCGGCGCCCGAAGTGCTGCACTTGATCCCGGCAGACAGTAGCTACGGCGTATCCACAGACGCTGTTGTTGAGGTACTCTTTAATACGGAAATGGATAGCAGCACCTTCAATGCAACCAATTTTATTCTCTCTGATACTGCCTCGACGCTCAGCGGGATATTTACCAAGACCGATAGTTCATTCGTCTTCACGCCCGATAGCGGGTTGAGTGACAATAACGAATATTTGGCAGTGATCACCACCGGCGTACAAGACATCAATGGCGTTAGTCTCTCTCAGTCTGTAAACTGGTTTTTCTCGACCGGAATTTTAACAGGTATCAGCCAAACGCCGCGCTCTGTTCGACCCAAAACAGCTGTATTACAACCGAATTATCCCAATCCCTTTAATCCTGAAACCACTATTGCCTACCAGGTACTAAAAGGCGGGTCGGTTGAACTACAGGTGTTTGACGTGCAAGGGCGCACGGTGCGTAGTTTGCTAAAAGCGCAGCAAGTAGCCGGACATTATCAAGTTCGCTGGGACGGACGAAATGATGATGGCGACCTGGTTAGCAGCGGAGTGTATTTTATCCACCTGAATTTGAACGGCGTATTCACCAGCCGCCCGATGGTCTTCAGCAAATAAAATCCAGGTTTCTGGAAAAAGAACTTGATTTGTCCGGAAAAATAGACTTTTATTAAGAATCCACAAGTCACGAGAGTGACTATCCCCAAAATAGCGAAAGTGCCAGTGGAAGCGGGGAATAAACTGAGTGGTCGGCATATTCGCGATTTTCAAGCCACGGTACCGCAGGGGGAAGCAGCGGTCTTCTTGTCCTGCCTACCAATTTGATCTTTCAAAACCAATATTTGCCAGTAAAGCCGGTGGCCTCTGTCGATGCTGCAACGGCTGATTTATACAGTGTTTCGCTAAAATAGTGATTCAGCGGCAATTCTATTGTCAGACTGAATTTGTTGTCAAATTTTTTGGGAATTATTTCACTAGTTGCCGGAAAGGAGACCTATGAGCGCAATGCACGTTGTACCGAGCGTGGGAATCGTCCATGTATTCCGCCCCCCATCGTGACCGAGGTTTCGGTAAGTGTGGGACGGAGGCATGAAGTGTTTGAATTCTGATTCTAATCAAAAGGGCTAAATATGAAGAATTTCTTACGAAACTCGCTAATGTTACTGGCTGTTGGTTTACTGTTAGGGGCGCCACTTTGGGCGCAGAAGGCCAACATTCCGCAACATTTTGAAACCTACCACTATGATTCAGGCTTGCACGCAGGGGATATCTCCGCAACTACTGCCAAAAGAGCGGTGACAGAAGTTGTGAAGATCCGTGATGCTGCATGGTTACGTCTTTCCTTCAGCGAAGTTTATCTGGGTAAAAACAGCTATCTTACCATCACTTCAACGCTTGATGGCCACAGCCAAACGCTGAATAGCGTAACGATGGCACAGTGGCAAAACTCAAGCGCCTACTTCAATGGCGATGAAGTCGAAATTGCACTCTACGTTTCGCCGTTTGACCACAATGTTCATTTCAAAATGGCCGAAGTCCTGGTGGGTGACTGGGTAAGCGGCCAGGTTCAAACCGAAAGTCAGTGTGGTCCAAATGATGATCGTACAGCATCAACAGACCCGGCTGTTGCCCGCCTGTTGAATATTGGCTGCACCGCCTGGATTATCAGCAATGGCAAAATGGTCTCTGCAGGCCACTGCGTGAGCCTTTCGACCCTGGTAAATGTCGTAGAATTTAATGTGCCGCTGTCCAATTCCGACGGCACATTGGTAGCGCCTGGACCGGAAGATCAGTATGTGCCGGATACCGCGACGCTCGATTTCGTCGACGGCGGCATCGGCAATGATTGGGGTGTGTTCGAAGTATTTGCCAATACTGAAACCGGTTTGATGCCGATCGATGCCCAGGGCGCAAGCTTTACGGTTGTCCAGGATCTTGATCCGGTAAACATTCGCATCACCGGCTTTGGTGTAGATAGTGGCTCAGACAATCAGACCCAGCAAACTCATGTTGGTGGCAATGCAGCGTCTTCCGGTACAACGATGCGTTATACAGCTGATACCGAAGGTGGTAATTCAGGTAGCCCGGTTATTGACGACGCAACCGGAAATGCCGTCGGTGTTCATACCCACGGTGGATGTACGACGCTTGGCACTGGCAACAACAGCGGCACCAGCACTTTCTCCACAGCTTTTTGGGATGCGCTTGATATCGACGGCGGCGGCCTGCAGGCGCCGGTTGTTAGCGATATTGCTGACCAAACCATCACTGAAGGTGGTGCGTTTGCTACAGTCAATCTCGACGACTTTGTTACAGACGGCGACAATACCGATGCTGAAATCAGCTGGTCGACCTCCGGCGGTAGCAGCATCACCGTCTCGATCGATGGCAGCAATGTGGCAACCATTACAGCCGCAGCCGGCTTCATTGGCAGCGAAACGATTACCTTTACCGCAACGGATCCGGATGGACAATCCGACAGCGACGACGCGACCTACACCGTGAATGAAGACGGTGGCGGCGGCGGTGATGCCCCGGTTGTATCCGGTATTGCCGATCAAACCATTACCGGTGAATTTGTTCAGCTGAATCTCGATGATTTTGTAGACGATGCAGACAATGCTGATTCTGAACTTACCTGGACCTTCTCAGGTGATGTCAACCTGGTTATCCTGTATCGCGCTGACCTGCGCGCATGCCGCATTTCCGGTAGCGCTGGTTGGGAAGGCAGCGAGACTATCACTTTTACCGCAACTGATCCCGACGGCAACACCGGCAGCCAGGACGCGACCTTTACGGTTGGCGATGGTGGCGGCGGTGGTGATCCGGAACCGCCGGTTGTTTCCGACATCCCGGATGCGACCATTACCGGTGCTTTCGTACAGATCGACCTCAATATTTATGTTGACGACCCGGACACCGACGACAGCGCTATCGACTGGACATTCTCAGCAAGCAGCAACCTGATTATCCAGTATCGTGCTGACCTGAACATGTGCCGTGTGTCGGCGGTTGCCGGTTTTACCGGTAGCGAAACCATTACGTTCACCGCTACTGATCCGGATGGATTAAGCGATAGCGATGATGCCACCTTTACGGTGAATGAAGCTGTGCGTGAAGGCGTTAACGGCCTGGTCAATGAAACATCATTGCAGGGTAATTTCCCGAATCCCTTCAACCCGACCACAACTATTCGTTATGCGCTTGAAGCAAGCAGCGAAGTGACCTTGAAAGTTTACAATACACTTGGTCAGGAAGTCATTACACTGGTAAGTGCGCAACGCAATGCCGGTCAGCATTCTGTAGTTTGGGATGGCCGCAATGCTCAAGGTGAGCACGTTGCTTCCGGTATCTACATCTATCGTTTGGTTGCAGGTGATTATGTGCAGACCCGCAAGCTGATGTTCAATAAGTAAGTGATCGCTGGTGTGCGGCGGAGCCACACACCATTCTCAAAATATAGCTCCACTCGCTTTCTGGGGTGATCATTGACCGCTCGGCGGTCAATGCCGGAATAAAGCAGTACCAACCGCGAATTGACATGGATCGACGAGAATCGGCCCTCCTTTCCCGATGCTCAGAGGTTAGTGGAAATTCGCGGTTTTTTATTGAAAAAGAGATTGGACTTTGTTTGAAGTTGGTTTTTTTGTGTTTGACATCTATCTTTTCGATTACAGCATATCAGTCTTCATAGACGCTCTTCAAACCGGAGGCTAGTGAATGTTCAGAATCATTCTTCTCTCATTGTCTGCACTGTTTCTTTGTTCAGCATGCATCGGTATCAAACCTTCTGCTGCGCCGCAACCGGAACCGGTTGTCTACACCATGGAATTTGATGGAATGACCCAATTGGTACTCGCTTCGGAAACGGATCATATTACCTTTTCCGAAATCGTCACCAAGGACATTTTCTGGGATTTGATTCCGGTTAGCGAAGCGGAAATAAAGGTGACATCCAACGTTACCTACGATTTCTACGTGGATTTTGCGGAAGAAGGATATTCAGCGGAGATGAATCGATTGACGAAAGTGCTGACATTTGACTCGCCACCAATTCGCATGAAGAAGCCGGTCTTTAATCGCTCTGAGGTGTCCTTCCCGGAGCGTGGTCTGTTTGTCAATGAGGAAGCCGAAGCCATACGCATTTTGGAAAATTTGACAGCCAAATTTGTTGATATCGGCAAGCCGCTTTTGGAGCAGCCACGCGTACATGAAACCTGCCGCGATGAACTGGAAACCTTCCTGCGCGGTCTTTGCGCCAATCTGGATGTGGAAGTGCGAGAAGTGGTCATCAATTTTGCAGAATAGTCGCGCAACCTTTTTGATGCTGCCGCGTTAGAGGGAAATACTAATGATCGAATTTCCAAATTCCAACAGGAAAATACCCAAAAGCTGTTGGCACATTGATAACAGAAAGATCCCCCCTCTATCTCCCCCCGGGGGGAGATAGAGGGGGGATTGAAGCAATACTGCAAAAACCAAGGATATTCTATATATGAGTCCAACCATACAGCACTGGCAGAATTCCCTGCGAAATGTCCTGGAGTTCTACGAAACAAATCGCCCGCGGAAATGGCTTTTCTTCGGGATGCTCTTTCTCTTCTTTGTCATCGTAAATGATTTATGTTACTGGTGGGCGATGATCACTGCATTTCCACGTCTAACTTTCGGGCGCTGGGCATTTCACTACTGGAATGTTCAGTTTCCGGTAGCAATCCTGGGTGCTGTGTTCGACAGCCTCTCATTTTTTGTAACGATTTATATTATCAGACGAGCGCTGGAAAGTACTTCTACCTCCAGCTTTGTCAGTCACTTATCCATTGATCTCGGTATTGCTGTGCTGGCAACTTTTTGGGTGCTCTTTGTATTCACCCTCTCCAGCTGGCTGATTAAGAATCAGCTGTTTCCGGGGATGTATAGCATTGACGAGCGGACAAGTGTCTACACGGACCGCGCGCTAAGTGCCCTGGAATCACCGATGGATAATTTACGCAATATCTATTTTGGAATTGTGATGGGATTTTCAGCAATGCTGCCCACTATGTTCCACCTTTATCTGGCACTGCGCTCCTTTATCGCCGTGCGCATTGGTGGTCCGCAAGCGGCATAATGTGAAGGGGCTAGCGCCCCTTTTCCACCATCGGAAAATAGCGGCTATACACCAGATCACTGAATGATAAGGCTGTGCGCGTATATGGATTTACGCCGCTTTCTTCAAAGTAATTATCGATATGACGAGCAGCATCCTTCCAATCATGGGTGCTGTTCAGGGAACCGATCAGTTCCTCAAAATCACCTTCTTTATTCCTGAACAATTCCTCGATAAAACGCCGGCGATCCGGTTGAGCAATCATTCCGGTCAGATCCGGCAGGTTTGCCAGGTTCTTCCCCTCCGACAAATAGACGCCGCTGTCGGGAATATCTGCTTCTGCATGCAGTTCAGCGGATTTAGTGCTTTGCTTTGATTGAAGATAGCGAAGCCGTTTTTGAAACGATTGAATACCTTCCAAATCCTGGCGAGTTTCTTCGTCGACAGCAGCTGCTTGCTGGCCTTGCGGTTGGCAATATGACTTCCATTTTCGCAGGACATCTCCCAAGTCATCCATTTTGATTTTGTCCTCGAAGCGCTGGAGGCGCCGGTTAATGAGCGTCTCGAAATCATTCAAAAGGGACTTTGAGAACACCATTGAAAGTACATTGGTTGCGATCAGGCGTGGCATTTGACTGTTTAGCACATCTTCCCAAATAAAGATCATCCGCTGATATTCGCGGGTGGGGTCCCATTGATTGGTTGTAACAACAGACCCGTCGTTGCGTTCAGGCACGTTGACCGCGATATATAAGGCACGGGGGCATATATTATGGTAGGCTTGTGATTCTTCCACCGGATAGCAGATGCCACCATAATAATCCAGCGGAGAATTGCTGCGCATGGTGGAGAGGCCAAAATTGTTTTTAAGAACCTGAAATCCTTTTTGGAAAAGGCTATCGGCCAATGTTTCCTGGCCAAGTGCCTTGTTGATCATTGCCAGGTTCTTAATGGCATGAAACACCTCCGGATGGTGGGCCGGAAGGGTGGTAAGCGCGTTACGATAAGCCTGCTGTGCAAATTTGAAGGCTTGGCCGTAAAAGCGCTTCCGCTTTACCGTTCTGAGCAAATCCTGCTGCATGATTCTTCTACCTCTGTGTAGGTTGACTTCTATCCCGGCATTCAATTGCCTTTCTCTTATGCATCCAGGCAACCGGGTTCTTTCGATTGGCAGAACGCATTCATCAAGGCTGTCCCTTTGCCTGCCCGGAATGCTGCAAGAATGTTGCCATGCTTTCGTCGCCAAATAAACCGCTGAATTGCCTGCAATACTCCCAAATTGGTGCAAAAAATGCCCAATAGTTGTCGTAAGCATCACATGTGGCGGCAATAAAGTGCAACCGGGTAACCGGCGGATCAGGAAATCCCTGGCGAGGCGGCTAAATGTCAACGAATCCGGGAGTTGTTTTCTGGTATAAGGAAAACCCTCAATCTGTGTATTAGGATCGGCCGACGCACCCATTCCTTTAGAGCAGAATGTGGCAATTCAAATCGTTTGCAATTTCAGGCATTACTGGTAAATTGGACCTCTACCAAGAGGAGATCCGCTGATGGATGTACAGCTCGATGAACAATATTTGCAGGTAAATGGCATTCGTATGCACGTGGTCTCCGCCGGTGATCCTCAGGACCGGCTTTTGATACTGCTGCATGGGTTTCCTGAATTTTGGTATGGATGGCATAACCAGATAAAGGACTTTGTTGAGCGCGGCTATTATGTGGTGATGCCTGATCAGCGCGGTTACAATTTAACTGAGAAGCCGAAAGGCATTGGTCAATATCAGCTCAACACGTTGGCTACTGATATTGCTGAGTTGATTAGAGCGCTGGGGCGCGAGAAAGCAATGATTGCCGGGCATGATTGGGGTGGCGTAGTATGCTGGCGCTTTGCGGCAATTTACCCGCAGATGGTGGAGAAGATTGCGATTCTGAATGTACCCCATCCCGGTGTCATGCGGCGGTACTTGCTAAATCACCGCAGCCAATTGAAAAAAAGTTCTTACATTTTCTTCTTTCAACTGCCCTTCATACCGGAGCGAAAGCTGGCGGAGCGCGATCACCTGATGCTTCGCAAGGGATTGTTGGCCGGGGTCAAAAAGGGTGTTTTTTCCGATGAGGATCTGGCCAAATATCATGAGGCGTGGCGGCAGCCCGGAGCAGTCAAGGGAATGTTGAACTGGTATCGGGCCATGGTGCAGCGCCGTGGCGATAAAAGCATCCGCGTGCCGAGTCGTATTTCGGTGCCAATGTGTCTGATTTGGGGGTGCGGCGATCGCTATCTGGAAAAGGAAATGATTGAACTCAGCAAGGAACGCTGCGACAATGCGGAATTACACTGGCTGGAAGATGCCACCCACTGGCTGCATCATGAAGAGCCGGAGACTGTAAATAAATTGATGCTGGAATTTTTTGAAAAGTGAGCTTGGTATGTCTTCAGGAAAACTGGAAGCAATTTGGATAAAGCGGGCCAAACTTGGTCCGATGGATGCGCGGGAATCCGCTCGGATGGTGGCCGGCAAAGGCCTGGAAGGCAATGCTGATCAAGGGCGAAAGCGGCAGATCACCATTATCGAAAAAGAGGTTTGGGCTGAGCACATGAACATTCTTGGGGGAGAAGTGGATCCCTCCGCCCGGCGGGCAAATCTGATGGTCAGCAATTTCCCGCTGGCTGAGAGCCGCAAGAAAATTTTGCGTATCGGTAATTGCCGTATCCGCATTTGGGGCGAAACCAAGCCCTGTGAGCGGATGGACGAGGCGTTGATGGGGCTCCAGGCTCAAATGCGTCCGGACTGGGGTGGTGGCGCTTTTGGCATTGCTTTAGATGATGGTGAGATCCATGTTGGGGATGTTCTCAGCTGGGAAGAAGACGAATAGAAAGTTGTTAGGTGTGAGTTGTTAGTTGAGGAGACTGTAAGATATTTTGTGTAAATCCGTATTCGCTTAAATGTCGAGTTCTATTCTGCCTTCAAAGAGAATGGCCAGTTGTGATAGAATGAAAGGCCA
>JANQRS010000076.1 GCA_028284445.1 Calditrichia bacterium
GAATCGTTGAATCGTTGAATCGTTGAATCGTTGAATCGTTGAATCGTTGAATCGTTGAATCGTTGAATCGTTGAATCGTTGAATCGTTGAATCGGCAAAATATGAAACTGACTCGCTGATTCAATAGTCAATTTTATATTTTCAATCTTATTCCTCCGGGGCAAAAAAGCAAACCCGCGGCTGATCTAAATCATCCCGCAAGCAGGATTCTTAGGGTAAAAAGAAATTTGTCCAATCTCAATTCCCTGCCACCCGTCTTTTCAATCTTCATTCTTCATTCTTCAATCTTTAATTGTCATTCGTCTCCTAGCTGAGTCATACGAAACTGCTCCACCTCGGCCTGCGCATGCTCACGTCGCATAATGTCTTCTATCTGTACAACAATCTGCGGATATTGATCAGCAATGTCATTTTCTTCGCGAATATCCTTTTCCAAATCATACAACGCCAGTTTGAGATTTCCATCGAAAATATTTTTGCGGATGCCTTTCCACTTTCCCATTCGCACGGCCTGCTGACCTTTATAAGATGGGAACTCCCAGTAAAGAAACGAATGAGACGCCTGATTTGGCCTGGAAAGCAAGGTTGGCAGGAAACTAATGCCGTCTAATCCTGCCGGCGCCGTGATGCCGGCAACGTCGCACAGCGTTGGAAACACATCATAAAATACGGAAATATGATGACTCTCGCTGCCTGCCTGAATTTTTTCAGGCCAACTGGCAATCATCGGTACGCGAATGCCGCCTTCATGAAAAAAGCCTTTGGCCCAGCCATATTCGGTTCGAAATGGGTTTGCGCTATCGAAGAAGGGCGTATCCGCACCACCGGCATATGTCGGGCCATTATCGCTGGTAAAAATGATCAGCGTATTTTCATAGACGCCTTGTTTCTTCAAGGCTGCAACCAGTTCGCCGACCTGCTCATCGAGATATGATATCATCGCTGCATAGGTAGCGCGTGGCGTATAGTTTGGGAAATAGCTCCTGCCACTGTATGGTTTTTCCGGCCCAAATTTCTGCTGATAGTGCTTTACCCAGCGGTCCGGCGCCTGCAAGGGCACATGTGGAATCGGCGAGGCATAGAGCATAAAGAAAGGTTGATCACTATTCTTATCAATGAAATCGAGTGCCGCTGTGTGCATCACCTCCGGCGCATAATCGCGGGGCTTGTAGCGCAGATATTGAGCGGCGTCCTGCGGGTCCGCCCCCTCCGGGAAACCCTGATGTGGAGGAATCAACTCGTTTTGCAGCATCACCCGGCGGTCGTTTTGCCAAAGATGAGTCGGTGATAGCGAATGCGCCTGCCGTTGACAATTATATCCGAAGAAAAAATCGAAGCCTTGCTGATTCGGGGCACCCTCGCTGCCCGGCGCACCAAGTCCCCATTTACCAACCAAGGCAGTCCTATAACCGTTGTCCTGCAACAGCTCTGCCAGGGTTTGAATGCTATCCGGCAGCGGCCATTGACCTTCCAGGGACGAGTCCGCCAGCATCGCCTCGAAATTCCAAACGTCGCCTCTTTCTGTCCACTCATTATTACCACGGATATAGGCATTTCCAGTGTGACGCCCCGTCAACAGGACTGCCCGGGACGGCGCGCAAACCGGCGACCCGGAATAATGTTGAGTAAAACGCATGCCGCCTGCTGCCAGGGCATCAATGTGCGGCGTCTCAATTTTTTCCTGTCCATATGTACCCAATTCGCCATAGCCAAGATCATCCGCCAGGATGTAGATGATATTCGGCGGCGGGGAGGCCGGTTGCTGATCACTACAACTCATTACCTGGAGCAGCAAGAAAACGGAAATCAGGTAGCGGAAATTTGGCAGGTACATGGCGTTTCCGAATGTTGGATGAATGTTATAATGACGAATGACAAATGACGAATGACGAATCTGATTTGTCATTTGTCATTCGTCATTGTCGTGGCATCCCGCACGCAGCGAAACCCGGTATGGCTCAGGCCACTATCCTGACTGGATTTCATGCGTCGCGCAACGCGATAGCCGCTGCAGTAGGAGTCGTTGCAAAGATATGACCCACCACGCATCACCCGCTTCGGAGTGTATGGTTCTCGCGGATCAAAAGATTTGTCCGGTCCCTGCGGGTTATGCTGATGCCCTTCATGAGCGGCCATTTTATAGGCATCTGCGTGATACCAATCGGCGCACCACTCCCATACATTGCCAGCCATATCATACAAGCCGTATCCATTTGCCTGAAAGGACTTCACCGGGGCCGTTCCGCCAAAACCATCTTCAATCGTATCCTCGTGAGGGAACTCTCCTTGCCAGAAATTGGCAAGATGCGCTGATTGCGCTGCTGCTTGATTGCCCCAAGGATACACCGGGTTCGAGAGCCCACCGCGAGCTGCCCATTCCCACTCCGATTCGGTCGGTAAACGCTTTCCTGCCCAGTTTGCATAAGCCACGGCATCATCCCAGGCAATATGCACGACGGGATGGTTCAAGCGTCCGTCGATATTGCTGCCCGGGCCTTCCGGCTGGCGCCAGTTCGCTCCAATTGTCCAATTCCACCACTGACGCTCATCATGCAGGGGTACCGGTCCTGAAGTCTTTTGGAAGACGATGGACCCCGGCTTCAATACTTCATCAGCCGGCTTGGGGGTTCCCGGCGGAAGGTCTTTTTTGATAGTCTCCCAATCGATCGGACGCTCAGCAATGGTAACATAGTCAGTCGCTTTCACAAAAGCCATAAATTGAGCGTTGGTCACTTCATGAACGTCCATCCAGAAGCTGTCAACCGCGACCATGTGGCGAGGGAATTCGTCCTGATCAGCCTGTTCGGTTTGGCCACCCATCTGGAATTGTCCAGCGGGAATCAAGGCCATGCCGTCTTTCACAAGTGGTGTATGTGCCGTGGGTACGGCCTCAACCGGCGCCGGTTGCTGACTGGTCGTCGATTCTACATCGTCACGGGCGCTGTCGTCTGCCCCGCAAGCAAGAAACGCCATGAAGGCGATGAAGCAGGCAAATATGTGGATTCGATTTCGCATAAAGATTCGCTGAAGATCTCCTGGATTGAAAAACATCGATTCTTTATTGAAAATGCAATTCGCCGAAGAATTCCGGCAGATGGAAATTGGGACGCTCAAACTGTACTTCCGACCAGGTCAACCAATGCGGCCGCGATGTGGCATCTGCACACTTATAAAAATTGGCCCGCCATTGCGCTCCTTTCGCAGGTGACTTCACCGGCGCGTATTTATCAAGAATATCCAGCGGCAGGCGGTATTCCAGGGTCCAAATGGTGGGTTCTTTGATTTCCGGATCAACCACATCCGGCAGCGAATGAGCGATCTCAATTTTAGCAAAATCTGCCGGATCAATGCCGCGCGCATTTACCCCCTGCTTTTCCTGGTGATAAAATAAGGCGTTGCCCCCGGCATTGGTTTCCAGGTTGAAGTATCCTTGGGTGATATCTGTTCCCGGCGTAAAAAAGAACTCCACACAACTATCCTTGTAAACCGGTCCCTGGTATTCGGTTGAGACGGACCGCACGAACTGATCATCTACCCGAAAAATGACGTAGAGTGCCTGATCATCATAGACCATTTTGAATTCGGTTTTCGGAAAGTGCAGCGGCGTTTGCCCCATATTACGGGTCAATATCCCAGTTGGCACCCGCTGCCAGAGCGGCTTATCCCATACAGCATCAACTTGCGGTGGTTCACTAACGCGTTGTACCAAATAGATATTGCGGTCCGGAGCAGGTGTCATCACCGGCATTTCAGCCTCCGTTTCAGCTGTTGTTGCAGGTTTGTCTGATTTCTGTTCGCCGCAGGCCAGCAGCAAGAATACGCAGCAGACAAACGCATATAATGGTTTTGCAAACATGACTTCCTCACTAGATCAATCTCGGATTTATTTAGTACCGATGATCACCTCATCGACGAATAGCCAGGAGCGGCCGCCAGCCGATGGATGCCATTGCGGCAATGCTTCTACATTCTTAGCGCGCAGGCGAATATAGCGGGTCTTGATACCATCCAATGGCAGTAATACCGTGCGTATTTCATCCGGCTGTGACTCCGGCGGCATCGGGATATCTACTTTAGCGACATCCGTAAAAGTAACACCATCTGTCGACACCTGACAATCTACCCACGCCGGATGAAAAATCCATGCACCATGAGCTCGTAAAAAACGCCCACTTACGGACTCAATGCTTTTCTCGCTCCCAAGGTCGATGGTAGCAACCAGGTTATCCACCTCAAAACCCAGCCAGTTGCCATCGTGAAAGTTTGTTGTTCCCAGCTGGTGATCAACCAATGCCAAACGACCGCCTTCGCGATAGCGGCGGTCCGGCTCTTTCTCCAGCTGAATATCCTTGATGCCGCCGCCGGCAATATCCACTTTAATGAATTGGCGCTTATAAAGCGCACTGGGCGCAATACCGGCCTTGAAAGTACGGGCAGATACCAGCGTGGTTCTATCAATAACAAATGGTCCTTCATACAAAGTCGAAGACCGGGAAGGATCGCTGCCATCAAGCGTATAGCGAATCTCCGCCTCCGGTGTGATGGTCGCGAAGCGAATTTCCTTCGTGGGAGAAAAAAGATCTTCGCCATCATCAAAGAATGGCGGCATCGCCAGGGTTTCCTCGAGACGACGAATGCGATGTTCAGGCGCAATCTCTATGCTGCGCGCACGATCGGACTTTTTGCTGCCTAATTGCTTATTGGGCTGCTCACCGAGGACAAACTCCAGCCGTCCGCCATTGGCAATATCAGCTTGTTTCAGATAGCCCTTCGAGTATGGACGGCTGTTCAAATACATCGATTGGATATAAGGCCCGGCAACTTCTGAGCGATTCGAAGCAATTTGAAGCTGCTTACCATTGCCAAGATCCACTGTGGCCCGTTCAAATGTCGGTGTGCCGATCACATATTCATTTTGTCCGGGACATAGGGGATAAAAGCCAAGCGAACTGAAGATATACCAGGCAGACATCTGTCCGCAATCTTCATTCCCGGCCAGGCCATCCGCTGCAGTGCTATACATTTCTGTCTTAATGCGATCAACAATTTGCTGCGTTCGCCAGGGCTCCCCGGCAAAATTATACAAATATGGAATATGATGACTGGGTTCATTGCCATGTGCGTAATTTCCGATCAATCCGGAGACATCGGGCGTATGTTCCAACCCGAAAACCTCTTCAGCTGCAAACAGTTCCTCAAGCTTGGCCACAAATTCAGCGTCGCCGCCCATCAATTTGATGAGATGATTCACTTGGTGCGGCACAAAAAAACTGTATTGCCAGGAATTCCCTTCGGTGAAATCTCCAACACCCAAATGGGATACCTTGCGCGGATCAAAGGGTGAGCGCCAGAGGCCACTGGCCAATCGGCCACGCATGAAGCCGGTTTCTTCATTAAAATGATTCAGGTATTGCTGACTGCGTCGAATGTAGGTGTTGTAATCTTCTTCTTGTCCCATTTCCTTGGCCATTTGAGCGATCGCCCAATCATCATAGGCATACTCCAGGGCTTTTGAGACCGAATTCATCTCCTGATCGGAAGGGATATAACCGAAATCACGGAACTGCGCTAAACCGCGATCGTTGCGCATGGCGCTATTTTTCATGGCCTTTAACGCTTTATCTGCATCAAAATTGCGCTGCCCCTTCATAAAGGCATCTGCAATCACCGGAATAGAATGGTATCCGATCATGGTGCCGGTTTCGTTGGCAGAGAGCTCCCAAATCGGCAGATCCCCAGCCTGCTCGTACTGCAGTAACATGGTGCGAATAAAGTCCTGATTCTCATCTGCTGCGATTAAGGTAAACAAAGGGTGGGTCGCCCGGAAAGTATCCCAGAGTGAAAAAAGAGTATAGTATTCGAATCCTTCCGCCTGATGGATTTTGTGGTCCCGTCCGCGATAGCGGCCATCAACGTCCATATAGAGATTTGGCGCCAGAAGGGCATGATACAGTGCCGTGTAGAAGATGATCTTATCATCTTTCTTACCGCTTACGCGAATTTTCGAGAGCCGCGCCTCCCAGGTTTCGCGGGCAGATTCCTTCACCGCATTAAAATCCCAGTCGGCAGATTCGCTGTCGAGGTTTTTGCGGGCCCCATCGACATCAACTGCCGAGATACCGACCTGGGCCTGAACCACGCCGCCGGGAGCATCGTCGAAATCAAAGACCGCGCGCACGACCCTGCCATCACCTTCATCGCCATGACTAATGGTGTCGCCTGCCTGTATATGGTGCCGGGTAAATGGCTGATCAAAGCGAATCACAAAATAGACGTATTGATCAAACGCCCAGCCCTGGGATCTGCGCAGCCCTTCAATTTCGCGATCGTTCACAATTCGCAGCGAGGCATATCGCACCTGATCAGAAATGCCGTGCTTCAAATCCAGCAGCACGCGCGGAAGCACATCTTTATCAAAGGTATATTTATGAAAACCGGTTCTGCGCGTTGCGCTGAGTTCAACATTCACTTTGTGATCATCGAGATAAACCTGGTAATAGCCAGGAGAGGCAGACTCCCGGTCATGGGAAAATCGTGAGCGATAGCCGGCATCGGGATCCGCTTTGCTGCCCGGCTGCCACTTGATCTCGCCGCTGAAGGGCTGCAGCAAGATATCGCCGTAGTCAGCGCCACCAGTACCACTCAAATGGGTATGACTGAAGCCCAGCAACGAGCTATCGGAATAATGATAGCCGGAACACCAGTCCCAGCCGGTTGTGCCGTTATCAGGGCTCAATTGAACCATCCCAAAAGGCAGCGATGCCCCGGGATAAGTATGCCCGTGTCCGGCCGTACCAATAAATGGATCAACGTAGTCAGTGAGCTTTTCCTGCGCGAACAGCGCACAAGATATAATCAAGAGAGACAGACAGAATTTCATGCTGATATCAAACCTCAAAGATTTTAGAATCATAAAATACACTTCGAGCTATCAAAGATAGCTGTTTCATGGCAGTTGGACAACGCGAAAATACCAGGCCGCTACACGGCACTTTTGTCCAGTAACGCCAGGCTCGATAATCGAAAAATAGGTGATGAAAAATAGTGGAAGGGAAAAATCCGCGGGATATCGAGCGCTGCTGTATCAATAGACCAATTTGCTGAGGATGTCCGGCAATGATCCTTCATCACTGGCAATAGCGAGTATTTCATCAGCGGGGGTCATGCCCGATTCCAGTATTCTCTCCAGTTTTTGCAATCGAATCACGTCCGGATCGTTAACCAGGGCGGCCTGGGCAGCAAGCAGCAGACTTTTGGCCGTCGACTTGATTCCCGGGTCAGCAAAACCCAATCGGGCGCAGCGCTGATGTAAGTCGGCATCCGGCACCAGAGCCGAACCATCAAGGGTCGTGTCGATGATCAGGCCTTTCAAAAGAGCGAGCAGGCTGCCATATAGTTCAAAGTCGCGACAGGTATCGCAAGCCTTAAATTCGATGCGATTTACCTCAGCCGGAAGGCGAGTGATTTTCGTCAATGAGGGATTGCTGATCACTAAGTCGTCCTCTTTTTCCACAAAAACCAGCGCTGCCGGCCGCGCACCGGTACGGAGAAATGTTCTAAAAGACAGTCCATTCCATATTTGTCCTTTGCAAAATGGTGAGCTAAAACTAAATGGAATGATGAATGGGCTGTAAAAGGTCAGCTTCCGGGCAATTCTTATGGCCTCACTGCCGGACATCCCTGCTAAAGACACGTTCAGGTCCGGGCCATAGCTCAATAGAGGGATATGCGCAGTTCGCTTTTCCGGTGAGGTCTGACGACGCTGTAGTTCGTACTCATTGAGAGGCGGGATCGGCTGAAATTCTGCGTGAAAGGGATTAAAGCTGACATGAACCGGCTGATATCCAAAACCCTTTGCTGCCTTTTTCAACAATTGAAACGAAATGACCAGTTCTTTCAGCGCTTCATCTATCGTAGGGTGAATCGACGTACGGATCTCAATACCTTTTGGTACACAATCGATAACATTTCCGGCATTGTCAAAACGCTCATATCCTTCAACATACCATCGCTTGACCTTTATGCCGGCATCACCGATCCGCAATTGCGGATAATCTTCATCGTACAGCGGTAACTTATCAACGATTTGCTGCATATCTTCAAAAGAGGTACAGGTGAAATCGGCAAAGCGTCCCGCTGTATTCAGAAAGGCCACTTCATGCTCAATACCAAATTGCCAGGTTCTGTTCTTCACACGCTATCTTCCGCTAAGCGGTTTGGTATCATTGTAATCCGTCTTAGTACTATGTTTTCCATATTACAAAACTCACAGATATCTTCATAATGAACCTTACCCGAGGATAATTATCGAATACGCGTCTGCTCATTTTGACGCGAAAAACCTGCACCAGGTGCAAATTTTGCACCTCTTTGGGAATCCTCTTCGGACAGCGATTCGAATAAGCATTGAATTTTTGGCTGGTTTTCACTGTATTTTTGCCAATTGACCAGATTTTGGCTGGTTTTCTGCATAAAACACCGTGATATTATGGGGCGTATGAATCACTTAAAACAGATAGTTTTTGGCCTGCTTATTGCAGTTTTCCTGTTGCAATGCCTGCCGGATGCACCGCGTGTCAATGCGCTTGACCCGATACATGCGGATAATCGTACAACCATCAGCGGCAAAGTACAACAGTTAGATGGCGTAACACCCATTGAAGGAGCCAGCCTTATGTTACAACCCGGGGATCTGCTGACCCGCTCCGATGCCAACGGAGATTACTTCTTCGAAATAACCGATGGCGACGGTTCCTTTATGTTGAGCTGTACCGCGAACAGCTACAGCGGCGACACGCTGGCGCTCAACCTGGACCGCGGAGAAGCGGCAGTCGCAGACTTTTCCCTCAATGCGCTCCCACGCTTCCAAAGGACCAGTTTGCTAAGTGACAATGAAGCAAGTTTTCAATTCCAATTAGGACGCCGCTATCTGAACATTTCAGCACAGGTCAACGACCCTGACGGCGCAAACAGCATTCAAACAGTTTGGTGCGAATGGCCGGAATTTGGCATCCGCGACACCCTGCGCTGGGCGCCAATGGAAAATGCCTATGTGTCGCGTCCTCGGGAAAGTCAATTGGGCGTCGAAACATTGGGCGCCCTGGTGGGTAAGCCGGCTTTTTTCTACGCTGAAGACCAGCAAGGCAGCATCGGGATAAGCGAAGCGCAGACTTTGAGGCGAGTCATCTGGACTATTCCGATTGGCGATGGTCCAATTGAGGATACCACCCAACCATTTGATTTTCAATGGACCCGGCCGGATACCATTGGCGGCACGCGCTTTCCGCTCACCTATACCATCGAGATATATATTGATTCTCCGGTTTTCTTCCCGCCCGAAGATGTCATTTCAGGGCTTCCGGTGGAAACAACCAGCGTTACCTATAATAATCCGGCGCTTCAGGCCGGGGAGTCCTATTTTTGGGTACTCTACTTTGTAGATGAATTCGGGAACCGTAGCCGGTCCCTGCAAAACGGTTTGATCATACTCTAAGAGCTTATGCAAAATTCCTATAGCGCACTGCTGCAAATTAGCGATGAGATTAATCAGCTGAATGATTCCGTTCAGCTGCTGGACCGCATCATGGATATCGCCCTGAACACGCTCTCCGCTGAACGGGGATTTATGGTACTGAAGTCTGCCGAATCGAAGGATGGTCTGGAGGCGGTCAGCTTACGTCATATCTCTCCGGAAGTGCTCGACTCTGTAAGAGAATATTCCAGCAGCGTTGTGAACAAGGTTCTGAGCAGCGGTGAAGCAATCCTGACCTTCGATGCCATCAACGATGATCGTTTTTCTGCTTCGGAAAGTATCGTGATGCAGAAGATTCGTTCGATTATCTGCACGCCCATGGCCCTCGGAGAAGAAATTATCGGCGCGATTTACATGGATAGTCTCACCGATGCTGAACGCTTCAACGAAGAAAGCCTGCGCTTCCTGGAGGCTTTTGCCCACCAGAGCGCCATCGCCCTCGAAAATACCCGGCGCTTTGAACAGCTTGAAGCAGAAAACCGGCGCCTGAAGCATCAGATCAAACTGAATAATATCTTTCCGGAAATCATTGGCAATAGCGAGCCGATTCGCCAAATCAAGGAAATGATTGCCAATGTCGCTGATTCGCGCGCATCGGTTCTGCTGGAAGGTGAAAGCGGCACCGGCAAAGAACTGGTTGCCAAAGCGCTGCATATGCATTCTTCTCGACGTGACGAAGCATTCGTTCCGGTGTTTTGTGGTGGGCTCACCGAGAGTATCCTAGAAAGCGAACTCTTTGGTCACAAAAAAGGGGCCTTTACCGGGGCAACGGAAGATAAAGCAGGACTCTTTGAGGAAGCGAACGGCGGAACTGTTTTTCTCGATGAGATCGGTGAAATCAATCTCAACATGCAGACCAAGCTGCTGCGGGTGGTCCAGGAAGGTGAGGTAAAGCGGGTCGGCGATGTCAAGTTTCGCAAAGTGGACGTACGGATCATCTCTGCGACCAATAAGGACCTCTGGCGTGAAGCGCAGCAAAAGAATTTTCGGGAAGATCTCTACTACCGGCTCAATGTCATCAATCTGAAGATTCCCCCCTTGCGTGAACGCGGAGATGATATTCTTATCCTGGCGCGCCACTTCCTGGAAAAATTTGCTCTCGAGAACGGCAAGCCAATTAGGTCAATTTCCAAAGCTGCAGAGCGCGTCCTTTTGAATTACAAATGGCCGGGCAACATCCGCGAACTGGAAAACAGCATTGAACGTGCAGTCATTATGGCCCAGGGAACAGAGATCATCCCCACGCTATTGGACTTGAACAAGGCGCTTATCGATCAGTTTGCCGGGAAAACCCTGAAGGAAATTGAGCGAGCCATTGTTGTGCAAACCCTGGAAATGACCGAATGGAATCGCCGAAAAACGGCGGAGCTGCTCGGTGTTTCCAAGCGCTGGCTGCAATACAAAATCAAGGAGTGGGGACTCAACGACATCTAGTGTCGCTTGGACTCAGGAGACAAAATGTTAGCTAGAAAAAGAACATCACTCAGCATCCTTCTCGCCGTTATTCTTTCCGGCAATATGCTTCTGGCTGAAGGCTGGCAGGCGGGTACCCCTCTGCTTACCGCTCGCAGCAATACCGCAGCTGTCTACCTGGACGGTTATATTTATGCAATTGGCGGCACCGGCAGCGGCGGCGTTATCCTCACCAGCGTTGAACGCTATGAAATAGCCAGCGGGCAATGGGATCAATCCGTTGCTCAACTGGAGGAACCGCGCTCCGAAGCTGTCGCCCTGGTGCACGATGGCAAAATTTTCCTCATTGGCGGTATCGAGGAAGACGGCGACATTGAAGACGATGTGCTGATCTATGATCCGGCCGCGAATACCTGGACAGAAGGGGAAGACCTCAATGAAAGCCGTCGCGGCCACGGCGGATTTTACGCCAATAACACTATGTGCATTGTGGGGGGACTTGAAGAAGATGGTGACCTGATCGAAGATATTGAATATTATGATCTGGTTGAGCAAAAATGGGAGAAAGCGCCGTCTGATTTGGCCAGTCCTATCTCCAGCGCCTTTATTGCAGCACTTGACGACACACTTTACCGCTTCGGCGGATCAACTAATTTCCCTCAATCAACCGGAGCCAGGGGACAATTTGACCTCGGCTGGAACTTCCAGTGGCAGTCCGGCCCCGAGCTTTCGGCCAGGCGGGCAAACGGTGCAACAGCGGTTTTGAATGGAAAAATTTGCATGATTGGCGGCGTTGACACCGGCGGCGATGTCACTGACCTGGTCGAATTTTATGATCCGACAGACGGGCAAGTAAAAGTATCAACAGATACGCTCCCGACGCCTCGCCGCGATTTGGTAGCGGTGGTAGCGAATGACACGATTTATGCAATTGGCGGTTATACCAGCAGTGTGAACCAGCCCTTAACTCGAGTTGATGTGTATGCCGATAAACCAATCGGCATTGAAATCGGAGACAGGCCGGCGACTTTTCCGCAAGAATTTGAACTTGCGACAGCTTACCCGAACCCCTTCAATGGACAAGTCCGGTTTGACCTGCGAATCGGCAAGCGGCAAGCGGTCACTTTTCGCATTTTCAACCTGAATGGTCAACCTGTCGCTACAATATATTCAGGCACTCTCAATAGCGGTCGTCATACTCTTTCCTGGCATCCCGCAAATAGCGGATTTCCAGTTAGCTCCGGCATCTACTTTGCAGTTTTGGAAGGTATTTCTGCAAGACAGGCAATCAAGATCAATTATATCCGCTAGTTTTCGCATTTCAGCCCGGCTTTTCTTTCCATCCGGCAATTCCGTTGAATTCACCCGCTTCCTGCAATATATTTGGGTGGTAAACAACTATTGCTGCTCACCGCTCAAGGCAGACGACTGAATGAATATCCCGGGCTATACGATTGAAAAAGAATTACGGCAAGGTCCAATCACTACCGTTTACCTTGGCCGCCAAAGCTCCCTGAACCGCCCGGTTCTCATCAAAACCCTCAATAGCCGCTGGATCAACGAAAAAGACCTGGTGAAGCGCTTCCATCGCGAAGCGCAGATCTGTGCCCAACTGAAGCATCGTAATATTGTTGACATTATCGACGTCAGCACCGATGCAGAAAACACCTGGCTGGTCATGGACTATGTCGATGGGATGGATCTCGAAGCATTTATCAAGAAGCATCACCCGATTCCGGTTGAACTGATCATCTTTATCACTCATGAGATTTTGCAAGGTCTGCACTATGCGCATAGCAAGGGCGTGACACACCGCGATATCAAGCCGGCGAATATTCTCATCGATCAGGAAGGGCGCGTAAAAATTGCCGACTTTGGCCTGGCACGCGCAGACCATTTGCCGGATATCAGCATGCATGGCGAAATCATTGGTTCGCCGGCTTACCTATCGCCGGAGCAAGCACAGGCAAAAAAGCCGGATCACCGCAGCGACTTATTCAGCCTCGGTATCACCATTTCCGAACTGGCAGGGCAACCATCACCTTTCAAGGCCGATAATTTGGTGGCCACTGTGCAAAAGTTGATGTCTCATACGCCCTCCCCGCTCAACGAAATTCGATCCGATATCCCTGCCTGGCTTTCGCAACTGGTCACAAAGCTTCTGAGCAAAAAACCGGAGCAGCGTCCGCAGTCTGCCGGTGCCGTTTTAGCATCTAGCGGATTCAGCGGTATGTCCGCGGGTGAATCAGAATTACAGCGTTTTCTCAATGCTTCTCCCGAACAAGCCCCGGAACAGATGGTGCCTGATCTGCTTGCGGTTGATGACGGCCAGCAACGCAATTTGACGCCACACCTGATGGCAACCCTATTTGGCGGACTGTTAATCATTCTAACTGTATTGTCACTCATTCCCGACAAGTATGTTCGCGATGTTGATCTGCATTCAGCGCCGGAAGAAGCTCTCCTACCGGTAGACAGCACTGTTTCAACTGTCGATTCTTTGCAGTCAACGCTCGAAGGGCCGACCTTGGAAGATACAACGGAGGCTACCCTCCCTTCAAACGGGGAGCCTACAGCGGAAACCAGACTTATAAACAATGGACCGCAACACATAGCCGTCCCAGAAACCAAGCCAACACAAAGTGTGGTAAAGCAAGCACCTTTGGAGCGCCCAGGCACAGACGGCCAGGATCTTGAAGCAACGTATGGCCAGGTAATGATAACTTGCTTCCCCTGGGCGGAAATTTTCTTGAACGGAAAGCGAATGGATATTACGCCCCTTGACAATCCCCTTCTCATTGCTAGCGGACGGCATAAACTGGAGCTGCGCCACCCGCACTACCCGCCCATTACTCAGCACATCAAAGTCGCTGCAAATTCGTTGGATACGCTTCACTTCAATTTCCGGGCGCAGTCCGGCAGTATTAGTGTATACGTCAATCCCTGGGCAGAGGTTTATTTAGATGGCAGACACATTGGCGAAACACCACTGGAGCAACACAAAATTGCTGCCGGTAAATATCAGTTGCGTTTGTTCCATCTCGATTATAAAGTATGGGAAGACACTATCCGTATTGAAGCGGGCCAAGAGCTTACCAAAAAAATACAGTTAGAAAAAAAACCTTAATATGCACAGATCTCACTCCAGCTACTCCTTATTTGCATACCTGATTTGCATTATCTGGCTTTCAATCTTTTCACTGCAAGCTCAAGTCCTTAACGAGAGAATCCTGACTGTCAAGCAGCACTATGATGCGCTTGCCTTCCAGCAAGCAATTACCCACGGCGACTCACTCATTGCCGTCGACCAGGGCCTGCAACCGGCAGAGCTGGAATTTCTACACAAGTATGTCGGCCTGTCTCGCTATAATATTGGCGACTCAACCGGGGCCCGCGCGCACTTCTTCAGTGTGCTAACCCTCAACCCGGATGCCCAACTCACCCTCTCTGAAGTGAGTCCAAAGATCATCAAGTTTTTTGATAAGACGAAAACGAGCATGAGCGGGTGGCTCAGGAAGAAAGAGGTTCCGGCACAACAACGCTACGTTTTACAGCGTGATATCCGCCCTTCTGCGGCATGGCGCTCAGCGCTCATACCGGGCTGGGGGCAGTTTCACAAACAGCAGAAAACACGTGGGGTTCTTCTCGGTGGCTTGTTCTGGGGCAGCCTCGGCACAACCATTTTTGCACGTTTACGGGAAAACGACCGCCTCGATGCCTACGAACAAGCTGTTAACCCAACCGACATTACCGCCCGCTACGACGACTATAATCGCTGGTTCAAAACCCGCCATCTTTTCACCTATCTAACATTAGGGGCCTGGCTGGCCACCGTTGGCGATGCCGGTCTCACCATCCAGCCACAGCTACCCAACGGACGCGATCAGCAATATGGTTTGAACCTGTCGATGAGATTCTAAACAATATTCCCTCTGGAACATCCCTTTTTCCCCGCTAGCGTCTTGATTTGAGAGATGAAACCCAATTATGCCAAGCCAGATCGTTGTGAGAATTGCAACAAGAAAAATTCCAAAACAAACAGCAAGTTGAATAGCAGAAGCTGAAATCGAATTTTCTTCACTGTAATCGCCTTAGGATTTAGGTTTTTGGGGTCTCTTTGGAATTTTTGTGTTGGGATTTGGATATTGATCGCCCGCATTGCGCCCGTCATTCGTACTATGCAGTCACTTCTTCGTAGGGGATTTGCGGAAAATTAAAACACCGGCCTCGTAGGGGGAGACCGGTGTTGGTCATTAGCGTCCGGATACCTTCCTGGCATCCGGATCGGGGTTGGGGAAGGGTTTTCTATTTTAACAATATCATTTTCCGGCTCTGAGTTGGCTGGCTATCGACCGTTAACTGCATCATATACACACCACTCGGCAGCAGTTGCTGATTGTCATTTAGCGCATTCCAGATAAACTGGTACTCACCGGCAGACAAGGACTCATTGACCAGGGTTTTTACCCGCTGCCCGGTCAAATTGTAGATAGTCAAATTCACCTGATATTGACCGGAGCCGCGAATCTGAATGGGAACAGTCGTCATCGGATTAAATGGGTTAGGATAATTCTGCGCCAGCTCAAATTCGCCCGGCAAAGCAGCGTTGTCCAAATCGCCGATCGCGGTGACATTATCAGTCAGCCGAACTTGCAAGGCGATGGTATTGCCGGATGGATCGGTATCTGCCCAAAGGCGGACTTCGCTTCCGGTGGGGATGCTCTGCCAGCTAATCGTTTCATAGTTGGCATCCAAGAGGCGTGTATTAGCATCGATTGTGGCATTCAAGCCGTCGATGGTGACCTGACTGGCATTGATGGCATCGACAGAGCCTTCAGATACTGCAAAGCCCGGCCCGGCCTCCAATTTAATTTCTTCGGCCAGCAGGTCGCCATTGGCGGTTGTCAAGGCCTCCACCTTGATGTCCGAGTCGAGCAGAATCTCGTCAAGCGAAACCACAACGTTGGCATGATTACGAACCAGCGTATTTTCGTTTACCTGCAAGACCGTCTGATTCACCGTAATCGAATTCCCCGAGCGATCTTCCAACTTTCCGGCAAATGAGGAGGATTGTGAATTGTCTTCAATCTTGATACGCGTGGCAAGACAGCTGCCGTCCGGCTGAAGCTGACCTTTAATTTCAACCAGGGTGCCAACGCTTAAAACATCGAATGATATGGGATTATTGTCGTCGTCAAAAACAGCTGTCGAAGAGTCGACATCAAATAGCTTTCCCAGTACCACAATATCATTGGCAGAAATTGCCTCTATATCACCGGTCAGCTCGATTTCGTCATTTTGAAAATCTTCAATTTCGATTTCACGGGCGATGGCATTGCCGGCGGCATCGATGTCGGCATCCACTTCGACGATCATGCCAACCTGCAGATCGCTGAAATCGATATCGTTGTCATCGTCATCCCGCACTTCGGTATTCCCATCAACCAGGAATTCGATGCCTGCAACAGTAAGATTGCTGTCGCCCAATGCCTCAATCGGCCCGGTAACTTCAATGTCTTCATCATCCTGGCCGTCATCATCGTCATCCAGTTCAATCAGGAAGGCCAGGTAATACCCGTTCCCGACATCAACGGCCTCAACCTCGACGTGATCACCTACCTGCAAATCGCCAAAAGCGATGGGATTATCATCATCATCAACGACCACAGTCGCTGAGTCTACAAAAACTGTGATACCATTAACAACCAAACTATCAGTACCGATTTCGGAAATAGCACCTTCGATTTCAATATCTGCCTCCGGCTCTTCAACCTCGATTTCCGTGGCCAGATAAGTAGAATCGGATTGTAAATCAGCCTCCACTTCGACGTACTCGCCAACGCTGAGTTCGTTGAGGGAAATCTCATCGCCATCGCGGTTCTCGATCTCGGTGTCATCATCTACAAAGAATTCTATGTTCTGAACAACGAGATAATTGCCCCCAATTACCTCGATAAACCCTTCCACCTCAATATCGTCATCAGCAAACAAGGTCCCCTGACCCGCGAGCAAGATGCCCATCAGCAGAATCAGCAGTCTTGAACTTACTGTAATAACATTGTGGCGATACTTCATGGTGTTCTCCTGTGATTAATTGAGTGTTCGCCCGGTCTATCGCCAGAACAGTGCCAAAAATTTGCGGCATGGAAAATGAAATACACACAATCCTTTTAAAAACAGCATCTTACATGCATGTCAAATTTGATTCTCAATTTGCATTCGAGCTAAAGCTTGCTGCGACCGCGGTGCTGAAAATGCATCGGGTGCAAAACCTGCACCATCTAAATCTTATCTAAATTGTATGAAAGTAACAAAAGTTACATTCATACGAGATATCGTGTTCTAAGCTGTCGGAACACACCGATTATCTTCAGCATCTTCATCAGGGAATCAGAGATAGGGACGTCAAACACTATCTACCCTTAATCCCAAGGAGGATTTATGGTACGTAAGTTATCTCTGCTTTTGACCCTGGCAGTGGGAGTACTGCTCTATAGTTGTTCTGAGACCATCACGGAGCCGGAGGCCGAATCATCTGCGGCAACCGACGACGCCGTGGTTGCAGAATTTCTTGAGACCGGCGTTGTCCCGGCCTCACTTACGAAGCATTCGGCCAATCGCTTCACTGCTCAGTTGTCTGGTGATCAGGAAGTACCACCGGTAGCAACGGATGGACAAGGCTTTGCTATTTTCCGCTTGGCAAAGCGCGGTACGTTATTGAAGTACAAGATTTTTGTGAAGGACACTCCTGATATCACCCAGGCTCATATCCATCTTGCACCGGCGGGCAGTAACGGTCCGGTAGGCGCATTCCTTTTCGGTTTTGTTACCGGTGGTGTAAACATCGATGGCCGCCTGGTAAGCGGTAAGTTAACGGATGCGGATTTGTTGGGACCGTTGGCCGGTATGACGTTGGCCGATCTGGTTGCCGAATTCAATGCCGGCAACGCCTATGTCAATGTTCACACAGTGGCCAATGCACCGGGAGAGCTTCGCGGACAAATTCAATAGTCACCCTACCCCTCACAGATCGATGCTGCCCGGCCTGATCACCGGGCAGTATCACTGGGCGCTATTCTCATGCTCATCTTTGGATGGCATCCTGATACCAAAGCTGCCGCCAATTATACAAAATCCAAAAAGAAATTGTCTGTCCCGCTTTATCGATCTATAATGAATGAAGGCGTGCTAACCGGACAATGGCTCAAACAATGGGATGCTTGTGCCATGAGAAGCCTCAGCTTTAAGATTGGCCTCGGCTATTTTGCACTGATTTGTATCAATGTGCTGATCGCCATTTTCGCCATCTATCATATCAATCAATTGGGCAGCCCGATTGACCAGATCCTGCGCGAGAACTATCGCAATGTAAACGCACCCGGCAAGATGGTGGAAGCATTGAAGAAACAGGAGCTGGCGCAATACGCCATGCTGGAAAACGGCATCGATTCAGCCCGGGTCGTCCAATTCGCCACTTTTCGCAACGAATTCCTGAACTGGCATCAGCGTGCCATTGAAGCAATTGCCCTGCCGACTGAGCCGCCATTGCTTGATAGTATCGCCAGTTCTCACAGCACCTATTTACAGCAATCAGCGCAATTTCAATCCCTGCTGAAGGCCGCAATAGCGGTAAATCAAGCTCGCCAATTCCAACAAGACAATATATTCCCGCTCGTTGCCGAAATCGAAACCTTCTGCATTGAGCTGCATCGGGTAAACGAAAACGCCATCAGCGATGCCGACTCAAAAGCGCGCGCCAGAAGCGACCGTGCCACTTGGGCCATTATCATTATTTCAACCTTCGCCATTATTATCAGCATTTTGGTCAGCATCAACTTTACGCAAACCATATTGCGCCCGCTGAAGGCAACGACTGAAACTGTTCGGCGAATTAGCCAGGGGCAACTCAATCAGAAAGTTCGCATCACGACCAACGATGAAATTGCCGAACTTGGGCGCGAATTCAATAAGATGACAGAACGCCTGCATAGCTATGAACGAATGAACGTCAACAAAATAGTTCAGGAGAAAAGGAAATCGGAAGCTATAGTTTCCGGTATACCGGTCGCCATCGTGGTAACGGATGAAAGCCAGCGCCTGTCTTTGATGAATGATGTCGCCAAGGATATTCTCGATTTAAACGGCGCAGAGTGGGAGGGCAAACAAGTGGCGGACATCGCTATTGACGAGCCGCTTCAGCAAGCACTCATACCCGCCAATATCAGCGAGAATGGGGTATCCCCCAAAACGTTGATCAGCATCAACAATCGCGAAGAAGAAATGCACCTTTGGGTTCGGCATATTCACATTGCCGAAGAAAGCGGCGCCCCGATCGGGACCGTTACTCTACTGCAGGACGTTACCAGCTTCAAGAACCTTGATCGCCTGAAATCTGAATTCATGGCCACCATTTCGCATGAGTTTCGCACCCCGCTCACCTCAATTAATATGGCCGTCGACATCCTCCTGCAGGAAGTCCGCGGTGAGCTAAATGATGTCCAGCGTGATCTTCTGCAGGATGCCCGGGAAGATTGCCTGCGCCTGCGAAACCTGGTAAGAGACCTGTTAGATCTCTCGCGCCTGGAAACTGAAAACTACCCAATGAAATTCGAAACGATCGTCGCTGAGACCTTGATCGAAGCCTCACTGAATCCGCTGCGATTCGCGTTGGAAGATAAGGAGATCAATCTGGCAACGACGATTGCTGCAGATCTGCCGGCCTTCACAGGTGACCGGCAGCAGCTGTCACGCGTGCTGATCAACCTGGTGGAAAATGCCATCCAGCATACGCCGGCTTCAGGGAGGATTACCATTACCGTCAATCCTCAAACCGACTTTGTTCGCTTTTGCATCGCTGACAGCGGCAAAGGCATTCCGGAAGAAGCGATTGACCTGATTTTCGACAAGTTTGTGCAGGTTAAGAATTTCGCCGACGCCGAGAAAGGCAATATTGGTCTGGGGCTGGCCATTGCCCGTGAGATTATCGCCGCCCACAAGGGCAAAATCTGGGTAGAAAGCAAACCCGGCCAGGGCAGCAGGTTTTATTTTGAGATCCCGGTTCATCCGGGGATTGGTTGATTTGTTAACTTGTTGAATAGTTAACCAATTTCCAGAAATTCGCTTATCCCCCCTCTATCTCCCCCCGGTCTGTACAGGAGATAGAGGGGGGAGAGCCTGACAGAAAATCGGGTAATTAAAAATTACGTAGAAGCGATTTCGTTATGACAAACACAACATCTCCACCGCGCGTACTGCTGGTAGACGACGAACCAAACATCCTCAAAACCGTCGCTATTTGCCTGGAGGACTTTGGATTCGACATCGTCAAAACCGGTGATCCCGAGCAGGCCTGGAAATGGGTTCAGGAAGACACATTTGATATGGCCTTCCTGGACCTGAAGATGAGCCCAATCGACGGCATGGCGCTTCTGCGTGAAATCAAACAGCAGCATCCGCAGACGATTGTGGTCATTATCACTGCGCATGGGGCAATTGACAGCGCGGTTGAGGCCATCAAACATGGCGCATATGACTACCTGCAAAAGCCATTCGATTTTGTAGAACTACAACTTTTTGCAGCCAAACTGCAAAATTACTTTCTGTTAAACAGGGAAGTCGATCAGCTAAGAGCCGAACTGGCGCGCGCGGATGCCAGCGTTAATTTTATGACTGAAAATGCAGCGATGCGTGAAATGCTCTCCCTGGCTCGTCGCATCGCCCCGACAGGTCTTAGCGTTCTGATTGAAGGTGAAAGCGGCACTGGTAAAGAATTGATTGCCCGCATTATTCATGAAAGAAGTGATCGGGCAGATAAGCCACATGTGAAAGTGAACTGCGCAGCAATACCGGAGCATCTGCTGGAAAGCGAACTTTTCGGACATGTTAAAGGCGCTTTCACCGGTGCTGTTAAGGATCGGGTTGGCCGCTTTGAAATGGCTGACGGCGGCACCATTTTCCTGGACGAAATTGGCGAAATTCCGCCCGGCCTACAGGCTAAGCTCTTGCGGGTGCTGCAGGAAAAAGAATTTGAACGGGTCGGTGAGAGCAAAAGTCGACAGATCGACATCCGTATTACTGCTGCCACCAATCGCAACCTGGAAGCAGAAATCGAAGCCGGCAACTTTCGCGAGGACCTATTTTATCGGCTCAATGCCGTCCGTTTGAAACTCCTGCCTCTACGAGACCGTCCGGAAGATTTGCCGATGCTCATCCACCATATGGTGCGGACCTTCGGCAGCAACAACTCGATGGATATTGCACCGGAAGCACGCAAAGCATTGATGGCCTATCACTGGAAGGGCAACGTTCGAGAGCTGGAAAACGTCATTGAGCGGGCAGTGCTTCTATCGGTAAATGGCCAGATAACGCTAAATGATCTGCCGGCTGAAATTGCGGGAACCGGTAAAAGCAACAAGTTGCACGCCAGCCTGGAAGACATTGAGAAAGCGCATATCAAACATATTCTTTCAGTAACAGATGATCTTGGAGAAGCCGCCAAAATTCTGGGGATCGATCCGGCAACCCTATGGCGGAAGCGGAAGAAATATGGGCTGTAGTCCCTTGCTGAACCGTTCCCTTTGCCTTTAACCACCGCGCTATGTTGCAAAATGCAATACCGCTAAACACCTGTAAATGATCGACTAACCACCACACCCTGCAAACTACCCCACCCGCACTCTTGCAATTTGCAAGACCTTGGACCATCGCACACCATCATCAATAAACCATAAAGTCAATATAAACAAATAAATACAACCACTCATCCATGTATGGCACGGTTATTGGTTTACCATCAATCAACCAATGACGGAGGTATCAGAGATGATTGAAATGTATCACGACGGCGGTGGTTTCATGCACCCTATTCTTGGCATGTGGATAATCGGCATTGCCATTGGTATTGCCAAAATCGCTTTGCTTCTACGTGCTCGAATTCACTCGGGGCGCTTCATTGAACGCATTCGTTCAGCAATCCACCAGGGCAATATCGACGAGGCGCTGTCCGAATGCGAAAATACACGCGGTCCGGTAGCATCCATTGTTCATGCCGGATTAAGCCGTGTTCGCGATGGCGTTGAAGAAGTAGAAAAAGGGATGGTCAATATCGGCTCCATTGAGATGGCCTTCCTGGAAACCGGAATGCTTTGGCTGGGCTTCATCATAGTCGTCGCTCCCCTGCTGGGATTCACCGGTACCGTATGGGGAATGGTTGAAGCCTTCGAGGCAATCGAACTGATAAATGAAATTTCACCTTCGGTTGTCGCGGGCGGTATTTCCAAGGCTTTGCTAACCACTTTGTTCGGCCTTGTAGTCGCAATGACGGTGCAGTTTTTCCATAATTTTGCCACAATGATTATTGATAAGCTCATTATAGACATGGAAGAAGCCAGCGTGGTTTTAATGGATATGGTGAAGGCAAATTCGGCAGGCATTATTCGATGACATCCCCCTAAAATCCCCCTTCGAAGGGGGAAAGCGGGGGATGTCAAGCAACATCAATAAAAGGACAAAAACCAAAGGACCTGAAATGCCTTTTCGAGAAAAAACACGGGAAGCGGTTGAGATCCCATCGTCTTCACTGGCGGACATTGCCTTTCTGCTACTGGTTTTCTTCCTGGTATGCACCACCATCGATATCGATAAAGGGCTACAGCTGGTTTTGCCGGGTGAGGATATTATGCCGGTACGCAACCAAAACATCAGCAACATTCTGATCAACAGCGCAGGCCTTATCCTTGTTGACGGCGATAAGACCGCCGCCGGTGACCTTGCCAAGAAAGCAAGCGAGAAGCTGCTGGAAAATCCGGAGCTGATTTTTTCGGTGAAGACAAGCAGTGAAACAACATATCAAATTTACGTCACCGTGCTGGATCAGCTCCGGCACGCGGGCGCAACGCGAATATCAATTGCAAATCCGGAGGAAGTATAATGGCTGTTCACTTTAGACGCCGCTCAAAGCTGAAGATCTCGGTGCCGACATCATCGATGCCTGATATCATTTTCCAACTGCTGATTTTCTTTATGGTAACCACGGTGCTGCGTCAGTTCGACGGGCTGCAGGTGCAACTACCGGACGCCAGGCAGTTGGAAAAGATGGGCAGCAAGCGGCATATCGCAAATATCTGGATCGATAAGGAAGACCGGATTGTGCTCGATGAGAGACTAATCAAAAACGTCACCGAGCTACGACACCTATTGTATCAACGACGGGTAAATGATCCAAAGCTGATCGTTTCGATGAAAGTCGATAAGGAGGCAACAATGGGCATCATCAATAAGGTCCAGACGGAGTTGCGCAAAGCCAATGCTTTGCGAGTCAGCTATAACTCCTTGCCGGAACCAGAATAAGGGCCTGCGGCCCGTCAGCGGCTATGCCGCATCAAGGGCTGCGCCCTGTCAGGCTCGCAAGCTCGTCGTCAGCTTACTCCGTTCGCGTGTAAAAACGGCCGGGCTGGCCTGACACGAGCGCCGCGAGTTGACGTTGCGAAGCAACTGACGGGCCCCTGGCCCTGACACGAACGCAGTGAGCATACCGGAGAGAACGAACCACAATATTTGGGAGACCTGTCATGAGCAGACATCAATTGGTAAAAAAAGATCCGGAAGTGGATCTGAAGCAGAAGTATTCACGCTGGATGGAATGGGCGTTTGTCGTTACCCTGATTTTAGTCACTTCATTGTTCTTCGCCTTTCAGCGCTTTGAGCCGGAAAACACCCTCGAGAAACCGGAGGAGAAGATCTTCGTCATCGTGCCGCCACCACAAACGAAACAACTCACCAGACCGCCGGCGCCGCCGAAGCCGATGATTCCGGTTGCCGCCGAGGCAGATGAAGAAGTGCCGGACGACGTGCCAATCGAAGATCTCTTCTTTGATCAGACATTTGAAGATCCCGGTCCACCACCGGAGGAAGAAGCAGATCCAATTGTACCATTTTATGCACTATCCGAACAGCCGGTTGTTATTCATCGAGTGGCCCCGATTTATCCGGAACTGGCAAAAAAAGCCGGGATTGAAGGCAAGGTAACTATAAAAGTCCTGATCGACACTCGTGGCGAAGTAGAGGATACCGAAGTACTGGAATCGCATCCACTACTCGACGAATCCGCACTGATTGCAGCACGCCAATACAAGTTTACCCCGGCAAAACAGCGGGATCGCATTGTCAAAGTGTGGTTGAGTATTCCTTTTCACTTTAAGCTCAGATAGAGATTTTGCCACAGCGTTCACGGGGGAAATAATCCAATAAATAAGACAGCGCAAATGCAATACCTTTGTGGACTCTGTGGCAAAACAATCGGGGAGGTATCACATAGATATCACAGGGACGTGGTCTTGACCGATCAACGTTGCGGGGTCAGCAGGATGGAATTAAATAAATGATCTCCGGTTAAAGCATCCTTTCCAGTCCTGCGGCCCCGGGACATTACAAACCATCATTCCATCATTCCATCGTTCCATCATTCCAATACTCCATGGTCGTACATCCATGCCAGGTCTGGTCTAACTCAAAAGTACACAGTTCCCGTTTGAAATAACTCCTTGACTTTCATAGAACCACTGGCAATTTTTGTCTCGTCGTGGAGGTCTATGAAAATTGTTACTCGAAAAAGGGAGAACCTCAAATGTTGGCTCGTGTCCGTTCTTTACTGGTGTTAACTACTTTACTTACAAGCATGGCGACTGCACAAGATACTGCAAACGATGTGAAGCTTCTGCAATCCTTCTTCAGCGATGCGTCCATTGCCGGATCAGCATATTTTGAAGGTGGGTTTCAGTTCGATGATTTTAACGGTTTTAGCATTCTCGGTCTCGCTGGTCGCGGTGGCATACCGATTAATGAACAAATTGAGATAAACGCCCAACTCGCATTTGCGCGCGTGGAATCCGATTTCAGAGACGCCAGCGGCCTGACTGATCCGATCGTAGCTGCCCGGGTGAGGGTTGTAGATGATAAAGCAAAGGTTGCCGTCGGCGGCTTCATAACGCTTCCCGCCGGGGATGAAGACATTTTCCAGGGTGATTTTAATCTCGGTGGTTTTGGCGCGATTCGCTATCCGGCAGGTCCAAAGACAGTGCTAACAGGCACGGCCGGCCTCTCCTTTCTGGAAAGCGGAAATGATCGCGATGTCTCCTTGGCTATTGCCGGTGGCATCATTCAGTCGATCAACAATCGCTTCAGTTTTGTTGGAGAACTGGAATTGGAAACCGAAAACAGCGTCGGACTACTGAGTGCTGGTTTCGACTACCGTCTGTCCAGCGGCCCGCGCTTTCGCGGCGCTCTTGGAATTGGAGTCGACGATGGCTCCCCGGATCTCGGTCTTCTGCTCTCCATATTGTTGAGTCCATGATTCACTGATCTTCTGCATTGCAATCGATTCACCTTATATCCTGGCCGATATACAACAGCGGGCGGGAGTTTAGCAAAGTCAATTTGTATTTGTTGACTCTGGCTACAACTCCCGTGAATTCAGTTGCTATATTCCTCTACCCTTCTTTGACACAATTTTTTCATACCGTTTTAACAGAATCTATACATCATTTTTCCTTCTTATAGGTCGGGCGAAGCAGTGGAATTGTCGCCGAAGCCAATAAATTGACCGGACATTAAATTGGAGAAAATTTATGAACGTCTTGAGAACGATTTTATCGATTCTTCTGATGACGGCATTCGTGCTGGCACAGGAGGTTTACATCAATGAACTAGACTATGACCAGGTGGACACTGACTCTGCTGAATTTATCGAACTGATCGGCACCAGCGGCGCCAGCCTCAATGGCTACACGATCGAGTTTGTAAATGGTAACAATGGATCTGTGTATCGCACCGTAGATTTAACCGGCCAAACCATTCCGGCAGATGATGTCAGTGGCTTCGGCTTCTTTGTTATCGGTGTTGCGACCATAGCAAATGTTGACTTTACACCTGCAGATTGGCCAGCGACTAACAGTATTCAAAATGGCGCGCAGGATGGCGTTGTGCTAAAACTGGCCGGTAACGTGATCGACGGCTTCTCATACGAAGGCGTGCTCAGCGGCAATACCGATTTCACCGCCGGCATGGAAATCACCGCAGCTGACAACAATACCTCGGACAACACCAGCATTGGCCGTATTTCCAATGGTTTCGACAATACCAATCAGGATCAATTCTTCGCGCAGGCCATTGCCACCAGCTCTCCCGGCGAAATCAACGCCGCACATGGGCAAATCCTCGGCGGCGATCCGCTGCCGACCATCAGCAATATTAATACTGTTCCGGCCGTACCGACTGCCGATGAAAGCCTGGTGGTATCTGCTGATATCAATGACGATAGCGCCGTAGATGTGGCTCTGGTCCAGTTCATCATCAATGATGGTGCGATACAAACCGCAACCATGACTCTTGGTACCGGCAGCAACTATAGTGCAACCATCGATGCCGCCAACTACACCGATGGCGATCGGCTGGAATATTGGATATATGCGGAAGATGATGCCCCGCAATCCAATCAGAGCGATACGCTTGGCGTTTTCACCGGCACCACCGACATTGTCGCTTTGCTGGTAAATGATGACGACGGCGCGTTGGTTTATGATGGCTATGGTGCGAGAATCTCCGGCACGGCAACCGTTTCCACCGGTGTTTTTTCAACCACCAATATCGATGTTTATCTGCAGGACAACAGCGGTGGGATTAACATCTTTCAATTCGGACTCGATTCTACCGTTTCCATTCTACAGGATAACGACTACACCATCGTTGGGGAGCTCGATCAGTTCAACGGCAAAAGCGAATTGATTCCGGCAGACCCGGCAAATGACATCATCGACAATGGTGCCGGATCGGCAGTTGCGCCGGTAACAGCAACCATTGGTGACCTGCTGGCAGACCCGGAAACCTATGAAGGCCAACTGGTAGAAATTCTGCAGGTCAGCAACACCGAGGCCGGAGATACCTGGCCCGATACGCTTGGCTCCTTTTCCCGCAACATCGAAATCACAGATGGCGGCAGCGCCGTTGTTTTGACCATGCGCATCGATAGCGATACCGACATTATCGGCACGCCGGAACCAAACTGGCCGGTTGATGTTCGCGGCATCTTCAGCCAGTTCGACAATGTCTCACCATTTGATGAAGGCTATCAACTATTGCCTCGCGGCCTCGGCGACATCGACACGCCGACTGCCATCGAACCTATCTCGAGTGACGCGATCAACAGCTTCCAGCTCTATTCCAATTATCCGAATCCGTTTAATCCGGAAACAACGCTGCGCTTCGACGTTCCACAAACCAGTGAAACAGTGGTGCTCGACATCTACAATGTGCTTGGCCAAAAAGTTCGTTCCCTGGTTAACGAACGACTGAATAGCGGCAGCTATGAAGTGCAGTGGAGTGGGGTAAATGAACAAGGTCAGGCGGTTGCCAGCGGACTGTATTATGCAGTGCTTTCCGGCGAATCCTTCCGCCAGACCATTCGCATGGTTTACCTGAAGTAGTTCGAAACAACAATTCTTCCATGCAAAAGATTCCCCCGGCGGGGGGAATCTTTTGTATTATACCCTTCGCAACCACTTAATCACTGGCCGCTTCTTTTAAAAATTCGTGTAATTGGCGTAAATTCGTGGTAATCTATTTCCAGCAAATGTCCATTATACACGATCCATTGTTGAAACGAGGGAATTATTTCATGACCGGCAATGAATATCAACAAGCGGCAGTACGCACAACTATCGACAAACTCGATTTTGACCTGGAAGATCCGCAGGCGATTATTGCGTGGATGGCGCTTGGTTTAAGTGGTGAAGCAGGCGAAGTGGCAAACCTAGTAAAAAAAGGTGTTTTCCATCAGCACGGCTTAAACAAGGAGAAGATCAAGGAGGAATTGGGCGACGTCCTCTGGTATATTTCTGCCCTCTGCACTGCCCTGGATCTCTCGCTGGAAGAAGTCATGGAAAAAAATATTAACAAATTACTGAAGCGTTATCCGGATGGATATAGCAGCGAGGATAGTATTCGTAGAAAAGTATAGCACGACAAATTCAGCAGTAGAGAGATAGATCGAGCATTAAGAAAAGGAAAGACTCATGCAAAAAGGCGATCCACCCATCATCGTTGAACAGACATTTCAAAAATCCTCGGCCGTCGTTTGGGCAGCAATTACGGAAGTTGAACAAATGCGACAGTGGTTTTTCGATACCATCCCGGCATTTGAACCCGTTGTCGGATTTCAAACCCGCTTTAACGTAAACACCGGCGAACGGGATTTCCTGCATATTTGGACGATCACTTCGGCAGAAACGGAAAAGCACATCACCTACAACTGGGAATACGACGTCTATCCCGGGGCGGCCGTCGTGACCTTCACACTTAAAGCACTCGATGCAGACTCCACAAAGCTGACCATCGTAGCCGAAGTTCTCGAAACCTTCCCGCAGGATATCCCGGAATTCAAACGAGAAAGCGGGGTTGCCGGGTGGCAGTATTTCATCCAGCAAAGCCTTGCCAGATTCCTGGCCTAGAACTCTCAATCTGTCCACCACTGAACACCGCTTGTCGTATCACCGCACACTTTCCGGCTAAGCCCATGCAGCCTTATTTGTCACAGGATGATGGCACGATTTTGGTTTGTTTTCAGGTAACCAAAACCAAAATCAGTGAGTGATTTATGTTTTCGAATTATCTCAAGATCGCCTGGCGCTGCCTGTGGCGCTACAAAACCATCTCCGTCATAAACATCATTGGCCTGGCAATTGGCTTCGCCTGCGCAGCCTTGATACTGCTCTATGTGCGCCACGAGTTCAGCTTTGATCAGTATCATACCAACAAAGATCAGATTTACCGGCTGGCAACCAGCAGGGAAGGTGCAGCCTACAGCGGGATTGCCAAAGTGCCGGGTCCCTGGGGCCTACTGGCCAGGAGTGATCTGCCGGACGTAGAGAACGTGACCCGCTTTGTGCTGTCGAACTCCATCCTCATTAGCCGCGGTGCGAGCAGAGCCTACGAACCCGGCGGGGTTTATGCAGACTCCAGCCTGTTTGAAGTCTTCAGTTTCCCTCTGATCAGTGGTGATCCACATACCGCACTGCGAAGTCCAAATTCTGTGATCCTCACTGAGTCGATTGCCAAAAAATATTTTGGGGACGAACCGGCGCTTGGTCAGTCGCTAACCTTCGACAATACCAATGAGTACGTGGTCACCGGTATTCTGCAAGACGTACCGCTCAATTCGCATTTTACATTCAACTACGTCATTTCGATGGCAAGCTATGGCAATCCGCGACACGATGATTGGCGCTGGAACCAGTACTATACATACCTTCTCCTGTCTGAAGACAGCTCACCGGCCGCCTTTCCGGAAAAATTTCTGGCCGTTCTGAAGAATCATCGCGGCGAGGAGGCAGTTGATGGCACTGGGCCATTCCTCCAACCGCTGACCGATATTCACCTGCATTCAAATCTCTTTCGCGAGATAAGCACCAATTCGGATGTTGCCTATATTTACATTTTTTCGGCGGTGGCCTTCTTCATCCTGCTCATTGCCTGCATTAATTTTATGAATTTATCTACTGCGCGAGCCGCCACACGCTCAAAAGAAGTGGGCATCAGAAAAGTGAGCGGGGCTTTTCGCAGCCAGTTGATAAAACAGTTCCTCGGCGAGGCACTTATTACCAGCGCGGTGGCATTTGTTCTGAGCCTGATTCTCATCGAGCTCTTGTTGCCGGTCTTTAACGAGCTGGCTGGTCGGCAATTGGCATTTGAGCTTTTTGACAGACAAACTCTCGTAACATTTCTGGCCCTGGCCATCTTTGTGGGTCTGCTGGCAGGCAGCTATCCAGCCTTCGTCTTATCGGCCTTTAAGCCAGCTGAATCTTTAAAAGGAAATACACCGGGCAGCAGTGGCGCCTGGCTGCGAAAAGCATTGGTCGTTTCCCAATTCATCATTACGGCAATTCTGATGATCTCAACCGGCGTCGTCTATACCCAAATTCAGTATATTCAGGACAAGCGCCTGGGCTTTAATCCCGAACAGCTGATTACTTTCCGCATTCGCAGCGATGACATGCGTTCACAATACGAAGTGGTCAAGCAGACCTTGCTGCAAAATCCGAATATTTTAAACGTATCGGTATCGGGCAATTTACCGGGTGGTGGAGATTGGGGCATTCCCTATCGGGCAGAGGGTGTCGCGGCTGACCAGCAACCACCGATGCGTATGCTGGTGGTTGACTACGATTTCATAGAGACATTTGGTATGGAGATCGTTCGTGGTCGTGGCTTCTCCGAAGAATACGCTACCGATGCCAGCGGCGCCTTTATCATCAACGAAGAGGCGGTCCGTCAATTTGGCTGGGAAGACCCACTTGGGCAGCGGCTTGGCCTGCCGGCCATTGAGCGTGATTTTGCGCCAGTAGTTGGCGTATTGAAAGATTTCCATTTTCGATCGATGCGTGAGGAAATTGGCCCAATCATGTTTTTTATTCCATCGCCTGACTGGTTCAGCATTTTTACGGTTCGAGTCCGCTCAGAGAACATTGGTGAAACCATGGCTTTCCTGGAGAGCACCTGGCAGCAATTTGATCCGGACCATCCCTTCACGTCCAGCTTTTTTGATCAACGCTTTGCCAGCTTGCATGCGTCAGAATCACAAATGGCGCAGCTACTGGGTTACGTGGCTATTCTGGCAATTGTCATTGCCTGCCTCGGTTTGTTCGGCCTGGTCGCTTTTACCGCAGAGCAGCGCACCAAGGAGATCGGTATTCGACGAGTGCTCGGCGCCACCGAACTCAGCATTGTCACCTTGTTAAGCAGCGACTTTATCAAGCTGGTATTGCTGGCCAATATCTTTGCCTGGCCGGCGGCCTGGTTTCTGATGCAGGGTTGGCTGGAAAATTTTGCTTATCGGACGGAGATCTCATTTTGGGTATTTCTATGGGTAGGTCTTGGCACGGCTACCATCGCCTTGATGACTGTAAGCACGCAGGCAATCAAGGCCGCTTTGGCGAATCCTGTTCAATCGCTCAGATACGGGACGCAGTAGCGTCCCATACCCTGAAACGAACTTCTTAATCAAAATCAAAGAGCTCTTCCAGCAGCGACTTATATTTCTTCTTTTTGCTCTTTTTCTTTTTGTATTCCTTATATCGCGGTTGCTCATACTGAACGGGAGGCTGCTGATACTGCACAGGCGGTTGTTGCATTCTGTTCCCGGCCAGTGACTCCAAAGATCGTTCAATGATCTTGTCCAATTCACCACGGTCCAGCCACACGCCACGACATTTGACGCAATAATCTATTTCTATTCCCTGGCGTTCGGTAATCTTGAGATCTTCAATGCAATTTGGACACAACATAATAATCCCCCGTATCTATAACTTCATTTATTTGCTGTCATTACACCGACTTAATTCTGTTTACTTACGAAAAAAGGATCGGTTCGTTGCAAATTTCTTTTCTTCTGAAACGCGATCTTCCCTCCCTTGTTTATCTGCTTGCGTTTTCATAAACTTTGTTAGTTTTTCTTTCGGGGAAACTTACTTCCATCTCCCCTGCGCAATGCCACTTGCGGCACCGACTCGATGTACACTCAGAGAAAATTGCACTTCACGTGCAGAGCATAAATTCCTTTCAGTTCTTCCCAGCTTTCCAAAATCGCCAACCCGGGGGAAAGACATTGCGTTCCACAATTTATTTGTTATTCCTATCCGTTTTTATTGCCACAGCCATCTCTGCCCAAGGGAAGCCGTACGAAGGCCCTGACGATCCTGCCGGCGATATTGCCGCGGAGCGTGAAGGTAAAATGACTGGCAATCGGGTCTTGATTAAATTTCAAAATACCACTGAACTTGCCGACTGGCCAAACTTCGACTTCTCCAAGTGGCCCAATGACAACGAAGGTGTGGGCATGATCGACGGCATTGGCCTGATGATTGGCGCCGTTGTCTATCTCCGCAACGATTCCATCCCGGTAACCAACTGGGATGAGATTCGCAACAGCCCGGATATCGATTCGCTGATCTACGTCCAAAGTAGCTATCGGCAGGGCATGGATCGCGATAATAGCGGCACTGTCGAATGGGGACTCTACCCGGTATTTGGCTATTTCAATGAAATCAGCGAAACCCCGGCTATGAGCAACCGAACAGGGTCCTGGCCACCGGCCGGCTGGCCGGCACGCGGCAATTCCACCAAATGGCCGGGTGAATGGAATGGGCGCTTTGGCAGAGGCGTCAAGTATGCGGCCCAGGAATCGTTCTTCGTGGCAAATGATGCCCACGACCAGGAATATCTGCAGCCTAACAGAACAACCAAATATTATCCACGACCGGGTGTATTTATCGGCGACAAGCGTCCCTCAGTGACGATCCAGAAGGGTCTGCCCTGGGGCGGCCTGGGGGTTCGTGTCGAGCAGCGCGGCTTCCAATGGAATAACCCTCAAACGCGCGACGCCATTTTCTGGGAATATAACATCAGCAATATATCCGACTACGATCTCTTGAAAGTCGCCTTTGGGTATTGGCTTGACAACGGCATCGGCCACATCGGCGATCGCGGTGAAGTAGACGATATTGGCTTTTTTGATACGCTGGACGACCTCGCCTATTCCTGGGATTTTGACGGGGTTGGCATCGGTGGCCTTCGTGCCGGTGTGATGGGATTCGCCTTTCTGGAAAGCCCGGGCGTCTCCGGTGACGGTATCGACAATGATGAGGACGGTATCACCGATGAAAAACGGGACAATCAGGCCACGGCAATTGTCGGTCCGATGGACGGCATCAGTGATCTTGACCGCTTCCTCGACTGGTATAACCTTGAGGTTGATGAGCTGCGTCCACATTGGGATGCTGATGAAGATCAGGACTGGCTCGATGGCGATGATGCCAACGGCAACGGTATTTACGACAATGGCGAATTTCCCGGCGATGATGTCGGTATCGATGGTGTTGGTCCCGGTGAATTGAACTACTTCGGCCCGGACGCGGACGGCACCGAGGGCAACCACCGGCCGGACTTTGTCGAAGGCATCGGCGGCGAGCCCAACTTCGGCCCACTCGACATTTCCGAATCAGATATGCTTGGTCTCACGTCCTTTAAACTATTTCCGCATCCGGCTGTTACCGAACCCCCGTTTTTCCTTCACGATGAAGACGCCTGGAATAATTTTGGGATTCCCGGCCTATTTCCCTTCTTTGGTGAGCTCAGCAACCTGATTGAGACCTTCGGCTCCGGCCCGTTCCCACTTTTCCAGGGCCGCACAGAACGTATCTCTATGTGCGAAGTGCATTCCTTCGACAATCTTGCCGGCATCGAGATGCCAACGGAACAAAATGCTCCGGCAATGTTTCAGAAAAAGCGTATTGTTCAAGTCATCTATAACCGTGACTATCGCTTTGCGCAACCGCCTTTTCTTCCAACATTGAAAGCCACACCGGGCGATGGCAAAGTTATCCTTACCTGGGATACGGTCGCTGACAAATTGACCAGAGAGCCATTTCTGCAAGGGGCAAATGACTTCGAGGGTTATAAGATCTACAAGGCCACCGACAAGTTCTTTGCCGATGCAGAAGTGCTGGTAGACGCCCTTGGTAATCCGATCGGCAAATTGCCGATATTTCAATGCGACCTCGACAATGAGTTCCAGGGATTTGCTGATTGGGGTGAAATCAATGGCGAGGAATACTACCTGGGTTCGAACACCGGTATTCAACATTTCTTTGTTGATGAAAACGTGCAAAATGGCCGCACCTACTACTATGGCGTCGTCGCTTACGACCCCGGCATTCCGGTATTGGAAGACGTTGACATCGCTCCGTCCGAGAACAATGTAGTGATAGACCTTGACGAAGCGGAAGATATTCGCTTTACGGGTCAGAACGTTGCTGTTGTAGTACCCACACCAACAGCTGCGACCTATGAAGCACCCTTTATCGAAATGGACGATGCCAGCGGCATCAAGGGAAGTGGCTCCGTGCAGGCGGAAGTTTTCGACATATTGGCAGTAAAGCCGAATCAGAGTTATAAGGTTAAATTTGACCTGGCAACCCTTGGCCATTGCCGTCCCAGTGCCAACAGCCGCTCGCAGACCGATATGCTACTCGCTAATAACGGGTTTTCCGTTTACAATATCACAGACGGCCGGGAAGACCTGGTCTATCGCGAAGACCCGCAAAGTTTCCTGTTGAAAAATCTGATTCAAACAAATGACGGTCATTGGATTTTTAACCCTGATCAACCGCTGGTTTCCGAGAGCTTTGATGGCATTCGCCTGAATATCAATCCCGGCTCCTTTCCCCCGGAAGTAGACGAAGAGAATTCCGGGTGGATCGTCGGCAATTCCGACATAGACATTATCCCGATTGCCGGCAGCAACGCCTCGCACTTTCCCTGGCAGTACGAACTGGTTTGGACCGATAATCCCAATGCTTACACCACCCGCGCCACACGCACAGCCGGTATCCAGGATAGCAGCGGGGTCAACTTAATTGGCGGCGCACTCCTCGATCAATCCTTCAATTTTTATATCGTCAACAAAATGTGGCGGGACGAAAACGGCGATTACGAAAAGCTCGACATCGTGGTTCGCGACAAAAACGTCAACCGGCGTTTTGATCCGCAGGTCGACTATTACCTGGCAGGTCATCTTCATACCGACAACCAGGGGCGCAGCCGGATTGTCTGTACAGTAATGATGATTGATTTTCGCAATACCGGAAGCCCAAACTGGCCTCAGCCAAACGACGTCTATCGCCTGGACTTCAAACGGCCATTTCTTGCTGACGACTCCATCACCTTTACCGTTAAACCACCAGTCAATGAAAATGCAGATGCAATGGAGGCATCCCTCGATGAAATTCGGGTTGTCCCGAATCCATACGTGATGACAAATGCCCTGGAACCGGCGCTCTCAAATCCCAATCTAAATCAGCGCCGTCGCCTGATCTTCACCAATATTCCATCGGCTTGCACCATCAAGATATTCTCCGCCAGCGGCGTGTTCATTGATGAGATCGTGGTAGACAATGCACCTGAAAACGGCCTGGTTCACTGGGATCTGCTTACCAGGGAGGGGCTGGAGATTGCACCAGGCGTTTATATTTTCCACGTTACCGCGCATCTGACAGACGATGTCAAAATGGGCAAATTTGCGGTGGTTAAATAAAGGAGGCAATTTGATACAAAGAATATACCGACGCATCAATTGTTTCTTCATCCTCACCCTCGTGATGAGCCAATGTCTTATAGCCCAGGAGCCGTCACGCATCGGCACGACTGCGGCCAGCTTCCTGGAATTTGGCTTTGGCAGCGCCGGCAGTTCCATGGGAGATGCCTACGTAAGCGTAGCGAATGACCTCTCGTCCATCTACTGGAATCCGGCTGGACTGACGCAGCTACGAAGGGGCGAAGCGATGTTTATGTATCAGCCCTGGGTGGTAGATATTAACAGTACCTTTACCGGTGTGGGCCTTAAGGTCGGCAATCTTGGCACCTTTGCCATCGGGCTGATCAATGTTGACTATGGTGAAATGGATGTGACCACCCTCGATTTCCAGGAAGGCACCGGGGAGCGCTTTACCGCCAATGATTTTGCCGCCAGCGTTTCTTTTGCGCGCCGTCTGGTCGACTGGTTCAGTTTTGGCGCATCAGGCAAAATCATTGGGTCACGAATCTGGCATACCAGTGCAACTGCTATTGCCATGGACATGGGCCTGATCATTAATACCCGCTTCTTTTCGCCCAGTGAAGGCAACAAGAACGGATTGCGCATCGGCATGAGCATTTCCAACTACGGCACCCGCATGAAATATGATGGCGTAGATCTGCTCAATCCGATAGATATCCTGCCGGGTGAAGCCGGCAATTTTCGCGATACGCCCGGGCAATTCCAGGCGCAGGAATGGGAACTGCCGCTGATCTTCCGGGTTGGCACCGCTATTACCCCTATCGCCACTGGTAGCCAGCGTGTTATCCTCGCTGTAGATGCCCTGCATCCGAACAACAATGCCGAATCGGTCAATATCGGCGGAGAATACCGCTGGATGGGCGCCGGGTTTGGAGAGGTTGCTCTACGTGGTGGCTACAAGGCGCTTTTTCTACCCGAATCTCAATACGGATTAACGCTTGGTGTTGGTATTACCACCTACCTGCTAAACAATCGCGGATTACGACTGGAGTATGGCTATCGGGAAATCGGCATTCTCGGCAGCTCCAGCAATTTCTCAATCAACTTACTTTTCTGATGCGAAACAGAAGCCTCGGAGACATTATGTCATCTCAACGGCACGCTATTTTCATAGTAACCTTGCTGCTCATTTTCAGCGGATGCCTGGCAGCCCAAACCACTGGTAAAATTGCCGGCCTGATCAAAGACAAAGACAGCGGCGAGGCCCTGCAAGGCGCCAATATTACCGTCGAAGGCGCCTACCTTGGTGCATCCACCGATGAAGACGGTGCCTACTACATTCTCAACGTGCCGCCCGGTACCTATACCGTTGTCGTTGAAATGCTTGGGTATAAGACAGTCAGAATCGAAGACGTGCGTGTGTCGGTAAATCGCACTGCGCGGGTCAGCAGTGAGTTGGTCTCAAGCGCTGTCGAAGGTGACGAGGTAATCGTCACTGCTGATCGTGTTGCCGTCAAGAAGGATCAAACCAGTTCGATTCGCAACGTTTCTTCCGATCAAATTGATATTCTGCCCGTGCAAACTGTCGCGGAAGTCATTGCCCTGCAACCCGGTGTTGTGGACGGCCATTTTCGCGGCGGACGCAAGGACGAAGTATCCTACCTGATTGACGGCATCCAGGTCGACGAAGCATTTGAGCGCCGCGGCCAGTCCATGAGTGTGGAAACCGATGCGGTTGCGGAAGTTGAGGTAATTACCGGCATCTTCAATGCAGAGTATGGCAACGCCATGAGCGGCGTGGTCAATGCGGTGACCAAGGATGGCGGCAATCAGTCTGATTTTTCGATCTTCGCCAATGCCGAAAATTACTATACTTCGCGCGATGATATATTTACCGGGCTGGATAATGGCGACATCAACCGCAGCACTGACGTCCGTGCATCGGTTTCCGGTCCCCTGCTACGCAATCGCCTGACCTTTTTTGCCACTACCCGCTACCAGGAATTCAACGGGCATTTGAATGGTATCCGCCGCTTCAACATTGACGACTTCAGCGATTTTCGTATTGATCCCAATACAGTATCCTGTGCGCTGGAGAATCTCAATCCTCTTGAACCCTGGTATTATTCTGAGGCCACCGGTGATGGCGCTATCGTGCCGATGAATACCGAGAACGCTTTTTCATTTTTCGGCAAATTATCGCTTCGCCCGGTGAACAGCATGAAGATGTCGCTTTCATATTCTCGCAATGATGGTGAAAAACAACGTTATGAGCACCGTTTCCGCTTTAATCCCGATGCACGTTATACAGATCATACAACGGCTGATCGTTTTGCTTTTCAGTTTAATCACGCGGTGACAAAAAGCGCCTTTTACGAACTAAAAGCCAGCTATGTAGATAACCGCTTCGGCAGATATGCATACGAAGATCTAAACGATAGCCGCTATATTCACGACCGCTACGCGCAGACAGACGGTACAAATTTCCTGACGGGCGGGCAGGAAAAAGATTACAATATACGCTCGCTAAAAGACCTGAGCGCCAAACTCGATTTTATCTGGCAGCTCAATAAGGAACATAGCATTAAGACCGGTATACAATTCATTTCCCATGAGCTGGATCAACTCAGTGCCGGCCTACGCAACGAATTCTTCACGGAATCCTTTGTCAACGACTGCGTATATGACTCCATCAATCATCAGGTTATTTTCCCCAACTATCGTGCGGAATTACTGCCGGACTCTACCATCTTCACAGACATCTACAATGTTCGTCCCTATGAGTTTGCCGCCTACCTGCAGGACAAAATGGAGTTCGACGAAATGGTCATCAACCTGGGCGTACGCCTGGATTACTTTAACCCGAATAGCGTTTTTCCCTCGCAGCTTCGCAATCCGGCCAATCAGCTCGACTTCCCGGACAATCCGGAGCGGCAAAGCAGCTATCCAAATGCTGAGGCAGAAATTCAGTTCAGTCCGCGCTTTGGCTTATCATATCAACTGGGTGATCGGGCACTGCTGCGTTTTGCATACGGCCACTTCTTTCAAATGCCGCCGCTGTACGCCCTCTACCAGAACAACAATTTCCTGGTGCCGCCGAATGATTTTGGCGTCGAGATGGGTAATACCCAGATCAATGCGCAAAAGACCATTCAGTATGAAATTGGCCTCTGGCAAGAATTGATGGACGGGATGAGCCTGGAAGTAGCGGTCTTCTATCGCGACATTTATGACCTGCTCAGTGCGGTTGTCATTACGACCTATAACCAAATCCAATACGGCCTGTTCAGCAACAAGGATTATGGCAATGCCCGTGGCCTGGAGCTGAAATATGAATACATCCAAAAAGAGTTCTTTGCATCAGTCAACTATACTTTGCAATACACCCGTGGCAATGCCGACGATCCGACTTTTACATTCGATCGTGCCGGTTCAAGTATCGATCCTGTGAACCGCCTGATCCCGATGAGTTGGGACCAACGCCATACCCTGAATATGACACTCAGCTATCGCCGGCAACGCTATGGCGCAACAGTCACCACGTACTATAATTCCGGGTTGCCCTATACCTGGTCACCGCTGCCGGAAAGTCGCCTGGCGCTGATTAACCTGCTGCCCAACAACAACCATAAGCCGTCAAATACTCGAACGGATCTCACTGCGTTTTGGAATCTCATCAACCGCAACAACTACAATATTCGCCTGACGATGCTGGTAAACAATCTCTTCGATAACCTGAATGAGTTTGGTGTCAATAGTACCACTGGACGCGCTAACCAGGTAATCATTCGCGAACAGGACAGATTGAATTATTTCAGCAATTTCAGTACGCTTGAAGATTGGATCAATAATCCTGGCAATTTCGGTGCCCCACGGGCAATTAAGTTTGGGATTGAGGCAACTTTTTAGCGTATTTCGGGTGTGTCTGAGTGAAGATAGGATTTGTTCGCACCTTCGTGTCAATTCGTGGTCAATCTTTAAGCGAGAATTTGATTAGTAAAGCAGGGGTAGGTAATCAGTATTTTCAATAGAAAAGAATTTCAAGAGAGAGGTGTTATTCCATATCGCCGCAGAATAATTTGGGGGTTGATTGGGTTGCTCGTCAGCAGCTCTTGGCTGATGACCTGTGATTCTAAAACCTACACAGATGAATCAACATTTCAGATTCTTGCCACCGTTTCCGGAAAATCCATTACAGTAAACGAATTTATCCGACGCAGTGAATATACCCTGCGCCCCCCCTATGCCCGCGGGAGCAATCCGGTTCACAAAAAAATTGTGCTTAACTCGCTCATTGCCGAAAAGCTGCTTGCCCTGGAAGCCGAACAGCAGAGCAAGATCAGAGATATTCCCAAATTCGGAAACTACCTGCAAGGCAGGCGCGAACAGGCCATGCGCAGCTGGCTGTTTCAAAAAGAGGGTGTCGAAAAAGCGCTCGTTGATACCAGCGACATTCGCCGAACCTATAAACAGGCTGGACGTCGCTATGATATTGAATATATTTCTCTGGCCGGCAAAAAACAGGCAGATGCCTTTCTCGCTATCCGCAATACATCGGAGAGCTTCGCCGCGGCCTTCGCCAGAATTGCGGGGGACAAATCTCCGCCACTCCGGGAAATCGAATTCTCTCACCCGCTCGATCCCCAACTGTATCAGGCGCTCTATCAAAATGCCCCAAAAAAAGGAGAGGAAATCGGCCCCTTGCCGCTTGAAAATGGCTCACTGATCTATCTTCATGTCAAAGGCTGGACCGACAATCGGGTGATCACCGATCGCGATATTAAGCAGCGCTGGAATGATGTGAAGGAGCAGCTAACCAATCTCTCGGCGCTCGAAAAATATGAAGCCTTTGTAAAGGGCGTTATGGCGGATAAGTCGCTAACATTTAACGAGCCGGTTTTCCGGGCAGTGGTCAATCTGACAGGAACGGTCTATTTTGATCAGCAGTCGAAACAAATTCGGCAGTCGATGTTTGCAGATGGCGCCAGACCCGCACCATCGGAGCGCCCAACCATTCCCATTGATGAACTCGACGCTCTGAACGAAGAAGCCCTCTTAACGGTAGAAGGCAATACCTGGCGGGTTCGAGATTTTCGCGACCAGCTACAGCGGCATCCGCTGGTATATCGCAGTAAGGAAATTGCCCGCGGAGATTTTGCGCGCCAGTTCAAATTGGCCGTGGCTGATCTGGTCCGCGACCACTATCTCACCGAAGAGGCATACGACCGCGGATATCACCAGGTAGCTTCAATAGAACGCTACCACGACATGTGGGCGGATGCGGTCATTGCACTCAAATATCAGCACGAATATCTGCGCACCGTAGTGCCGGAGGAAGCAAGAAATGTGAGCGCCATGGCCTTACTGAATGATTACATGACCCCCTATATCGATTCACTTCAGCAGAAATATGCGGACGAGATCGAGATCGACGTAAAAGCTTTTGAGTCCATCCAGCTCACTGGTATTGACATGATCGCCAAAGAAAGCAATGTGCCCTTCCCGATCGTGGTTCCGGCATTCCCGCAAGTTACCACCGATCATCGTCTCGATTACGGCCAAAAACAATAAGAGCAAGAGGCCCCACATGAAAGCTGTCACATGCCGGATCCTGCTGGCATTATTCTTCGCCACCTCCCTTCTCCCTGCCCAAACGCAAGAGCCGGCAGAACAATTTGCAAAATTGTCAACAGAGCCAAACTGGCAGCAGTTACCCGGTGAAGACTGGCTTTTAAACGATACCGAATACCAGGCAGGTGTTTTCCGCGGGCCAAACAACACGCTGGTTCTTTCCAATGGACTCATTCGACGAATATTCACACTTTCTCCAAATGCAGCCACCATTGCCTTCGATAACCTGATGACTGGTGAGGCGATCCTGCGTGGCGTCAAGCCGGAAGCTGAGGTAAGGGTAAATGACAACAACTATGCTGTTGGCGGCCTCGTCGGCCAACCAAACTATGCTTTCCTGAAGCCGGAATGGATTCCCAAGCTTAAAGCAGATTCTGCTGCCCTTCAATTCACCGGTTTTCAAATTAGCGCTACAAAGAAACCTTTCGAGTGGAAGGCCGTCCGCCATCATGCACCCGGTTCACAGTGGCCGCCGGCCGGCGTTCATTTACGGATGGACTATCAAATGCCGGTGACCGCGGATTCAGCTGACCAGACTCATCCGTCCGGGATCAATGTTTCTGTGCATTATGAATTATATGACGGTATTCCGGTTCTCAGCAAATGGATCACATTGCAGAATCGAGATGATGAAGCAATTGTGCTCAATACATTCAGCAGCGAAATACTTGCCGCAGTCGAATACGGTTCTTCCGTTGAAGCCCGAAAATACAATGTGCCAAAGCCCAATATTCACGTCGAGACCAATTTTGCCTTCAGCAGCATGGTCGCGGAGGATGCCAATCATCATGTGGTCAACTGGGAAGTTGATCCGGATTATCAGAGTCAAGTCAATTATCTGCGTTTGACACCTTGCCTGCTTCGCGTCAGTCCGGAGCTGGGGCCGGAGCAAGTTATCTCCCCCGGCGATAGCTTCACTTCCTTCCGCGCTTTTATTTTGCCCTTTGATAGCTACGATCGCGAACGCCAGGGCCTCGCCCGGCGGCGAATGTACCGAAAGCTAGCACCCTGGACCACTGAAAATCCACTGATGATGCACGCTCGCTTTGCTGAGTGGGATAAAGTCAAGCAGGCCATCGACCAGAGTGCCGACGTCGGGTTCGAGATGGTCATTCTCACCTTTGGCAGTGGTTTTAATGTTGAGGATGACAGTCAGGAATATTTGGATAAAATGAAGCGCTATGCAGCATATGCGCGCAGTAAAGGAGTGGAAATTGGTGGCTATTCACTGCTGGCTTCCCGCAAAATTGGTAACGGACAGGACGTTATCGTCCCGGAAGGCCAAAAGCCGATCTTCGGAAATTCCCCCTGCATTGGCAGTGAATGGGGGCAGGATTACTTTCGCAAGCTTTATCAATTCTATGAGCATAGTGGTTTCACCCTTCTGGAGCATGACGGGTCATATCCGGGTGATGTTTGTACATCGGAAAACCATCCCGGGCATCGCGGGTACGAAGACTCTCGCTGGGACCAGTATCAGGTGATATCGAAATTTTATAAATGGTGCCGCAGCAAAGGCATTTATCTGAACATCCCGGACTATTATTACATGACCGGCGGGTCCAAATGCGCCATGGGATATCGCGAGGTCAATTGGAGCTTGCCGCGCGAACAGCAGGTTATCCATACGCGGCAGAACATTTATGACGGCACCTGGACAAAACTGGTAACAATGGGCTGGATGTTCGTGCCGCTGGTAGAATATCATGGTGGTGGAGCAGCGGCCACCATCGAGCCGCTCAGCGAACATCTGGATCACTATCAGACCATTATGATGTCGAATCTCGGGGCAGGTGTACAGGCTTGCTATCGAGGACCGCGTCTCTATGACACCGAGACCACCAGGGAAATGGTCAGCAATACCATTCGCTGGTACAAGCAACATCGCCAGGTCTTGGAAGGCGACCTGATCCATCTGCGACGAGCGGATGGCCGCGATCTCGATTATTGGCTGCTGGTGAATCCTGGTGGCAATGAGAAAGCGGCCTTAGCAGTATTCAACCCAACCGGTAAAGCCGTTAAACGCAAAATCAAAACACCGCTCTACTATGCCGGCTTGGAAAACTCAACACAAGTCTTTCGCTATACGTCGCTTATCGGTACTTATGAGCTTGACCGCCAATATCAAGTAGATCTACCTGTTGCAGTAGATCCCGGTGGATTTGCTTTCTATTTCTTCAAAGAAGATGATGTGCCGGAAGGAAGCAAATGACCGACTCGAAAATAGCCACGGGTTTAATTGCTCTAATGATATTGTGCAGTCTTTACGTCCGAGCCCAGCCGGAAATAGAGACCGGAGCACCTTCAGTAGCGATTGATCTTTTTGCCAGCTCAGATAGCAATTGTTTCCGCATCCCGGCACTCGTAACGGCCCCAAATGGCGATCTGCTTCTGGCCGTCGATGAACGCCAACCCGATTGCAAAGATCTCAAATGGAGCAAGGATATCAACATTGTTATGCGCCGTAGCAATGATGGCGGAAGAAGCTGGTCAGCGATTAAGACTATCGTCGATTATCCGTACGGACAGTCGGCCTCAGATCCATCTTTCATTGTGAATGAAGTCACCGGTGAGATCTTCCTGTTTTACAACTATATGAATCTCAGTACGGAGCAGCATGTCTATTATTTGCACGTTATAAAGAGCTCGGATAATGGCAGGTCATGGAGTGACCCGCAGGATATCACGCCCCAAATCGCCCTTCCTGAGTGGCATAACGATATGAAGTTCATTACCTCCGGGCATGGTATCCAAACGCAATCCGGAAAGATGCTGCACACATTGGTGAATATCGAACGTGGCCTGTTTGTATTCGGCAGCGACGATCACGGAAGCAGCTGGCAAGTCATTGACACCCCAATCCAACCAGCAGACGAGTCAAAAATCGTAGAACTTTCCGGTGGTCACTGGATGGTTAATAGTCGCGTAAACAAACTTGGGATGCGCTATTCTCATGTATCCGCGGACCAGGGTAAAACCTGGATATCACAGGCAGAGACCAGCTTGCCAGATCCCGGCTGCAATGCCAGCGTCATTCGCTACAAAGGCGCCCAAAATGAAAAGCCCGGTAGCTATTTGATATTTTCGAATGCAAATAGCCCTGACCGCCGAGAAAATTTAAGCATTCGTCTCAGCATGGATGAAGGCAAGACCTGGAGTGCTGGGAAAACCATTTATCCCGGTAGCGCGGCGTATTCAGATTTAACCGTTCTCAACGATGGTGATATTGGGTTGGTGTATGAGAAGGATAACTATGGGAAAATCGCATATGTGCGATTTTCCCTGGAGTGGATTTTGGACGACTGAAATTCAACCTCGCTATAGGGATGCCATCCTTGCAAGCAATATGTTCGCAATAAAGAAAGTGATGCGAAGGATGGCATCCCTTTCCGTTCGCCGTTCATCCCGGGTGTTTAGGTTGTTATCATCAGTTTGGGATTTTTCTTGTTGGAATTTGGGATTTCGTTTTCAATCAATCCCCCCAATACACATAAACTTCATCTCCAAATAATCATCCAATCCATATTTGGAGCCTTCCCGCCCCAGCCCGGATTCCTTAATGCCACCGAAAGGGGCAACCGGCGTGGAGATCATGCCGGTATTGACGCCGACCATCCCGTATTCCAGGCCCTCGCTGACACGCCAAATTCTCCCGATATCGCGAGCGTAAAAATAACATGCCAGGCCATATTCAGTGGCATTGGCTTGCTCCAGGGCTTCTTCCTCAGTCGAGAAGCGAAATATCGGAGCAACCGGCCCAAAAATCTCTTCGCGAGACAGACGCGCCTCAAAAGGCACTTCGGTTAAGACTGTCGGTTGATAAAAGGTGCCGCCAAGATCATGTCTATTGCCGCCCAGGGCAACCTGTGCCCCGTGCGAAACGGCGTCGTCGATTAACACTTCCACCTTATCCAGTGCTGCCTGATTGATCAGTGGACCAACTGTAGTCTCAGCCGCCATGCCGTCGCCAACATGGAGTTCAGCAACCGCTTTAGAGAATTTCTCGCTAAATTCATCATAAACGCTTTCCTGCACCAACAGGCGATTGGCACAGACGCAAGTTTGTCCGGCATTGCGAAACTTGCTGGCAATTGCGCCGCTGACGGCCGCGTCTATATCAGCATCATCAAACACAATAAAGGGAGCATTACCGCCCAGTTCCATCGACACCTTTTTGACTGTGGAGGCACTTTGCCTTAGCAACAGTTTCCCGACCGGCGTAGAGCCGGTGAAGGAGATCTTGCGCACCAACTCACTTTCCGTAAACACTTTGCCAATTGCCGGTGCATCGAGTGTGTTTATCACATTAAATGCGCCGCCTGGCAGGCCGGCACGCACGCCCAATTCAGCGAAAGCCAATCCGCTCAATGGCGTCTCTTCCGAGGGCTTCCAAACCATCGTGCAACCGGCCGCCAGGGCTGCAGGCAATTTCTTGGCGACCATGGCAATTGGGAAATTCCAGGGCGTTATAGCAGCGACCACACCAACCGGCTGTTTGATGACCAGGTTTCTGAGAGCAGGATTGTGCGTCGGAATCACATCGCCGTAGATGCGCCGTGCCTCTTCGGCGAACCAACGAAAGAAGGCCACACTGTAGTTGATTTCCCCACGCGCCTCCGCCAGCGGCTTTCCCTGTTCACTGGTCATGATCGTGGCTAGATCTTCGCGATGCTGCTCCATTAGATCGGCCCATTTCATCAGTACGGCCGCTCGCTCAGCAGCAGTGGTTTTCTTCCAGGATTTATAAGCATCATATCCTGCTTCAACCGCCTCTTGCGCTTCTTCAACGCCATGATTGGCAACATCTGCCAGATGCTGTCCATTCGCCGGATTCTTCACCGCATAGGTCTGCGACGATGAACGCCATTCACCATTGATGAACGATTCGGTTTTAAGTAGAGTGGGGTCGCTAAGTTTCAGCATGAGTATTTCCATCCTATTTGACTATTAGGTTCTTGCTTCAACAGCTTGTTAACAGAGATATGTACCACCGGACACTTTTAGGTTTAACGGACCTTTCAGTGTCATTCCCGCATGCTTTTAGCGGGAATCCAATCAAATTTGAGCGAAATGGATGCCCGATAACTACATTCGGGCATGACAATTCGACGTTGCCGGTTCATATTTGAAAAAGTGTCCGGTAGTGAGCAAATATAATGGAAATAATCATTCAAAATGCCGAAAAACAAAAAGCCCCTGAATGTTCAGGGGCTCCGTTCATTAACAATTAATTGTTCTACGTTGTTATTTCGTCAGCAGCATCTTTCTTGTCACTTGTCTATCGCCGGCTTTCAGTTGGTAAAGATAAACACCAGAGGCAACTCTATTGCCAAAAGCATTTGTCCCATCCCAGCTTATGCGATGCGCCCCGGCGGCGCGAACACCGGCAAGCAATGTAGTGATTTTACGGCCATCAATACTGTAGATGGTCAATTCCACTCGATTGGCTTCCGGCAGGCCAAACTCGATCGTCGTTGCAGGATTAAAGGGATTTGGATAATTCTGTTTCAGGAAGAATGAGCTCGGCACGTTCGAAATCTGCTCAACACCAACGGTCACCAATTCACCCCAGAGCTTGACGGACCGAAACGTAGCAACATCATCAAAAGACCCAATACCGATTTGGCCCCATGTGAAGGTCGTGTCGACCGCAGTCATGATCAGTTCCCCATCAAAAAATGCTTCGATCGAGCCGGTATCAACCGAGCGGACCACTTTCAAGGTATGATATTCAAAATCGGTAAGCAGCGCCGTGGTTGTGCCAGCTGGCTCCACGTTGATCTTCACCCGGTCGGCATCATTGACAATAGCGATGATGTTGTGAACGTCGGCACTTTGACCGGCAAAATGGCTGTAGTAGAATCGCAAGGAATCCTGGAAGCCGAAAAACAGACAAATGTCGCGAGCAAGAATGGTAGAGTCCTGGTTACTCCTTGCAACCACTTCCATCTCAAAATTGCCCACCGTATACGGCATAAAAACTGAGCTATTTGTTGGCCGTCTTGGATCGCCAAAAGGGCCAGGCGCTGTCAGCTCATAAAAATTGCCTTCGTCGTCGGAACCAAGTTGCCAATTTTCAGGCAAATTCGCAGACCAGTTCATGTCGCCGAGCGCAAAATTCTCTTCATAGAGCAACGGATATTGACGGTTCGAATCGAATCCATTCACCGTCCAGATCATGCCATCTACCTTACTCAGGATGTAGAGTTCGTTATCATCATCAACGCCAAAACGGAGGTCTGCGCGATCATGATCGACGATATCGATGAGATCACTCTCTACACCATTATAGATCAAAGTCAGTTCATGAATCGTTGCTTGCGAACCCTGAACGAGGCTATCAACCGGAGCATAGAAGACACGTCCATTCTTAATGTCACCAAAAACATACATGCCAAACAGATCAGGAACCCTGTTGCCGCGATAGACAAACCCGCCGACAATTGCCACGCCTTCATCGTGATCGTATTGAGCAACCGGATAGGTATATCCACGCGTCGAATCGTCTGCCGGCAGCGGAAATACAACCGTGTTTTGATTGTAGTCATAGAGGTATGTCCCCTCGCGCAGATTCCAGCCATAATCCGCGCCGGCGTAGCCAATATTAACTTCCTCGATATTCTTTTCCCCAATATCCCCAATTAACATTTTGCCATCGCCGCCGGTATCCCAACTAATGCGATGTGGATTGCGGAAGCCCCAGGCCCAGATTTCCGGCAGTGTATCTGCCTGAGCGGTCACAAAGGGATTATCTGCAGGAATGCCATACTGTCCGTTGCGGCCATCGCTTCCCAATGGATCGATGCGAATGATGGTGCCAAGAAAGGAGCGTAAATCATGGGTATTGCCGGGATAGCCACGTCCGGTAGTACCGCCATCACCAATGCAGAGATAGAGCATCCCGTAATCTGGATCAGCAGCGCTAACGTTCGGATTAAAGGTTAGATCCTGGAATCCATGAATATAACTGGGCGTATTGAGACGCAGCATTTCTCGGCTGGTACCGGAGAAGGTATTGGCTGTTGGGTCATCAGCGGTCCACTCAGAGAGCACCCACTGCAAATCTATCCGGCTTGGCGTCACCAGCAAATCGACATCCGGTGTGTCGGAGCCGGTATCTTCCGAGTGCCCGGTGTAGAACTTACCATTAGTCTCGAAATCAGGATGAAAAGCAAACATGCTGAATCCGGCCCCCAATCCGGGCGCATCATTAAAATTGCTGCGTTCAGCGGCAATATCAAGGTAGGTGGTAATAGCGCCGTTCCTGATGACATGGAGCTTGCCCCGGAGATCATTAACAAATAGTCGCCCTGTGCCGTCCCCGGCCGACTTGAGCATATTGATCCGCGCTTTTGGCGCTGATGTGGCGCTGGAAGGAACGGTCACGAAATCCTGAAGATTTACAGACAGGCCGGACTTGACGATTGGATCAGGCAATGGATTAACAAGTTGGCCAAAGAGTGGAAATGAAAAGCAGGTCACTAACACAAGTAGCTTTTGCAAGACTGGTAATAACGTGTTTTGCATTGAAAAACCCTCTCCGGTTAAGGACAAATCTGATAAAGTGCCGCTCAGAATTCGCCTGTATGATGTACGTTGTAATACATCATACAAATCACAGGGGTATTTTTCAATGAGATTATTTATTGGGCCTTTCCGAAACGAACGCAAATCGCAGCGGATTTTTCGTCAGCGCCAAGGGCCTTTGCTTACTTTGGGCCCTTCCAAAGTAAGATCCAATGCAAACAAAAAAGCCCCCGAGAATACTCAGGGGCTTAGAGAAAGAGGAAAAACGATAGCGCCGTTACCCAGACTGCTTCTTCAACATATCAATTGTCAGCGCAGCACTCCAACTGAATTGCTTACCGCCGATGCTGGTATTGGAATCTTTAAATGGCTCAAAATACTCGCGGATACCATACTTCTCAACCAGCTTCACGCTGTCGTTTTTGATGCGGTCAGCCCATTCATGCTCCTGATATTTGCGCAATCCTTCTGCGATCATCCAATTCATGTGAATCCAGACCGGTCCGCGCCAGTAATTCTTGGATTCGAAACCGGGTTGATCAGGCATACAGGAGGGAACCAGATAATAATCCTTAAAAGCCTCAAGATGTCGCAGCAGTTTTTCCAGCTGATCCCGATCCGGAATTTCTGCAAAAATCGGAATGTAGCTGCCGGAACAGTGGATTTTCACCTGGCTGTTGGCCAGGATATCAAATGTATAGAACAATCCATCGTCAGCATTCCAGTGAATGCTTGAGAAATTTTCCAACGCCGTCTTTATCCAGGATTCTACCAGGGAGGTATCTTTGCCGAGCATTTTCCCAATACGCAACAGACTTCGATTGGACTGAATCAGAATGGCATTGAAGACCGGATCCAGCACCTGAAACGGAAAGTCTGCAGGCACTCGCTCATAGCGATTTTCACGCAATTGATCGACCAGATAAATATAGCGCTTATAGTCGTCGTCGGTTGGGCGGGTCAGCGCGCTGTCATCAACCGCGTGCACATCCTTTCGCTTTAGCTGGATGTTTTCCAGGAGCTGCGGATGAATTCGCTTAAAAACACTATCCCACCAGGGTGAATTATCCATACCGGATTCCCAATTGTGCCAAATAGCAACCAGGTGGGTATCCTTAAACTGCCGATACTCGTACAGATACTGATGATAGTGAACAATTTGATCGTATAATCTGGCAATGCGATCCTTGTCAAAATCGTATTTGATAATGTCTTCCAGCACAAAGCCATGCACAGCCGGCTGGGTTATACCGGAGGTGCCCAGGTCTTTCGGCGCGAAGCGTGAGACTTTGGAATTCCAGTAATCTGCAGATGGGAAATAGCTGGTGTATTTTTCTGCGTTATGAAAAATAATGTGCGGAAGGAATCCGTTTTCCCACTGTCCGCTAAAGAGAGTCTCAAGCTCAAGCAGCGCCTTTTCCGGCTCAATATGTAGGAGACCGAGCGCGATAAAACCTGAGTCCCAATTCCACTGAAAGGGATACAAAAACGGAGAGGGAATTGTAAAATCGCCTCTCCGATTCTCTTCTAATACATTCTGACATTCTTCTAATAATTTCACTTTGCAACCTGTCATTTAAATGCCGCCCGGCAAACATAGCCAGGCGGCAACATGGCAAAATTGATCAGTTTATTTTAGAACTCAAAACTAGCGGTAATGAATGCTCTGCGCGGAAGAATTGGACGACCTACAAAGAAGTCACCGCCGCCGATCTGGGAATCACCCTGACGCGGGGAACCTTCAGTCACACCTTCAACATCCAGCAGGTTGAATACCGAAACCCCGAGGCGCAAGCTGTTATTTGGGCCTAAGGGCATTGAATAACCGGCATGGGCACGAACGATGCTATACGGATCCAATTCAACGGTATTGGCATCATTTGCATATTTCTTGCCGATATAGTTGGCAGAAATCGATGCATCAATTAAACCATCGTCATATTGCGCGCCCACCATAGCCATGAACTGCGGCTGACGGCGTAACCAATTGCCTTCCTGATCCGGATTTGCTTCTACCTTGGTAAATTCATGCTTTTGAAAAGTCAAATTCACGAAGGCGTTTACATCGCGAGTGAAATAGTAGTTTCCATTCGCTTCAATACCAATTGTGCGGGTGTCCTGAACACGAACGCGCTCGATGACACCGCCTTGACCATCATTTTCAAAATCGACAGAACGTCTGTCAGCCAGGCTAACAAAATATGCTGCCAGGTTACCGGCAAAAGACGAACTACCATACTTGGCGCCCAGTTCAGCCTGAAGAATGTTCTCAGGTTCGTAAGACTGGGTAACACCAGGGCTTGAGAATCTGACGCCACGCAGTTCCGGGAAGAAATATCCGCGGGAACCGTTGACATATACATTCATGTTCTCATTCATGCGATACATACCGGCTGCCGCTACAGCAACGCCTTCTGTCTCAACTTCACCTTTTTGGAAGGTGTTGGAGCCAACGCCGGTTTCACGAGTAATGAAACCCTTGGCACTTTCATAACGGGCGCCAACGTCAAGGGTGAAGTTTTCGAACACCATTTCGTCAGCCACGTAGATCGCGCTCTTGCGCAATGAATGATGCCGATTACTGGTTTGACGGCCGGAACCGTTGACGTATCCTCCAGAGGTGTACTCAACCGCGTTGCCACTGGTATCGGTACCGACAACGTTGACCATTTCCGGCGCATTGCGGAAATCGCCGAGGAAATTGTAAATCCAGTTGTTGTCACCGGCTTTTGCAAAAGAGTTGAATGTACCAACAGTGATGTTATGTGTTGCGTTGGCAGTTTCAATCCTCCGGGAAAGATATGCATCGCTTACGATATCTTCCAACGGTCTATCCCTGTCCAAAATACGGTTTTCGAAGAGCAAATCACCGCTCGCCAACTGTTGACCAGTCGAGGCATAGGTGAAGGTACCGCTGACCAAACCGCGATCTGCGAGATAACCTGCCTGGGTTTCCGGCACGTTATGAACGCCATCGCCATCAAGGAACAGGTTGAATTGGTGATCATAATTGGCATAACGCGCTTTCGCCGAGAGGCTCCAGCCATTGTCAAATTGCTTATTCAGATCGGCCATCAAATATCCGCCGGCAGTTGCAACACCGTCGCCGATTGGAGAGTTGAATACGCCATTCACTGTCGGAAAGGAGAAATCTGTCGCCTGACCGGTAAGTGTGGTAAAAACGGTTTCGCCATCGTTTCCGGTTGGGCGCGAATATTCGCCGTTATTGTTTTCCAAAGGATACGGCAGATAGAACTGAACTTTATCATCTATATACTGACCGGATATCGTGAATACGCCTTTGCCATCATCAAAGAGTGTTTTGATGTTACCGCGAATTTGCGCACCAACGGTGTTTAAACCGGTCTCGAGCGGACCTTCATCGTGGCGATAAAAACCGGAGAATGAGTAGAAGGCTCGATCGCTGATAGCGCCGGATGTCAGGAAGTCTGTTCTGGCACGGCCGTCCTGACCCCACTCATACTTCACACGATTCGGCGAGTAAAGATTACCGGAATGGCTGGTGTAGTTGATAATACCAGCAACAGATCCGGTACCAAATAAGGTTGATACACCACCTCTTACAAATTCAAGATTTCTAACGCCGATGTCGTTTCTGAAGTAAACGTCGTGCGCGGAGGAGTTCAAACCGAAGGCGCTCAACACCGGCAGTCCGTCCACCTGTAGCGGCGTAAACTGATACTGGCCACCGGAAGGCATACCGCGAACAAATACGTTACTGGCAACTTCACCACCCCCACCTTCAGCGTGGATACCGGGAACCACACGCAAAATATCCGCCTGGCTGTTTGATGCCAGATTTTCGATTTCGCGAACGCTGAGATTCGTGATTGATAGTGGAGAATCAAAAACTGTTCTGTCTGAGAAGGTTGCCGTTGTCACGCTGCTTTCCAGCGCAAATACATCCAGTGTCAACTGGATATCTTGACTTGCAGATTCACCATCTGTGATCGTCACAGAAATTTCTTCTGTTTTGTAGCCAACAAAAGAAACCGTGAGCGTATAATCTCCTGCAGGTAAATCCAGCTCATACATACCTGCGGCATCCGTTACATCGCCCACCAAAGACACTGGATCATAGACCTGCGCCCCCCTGACTGCTTCACCTGTTTCTTCATCGGTAATGGTACCGGTGAGGGTTCCTTGACCGAACAAAGACATGGAGAAAACTGTTAAGAGAGAGAGTACTCCCATCTTAATAGTCGCCAATACTTTCATAACACACCTCATATCTTTTTAGAAGATGCCATGTTAGGGAAAAATTAAAGTTTGATTAAGAAATTTGTCCTTTTTCACGGCAAGAAAAAAGGCACGAGTTGTTCAATTCTGATACCCTGTTGTCTTTTCGCTCTGTTTTTCGTAGTATTTATGGAAAAATTTAACCAGAACCCTGCTATGTCATCGAAGCCCAGTATTGAGAAAATCAGCCAGGCACCGGAGAGCTCTTTTTTCATGCGGAAAGTGGTGCGGCAAAAGCGGCCTGACCATACCATGGACGGCGTATGGCATTACCATAAGGAATATGAAATCCTGCTGACCACCGCCAGCTATGGCAAACGAATCGTGGGATATAGCATTGATGATTATGTGGCAGATGAACTGGTCTTGCTGGGCGAGAACCTACCGCATTGCTGGCTTACTGATCATTATGTAGAGCAATATGTCATTCAATTTACCAAAGAAGCGTTTGGGGATACCTTCTGGAACAACGGCGAATTGGCACGCATCAACAAGTTGTTGAGCATCAGCCAACAGGGGATCAAATTCAACGCTCAAACGACGAAACAGCTGAAGCCGGAAATTTTGCATTTATATGAAACCGAAGGTTTCGAGCGAATGCTTGTCCTCTTCAGGATTCTGGATCGGCTTTCAAAGGCAGAAGACTACAAGCTCCTCACTATTGAAGATTGCACCGTTAAGAACAGTTTGAAAGCGTCCAATCGCATAGAAAAGATCTACTCATACATTTACGAGAACTATAGCGATAACCAGGTGTCGCTATCGAACCTGAGCAAAATTGTGCATATGACCCCGAGTTCGCTCTGCAAATTCATCAACCGCATTACCCAGAAAACGTTTTCGGAGCTATTAATTGAAACGCGTATCAAGGAAGCATGCAAGCTTCTGTTAAGCACAGACAAACATATTTCCGAGATTTCCTATCTTTGCGGATTCCGAAATCTCTCCGGCTTCAATCGCAACTTCAAAAAGATGATGCACAAAACGCCGCGCGAGTATCGGAAGTTTTACGAAGCGAATTAGATGGGTTTTCCCCGCCACCAGGTAGCCAGCGAGGAACCGGTAATGTTCATTAGCGGCCCAAAAACCGCCGGCGCCAATCCAACCGTAGCAATCTTGCCCATGGTCATAGCAATCCCCGAGGCCAATCCCCCATTTTGCAATCCCACTTCGAGGGCAATTGTCCGGCAAGTGCTTTCATCCATGCCCATCAGGCGCGTTCCCCAGTAGCCCATCACATAGCCAAGCAGATTATGTATCAGGCAGGCAAGAATCAGCAGCGGGCCAATTTGCAGCAGATTGTCTCGTCCGGCAGCAGTAATGATCATAATAATGAAGCCGATGCCCAGCATCGAAACCAGCGGCATGATTTTATTTAGCAGGTCCGAGTATTTCTTAAAGAGGTGATTGACGATCAATCCGAGGGCAATCGGCAGGATCACAATTTTAAAGATGCTCCACATCATCGCTGCAAAGTTGATCGGCACAAATTCACCAGCCAGCCACTGCATTAATGCCGGGGTGAGCAGCGGGGCCAATACTGTCGCCACAGCAGTCAAGGTAACCGATAATGCCAGGTTTGCCTTGGCAATATATGCCATTACGTTGGAGGCGAGGCCGCTGGGAGAAGAACCAACCAGGATAATGCCGGCGGCAACTTCGGCCGGGAAGCCCATGGTTTTGGCCAGGGAATAGCCGATGATCGGCATAATCGAGAACTGACAAACCAGGCCCACCAACACAGCCTTCGGCATCTTGATCACGCCAGAGAAATCGCCAAGGCTCATGGCGGTACCCATGCCGAACATGATCAATTGCAGCAGGGGCACAATCAAGATATTTAGCTTAAAACTCCCCCACTGCTGAAACGCAGTTGGATAGTAGAGCGCCAGGGTCACTGCCGCAAAAATGCCCAGCGTAAACGAGAACCCCTGCAGATCTTTATTTTGACGAATACCAATGCCGAGAAGAATAAAGAAGATAGTGAGCAACGGGCCGGTTGCGGCAGTTTCTCCAGCCAGATATGCACCGATGGTCGCCAGCAAGGCAACAGCACTCAATCCAAGGCAATATTTGTATAGGTTGATCAAATGCTTAATCCTGAGATTTTTGCATCCAACCTACGCGAATGAAAGGAGATTTGCAAATGTGGCTATGGCATTTCCACTTGCTATTCCCAGCCGGATTTCCTGACGCTGCCGAGCGTCTTGATATAATTGGCCCTTAGGAGGGCCGCTGGTTCTGCAACCGATAGCAGGGACATGCTGCCCTTCATTTCACTGACAGACTCAAAGAAGTGTTCCTCCATCCACAATTGCATGTTTTGCAGAATGCGCTCGATCAATCCCGGTCCTTCTTTAAGGAGTGCGGAAGCAAGCATGGCTACATCCGCTCCGGCCATAATGAGCTTTAAGACATCTTGCGCTGTATGCACACCCGAGGTAGCCGCCAGGCTCGCTTTGATCTCGTCGTGGAGGATAGCCATCCAGCGTAACGGCAAGCGAATTTCATATGAATTGCTGAGTTCCAGATTGGGCACCACCTCTCTTGTGGCAAGATCTACATCTGGCTGATAAAATCGATTAAAGAGTACCAGCGCATCGACACCGGCCTTATCAAGTTTCCTGGCCATATTCGCAAATGCCGTAAAATACGGACTCAATTTTAGAGCGACCGGGATCGATATCGTCGATTTTACCTGGAGCAAATCTCCCAGATACATTTGCTCAACATCATCGGCCGTTAGATCGGGATCAGTGGGAATGTAGTAGATGTTCAACTCCAGGCCATCCGCCCCCGCCTCCTCGATCTGCCGGGCAAAATAGATCCAGCCGCCGGGAGAAACACCATTTAGACTGGCAATCACCGGGATATCAACCGCTTCTTTTAATTTTACAATCTGCTCCAGATAAGCCTCAGCATTCAGGTTGCGAAATTCATGAGGCTCCGGAAAATAAGAAAGGGCTTCGGAATAGCTTTCAGCATAGGTTGTTAGAAAATAGTCGAGCTCTTGCTTATCTCGCTCAATTTGTTCTTCAAAAAGTGAATACATAACAATCGCTGCAGCACCGGCATCTTCGAGACGCTTAACGACGTCTACATCAGCGCTTAGAGGCGATGCAGACGGCACCAGCGGATTGCGCAGTTCCAAACCCATATAAGTTGTGCTAAGATCCATCATTTCTCCTCATTCAGCAAGTGACTCATTCGTTGATGTATATCCCACTGGCGATTCACTCCGTCCTGTGCCTTTTCCAATAGTTGCTTTGCCTTGGCAGGATCAATTTTGGTTAACATTTTGTAACGGGCTTCGTTGTAGATGTAATCTTCCAGGGGAATTTGCGGACCCCGCGAATCCATGATGAACGGCTTTCCTTCGCCGTTGGCTAATTCAGGATTATAGCGAAAAAGTGGCCAGTGACCGGATTTTACAGCCGCCTGCTGCTGCCGCAATCCATCCTCCATTCCATAACCATGGGCAATACAATGACTGTAGGCAATAATCAGCGAGGGCCCGTCATATCGTTCAGCTTCCAGGAAAGCCTTGACCGTTTGCGTATCATTGGCCCCCATCGCGACACGCGCGACATAGACATTACCATAGCTGAGCATCTGGAACGCCAGGTCTTTTTTGCCGCTACTCTTTCCACCAGCCGCAAATTTCGCTGTTGCTCCCAGCGGTGTCGCTTTCGACATTTGACCACCGGTATTTGAATAGACCTCGGTATCCAGCACCAGCACGTTCACGTTTCTGCCGGAAGCGAGGACATGATCCAGGCCGCCAAAACCAATATCGTACGCCCATCCATCCCCGCCAATAATCCACACGCTCTTTTTCACCAGATAATCTGCCAGACTGCTGAGCTGTTGGGCTTCCGGCGACGACATGGCCGAAAGTTTATCGCGAAGTACAGCAACCCGCTGTCGCTGCGAGAAAATTTCCGCCTCATCGCTTTGATCGGCGATCAGGAGCTCATGCCCTAAATGCTCTCCAATATCCGTCATAAGCATCCGAACCAATTGCCGTGCCTGTGCCTCGAATTTGTCAATTGTTACGCGGAAACCGAGGCCAAATTCAGCATTATCTTCAAACAGTGAATTGGACCATGCCGGTCCCAAACCATTTTTATTTTTTGCCCAGGGTGTGGTGGGCAGATTTCCACCATAGATCGATGAACAGCCGGTAGCGTTGGCTACAATCATCCGGTCCCCGAAGAGCTGTGTAGCCAGTTTGATATAAGGCGTTTCGCCACATCCGGCACAAGCACCGGAGAATTCGAACAGCGGTTGCAGCACCTGCGATTCTTTAACAGAATTGATTTTGAGGCGGGAGCGATCATATTCAGGTAATGACAGGAAGAACTCCCAATTTTCCTTTTCTGCGTCCAATAAAGGATCCTTCGGGGCCATATTCAGTGCCTTAAGCGCCGTTTTTTGTTTGTTCTTGACCGGGCAGACTTCCACGCAAAGCCGGCAGCCAGTACAATCTTCCGGTGCGACCTGTATATTATAGTGTGTCTCTTCCGGCCAGTCCTTCCCACGCGCCTGGACAGATTTGAAAGTTGGCGGCGCGTCTTCCAGATAATCTTCCTCAAATGCCTTGATGCGAATAACGGCATGGGGACATACCATTGCGCATTTTCCGCACTGGATACAAATTTCTTGATCCCACACCGGAATTTCCCGGGCGATATTTCGCTTCTCGATCTGTGCCGTCGCTGTTGGGAAAGTCCCGTCACATGGGAGAGCGCTCACCGGTAAATCATCACCTTTCCCGGCGATGATCTGTCGGAGTATACTTTCAATTTCCCCGTTATCTTGCCTGCCATTTGCAATCGACGCTTCCAGTTCGTCAATCGACGCTTCCGCAGGCGGTGTTACCGCAGCCAATCCTTCGGTGGCAGCCTCGAGCGCCAGGTAATTTCTCTCTATCAGCCAATCCCCTTTTTGCCCATAGCTGCGACGAATCGACTCCTTTATTTCACTGAGAGCTTCGTCAAAGGGAAGAATCCCGGCTATTTTAAAAAAGCAGGTTTGCATAATGGTATTGATGCGCCTACCCAATCCGGCTTTTCCAGCTACGCTATAGGCATCGACAACGTAGAGCTTGATGTCTTTCTTATGGATATCAAGCTTCAACCTAGCAGGTAGATATTCCCATACCTCATCCTCAGGATAAGGCGTATTTATCAACAGGGTCGCACCCCGTTCCGCCTGCGCCAGCACATCAAATCTCTCCAGCAATTGCCACTGATGACAGGCAACAAAATTTGCTTTCTGAATGAGATATGAAGACTGAATGGGGGCCGGCCCAAAACGAAGGTGTGAAATTGTTACCGAGCCCGACTTTTTGGAATCATACACAAAATATCCCTGAGTATAATTTTCGGTGTTAGCGCTGATAATTTTGATGGAATTCTTGTTGGCGCTGACGGTACCATCCGAGCCAAGTCCGTAGAAAAGTCCGCGGAACTGGTTTTCGGGCTCGATGGAGAAGTCGTTTTCGAAATCGATGCTGCTTTGTGAGACATCATCGCGGATGCCAACTGTAAAATGCCGCCGGGGCTCAGCCGCTTCCAGTTCCGCAAAAATGCCTTTTATCATCGCCGGCGTAAATTCTTTTGAAGACAGGCCGTAGCGGCCACCGAGGAGTGTTATATTGCGTTTCTCATTGCTCTCATGGACTGCAGAAAGGACATCGTTATAAAGCGGTTCACCGACGCTCCCCGGTTCCTTGGTGCGATCCAGTACTGCAATGCCCTTAACGGTTTTCGGTATCGCCGACATCAAGGCAGAAGCAGAGAATGGCCGGAAAAGTCGTACTTTAATTGCACCTACTTTTTCTCCGGCATCCACCAAATGGTGAATAGTCTCTTCGGCGGTTTCGGCGCCGGAACCCATCAGAATTAGCAGATGTTCTGCCTGTGGATGTCCAACGTATTCAAAAAGATGGTATTGCCGTCCGGTCAAGGCGGCAAATTGATTCATGGCTTCCTGAACGATCATCGGACATTTTTCATAAAAGGCATTTCCAGCTTCACGCGCCTGAAAAAACACATCTGGATTTTGGGCAGTGCCACGGATTAGGGGGTTATCGGAAGTTAGCGCGCGCTGACGATGTGCAAAAACCAGGTCATCATCAATCATTTTGCGGATAACATCATCTGGCACCGGCGTAATTTTTTGCAATTCATGGGAAGTGCGAAAACCGTCGAAGAAATGTAGAAACGGAACTCTTGAGCCCAGAGTCGCGGCCTGGGAAATAAGGGCAAAGTCCATTGCTTCCTGAACGGAATTGGAGGCAAGCATGGCAAAACCAGTCATGCGCGCAGCCATCACGTCACTATGATCGCCGAAAATGGAAAGCGCATGGGTGGCGACGGTGCGCGCAGCGATATGAAAAACTGTTGGTGTGAGTTCCCCGGCAATCTTATACATATTTGGCAGCATCAACAGCAAACCTTGTGAGGCAGTGAAGGTAGTAGTCATCGCTCCGCTTTGCAGGGAACCGTGCACTGCCCCGGCCGCTCCTCCTTCACTTTGCATTTCAATGACCGTAGGAACATTCCCCCAAATATTTGGTTGGCCAGCCGCTGACCAGGCATCGGAGTGCTCTCCCATTGGCGAGGCCGGTGTAATGGGGTAAATCGCGATAACCTCATTGGTTCTATAGGCAACGTATGCCGCGGCCTGGTTTCCATCCATCGTAACCTTGTTTACCGCCATGTTCGATCTCCTCTACTTTGATGTAGATATTTATCTTCATGTCCTGTCGAATTTGCATCTTTGCCGGTTCAAGCCTATTCATGAAGGGGTCAATAATCATGCCAGAGGCAGGAAAAACCACAAGCTCCTATTTTAGAACAACTTATGTTAGATATTTTTCAGTCAGTGCGGTTATATAAGATGCCACAATTTGACAGGGCAAATCCTGCCTATTGCTGTTAGCCTAGGAAAATCAATTACTTAGAAATAATTTGCTGCGATTGCAACAAATGGGAATTTGGCAGGTTTTAGGAGGAAGGAAATCGAATCGATGCTAAATATGGCCGTTCTAAGCTCTCAAACATTTTTTTGAATTGGCCGGATAACACCCAAATACTTTACAACTCACAAAATGTATATTCATCGTAATTCAACCAGGCAGAAAGCTTTTCCTTGACCAAAGCCTGGTTATCAGCACTCAGGTCAGATATCGCAGTGCCGTGCTTGGTTCCCGGATTAATGATGCGCAGAACATCAAGGTTGCTAATTTCAAATGGGGTAGCCGTCCATGGATCATCTTCTCCGTAGACAAAAATAATACGATCGCCCTCTGTCTTTACCCATTGATCAATATCTTGCATAGCGCTCGGGTCAAAAGTTAATGCTTCGCCGAAGTTATAGAGATCCCCCAATGACTCGAATTCGCCCAGCAAATCTTCGATATGTTCCGTATCGAACTGGTAATTGCCAATTTCAGTCTGTGCCTGATAGTACCAGGCCTGCCAAAAATCAAAACCATAATCGGAATAGAACAAAAATATATTCACCACTTCCACGAGATGATCCAGGAGTTCCTGGGCGCTAGCAGTTGCCTCCGGAATCGAAGCACAGTCATGGATGTCGGAACTCCAAAACTCGAAGGGGTATTCTGCAGCCGCATGTTTGACAACGGTCTCATAGGAAATGGAATAAGTAAATTCGGTGTCAAAATTGGTATTCACCCAGGATACCAGACCAGGCATTAGGCTGACCAGTGAATCTGCTTTCAGCAGAACGCTCCGCTGAAAGGCCTTGACCTTCTCTCGGCACTCTTCATCCCCCGCGCTACTTAAGTAGGCGTTTATGCGCTGATCATCTTGACTAAAAAGAATGGGTGCAACAAATGCGACCGTTGCATCCACATCATCGGGATAGAAACGCCGGTGAAATATGGCTGTGTCTCCACCCTTGCTGCGGCCACTCGAGACCCAGCTTCCGTTGTAGATATTCTTTAAGCGCTGCACGATCTGGTGGTGATCATCTGCGGCTTGTTTAATATTCAGGAATTGCCAGTCAGTAGGATTCGGGCGGGAAGATCCGTTGTAGCGGTGTTCAACCGTAATCTGGTTGCAGGCCATTGCCGGCGCCAGTTCCCGCATTCTAAAATCGTCCCGGGAATAGCCTTCGGTCTCGAAAACCACCGGCAGCTCTTCGTCTACATGGCCGATATATATTTTCTGAACAAAGGTTGGTCCGGAAGGGTTGTTATGATCAACCGGTTGGGTGAAGCCTATTTCGAACAAGCGATTAAAATGGGCAGTTGCCGGTAGTTCAGTCACCGTCATCCCGGGAATGTCCTGCAACTTCATCAGAATGTCCCGATTGTCCGGAGTAGGTAGCTCGGTGGGCAGTTCGCTGACGGTTTCCTGGCAACCCAAAGATGCAAGAAGGGCTAGAAGCACAAATAGACGTTTCATGGTGACTCCCTTAATTTGCTTTTAAGATACTCACTATAATACGATCAAACCAAAGCATAATACCTTATGAGTGATGCTATTCATTATTTGCATCACTCATTCTCTGACGTGCGTCTTCGGAGAAATTTTGTGCGAAGTCAACGGAAGGCGGAATCACCTTGATAATATCGATCAAGACCCCATTCGGATCAGCGGTTGGAAATGGCGCTGCACGATATGCAGCAACATCTTTGGAAGCTATCGTTCAGGAGGCAGGCGTGACGCGCGGTGCGTTATCTCTCTTACCGGCCTCGCGCACCCGGTTCCTACCGCCTTATTTGTCAATTGGTGTTCGTCGTCAATAAGAATCTCAGCAATTACATATTTACTTCATACTCATTGACATTAAACGCTTCCACCAGGGCAAAGATGTCTGTTTCCGGACCTGAGCCCCTAAATGCTTCCAGGGCAGACCGGGATTTCCATCTCTCGAAAACGTTTACCCGATTGGAGTCAATCTGGTCCGGTGAGACTGCAAAGTCTTCGCAATCTTGATTTTGTCTTGCCAGCAAGATTGCTTCACGGGACTTTTCAATAAATTTATCCCGTGCCCCTGGCTTTATTCGCAGTGAACCTGCAACAATGATAATCATAAATGTCTACTCCTGCATCCATAGCAGCAACTGCTGCTATGGCGCAAAATTCTAAAACCGCTCATTTACCTTACATTTTGGGTTGCATCAAACTCACCCGATTGCCTTCGGAATCTCTGAAGGAGACGTAGAGACCGGTGCCCGGTATTTCCATGGGCTCGCCAAGCACTTCTCCACCATTTTCATTTATTTTGGCCATGGCTTCCTTTATGTCAGTAACGCCAATAACAATCGATGGATTTTGGTCCGGCCAATCCGGTTTGATGGGAAACATGCCACCGTCAATGGCCCCGGCCGGTTTTCCAGGTATGGCATCGGTCTCGGCAGTTGTCGCCAGTATATAATTATTCATTTCCGGTCCAAGTTCTGTCGTTTTCCATCCAAATACTGTTGCGTAGAACTTTGCCGCTCTGCTGCCATCTTTATATGGCAATTCAAAATGTACTACCGGGTTCATCGTATTCTCCTTGTAAGTTATACATTAAAGGCTTTTTCAAATTCTTCAACAATCATTTTCTTCATCGGCATCATCACTGCCAGGACTTTTTGGGTTTGCTCCGGTCTGCCGGTTTTCATCATTTCCATGAAGCGCATGGGGACAATTTGCCACGACAAACCAAATTTATCCTTGCACCAGCCGCACTTACCTTCCTCACCGCCGTCTGTGGTAATCGCCTGCCAGAAATAATCGACCTTCGCCTGGTCTTCACACAGCACAAAGAATGAAATGGCTTCCGTGAATTTATATTGTGGCCCGCCGTTTAATGCAATGAACTGAATCCCTTCCAATTCAAACTCCACAATCATGTCGGAATCTGAAAGGATTCTGCTATTCTCAAAAAGGGTGCAATAAAACGCCGCAGCTTCCCGTGCCTGGTTGTCGTACCATAAGTATGGTGTAATTCTGGGTCCGTTTAACTTGAGCATTCTGATGGTTCCTTTTCGTTTATCCATTGGAAAGGTAATACGATTATACAGATTTCTCGCAGTGCAAATACGACTAATTGGTGGGTTGATCGCGACACGGATTAATCTTATGTTGAAAATCATTGTCACTGGTTTATCTCGGCCAATGATGTGCTGAATTTGCAACGAAAAGCCCAAAAGATTAAAAATAGAAGGATAGAGTTATGATTCACATATCGATTCTTGTTCCCAAAGGTCAGTATAGCATAGTGAATATCGCCGGCTCCTTTCAAATTCTGAATTGGGCCAATGATATTTTCTTCCAGCAAACCCGCAAGCATTTATTCCGGGTAGAGCTGGTCGGTCACGCCAGGCCGGCAAAAGATGCTGAAGGCTTGTATGTCGTCACGCCGCCCAGGACAATCTCTCAGGTTAAGCAAACAGATCTGATCATCATTCCGGCAGTTCATGGCGATTTAAGAGAGGCCATCAAAATGAACCGGGAAGTTATCCAATGGATAGAGCAGCAATTTAAGAAGGGAGCTGAGATCGCGGCATTTTGCATTGGCGCTTTTCTGCTAGCTGAGACCGGCATACTGAATGGCAAGAGTTGCTCGACTCACTGGGGCCATGCGGCCGAACTACAAGAGCTGTATCCGGATGTCATGGTGCAAGCGGAGAATATTGTCTCGGAAAGCAACGGAGTTTATACCAGTGGCGGCGCATATGCCTTTACGAATTTGGTCATTTACCTGATTGAGCGCTATGGCGGACGGGAGTTGGCGATTATGACGGCCAAGGCATTTATGATTGATGTCGATAAGAACAATCAATCGATGTTTATGATTTTTAATGGCCAAAAAGGGCACGATGATGAAGTGGTGCTGTCCATACAGGAATTTCTCGAGAGCAATTATCAGCAAGGGATAACGGTCAAGGAATTGGCGGATAAGTATGCTGCCAATCGACGCACATTGGAACGGCGCTTCAAAAAGGCCACCGGAAATTCCATTATTGAATATCTGCAGCGTGTGAGAATAGAGTCCGCGAAGTCACTATTGGAAAAGTCTGGTAATACGGTTGCAGACGCCATGTTCGATGTTGGGTATAGCGATGCCAAAGCATTTCGCGAGGTTTTTAAGAAGTATGTCGGGATGAGCCCCCTGGAATACCGTAAAAAGTTTACCTTGCATACCGCCAGAGGGTAAGCGCGACTTCCAAAACAAAAAAGCCCCTGATGTCTCAGAGGCTTTAAGATGTTGTTTCTATTTGTGTACCGAGAAGAGGACTCGAACCTCCACGGCCCGAAGGCCACTAGGTCCTGAACCTAGCGCGTCTACCAATTCCGCCACCTCGGCAAGTGAGATTAATAAAATCGAGGCGAAAAATATGCATTTTGTAAGGTAGACGCAAGCAGAAATTTGGTTTGTTTGGCATTGGTACGAAGTCAATTAAAATAGCCTTCTCCCTTCTAATTCTTTTAAAGCACAAAAAAACCCGCCCAAGAAGCTATCGAAGCATCGCAAGCGTAAACTCCAGGTGGACGGCATCAAGTTAGACTCGCGGCAGGAGACTGATCGCTAGCTAGCCAACAAAGCGCGCCTTGCCGGAGGAAAGTTCAAATAGCAGCGGCTGCTGTCTTTCAGATTGCAAGGCGGAGCGAGGTATATCTGCGACTTGAGGAGCAGGTCATGTTTGCTGACACGAAGGTATCTCAGACAGCAATGTTCAAGCTGGAGGAGGAAAAAGTTTGGGCATTGCATCCTGTTCGGACTGAAATAGTGTGATGCATCCGAGGCAAAGACCAGTATTGCGAAAGTGCAGAGTGAAATGGTATTATCGAGTTGGTATAGCAAGCATAGGAACAGACGACGATCCCCATCCAAACAAAACGGGTGTTTGACGATTGTCTGAATCGTCAACCACTTTAGGATAAATGTAGCTATAAAGCTCGTCTGACTGAACTAACCCATTGTTGTCAAGATCAGCTTTGCCCCTCAGGCCGTTTAGTATATGATATGTAAAGAGACCATGTCCCCACTTTGGTCCTTCAAAAGCATATTGGTTCGCGCGGCCTGCTGCCAATATTATTAGGTTCCTGTTGTTTCCCGACGGCATTAGTATTGGTTTTGGCGGAATTCGATCTTGTGCTCCAACTTCTTTGATAGGTACTATACCCCGAATTCCATCATTGGATTTTCCAAAAAACCCCGCATAGCAGGCATCAACTATCAGTGAGATTTGCCGAGCAGGAATTAAATCGAACCACTCTTTCATTTGATTCATGCTAATACCTGTTGAAACCAATTCAGAAAAGCTAAAATCACTGGGACAAAGGTAGCCGATCTCTCGCCCAGTTTGGGTTTTTTGCGTAACTGCATGTCCAGAATAATATAGTAATACTCGATCTTGAGGAGTTGTATTCTTACGCAGAAAATCAATCATTTCTCGCTGAATATTTCCTTTCGTAGCATCTGAATCTTGAAGCACCTTTATGCTACCTGACTCAAAACCATTGCTCATTAATGCCCGCTCCATCGCTTGTATATCAGCAGCGGGATATTTTAAATCTATGAGATCATCCTTATAATCTCCAATTCCCACAAGCACCGCCAGTGTTTTACTGTTACGATTGTTATCATCAGCAGAAATAAAATCTGAGCTTGAGGGGTTTCCATTATGATTTGAAAATTTTTCCAGTTTCTCAATTCTGTCGATAGCATTATTAAGTTTGAATTGTAAAACTGCGATCAATTCATTTGCTTCATTTATTTGGTTTTCCGCGAGTTGACTACTTTCGGTTTTTGATCTACTCTGCAATCCCAACAGTTCATTTTCCAAGATTGCGACTATTTTGTCAGGCTCGTCCAAATGAAAGGGGCGCGGAACCCGGTTCGTAGTCTTGTCTTTAGGATTTGCAATTTGCACCCAATATTTATCCCCATGAACAACCTGCCCTGAAATTACCAGAGCCGCATTCCGACTAAGACCAATATCGTACAAGTGCTCCTCATGTGGTATTTCTTTCAAGTTAGAAGTAAAAACCTTGACATTTTTAAGGGACTCCTTATCCAACTTATATGTCAATGCTGCTTCAATGGTATTGAGAGCTATTTTGTCAGGATCATTTTTAAACGGACATATGTAAACACCAAGCTCATTTGTCGAGAATTCAACTTCGGGTTTAGACAGATTATACAAGTCGAAAGCATAAAAAAAGACAACACCAACTATTGAGACGCCTACCCCGAAATAGAAAACCCTGTCTGCAAATAGAGGTTTATTGCTAGAATAACCACGAATTTGCTTTAGTATCCACGCAAAAACTACAATTGATGCAACTGCGATCAAAACCGGAAGCGGCAATACCGTTTGAAGAATTTTCAGGAATTCACTCATAGCTTTCCTTGAACATCTAAAGAGACAAGAAAAATGCATAGTTTTGGATCACCACAAACTACTGATATCTTTTTATATAATCTACCACTTTTGAATTTTAGACTATTGGCGACGCAAGTTCCAATTTAAATATTTCGGCGAGTTTTCAGGGAATGAATATCAGCAAGCATTTCCTGAAGCAAACTGTTCTCTTCATCACCTAGAGGGATTTCATGCAAGCCAAACTGGAAGCGAAGACCGACATCATCATTGACAGGCGAGTGTTCGTGAGCGCCGAGGTCAGCCGCCTGGGCGCGTTCTAGAAATGGGTAAAAGCCAATTTCAAGGAGATAAGAGGTCAGATTGCAGCAGCGATCATGAGGCGATTCTGGCGGTGTCGCGGAGCTTGGTATTGTGAAAAGGAGGGTACAACGGTGTTAATTTTTAAAAAATGGGAACATCGACAACAATATAGAATTAGGTATACAAAACCACATCCACCAATTCAATCATACCTAAATATCTGAGGAAAAGTTATGCCTAAGAATATAGAGCAAAAAGTGGGAAGAATATTGACAGGTCCGGTGTGGCGAGCTAAGGAAATTGTAGACGACAGGCGTAGGCGCAGCTTTTATTACTTGTTAAGTTTTACGATAATATTTGGCCTTCTATTAATCATTAACTATGAAGATTTTTCTATTCCAGGAATCCAAATAAAGCTCAAAAGGGAAATTGCCATTTCAATTGGCCCAGTTTTTATACTGATTACATATCTCAGCTACTTATATCTTTGCTCCTTGACATTAGAAATCTACATGAAATATCTTCGGAATTTCATCATATCTGAGCCAGATGTCGCCGAAATATATTCCTTTATTGAAATTTACAATTTACTTAAACGTCGAGATGTTACCGAAAGGCTAAACCCCTTTTGCTATTCGGAATCCTTCTTACGAAATGCTGAAAGCAAAACAATGAGGGCAGTCGGAATAATTGCGAGTAAGATCTATCACTGTGGAATTCTATTGATCATCTTTGTACCTGCGCTTTTGTATTTCGCACTAATTTGGGGAATTTTTACAGCAGGTATTTTTCACTCTACACCATTTTTGGGCTCCATTTTTCTTTTCTCGTATGGTTTTCTCAGCTTTGGATTTGTAATTGGCCCATTAGTCCTTTGGAATCGCAATGTCGCGACGCGCTCTTACTATTACGAGATGATCATAGTCCCAAGCAGAAACAGCAATGGTGGCATTTCCCGCGGAAAACCGTTTGCAGAGCGGAAGCTATGACTTTGTAGAAAGCTTCGTCACCCCTGACACAACGCCCTCCCTTATTCCACCTCGCATTCCCTCATACCAACAAACCTGCCTAAACTCCGAAGCTCAAAAACGACCAGCGCCACTTTCGCCAACCGGCTGAGATAGCTCATGACGAACAGAAGATGACCCGCTGGTATTTGCAGGGTATCAGCCAGGACGAAATTCCGCGCGACTCGGCATCTCACAAACCATTGCCTAAAACTCCGCGCCAGGTACCATAGACGCTGGCGTAAAACTGCTGTGCTGAATTTCGACCAGTAGGAGGTTGAACAGCTCGCCAAAATCGATATGCCTGAACTGGAAGCGCTGCTTGCTTGAAAGAATTCCTATTATTTCAAGTATTTCGCGCCAGGCATTGATCATTGGAAACATTTATGTGGTTATCGAGGTGAGATTATTGAGAAATTCGCATGTGAGGTTGCGTAATAATTTGTTGAATGAATATATCATTTACCAAAGCACTGGCAAGAAATGGCAGAAGATACGCTATAGGCATAAACAACATCTCAAAATTTAATGCTGAACAAGGACTCGAGGAAATCAATGTCAAAGCATGAAGCGCATATTGCTAAACTTCAGGAACTGGGGTCTCTCTATCGCGATGCATTTGAATATTTTAGTAAGTCGATAGTTTTGGTCTTAACCGTTGCAGGCGTCTCAATTGGTCTAATCGCAAACGGCGCGCTGCATGATGAGTATTACTTCTTTGCGTGCGCAATAAACATTTCTTTAGCAATTATCTGGTTAATTCCTGCCTTTTACTGCCTTTACTGGAACAAAAGAATCATCACAGAAATTCAGGCAACACACAAAAAACTCAAATTGAAATACGACGAAAAAATATATGAGATATTCCAGTATATCGTCCTTGCCAGTATCGGTGGAGCCGTACTCACCATGGTCATATTCTTCAAATTGTTGAATACATCATTCCTGCCAGCAGAATCATTAGATAACAATTTGGTCATTTTAAATGCGATTCCTGAGACCCAACTTCTGCCCGACGAACGAATGGTATTCATTGCGAACACAAGAGAAACAATTGTCAGCTCAGTAGACACTTCTGCAATAATCAATTATCACATCATAAACAACTCGAAAGTCCGA
>JANQRS010000066.1 GCA_028284445.1 Calditrichia bacterium
ATTCAGTGCTCCTGGTTTAGAGTACTTAAAAAGATACCCAAATTGAGTATTCTTATTTAATTACAATCCTTAACTAAATGACATTGAGTATCAAGTATCAAGTATCAAGTATCAAGTATCAAGTATCAAGGATCAAGGCCATTTTTCATTCTTCAATCTTCATTCACCATTTGTCATTCCTCGAACGGTACCTTATGATAGAATAGGGAGGCGAGTCGATAGAATCTGCGCCCGCCTGCACGCTGGCAAAAAAAATGCAAAGATTGTGTTTCCTGATAAAAGTATGGCGGTTTTTTTCGTCTATATTCATGCTAACAGGGAACCGTCTGCTGAACTTGATCGGGAAATTGCCGTATATGATAGCAGGGGCCAGCTGTATCAAACCGAAATACGGAGGTGTATTTGCATGGATAACAGGCGAAAAGGTTCACGCAAATTGATCATTGCGTTGGTGATATCCACTGCCATCGGAGTTGCATTGACCCACAATGTATTTGCCGATATGAACAAGGGTATCAATAGCCAGATCAACAAATTCTACAAGGTTATCCAGCTTGCACAAATGTATTATGTGGAAGACATCGAATGGGATGGCGCAATTGAAGGCGCAATTTCCGGAATGCTCGAAAAGATGGACCCACACTCCGTTTATATCTCCCCCAAAAAAGTTAAAGAAAACGATGAAAATTTTAGCGGTAAATACGAAGGTATTGGCGTCCGCTACGATATTATCGATCGCCACCTGACGGTGATTTCTCCTATTCCCGGATCGCCGTCGGCACGTCTCGGCGTTCAAGCCGGCGACCGAATCATCAAAATTGACGGCGAATCTATTATCGGCATCGAGCATGACGATGTGCCGCTGCGTCTTAAAGGGCCCAAGGGCAGCAAAGTCAACGTCACCATTTTGCGCGACGGTGTTGCTAAGCCTTTCGACCTGACAATTGTCCGCGACATTATTCCGATTTCCACCATCGGCGCCAGTTTTATGATTGATGACAGCACCGGCTACATTTGGGTCACCCGTTTTGCATCACCAACAGCCCGGGAAGTGGAAGAAAAACTGCTGGAACTGGAAGACCAGAACATGCAGCGTCTGATCCTCGACCTGCGGGAAAATTCCGGCGGCTATCTTCATGAAGCTGTTAAGGTGGCGGGCAAGTTTATTCCAGGACATAAGCAAATAGTCTATACAAAAGGCCGTACAGATCAGGTAGAAGAAGAATACTATGCGGATCAATTCGGCCGACGCATTGTGCGCAATTATCCGCTGGTTCTCCTGATAGACCGTGGCTCGGCCTCGGCTTCGGAAATCGTTGCGGGTTCCCTGCAGGATTATGATCGCGCAGTGTTGGTAGGGGAAAACAGTTTTGGTAAAGGCCTTGTCCAAAAGCAATTCTCCCTGCAGGATGGCTCTGCCGTTCGCGTGACAACCGCAAAATATTATACGCCTTCCGGTCGCTGCATCCAGCGTGACTACAAGGGTAAGGGCATCGAAGAGTATTATGATGATGTGCCGGATTCAACCTGGGGCTCCGCTGACTCGCTGAAAAAACGCCCGATCTTTTACACCGAAAAAGGCCGTACCGTTTATGGTGGTGGCGGTATTCAGCCCGATTTCTTTGTTAGCCGCGATCCTGCTTCCAAATCACCGGAGTTAATGAATCGCCTGGTATCCGAGCGCCTCTTCTTCGAATTTGCCAACGTATATGCCAGCAAGCACCCGGAACTGAAAACCGATCTGCGCCGCTTCGATAAATACTTCCATCCCAATGAAGCCCTGATTGCTGCGTTTAAACGCTTTTGCAAGGGCCGCGAAGTGGCCGTAGACGAAGCAGAATTTGCTCGCGACGTCGAATTTGTCAAGATGCGCCTGAAGGCGGAAATTGGCCGCAAATTCTGGGGCAGCAATGGATATCACTATGTTATGCTTGGCAACGACAATCAATTCCGCGAAGCCCTGACGCACTTTGTAGAGGCCCGCAGTATTTTTTCGCTGAACTGATAGCTTACAGTCGATCGCTAACAGTTAATAGGGATTTGCATTCTCGTGCGGCGGCTCTGTCGCGCACGGGAAAGATCAAATCCAAAAATCTGAAAGTAAGTAAATCTGCAAATAGGCAAATAGAAAAATCTGCAAGTAGCCAAATCTGCAAAACGGTAACGGGTTGATTCGTCTAAGCGACATTCGTTTCTTGCGCCAAGCGCAGTAATTCTTCTCCAAAGCCCAAATCTTCACTGCTTCAATCTTCACTGCTTCAATCTTCAAAGTATTCGTCTACATGTTGAAAAAGTTATTTCTGCTACCCCCAAAATGGGTGGTTTTTCAGATGCCCTAATTCCACGATAATATTTGAGTTGCGAAAAGAAAATCCTGGAAATCGACTGAAAAAAAGGTATTGACTTTATGGGTTGGAATCCGTAATATTTTCGAAATTAACCGGAGCAACGACTAAATTTTTGTAGCGAGGAGGCTCAAACATTATGATTGATTTGTTTAATCAAGGTGGCGGTTTCATGTGGCCCATCCTGGTCTTGTGGATCATTGGTTTGGCTATTGGTATTGTAAAAGTATTTTTTCTATTCAGAGCTGGCGTCAATACCCGCAAGTTTATGGGACAAATTCGTCAAGACCTGAAAGAGGGTGGGGTTAACAGAGCTATGGAGACCTGTGAAAAGCAGCACGGTCCCGTCGCTTCGATTATGCATGCTGGATTGAGCCGTGCGAAAGACGGTTTGGAAAGTGCCGAAAAGGCCATTACCAATGCCGGTTCCATCGAAATGGCTTTCCTGGAAAGAGGTATGATTTGGCTCGGTTTTATTATTGTTGTTGCCCCTCTGCTCGGTTTTACCGGAACCGTTTGGGGAATGATCGTTGCGTTTAACGATATCAAGACAGCAAATGATATTTCGCCGGCAGTTGTAGCTGGTGGTATCTCTCAGGCGTTGCTGACCACTCTGTTTGGTCTGGTTGTGGCGATGACTGTTCAGTTGCTGTATAACCTGGCAACCTCCCGCATTGACAAGCTGATTATCGACATGGAAGAAGCATCTGCTGAATTGGTAGACACTTTGATCGACGCCAAAGGTGCCTGATAATCATTTTATGGGAGAGCATAACAAATGCCAATCTTAAAAAAACGCGAAAAAGAAGAAGTTGAAATTCCGTCTTCGTCACTAGCGGACATTGCATTTCTTCTGTTGGTATTCTTCCTGGTTTGTACTACGATTGACGTTGATAAGGGTCTTGATCTGGTATTGCCGCCAATTGACGATACCGAAGAGATCAAAATCAATCCGAAGAATATTACCAATCTGCTGATCAATGATGTCGGTGCAGTGTTGCTCGACAATCAGCCGATCGAGGTGCGTGATATCGCGCGTGAGATTCGTGAGAAGCTTCTGGAAAACGATAAGTTGATCGTGTCTTTGAAAACCACCAAGGGCACAAAATACGAAGTATATATCAAAGTATTGGATCAGCTAAAGAGTTCCGGCGCAACCCGTATCTCAATTGCGGAACCGGAAGACACCTAATTGAACACGGAGAATTGAAATGGCCGTTAGCTTTAAAAAGAAATCCTCGATGAGCATCGGTGTTCCGACCTCGTCAATGCCGGATATTATCTTCCAGCTATTGATTTTCTTCATGGTTACCACCGTTCTCAGGCAGTACTCCGGATTAGATGTGGAGCTGCCGGATGCCAGCAAAATCCAAAAGCTGCCCAGTAAGCGTAACGTATCCACGATTTGGATTGATAACAGCGACCGGGTAGTGATTGATGATGTAACAATCAGCAAGTTAAATGACCTGCGGGTTATTGCCTATAATAAATTGGCTGACAATCCCCGTCTTGTCATCTCTCTCAAAATTGATAAGGGAGCGCAGATGGGTACAGTTAACGATGTCCAGACCGAGTTACGGAAGGCCAATACATTAAAAATTAATTATTCCGCGATACCAAACGCGCCAATATAATAATAGTTGATGTGTTCAGCGCCTTTTATTCCTTAAGGAGGATGGATGGCTAATTCTAGTTTACTTTACAAAGATCCTGAAGTCGATCTCAGGAATAAGTATCCGAAGTGGGTTGAGTGGGCGTTTGTCGTCACCTTGATCGCACTGATCGGTCTGTTCTTTGCCTTCAAAAAGTTTGAGACCAGTGCTGGTTTGTCGAAGACCGAAGATCAGATCATAGAGATCGAACAGATTCCGCCGACCAAGCAGATTCAGAAGCCGCCGCCACCGGCCCGGCCGAAGATTCCTATTGAATCGGACGACGAAGATATTCCGGAAGATTTGACCATTGAAGAAACGGAAATCGACTTCAATGAAGAGATCGAAGATCTTCCGCCACCACCGGAAGAAGAAGAGCCCATCGTTCCGTTTTATGCGCTCTCCGATAAGCCGGAGGTAATCAAGCGTGTTCCCGCTGCATATCCTGAACTGGCGAAGAAAGCCGGTATTGAAGGAACCGTGGTTCTGAAAGTACTGGTAAATACCAAGGGCGATGTCGAAGATGTGGAAGTACTGAAATCTCACCCGCTTTTGGACGAGTCAGCCATCAACGCTGCAAAGCAGTTCAAGTTCAAGCCCGGTAAGCAAAGAGATCGATTTGTGAAAGTGTGGATGAGTATTCCCTTCACCTTCAAGCTTAAATAAGTTAGAATCGATAACTTGCGATTTTAAAAGCAGTGTTGCAAAACACTGCTTTTTTTTTGGGTAATCCGTAAGATAGCCGATTATGATTTTGGTGCTCGTCAGCAGACTGCCGGCAGCATCTCAAATCGCGACCCCAAAATCCGGAAATATTTCTATGAAGATCACATTATTCGAAGATGCTGCTTATCGCAATCTTCTGCCGCTGGTTTACTTTCGCCCGGTCTGGGAATTACGCTGTGGCGCTCGAACGCTTGCTGAAAAAATTGCTCACCTCCTGGAATCTGAAGTGAAAGCGCTGGCAAGAACCTATCTCGAGGCATATTATCTGAATGCAGATAAATGCTTTAGCGCAGAAGACGGAGAACGTCTGTTTGTGAACGGGCGCTGGCTGCTGGACGAAGCCGGAGCAAATGCCTTGCAGAAATTGCCAAAAGATAGTATGCTCTGCGCCGGAGATACACTCCTGGCCTTTTATGATGATGGTAGGCAAATTGCTGATTCCCGACTGGCTGATGGTTGCCTGAACAGCGCTAGAATACTGCAAAGTCAGCGCAATAAGGTTGAGATGCAAACGCGGATCATTGATTTTCTTTGGGATGCTGTCAATGCAAACGGTGAAGAGATAGGCGCTGACTACCGGCGTCATGCCCGTTCTGGGTCTGACGGTGCAGCAATCATGGATGGCGTGCATATGGTCAAGCCGGAGCAAATTAGCATTGCGGCCGGGGCTACCATTATGCCGGGCGTAGTGATTGATGCCACGCATGGCCCTGTGTGGATTGAGGAGGGAACCACTGTCATGGCCAATGCAGTTTTGGAAGGACCGCTCTACATCGGAAAAAATAGCCGTATAAAAATAGCTGCCAAGATATACGAGAACACCACAATTGGCCCGGTCTGTAAAGTTGGGGGAGAGGTAGAAGGTAGTATCATTCATGGCTACTCCAATAAGCAACACGATGGCTTTCTTGGCCATGCCTATCTTGGAGAATGGGTCAATCTCGGTGCTGATACCAATAACTCGGACCTCAAAAATAACTATGGCATCGTAACCGCTATGGTTAATGGACGGGCCGTCTCAACGGGATCGCAATTTGTCGGTTTAATGATGGGTGATCATAGCAAGACTGCCATAAACACCATGTTTAATACCGGCACGATTGTCGGCGTTAGCAGTAATGTTTTTGGTGCCGGCATGCCTCCGAAGTTTGTGCCTTCCTTTTCCTGGGGCGGTGCAGATGTCATGACCAACTATCGCTTTGAAAAGGCAACCGGTGTTGCACGGGCAGTTATGGCTCGTCGCGGTATCGAGTTTGATGAGACTACCGAAAAGCTCTTTGAGGCGGTTCGCGATTTGGCGGGAAGTGTTGAGAAGAAGAGCGATCTCTAAAGAGTAAGATCCAAATTCCAACAGGAAAAATTCCAAATTGGAAAGACCGTTTTGGTCTTCCTTTGGAATTTTTCCTGTTGGAATTTTTTTTGTTGAGTATATTGTCGTTGTAATTCGGAAGCTAGCTCAAAAACAGAGGCTTAAGTCAGCCATGTCCCTAAAAATCCCTCCCCTTCGCCGTGGAGATAAAATTGGCTTTGTAACCCCGGCCGGACCGGTACGCTATGATCAGATTTCGGCAGCAATTGAGCGGCTCGAGGCCGCTGGGTATCGCACGGAGCTTGGCGCCAATGCCCTGGAAAATCACGGCATCGTTTCAGCCCCGGCAGAAGACCGAATTGCTGATCTGATGCAGTTTTTACATGATGACGATGTCCGGGCTATCTGGGCGCTGCGTGGCGGCTACGGGACGGTGCAACTATTTGATAAGATAGACTTTACGGCCTTTTCAGACTTCCCAAAACATTTGATCGGCTTTAGTGATTTGACCGCATTTCAGTGGGCGGCGTTTGCGAAGGCGGGCCACCCTTCTATTAGTGGGTTAACCACCACTTTGCAGATGGGATCAGACAATCCCTATGTCAATTATGGTATGCAACTGCTGGCCGGAGAGATTCAGCAACTGGATAATTCTCACCTGGAGACCCCGGTAACCATCGTTGAAGCCGGAGAAGCAAGTGGTTGGTTGATTGGTGGGACATTGACCATGATCTGCTCGATATGCGGTACCGGATTCTGGCCTCGCAAGCGCTCGCTGATTGTTTATCTTGAAGACGTGAATGAGCCGCTTTATCGCATTGATCGCTGCATGCAGCAATTAAAGCTAATGGGTTTCTGGGAAAAGGTGCGAGCCGTCGTGCTTGGTCAGTTTGTTTACGGTGACGACTACTTCGACGTGTTGCCGCTCATTCGTCCGCTTCTTCCTCCCGACATTCCGCTTGTCGCAAATTTGCCGTACGGCCATATTGCAGAAAGCATTCCCCTTCCCATGGGTATTCGTGCAAGGTTACAAACCGATCCCTTTCGCCTTTCCTGGCCGCAATACATCCGTTAACCATATATTTTACTTGATTTTTGGGATTGACAGCCGACCCTCAAAATGTTATATTACTCTACTAAAATGGGGCTGTGAAGTTGACAAAAATAGCCATTTTTGCTTCGGGCCGCGGCAGTAATTTTCAGGCGGTTCAGGCAGAAATCGAGAGTGGTTCGATTCCAGGGCGGATATCGGTCCTTATCGTTGATAAAGAGACTGCCGGTGCAATTGAATTTGCCGGTTTAAAAGATATTCCTTTTCAGGTAGTTGTTCCGAAGTTGTTTCCCTCCTCCGAAGCTTTCGGAGATTGCTTGCTTCAGATTTTGGCCGATTATGGTATTGACCTGATTGTTTTGGCCGGCTATCTGAAGAAAGTACCTGACAATGTTGTCCGTCTTTATACCAATCGGATTGTCAATATTCACCCCTCGCTGTTGCCGGCATTTGGCGGTAAGGGAATGTACGGCATGCGCGTGCATCGGGCGGCATTTGAACGCGGCGTTCGAGTGGCCGGTGTGACGATACACCTCGTAAACAGCGAGTATGATGAGGGCCCGATCTTGATGCAGGAAGCAGTCGATATCAGCGACTGTCGGTCTCCGGAAGATATTGCCGGCAAGGTCCTGGCACGGGAACATCAGCTATTGCCCCGAGCAGTAAAAATGATGTGTGAGAAGAATATCCGGGTTGTCAATAACCGGGTGATAATAGAGGACTTTGAATGATCAAGATCAAGCGTGCGTTGATTAGCTGTTGGAATAAAGACGGCATTGGCGAATTCGCCGCCAGGCTCCAGGCAATGGGAGTCGACATAATTTCCAGCGGTGGCACAGCGCGCCATTTGAGCGAACAAGGTGTCAAGGTCGTGAAAGTAGCCGACGTTACCGGATATCCGGAAGTATTGGGCGGCCGCGTCAAGACACTTCATCCCCGAATTCATGCTGCAATTCTCTCCGCGAATACTCCCGACCATCTAAAAGATCTCGAAGAAATAGGAACTGAACCTATTCAATTGGTTGTCGTTAACCTCTACCCATTTGTAGCGGAAGCGGTCAGTAACAATTTGGAAATGGACAAGGCGATCGAGTTCATCGACATTGGCGGACCGACGATGCTTCGGGCGGCAGCGAAGAACTATCAGCATGTGGTTTCATTGCATGAGCCCCGGCAGTATCAGGCGCTCCTCGATGAGATGGCCGCCAATGATGGCAGTGTGACGACAGACTTCAGTCGTGCGAGAGCACGTGAAGTCTTTTTTTATACCAGTTGGTATGATGGACAAATTCAATCGTATTTTGGCGATCGCGATGCTGATGAAGGCGCCTTCTCGCAGTATCAGACTGCCTTTCTTGTGAAGAAAGAAGACTTGCGCTACGGTGAAAATCCGCATCAGCTGGCTGCTGTCTATGAGCACTTTGGTGCCACAGTGCCCGGACTTGCCGGAATCGAACAACTCTGGGGAAAGCCGCTTTCTTTCAACAATTATGTTGATGTCAACGCTGCATACGCACTCGCCCTGGAGTTCACGGACAAAGCGGTTGCGATCATCAAACATACCAATCCCTGTGGCGCGGCTGTGAGCGATGATAGCATCACTGATGCGTTCCGAAAAGCGCTGCGCGGGGATTCGCTCTCGGCATTTGGTGGCATTGTTGCTGCCAACAGCTCTATCACCCTTGAGATGGCCGAGGCCGTGAAGGGCATTTTCTTTGAATGCGTGATTGCGCCTGATTTTGATCAGGCAGCTTTGGAATTACTCCAGAAAAAGAAAAACCTACGTCTGTTGAAACTTGATCCGGAGCGCTATCGCCACGACTGGATGGACTATAAGGAAGCGAATGGCGCGGTCTTGATTCAGCAGGCGGATCAAATTAGCGAAGTCCGCGAAAATTGGAAGGTGGCCACAGAGCGTCAGCCGACCGCTGAAGAGTGGAAAGAACTGGAATTCTCCTGGATCCTGGCCAAGCACGTTAAGTCGAATGCCATTGTGGTCACACGCAACCGTGAAGTGTATGGGGTCGGCGCAGGACAAATGTCTCGCGTTGATGCTGTGCAGTTGGCTTGCATCAAGGCCCGCCAGGCAGAGCGCGATCTAGGCGGAACGGTTTTGGCGTCCGACGCATTCTTCCCCTTCCGTGATGGTGTTGACAAGGCAGTTGCAGAGGGGATTACCGCCATCATACAACCGGGCGGATCTATTCGCGATGAAGAAGTTATCGCGGCAGCAAATGAACATGGAATTAGTATGGTCCTGACCGGCATACGGCACTTCAAACATTAAGGAAATGGAACACGATGGCATTGTTTGATTTTTTCTCCAACGATATCGGGATTGATCTCGGCACCGCAAATACACTTATCTATGTTAAGGGCAAAGGCATTGTCGTAAACGAGCCCTCAATTGTTGCCTTTGAAGATCATGGCAACAAAATAGTCGCCGTTGGAAAAGAAGCCCGTGAAATGATGGGCCGGACTCACCGCGAAATTGTTACCATTCGTCCACTCAAGGATGGTGTTATTGCAGACTTCGAAGCGACCGAGGTCATGATCCGGGAGTTCATCAAGAAAGCAAAAGTAAATAAGATCAGCATTGGCAAGATCGTTGTCTGTGTGCCGTCGGGGGTGACCGAGGTGGAAAAACGAGCCGTTCGCGACAGTGCAGAGCGTGCCGGTGCAAAAGAAGTATACCTGGTCGAAGAGGCGATGGCTGCGGCCATTGGTATTGGTTTGGAAATCGATAAGCCGATTGGCAATATGATTGTTGATATCGGCGGCGGCACCTCGGAGATCGCAGTGATGTCGCTAAGTGGTATCGTATTGCATACCTCCATACGTATTGGCGGCGACGAAATGAACGAGGCGATTGTTCAGTATTTTAAGAAGAATTATAATCTCCTGATTGGAGAGAAAACGGCGGAAAATCTGAAGTGTGAAATCGGTTCCGCTTTGCCTCTCGAGGAAGAGATTACCACCTCCGTGAAGGGGCGCGATCTGGTTGATGGCATCCCCAAAACGGTTGAGGTGAATTCTGTTGAGATTCGCGAAGCGTTGAATGAACCCATTCACACTATTGTTGACACGATCAAGATTACGCTGGAACGGACGCCGCCGGAGTTGGCGTCCGATATTTTGGATCGGGGCATTGTGCTATCAGGTGGCGGCGCCTTACTGCGTCGCCTCGATGATCGCATTGTTCAGGAGACCCGACTCCCGGTAAACGTCGCGGAAGATGCCTTGAGCTGCGTGGCCAGGGGAACCGGTCGAATCCTGGAAGAATATCCCAAGTTTCAAAAAGTGTTGCTTAAGGGAAGCCGACGCATTTAGGTAACGGTTGCAAGCCACCTGCAATCTGCTTTTGATCCGTAGCGGCATCCCTGCCGTCAGGCGTTAGGCTGTATGTTTTCTTCTTTTATTGCTGACATTCCGTATCGATCAGACACTTGAGTACGCTCAATTGCTCTGGTTTTGTCATTGGCCTTTTCATTGAATTGCTCACCCGGTGATGCAGCCAACTGCGCTTGGCTGCCGGGAATTGCTAACTTCGATAAAACAGATCGACTGAAGACGAATGAGATTTCAATCAATTCTCCACATTGCGAAACGCCCCGGGATCCTCTTGCTTTTCTATATTTTCCTTGCAATGATCCTGATGAATTTCAACGACGGCGGTTCGTTAAAGGGGATTCGTGGGGTGATTTTACAAACCGTCGAGTGGATGGATGCGGTCAAGTATGATTGGCGCAGCCGGACCAAGCTGCGGCAGGACAATGATGCCCTCAAAAAAGAAATTTTTGATCTGAACCTTACCAATCAAAAACTGCGTGAGGTTGTGCTTGAAAATTCCCGCCTCAAACGGCTTTTGAAACTAAAGCGCGAGAGTCCACATGATTTGGTAGCCGCGCGAGTCATTGGCTCCGGCAATGAAAGAGGATACAGTTCGCTGATTCTGGACGTTGGTTCAGCCGATAGTGTCGCACAGAATATGGCTGTGGTCAATGCTGACGGATTGGTCGGAAAAATTATATCTACCAGTGCCCAACAATCGGTGGTGCAGATCCTGATGAATTATGATTCATGGGTGGATGCGCGTCTTGAAAATAGCCGGGAAATGGCCAGCATCACATATAGCTCCAGTTCCTGGCTGGATTTGGAATACGTTGCCCGTAATATTCCCGTGGAAGAGGGTGAATTGGTCAATACCTCCGGTATGAGTGATATTTATCCGGCGGGCATTAAAATTGGTATAGTGACAGATATTTTTGAGTCCGAAAACGATCTCTTTAAAAAGATTCGGGTAAAGCCCTCGGTCAATTTCTATGCCGTGGAAGAAGTCTTTGTTATTCGTTCTGCCGGTGCGGAGAAGGCGTCCGGTGAATAATATCTACTGGTTCTATGGCCTGCTTTTTCTGGGCGCAGTGCTGTTTCAAACCACGCTGATCGATTTTGTTCAGGTGATGTACATGAAGCCGGATCTCATTTTGATCCTGGTGGTTATCATCGGCATGCGTCATGGTGCTGTGGTCGGCAGTACAGCCGGATTCTTTGGTGGGATACTCAGTGATTTGATTTCCAGCGGTTTGTTTGGGCTCGGCGCCCTGGGTATGGCCGTGGCCGGTCACCTGGCGGCATTAATTCCGGCCTGGTTTAAGGAAGGTGGGGATACGACTCTATCGAAGTTGGTACGCTTTCTTATTACCTTCTTTCTGAGTGGGGTTGTGCATGACATTATTTATTTCACAATTGGAACGATTGGCAGCGGTGCGCCCTGGCTGGAGAGTTTTGCCCTGATAATTCCTAATCTGTTTTATTCGGCTTTGTTTGGTGTATTGATCTATTTTGCTGTTACAAAGGTGATTAGAGAATATGAATAGTTCAAATTTTCGATCTGACAATCCCCGACGGCTGGTATTTTATATCGGCTTCCTGCTGATGTTCCTGGTACTATTTGGTGGTTTTTATAACCTGCAAATCTTCCAGGGGCGCGAATACCAGGAAAAATCACTTCGAAACAGCATTAAGGTAGAAACCAGAACGCCCCTGCGCGGCTTAATATACGATCGCGAGGATAATCTTATTGCCGACAATCGTCCCTCCTTTTCGATATACCTGATTCCTGCCCAAACCAAAGAAAAGACGGTCACTTTCTTGTCAGAAGTACTGGACATTCCCGTCAAGACCATCAAACGCAAAATGCGGGGCTACTCGCGTCGATTCCAGCCGGTGAAAATTGCCCGCTATGTGGATCGTCAAACTCTCTCCAAGATTCAGGAGAACAAAGCCGATTTACCGGGACTTGATTGGCGGGTTGAGCCACGACGAAATTATGTCATGAACCGCTCTTTTGCACACGTTCTGGGAACCCTGGGAGAAGTCGCTGACAACGATTTGCAGAAAGATTCCAACTATGAACCGGGGGATGTCGTCGGCAAGAAGGGAATCGAGAAAGTGCTCGATCAATATCTTCGCGGTTCCAAAGGCTATCGTTACGTAAAAGTCGACGCTTTTGGCCGGACAGTCGAAACGATGAGCAGTGAGAAAAATCGCGCTCCGGAAGCGGGCCATGATTTACACCTGACCATCGATGCTGATTTACAGGCCTATGCGGATTCACTTTTTCAGGATAAGACCGGTGCCCTGGTGGCTGTTGACGTGCGTAACGGTGAAGTCCTCACACTGGTCTCAAAGCCGAACTATGATCTGGATGCATTTGCTGAAGCAGTCCAACAGGATGTATGGCGCTCCTTGATGGCGGATTCCCTAAAGCCGCTGTTTGATCGCGCAGGGCAGGGGACATATCCTCCGGGATCAACATACAAAATGGTTGCGGCAATTGCCGCCCTTAATGAAGATATAGTTGCCCCCAGCTGGAAAGTTTATTGCTCCGGCAGTTATAGAATCGGACGGCGTATTGTGCGTTGCTGGAATTTGCAGGGACATGGTGAAGTAGAAATTCTCAAGGCCCTGGCGCAATCGTGTAACGTCTATTTTTATCAGCTGGGATTGAAAATCGGGATCGACCATTGGAATCATTATAGTAAGATGTTCCTGTTTGGTGAGCGAACCAATGTGGAGCTAAGCGGCGAAAAATCGGGCCTGCTTCCCAGCAAGCGCTATTATGACCGCGTATTCGGAGAAGGCAACTGGACTGCAGGAATGTTGGCGAATATTGCCATTGGTCAGGGCGAATTATTAGTGACACCGCTGCAAATGGCGCGTTTTACCATGATGCTCGCGAATAGCGGCGAATACTATCAGCTTCACTTGTTACGCAAACTGGTCAACAAGATGGACGGATCGCAGCAGAACTTCGATCATGAGCCGCAATACATCACCGGCATTGATACCCTGGTGATGCAAACGATCCGTGAAGGCATGCGACGAGTCGTGGCAGGCGGCACCGGTTCGCGGGCCGGGGTTTGGCAAATGACCGGCGGCGGAAAAACAGGCACGGCGCAAAATCCCCACGGTAAGCCGCATGCATGGTACATCGGCTTTGCCCCCTTTGAAGAACCGGAAATTGCAGTGGCTCTCATTGTTGAAAATGGCGGTGGGGGAGGTGGCGTCGCCGCGCCGATGGCCGGCAAGTATCTGAGGCGATATTTTCATAAGCTGGACCGCTTTGATTATGCGGCGGAAGCGGAGTTCTTGCGCAAGTTATGGGTGCGCCGGCAGCAACAAGCTCAGGCTGATAGCCTGCAAAAACGAATTGAAGAGCAAACCAATCGCATCATAGAAACCATTCCTCTACGGCGGTCACAGTGAAAAAACGATTTGAAAGTCTGGACTTAACAATCCTGATTGCCGTGTATGGTTTACTTTTTATCGGTCTGATGGCTTTGTATTCAACTTCGCTGTCGCTCGTTCAATCCGGCACTGGCTCGAATTTCTTTATGAGTCAGCTGCGCTGGATCGCGATTGGATCCATTGTCATGCTGATTGCCGCATTTCTGCCGAATCGTATGTATTTCGACTATGCGTATCTGGCTTACATATTTGCCTTGGCCCTCTTGTTAATGGTTCTCAAGTGGGGAACAACCGGATATGGCGCAACGCGCTGGCTAAACATTGCCGGCTTTGGTTTCCAGCCTTCGGAAATTGCGAAAATTGCTACATTGCTGGCGGTTGGCCGGTTTTTATCGGAAGAACGGAGCAGTATCAATCGTCCGCGAACATTTATCATTGCCAGCGCCATCATTCTTGCGCCCTTCCTGTTGGTCGCCCGCCAGCCGGATCTCGGAACCGGGCTGGTTTTTATAGTCATCGCATTACCGATTTTTTTCTGGGCCGGTCTGCGCCCTAACAATTTGCTGCTGATCATCGCACCGGTGCTGGCATTGTTTGCCTCCTTCAATATCTATCTCTTTGTGCTTTATCTCGCCATTCTACTTGCCTGTCTGCTGTACATGCGGGCCGGAATTGTTTCCGGAGTCCTCTATTTTGCCTTTAATATCGGTGTCGGATTCCTGACGCCCAGGCTGTGGGGACAGCTCAAGGATTATCAACAGCAGCGAATTATAACTTTTTGGAATCCGGAAGCGGATCCATTGGGGGCTGGATACCAGATTATCCAATCCAAAGTGGCAATCGGCTCCGGCGGCTTATTCGGAAAAGGTTTTTTGCAGGGATCGCAAACGCAATTGCGGTTCCTACCTGAACAACATAGCGACTTTATTTTTGCGGTTATTGGGGAAGAATTTGGTTTTCTCGGCGTCGTTGCCGGTCTGGTATTGTTCACTGTCTTTCTAATGCGGACGGTGCATCTGGCAAGCATATTCAGAAGCCGTTTCAATAGCGCGATTACCATTGGTATCGCGGTAATGATCGGCTTCCAAATGTTTGTCAATATCGGTATGACGATCGGCTTCTTCCCGGTAACCGGTCTGCCGCTGCCTTTCATCAGTTACGGTGGCACTGCATTGCTAACGAATATGGTTTTGGTAGGAATGATACTCAACTTTCATCGAAACAAGTTCGAATACTGATGCGGAGAAAAAATGTATCCTGAGTTACTACGCCTGGGTCCTTTTGTTATTTCCAGTTATGGTGTGATGCTGTCGTTGGCGTTTATGTTTGGCGTTGTAATTACCACGAAGCTGGCAGAAAAAAGAAAAATTGATAGCGATGAAGTGATCAATCTCTCATTTGTAATAATGATTAGTTCTATTTTAGGGGCGAGATTGTTGTATGTGCTTTTCCATCTCGACGAATTTGAGGGGCGCTGGATCTATACTTTTTGGCCGGTGCAGCGAGATGGAACTGTCGGACTTAGCGGCTTAATTCTACTTGGTGGAGTAATTGGCGCTATTTTTGCCGGTCTTATTTATTGCGGGATCAGAAGACTGCCTGTTTGGAAGACCGCCGATAGTATGGCACCAGCCCTCGCTTTCGGTATTTTTCTAGGGCGAATCGGCTGTTTCTTAAATGGTTGCTGCTTTGGTAAGGCTTGTGAATGGCCCTGGGGAATTCAAAATCCCCACCACCGGATTGTAGGAGATGCTGTAGGAAATTTGCACATTCATCCCACGCAAATCTACTCCTCCATTTACGGACTTATCATTTTTCTGGTGCTCTTGTCGATGAATAGAAAGGGCAAGCCGGATGGCTACCTGACAGGTATGTTCTTCATCCTTTACGGGATCTCGCGTTTTACTGTTGACTTTTTCAGGTATTATGAAAGTCAGATGTTTATTTTTGCCGGATTGGACCTAAATCAGGTGATAAGCATTATAATGATCATGTGCGGGACTCTCATCGTAATGGTAAAAAGGCATACAGGGAAGAGCACCGTAACTGGAATAAATGCTTGACTGAACTTTCATTAATTCATAATTTTTTTAAGTCGATTTTTTGGGAGAAAAAGATGAAGAACGGAAGAAATATTTGGGTATCGCTTGCATTTGTTTTGCTGGCCTCGCTTATCCTGGTCGGATGTGGCGGTTCCAAAGCGTCTACTCAAGACGATCCCTACAGCACCGCCGCTCAGGATGACTATGATGAAATTGAACGCCTCCTCGGTATTACCCCGGAAGACAAAGAGAATTCATCATCTTCAGACACTGAGAGTGGTGAAGATGAAGACCTGCTGGACATTCTGCAGATTGATCAGGATGATAATTCCCAGGGCGATTTCGTAGATAGCGGTTCTGAACCGGCAGTTGAGAGCAATGCGCTTGATAATCTGCAGGATGATGTGACCGATGCTGCTGATCAAGCTCGCGAAAACGAAGAAAAAATGGCTGACCTTCGCGCTCAAACAATGATTGAAGAAGACGAAGTGCCGGCCGTGACCTCGAGCCGCGATCTCAATCCTGATCCGGACCCGGTATACACACCGCCGGTTGCCACTGGCTCTATCGGCAGCGACTTCGAATATGAGCAGCGCTATCAGGACGGATTTAATCTGTTTCAGCAGCGTCAATACCGCGACGCAATTAGCGTTTTTGAAAGCCTACTCGCCTCGAAAACCACCCACAGCCTTTCCGACAATGCACAATATTGGATCGGTGAAGCTCAGTATGCGTTGGGTGATTATCGCGCGGCTATCCTGGCTTTCGAAAAAGTATTTACCTTCTCGCAGTCAAATAAAAATGACTATGCGCAATTCAAGCTAGGACAGTGCTATTACCACCTTCGTGAGAATGAGCGCGCTTTGCAAGAGTTTCAAAGTTTGCTTGACAATCACAAGGAATCTGACTTGATTAGTAAGGCTCAACAGTACATGGCCAAGCTGTAAATAGCTGCCGAAGTACTTAAAAGTTTCTAAGAGATTTTGACCCATCACCCTTTAATGCTATCCCGTGAGGTAGTGAAGGAATGAGTGGATGAAGCACATTGCGTTCAAGATTTGCACACATAGATTTGATACCTCAAAAGCCTTTGGAGTTCTCTCCAAAGGCTATTTTTTTGCCGAAAATGTCAGCATGAAGCAGAGTAATCTGCCCTATCTTGCTAATCCGCATACATCAAATGGAGGGGAACTATGACTGATAAGATTAAGGCGACGATTCTTAACAGCAATGATATGTCCCGTATCATCACCCGTCTGGCACATGAGATTCTTGAGAAGAATCGTGGACTGGAAAACCTGGTTCTAGTAGGGTTGCGTACGCGCGGGGCCTTTTTGGCTGTGCGCCTGGCGAATAAAATCAAGGAAATCGAGGATGCTGAAATACCAACCGGCTTCCTTGATGTCACGCTCTATCGGGATGATTTCCGTACCCGCCTGAAGCAGCCTTCCGTGGAAGTTACCAACATCCCGTTTGAGATAGATGGAAAAAACATTGTCTTAATTGATGATGTGCTTTATACAGGCCGCACTGTGCGAGCGGCGCTTGGCGCGCTGATGGACTTTGGTCGTCCGGCACGAATCGATTTTGCGGTGCTTGTCGATCGTGGTCATCGTGAGATGCCAATCCGCGCCGACTTTGTCGGAAAAAACATCCCCACATCTCTCGGAGAGGAGATCCGCGTCAAGATGAAAGAGGTGGATACCGAGGATGCGGTATTTTTGGTGGAAACGCCGGAATAAATCATTGTGTCTAGAATGGTGCCGGACGCCCATCCGGCAATCACATAACTTGATATAAGGAGAGAGATGCAAACTCAGAAACGCCATTTGCTGGGACTGGACGGAATGAGCGGCAGCCAGATTCAGGAATTTCTTGATGTTGCCAAACACTTTCGCGAGGTCCTTGATCGTCCGATCAAAAGATTGCCCACCCTCCAGGGCAAGACGGTTGTTAACCTCTTCTACGAACCGTCAACCCGCACCCGAATTTCTTTTGAACTGGCCGAAAAACGGATGTCCGCAGACATTGTCAATTTTTCGGCCAGCACCAGTTCCGTTAAAAAAGGGGAGACCCTGATTGATACGGTCAAGAATATTGAAGCCATGAAAATCGATATGGTTGTTGTGCGCCACTCGTCTCCTGGTGCTGCACACATTCTGTCACGGGTATTAGACGCAAATATTATCAACGCCGGCGACGGTGGACATGAACACCCTACCCAGGCATTGTTGGACATGTTTACCATATCTCAGAACTTCTCGAGTCTCAAGGATTTGACGGTAGCAATTGTCGGGGACATTGCCCACTCGCGGGTGGCGATGTCAAATATCTACGGCCTGAAGAGCATGGGTGCCCGTGTACTGCTCTGTGGCCCGGCCACTTTAATTCCCCGGGAAATTGACAAGCTGGGTGTAGAAGTTTATCACAATATCGACGAAGTAATTCCGCAAGTGGATGTTTTGAATATCCTCCGCATTCAGTTGGAACGCCAGAGCAGCGGTCTTTTTCCCTCGCTTCGTGAATATCACAACTACTTCGGCATCACCCGCGAGAGATTGCGCCGGGCCGATAGGCCGATCTTGATTATGCATCCGGGACCAATGAATCGCGGACTGGAAATTGCCAGCGATGTGGCTGACAGCGAGCATTCGGTGATATTGGAACAGGTAACCAACGGAGTCGCCTTACGGATGGCGGTTCTCTACTTACTGGCAGGAGGGCAGAGTGAAATTCACTAAGAAAATTTCTCAACATAAAGAACGCTTTGAAAAACTTCCCGACAAGTTCCTGCTAAAAGGCGGCCGGATTGTCGATCCGGCGCAAGGTGTTGATAAGGAAACAGATCTGCTAATTGTTGACGGCACCATTGAAAAAATTGGTAGTGTCGATACCGCGAACTTTGATGGAGAAGTACAGGATATAAAGGGGAAACTCATCACCCCTGGCTGGATGGATATGCACGTGCACCTGCGTGAACCGGGACGCGAGGATGAGGAAACGCTTGAGACGGGTTCGCTGTCCGCAGCCAACGGAGGCTTTACAGCAGTTTGCTGTATGCCAAACACCCGTCCGGCGATTGATAGCCAGGAAATGATTCGGTATGTCAGTGATCGCGGTGAAAAGTTCCCGGTTGACATTCGTCCGATTGCTGCGGTGACAAAAGAACGGGAAGGTAAGGAGCTCAGTGAGATGCTTGAGCTCTGGGAAGCCGGTGCAGTGGCCTTCTCCGATGATGGCCGGGTGGTGGCCAGTCCGGAAATCATGCGCCGGGCGCTGGAATACAGCAAGATGGTGGGCCTACCGGTAATTGGGTACGCCGCAGACCCGGTGCTGGTGAACGGTGGCCAGATGAATGAAGGCTATGTTTCAACCTGTCTTGGCCTGAAGGGGATCCCTTCTGTCGCCGAAGACATGATGGTAGCGAGGGATATAATGCTGGCGGAGTATACCGGTGGTCATTATCATGTTGCGCACATAACCACTGCCCGGTCGGTTGATCTGGTGCGGCAAGCGAAATCACGCGGCGTCCGCGTAACGGCGGAGGCAACGCCGCATCATTTTACGCTGACTGACGAAGATGTGCGAAGCTTCGACACAAATACCAAGATTGCGCCGCCCTTGCGCACCGAGGCAGATCGCCAGGCAATTATTGAAGGACTGGCAGATGGCACAATTGATGTAATTACTTCCGATCATTCGCCCCACGCCTGGGAAGAAAAGGCTGCGGAATACATTTATGCCCCTTTTGGTATTATCGGACTGGAAACCATGATGGGCTTGAGCTTTAATCAGCTCTATCACAAAAAGATCCTGACCCTGGAGCAGCTGATCGAGAAATTTGCGGTGAATCCCTTCCGGGTTCTTGGACTCACGCCCCCGTCCGTCAAGACAGGCGAACTGGCCAACCTCACGCTCTTTGATCCCACCGAGGAATGGACATTAAAGGAAAAGAATATATTATCCCGCAGCAAGAATACCCCGTTTATCGGAGAAACCTTCACCGGAAAACCCTTTGCTGTTATCAATCATAAGCAGCGTTTTATTTCGAGACTGTAGGCTTCAGACCTTTTTGCAAACATCCCCCTCCATCTCCCTTTGAAGAGGGATTCAGGGGGATGTGGCGGGCAGGCGTGCTTGACGCATGCACAACGAACTGCCAAAGTGTTTGCCATTCTGACATACATATTGGCATGATGACATCTTTTCCTGAAAAGGTTTTGATTTTGGGTAGATGTCGTAAGTGTTTGTTAATATTGTTTTTGTGGTGTTTTTCTGCTTTTGGCATTGTTGTTGTAATACATTGGTTAACCAGTTCGTTTTCTGGTATGATACCGGCACTTTGTCAGGTAGACGAATTGCCGAAAAGAGTAGAGAAAATCGGATATAAATGCATCACTATAAGTTCAGCACAATAGGAGGGCTTGTTTAATGGCCAATAAGGTAATTGGAATTGATTTAGGAACGACCAACTCTGTTGTCTCCGTTATGGAAGGAGGCGAACCTGTAGTAATCCCAAACGCCGAAGGAAATCGCACAACGCCTTCGATTGTTGGTTTTACGAAATCCGGGGAAATCCTGGTAGGCGCACCGGCAAAGCGCCAAATGATCACCAATCCGCAGAACACAGTTTATTCAATTAAGCGTTTTATGGGCCGTCGCAAGGAAGAAGTCTCTTCCGAATCGACCATGGTGCCTTATAAAGTGAAAGACGGTATTAACGATCTCGCTGTTGTCGAAGTTGGCGATAAAGAATATACCCCGCAGGAAATTTCTGCAATGATTCTGCAGAAGATGAAGCAAACTGCTGAGAACTATCTTGGTGATAAAGTAACGGATGCGGTTGTGACTGTTCCGGCCTACTTTAATGACAGCCAGCGTAAGGCGACCAAGGAAGCTGGTGAAATTGCCGGCCTCAACGTATTGCGGATCATCAACGAGCCGACTGCGGCTGCACTCTCCTACGGGCTCGACAAGAAGAACAATCAGAAAATTGCTGTATATGACCTTGGTGGTGGAACTTTCGATATCTCCATCCTCGAAATTGGCGACGGTGTCTTCGAAGTAAAAGCGACCAATGGTGATACGCTGCTCGGTGGTGACAACTTTGATCAGCGCGTAGTTGACCATATCGCAGAAGAATTCCAGAAAGAACATGGTATTGACCTGCGGAATGACCCGATGGCTCTTCAGCGCCTTCGTGAAGCTGCTGAAAAAGCCAAGATTGAATTGAGTAGCACGCTGCAAACCGATATCAATCTGCCGTTCATTACCGCCGACGCCAGTGGTCCGAAGCACTTGCAGTTGACGCTGACCCGCTCACGTTTTGAACAACTGGTTGAGGATCTGGTCAAGAAGACCTTGACACCTTGCGAAAACGCATTGAAAGACTCCGGTCTGAAAACACATGAAATCGACGAAATTATCCTCGTCGGTGGATCTACACGTATTCCGCGTGTTCAACAATTGGTAAAGGAATTCTTCGGAAAAGACACTCACCAGGGTATCAACCCGGACGAAGTTGTAGCCGTTGGTGCTGCAATCCAGGGTGGTGTACTTGCCGGTGATGTAAAAGACGTTCTCTTGCTGGATGTAACGCCGCTGTCCCTTGGTATCGAAACCCTGGGCAACGTGTTCACCCGCCTGATCGAGCGCAATACGACCATTCCGACACGCAAGAGCGAAGTATTTACGACTGCCGCCGACAATCAACCGTCGGTAGAAGTTCACGTGCTTCAAGGTGAGCGTGAATTTGCAAAAGACAACCGGACGCTTGGCCGTTTCATCCTTGACGGAATTCCCCCGGCGCCCCGTGGTGTCCCCAAAATTGAAGTAACCTTTGATATTGATGCCAACGGTATCCTTAACGTATCGGCGAAAGACCTTGCCAGCGGACGCGAACAGAAGATTCGCATCGAAGCGAGCAGCGGTCTTAGCGACGGTGATATCGATAAGATGGTGAAGGAAGCCAAGGAGCACGCTGCAGAAGATCGCATGCGCCGCGAAGTGATCGATGCCAAGAATAGCGCAGAGAACCTTGTTTATCAAACTGAGCAGAATCTCAAAGAGTATGGCGACAAACTGGCGCCCGATGCCAAAGGCAAGATTGAAAGTGCCATGAGCCGTCTCCGCGACGTTCTGAAAACGGATAATCTGGAAGACCTTCAATCCGCAACCGAAGAGCTGAATCAAGCCTGGAATGCCGCTTCCGCTGATCTCTATCAGCAAGCCGGCGGAGCGCCCGGACCGAATGCCGGTGCAGGCGGCGCAGCGGGTGCCGCAGGCGCGGCCGGTGCTGCAGGCGCACATAGTCCTGCTGACGAATCGGTTGAAGAAGCTGATTTTGAGGTTGTAGACGACGAAGGTAAAGAATAGATTCAGTTTAATCTGTAGTGCTGCCGGACTGCGCAAATCGCGGGCCGGTAGCATAAAACAAATAGATTGATACACAAGAGAGGCATTTTTCACTTTCTGGTGCAGGAATAATCTGCGTCGGCGAGAATAGCAGAGAAGATTGCCTTTCCCGGAGAAATAGATCATGCGCAAGCGCAAAGATGAAGAAGAAAAGAATGACCACGAAATTGTGGTAGAAACGATTGAACCGGAGACGCCGCCGGTGGAAGATGTCGTTGAAGAGGCAGAGCCGGAACAACAGCCTGAGCCCGCTGAGTATAGTGCTCCGGAACCGGAAGCTGCCTCACAGGAACAGGACGAAGTTTCTGAGGATGCAGCGAATAGCGAAGCAGATTCCGAAGAGCCTGTTGAGAATGGCCAAAATGGTGAGGCAGAGCCGTTGCTGGAAGACGATCTGTCTGTGCCATTGGTATTGGAAGGGGATGTTGGCGTCAGAATGAAGAAGCTTGAAGAGAACAACCTGCGTTTACGTGCGGAGTTTGCTAACTATAAGCGTCGCATTGAACGAGAAAACATTGAGTTTGCAGCTTACCTCAAGGGGGAGATTATTAAGGAGCTCCTGCCGGTATTTGATGATTTTCGCTTGATGATTGAGAAATCGTCTGAAGGCGATAATGAGCAAACGTTGTTGGAAGGTGCCCGGATGATTTACGGCAAATTGACCAATGTACTAGAAAGAGAAGGTCTGGAAAAAATTGAGGCCCTCGGCGCCGAATTCGACCCGCAGATTCATGAAGCACTGATGATGCGTCCGATTGGTAATGAAGAAGATCATGACAAGGTGGTAGAGGTCTTTCAGGACGGATTTATGTTAAATGACAAGCTTTTGCGTCCCAGTAAAGTGGTTGTGGGCAAGTTTGAAGACAGCTGATAATCACTTGAATTTACTGAGTTTTTGTTCTGAAAAAGCCGCTCTTGAAAAGGAGAGCGGCTTTTTTATTTTTTAATTTCAAAATTTGGTTAAATCTCACATTTATTAAAATATCTATTGATTATTACCCGAATTTGTCGATATATTCTGTCGCGTTATGATTCATGCATGTCTGTTCAGGAAGAGACAAGCTGAAAGCCGAAACATTCCTATACAGCCATACTCTCAGTAGTCTTAAGTGAAAAAAGCTTCGTGCTATTTGTTAATTTAAACGAAGTTTATTGACATTATTTGGGGTTTTCTGTAAATTGCTCCTAACAAAAGCTAAGAGGTAAATCCTATGCTAGTATTAACAAGGAGGTTAGGCGAATCGATCAATATTGGAGACAATATAAAGATAACGGTTGTCGATATTGATGGTAAGCAAGTTAAGATTGGGATCGAAGCGCCTAGAGATATCTCAATATTCAGGGAAGAGGTGTATGAGCGGATCAAGCAAGAGAATCTGAGAGCCTCTAATGCCAGTGCTGATGGTGTGAAAAAGATTGCTGCATCGTTCAAAAAAGACGGCAAGCGAGAAGACGAGTAACACCAGGCAGTAAAGTATTACCCCACATTTTTGATTTCCTTCCAGGTTTTTTCCAAAGTTGCGCCTGTTGCAATATAACAGGCTTTTGAACACATTGAATGGGTTTGCTAAAATCAATGCATAACCCAATTTTGCTGTTCAGTTTCTGAAATTCTCTCCGTATATTGCTCCCAATTATCACACGTATTACAGGAATATTGCACCCGGAGCTAAATGAATTAATTTTCATACGAGCAGGAGCGTAGAATTTCAGAATGAAGAAAAATAACCAACTGAAGCGTGTTACAATTAGATTTGCCGGTGACTCCGGCGACGGAATGCAGCTTACCGGTAACCAATTTACCAAAGCAACTGCCATCGCAAGAAATGATCTCAGCACACTGCCGGATTTCCCCGCTGAAATTCGGGCCCCCGCCGGCACGCTTTACGGTGTTTCCGGATTCCAGATTCAGTTCGGGAGCGATATGGTTCATACGCCCGGAGACATTGCCGATGTTCTCGTTGCGATGAATCCGGCCGCTTTAAAAGCCAGTTTGAAATACCTGAAGGATAACGGGATTATTATCGTAAATACCGATTCCTTCAGCCCTCGCAATTTGCGCATGGCCGGTTTCGAAGAAAATCCGCTGGATAGCCATTATCTCGATGGTTATGAAGTTTTTCCGGTCGAAATGACCCGTCTCACAAAAGATGCCCTGGAAGGCATCGACCTATCGCATAAAGAGAAAGAGCGCAGTAAGAACTTCTTTGCACTGGGCATGTTATTTTGGCTCTATAATCGCCCTATTGAACCGACCCTGGAATGGATCGCCAAGAAATTTGCGAAGAAAGCGGTATGGGCTGAGGCCAATGTTGCGGCTTTAAGAGCCGGCAGAAATTTTGCCGACTCCACTGAACTCTTTACCGCCTCTTATACGATTCCTGAAGCGACTATTGAAGCAGGTATCTATCGCCAGATTACCGGCAATCAAGCCCTGGCGCTTGGACTGGTTGCGGCACGCGAGAAGAGCCAGCTTGATGTCTTCTATGCCAGCTATCCAATTACCCCGGCCAGCGACTTGCTGCAGCATATGGCGGGCTACAAAAATTATGGCGTTAAAAGCTTTCAGGCAGAGGACGAAATGGCGGCCATTGGCGCTGCTGTTGGCGCTGCCTTTGCCGGTGATATCGGCGTTACCGCCACCAGCGGCCCCGGATTTGCGCTAAAAAGTGAATTCCTGGGATACGCGTTGATTGCTGAACTCCCGCTGGTCGTTATTGATGTCCAGCGAGCCGGACCGAGTACCGGAATGCCTACCAAGCCGGAGCAAACCGATTTACTATTGGGTATGTATGGCCGGAATGGTGAATCGGCGCTGCCGATTGTTGCTGCGGCAAGCCCGTCAGACTGCTTCAATACTGCTCTTGAGGCGGTTCGCATCGCTCTCACATATATGACCCCGGTAATGGTCATGACTGATGCCTACCTGGCGAATGGCGCTGAACCGTGGAAAATCCCCGATGTTGACCAGATCAAGCCGATAGACGTAACATACGCAGCTGAAAATGGCGTTTACCGTCCTTATGACCGTGATCCTGATACTCTGGCCCGTCACTGGGCGATCCCGGGGATGCCCGGTCTGGAACATCGTTTGGGCGGTCTGGAAAAAGAAGATGGTAGCGGGAACGTTTCTTATGACCCGGAAAATCATCATCACATGACCACTCTGCGTCGGGAACGGGTCGAGCGAATTAATCAGTCCGTGCAGTTTCCGGAAGTGTATGGAGACGATGAGGGAGATGTGCTCATTGTCAGCTGGGGCAGCACATATGGTACTGTGCTAACGACTGTGGATCAACTCCGGGAAGAAGGGAAAAAAGTGTCCTTCTTTCATCTTCGATGGCTGAATCCGTTGCCGGGAAATCTTGAAGACGTGATGAAGAAATTTAAGAAAGTAGTGATACCGGAGATGAATCTTGGCCAATTAAGTATGCTGATTCGCTCACGGTATCTCGTTGATACTATTGGCTTTAATCGAGTAACTGGTTTGCCGCTCTCTGTCAGCGAATTAAAAGAAGCAATCGACGACATTTTGTAAGGAAGATAAGATGGCCGATAAAGTTGCACCTGCTAAGAAGCAGGATTTTGGTTCAGATCAGGACGTGCGCTGGTGTCCGGGATGCGGAGATTATGCTATCCTGGCGCAAATGAAAAAGGTGCTGCCGACACTGGGTATTTCACGTGAGAAGACCGTTTTTATTTCCGGTATCGGATGCGCCAGCCGTTTTCCATACTATATGAATACATATGGAATGCATACCATTCATGGTCGTGCTCCCACGGTTGCAACCGGAGTCAAGTTGGCAAATCCCGATCTCTCTGTTTGGATTGTCACCGGCGACGGGGACGGATTCAGCATTGGCACGAGTCATTTGATGCATCTCTGCCGCCGCAATATCGACGTCAATGTGGTGCTCTTCAACAATCAGATCTATGGCCTTACCAAGGGGCAATATTCACCAACGTCACCGGTAGGGAAAATTACCAAAACCTCGCCGGTCGGGTCACTGGATACACCATTTAATCCCATAAAAATGGTGTTGAGTGCCGGGGCCAGTTTTGTGGCGCGTACGATTGACCGGGATACGAAGCACATGGCGGAGACATTCCGCCGAGCAGCGGCTCATAAGGGCGTTTCCTTTATCGAGGTGTATCAAAATTGCAATATTTTCAATGACGGCGCATTTTCGCATCTGACAGATCCAAAGACCAAACTTGAAAATGTGCTCTATCTTGAAGATGGGGAACCGCTGGTGTATGGCAAAGAACAACGCTACGGTATCAAACTTAATGGTCTCTCTTTTGAAAAGTCAGCTATCGATAATGATGCTGCTACCGACGAATTCCTAAAGCACGATGTCCACGTTGTTGATACTACATTTCCTTTAATGCTATCCATACTCAATGAAAAAGCCGGTATGCCAACGCCAGTCGGTGTTTTCCGCGCGATTGAGCGTCCTACTTATAACGAGGGATTTCAGCAACAGCTGGAATCGGTGACAGCCAAGAAAGGGGAGGGGCAATTGAAGCAACTCCTGGTGGCTGCGGATATTTGGGAAGTGGACTAACAATTTTCTTCGAAGAATCCCCCCTTTATGTCCCCCCGGAGGGACATAAAGGGGGGATTCTTTTTTATCGCAACAGGCGAATCAGTGCAGCTAGCAAAAAAGGCAACTACCAAATGGCAGTTGCCTTTTTTATTGCGGAGAGAGAGGGATTCGAACCCTCGATACCTGTTACCAGATATACACGCTTTCCAAGCGTGCGCCTTCAGCCGCTCGGCCACCTCTCCTTAGTTTGTCTTTCTCAAATTTCGAAAAAAATCAGACAAAATCAGGGAGCATTTTCGCTCCAGCACACCGGAAATAAGATTGACCTGATGATTGAGGCGTTTTTCTTCAACCACATTGAAAATAGTTCCGCAAGCACCTGCTTTGGGATCACTAGCCCCAAATACCAGATTCGGTATCCGCGCTAACACAATAGCACCTGCGCACATTGCACAGGGCTCAAGTGTCACATAGAGCGTGCAATCCAGAAGCCGTCTGGACCCAAGATGGTCTGCAGCAGCGGTAATGGCAAGCATTTCCGCATGTGCAGTTGGGTCCTGCAAACGTTCCGTCAGGTTATACCCTTTTCCGATGACCTGATTGTCAAAGACCACAATAGCGCCAATTGGCACTTCTCCTTCATGGTAGGCCTTCTCGGCTTCCCGAAAAGCCACCTGCATCCAATATTCGTGATTCAGTTCTAGCATGGGAAAGGAGATAGGCTTGTTACTGAAAGAGAAATTGTGCGCCTGAGAGGAGTCGAACCCCTAACCTCTTGATCCGTAGTCAAGCGCTCTATCCAATTGAGCTACAGGCGCGAGGAAAGAAAATCGAGTGATTTCCTTAGTAAAACGGATGTGAATATACAGGGTGGGGTAAGGCAAATCAATAGATATTTATTTTTTCTTTAAATGGAGGGCAGATTGCTGTCCACCCTCCTGAATCTTTAGGCTTCCTGGTGCAGGGCTACCCGATTTCCTTCGCAATCTTCGAAGTGAGCGATCCAGCCGAACTCACCAATCGATTGCTTTGGCATCAATGTTTTGCCGCCATTTGCGTCGATTTTACCGAGGGTTGCCTCAAGATCGTCTACAGACAAGTAAACCAGCGAACCGCTGTGCGAAGGGGTATATCCTGCGCTCTTTACCAGGGTTCCGGTGGCGCCGGTGCCTTCCGGGGTCATCGGAAACCAGGCCATTTTCATCGGGCCCATTTCACTGGGTTGCAGTTCAATACCAAGAATTGCTTCATAAAACGATTTTGCTTTGTCCAGATCATTCACCGGGATTTCAAACCAGTTTACTGCATTTGCTGATTTTGCCATCACAAACTCCTTTGTTGAAATGTATTGTATGTGGTTGATTAGGGCATGGCTTTGCTGCTATAAGAATCGACGCATAGCAACAAAACATTAAGACGTGTTTATGTTCATCGGATGGATATGTCAAATTTCTACTGCCTGTCGGGAAGAATAGCTGACAGGAGAGCATCTGCATCTACAAACGCCGGATACCCAGTTCGTCCATACTGGTTTTCGATGGAAATGTTTCAGAAAAAGTAGATCAGGACTGTCTTTGTAACATGCGTCCCAATCGACGGCCGCCTACCAAATGCATATGCAGGTGATACACCTCCTGACCACCATCATCGCGGCAGTTCACCAGCAAGCGATATCCACTTTCAGCAATACCTGCTTCGCGAGCGAGTTTGGCGGCCACAGTGAACATCCGGCCGAGTGCCGGCTCGTCTGCCTCTGTGACGTCATCAACAGTTGCTATGGCTTTGTTGGGAATGATAAGAATGTGGGTCGGGGCCTGTGGATCAATGTCTTTGAATGCTGTTACCAGGTCATCCTGATATACGATGTCGGCGGGGATTTCTTTGCGAATAATTTTGCCAAAAATAGTCTCTTCTGCCATTTCTTTCGCTCCTGAGATTGAAGATTTATGCCACGGAGGCAGCGTCCAAAATGGCAAAAAAGGACCGGGATTGCAAGCGGATTTGTCACATTTCAGAGAAGACCTCTGGCAACGCAGTAGGGAATAAGTATGTAGATGATGCTGTCACGAATCAAATAGTATGTGAAAATAACCAGAACAAATTTCTTGCCACGTCGCTTGAACAGCTCCCGCACGCCGTGAGTTTTGATAATCAGAATACTGTCAATGATATAATGCTTGTACAATCTAAAGAAAATATTGTTTTGTAGAATAGTGATGTATGGACTGATTGCTTTCATGATTCTGGTTCCTTTTTTGTTCGCTGTGCCGCCGGTGACGGCACAGCGAGTTGGTGGTTTCTTTATTTGCTGGTGGCTTCAGCAACAGCTGTCGGGCTTTTTGAGAGACGTGGAATGTACTTTGGCACCTGCGCCTGGTAGTCGATGTACTTCTGACCGTGATGGTCGACAAGATCTTTTTCTTCCAGAAAAACGGCGATGATGATATAGGCGGATGTTGCCAAAGCGAAGAGCAGATGCGTAATAGTCATTTGCGGCGTCGCCCAGAAGATGACAAACCAGCCAACATAGAGCGGATGGCGAACATACTTGTAAAGCCAGGGAGTATCGAATTCCAGATGGGTATATTCTTTCTTATTGAGGTATAACCAAACCTGACGCAAGCCAAAGAGATCGAAGTGGTTGATCAGGAATGTAGCAACCAGCAGCAGCACCCAGCCAAAGGCATAGAATGAATACATGATGGCTTGACCAACGGTGTTTTCGATGGACCATACCACCCCGCCCATCGGCTGCCAGTAGTAGAACAGGACAATCAAGCAAAGGCTGGACAATAATACATATGTACTGCGCTCTGCCGGTTCCGGAATAAAGCGGGTGAACCATCTCTTAAAGAACGGCCGTGCCATCAAACTGTGCTGCACTGCGAACAATCCGAGCAACAAGACATTAATGCCAAGGGCTGACCAAAACGGCATAACCGGACCGCTATCCATCGTTTTCGGCACCCAGAGATTGCCAATGAATCCAATTGCATAAAGAAAACTTGCGAAGAAAATAACATAGCTTGCTACACCATACAGAAATACAGATACGCGTTTCATAATAAACCCCTTCTTTTCTTGGTTGTTAGGTTTTGGGTATCGAATTCGTTTAATCTTCAAGTGAAACTTTGCTTGACTTACACGAACAAGATAGGATTTTTCGGAAGGGAAATATTTCAGGTATGATGCGAATTGTTGCAGATATGTGACGCGTGCCAGGGTGCTGAAACGCCTGCTATTTTAGGGATACATAGTTTTTGCACATATGTCTCATTGCTTTGCACATATGTGACAAATAGGCAAATCTGTAAATCTTCAAAGCAGCAAATGAGCAAATCAGGAACAACAATAACCGCGAAGTAATCGAAGACGCGCGAAGTCACACGAAGGAAAAGAGACGTTATCTCAATTTTTCACTTCGGGGCCCTTTGCTGTACTTGGCGTCTCTTCGCGTTGGTCTTTTTGCCTATTTGCTGCTTTGCAGATCATTTCCTACGATTCTGCCTGGGGCGGGGAATCTTCAAGGAGGACGGTTTATTGGCGATCCATACGGAGAAGGTCTGAATTCTTGGATGTGCCTGGAGCGCCTCAAGGGTATTGTAGTTTCGCTCCAGGTCTTTCTCGGTTATCTCGGAATGCACGTTGTTGTGACAGGGGCGGCAGATCCAGATGATGCGCTGCCTGACTTCCTCGCGCGAGAAATCACGTTTGTTCTTGCGATTCTTGTGGCGCGTACGCGGGATGAGATGATGCTTGGTTAATTCGATCTCATCCCGTCCGCATAAGGCGCATGCATCCGGCTTCTGTTTGTCCGTCATGGTTCACTTATTCTCCCGTAATCGGCTCGAGCCCCAGCTCGGTCTCTTTTTCCAAAGCCGGGATCCCCTGGTCCAGCCATTTCGGGGCGGGGGCGCCTTTCAAATAATGGTCAAAAAACTGCGCCAGACGAATTTGCCAATCCCGTTTTTTGTGGTACTTGGTTGGCCAATGTAATTCATCATTGTAATTAATGAGCCAGGCCGGTTTTGCCAGCCGGCGCATGGCTACGAAAAGTTCGATACCCTGATACCAGGGAACCGCGCCATCGTGATCATTATGCATGATTAGCAAAGGCGTCTCAATTTTGTCCACCCAGAATATGGGTGAGTTTTCGATATAGCGTAACGGTTTTTCCCAGAGAGAGCCGCCGATCCGGCTTTGGGTTTGCTCATACTGGAACATGCGGCTTCGCCCGGTCCGCCAGCGAATCCCGCCATAAGCACTAATCATATTGGAGACCGGCGCACCGCCGGCCGCTGCCTTAAACAGGTTGGTTCGCGTTACCATGTAAGCAATTTGATAACCACCCCAGCTGTGACCCTGCACGCCCACATTTTCCGGATCGACATAGCCGGTTTTCAACAGTTCAGTCACGCCGGGCATCACGGCATTCATGGCGCTTTCGCCCGGGTAGCCAATTTTATAAGGAATATCGGGAACAAACACGATATAGCCGCGACTTGCATAAAAGACCGGGTTAATGACGGAGCGATGCGGTTGAAGTGTATAATAGCGATGCAGGTTTTGCGAAGTTTTTTCGTAGAAATAAACGACCATCGGGTATTGATTTGCCGGATCAAAGTCTTCCGGTTTATAGAGGATACCATCCAGCTTCTGTCCGTCGACTGAATACCAGGAAAATTTCTCAGCAGTGGCCCACTTATAGTCGGATTGCTGTGGGTTGAGGGCCGTAATTTTTTTGCGGTTGGAGAGATCCTTGGCGCTCACCCAGAGGTCAGGGAACTCCTTGACGTCGGAGCGGGTAAAGAGCAGCTGATCCGCATTCTTAGCTTTGATCGGCGTTGAAAATCGCTTGTCTTCTAGCGTCAATTGTTGAGGCTGGCTGCCGGACTTCCAGTCGGTTCGGTAAAACCCGGCGCCTTTATTGCTATAATGAACGGCACTCAGCAATGCTGGCTTGTTTGTGTCGATAAATTCTTCTTCCGGATCGAGTCTCACATAGCGCATCCGCAGATCATTATTGCGACCAACGCCTGTGGTCATATTACGGGGCGCTTTACGCCCGCTCGGATCCAGGGCCCACATATCATGCTTGTCGTAAACCAAAAACTCTTTATCTCCCTTTGTCCAACCGGCTCGTCCGTAGCTATTTGGTGAATAAGGCCAGTCGTGGATCTCGTTGTCGAGGCGGTGGGGGACCTTGCCGGAAATATTAACGGGCTTACTGCCGTCTTTCGTCGACTGCGCGAACCAGCTGCGGGACTCGCGATCCCACCAGGCCAGATAGCGGCCGTTGGGCGATAAATAGGCAGTACTCTGAAGCTTCGAGATTACCTTACGTGCCTTGCCATTGCTAATATCAATCACATAGACATCCCGATAGCTTGGCCACTCCCACGAAATTTCCTGCCGATACGGTAGGGTGGATGTGCCAAGGCCAAGTTTAGCCTGACCGTCATTTGCAATATTGACATTCGGGATTGCCTCAGTTGCCAATTGCAGCGTCTTCTTTTCCTTGATATGATAAACTGCCAGGTAGCTGCGTTTTTTCTCATCCTTAAGCTGCTTTAGCTGCATTGGCTGCAGCAGCGGGTCTTTCCAATGCCAGATATCAACGTTAATTTTTTCTTCGTCCAGGACTTCCTCATCCGGTTCAGGTTCCGGGCGGGGAGCCGTACCGAAAAACAGGCGCTTTCCATCTTCTGAGAAGGTCAATTTGTGATATTCACTGAGCCACCAACCGGTGGGCAATGCTGGTTGTGTAACCGCTATTTTGCTGGCGGCAGCCTCCTGTCCGGTTTGCCAATGATAAAGATTGAACACCGGTTGCTTGGCCTTGAAGTCTTCCTGGTTGCTGAGAAAGGCCACCTGTTTGCCGGCGGCATCAACACCGATCTGCGCATAATCACCGGGGCTTTTCATCAGTTCTGTTAGCTCAGCGGTGCGGGTATCAAAGCACCAGACGCCATCTGCGCTGCTATCTTTGTTGGCCGTGGTAAATGCGATGATCCCGCCATTATCGGCTACCGTGTAGGATACAACGTCGTTATAGCGAAATTCCCGGGAGCCGTCCAGCTTACGGATCAGCAGATCGGTGCCCTCAGCCTTTTTCTTTTTGCTTTTCTTTTTCTTGGGCGCCGGACTGGCTGCCTTTTCTGCAGGTTTTGACTTCTTGTCACCAGGCGCCTTCTCCTTTTTTTCTTTCTGGAAAAGAATAGCAATCCAATCGCCACTTTCCTTGGGCAGTTTGAAGGACTTGATATTCGCATAAATGCCGGTTGCGGAATTTTGTAAATCTATAATTTCCAGAGAATCTTTCGGGAGGCCGTCCTTCTTCTTGCCATCCAATTTGGCGCTGCGGACTTCTTCTTTGCCAGGCTTCACATGATATACGGCAAAGCGGCTGTCGGGAGAAAAGGTCGCTTTATATCCACGCGGGCGCTCGTGAAATGGGGGTGTGGCGTCTCCTTTATGAATGGCCAGAGTTGCATCCTGATCTTCCGGCCCGTACGTATACATGGTATAGTTGCCGTCGTGAGAAATGTAGCGCTCCTTGACAATATTCCAGATCTCGTAGGCATCATGATCGAGGCTCTTTTTTTCCTGTGACCAGGCTGAAAGCAAGAGAATACATAGCGTTGACAATATAAAAGGGGCAAAACGCAGACGGGTTGATGACATAGTCAATAACTCCTTCAGGGTATATGCTAATGTGCGAATACGGAAAGTTGTGAAATGAAATATCAGCGAGCCGACAGGTTGATGAATTCCTGTTTACCGAGAAAGCGTGGCTGCCGATTGAGAATGTAGAGATCGATTACAGCTTTTACACGGGCCAGAACTTCGCGGATATCGTTGCGTAGCTGGCTGCCGGTTGTTCCCGGACGGGCACAAAAACCGACGACGTCCGCTTCATAAAAACGGGCGATGAAGATAGCACGATGATTGTGGTATTTCTGCGAGATGACGGTGAATTTTTTCTGACCAAAGATCTTCTTCGCACGAACGATGGAATCGAGGGTGCGAAAACCGGCATAATCACAAGTGATGGCCTCTGCCGGGATTCCGCGTCGGATTAGCGCCTCGCGCATATCAGAGGGCTCGTCGTAATTGGTTGCATGATTGTCGCCGCTGACGATGATGTGTCGAATTTTCCCGGCTTTGTAAAGACGAACCGCCGCATTGATTCGTGAGCGGAAATAGAAATTAATCTTCGAGCCTCTGACATACTTGGACGTTCCCAGAACGACTCCGACCTCGTTATAGGGAATAGTATCGGCGTCGTGATACATATGCCCGGTTGTCGATCCGAGGACCCATAAATTGCTGCCAATCAGGAGGAGCACGGAGAAGAGCGCCAGCCCGATGAGAGTCTTCCGAAATCCAAGGATATACGTCAGGTAGGTATAGAGCCACAGCGCCTGACGCTTCACGATCGGAACCCGGTCGCTTAATTTACTGATCCATTCTTCGAACCGGTGGAACACCTGCACCATGAAATTGCCGGTGTTGCGCAGCAGGCGATGCATATATGCTTTAAATCGAGTCATTTCAGGAAGCGGGTTTTATTTTGATTTCGAAAAGTTTCGGCCACCATTTTCCGGTGACAAAAAGCCGATCGCCCTCAGCATCATATGCGATGCCATTGAGCACGTCTACTCGGCGGCCGGCAATATCTTTTTCCGGCAGCAAACCGCTCAGATCAATCCACCCCAGTACTTCGCCGCTTGCTGGATCAATACGCACAATCTTATCGGTTCCGTAGACGTTGGCAAAAATTTCTCCCTTAATATATTCCAATTCGTTGAGATTGGAAACCGGTTTTCCATTGTCTTTAACGGTGACTTCTGACATAAAGGCATATGACCAGGGATCGAGGAAGTAAATGGTCGACGAACCATCGCTCATGATAAGCTCTTCACCATTATTGGTGAGTCCCCAGCCTTCATAGGCATACTGAAATTCTTCCAGAAAGGTAAACGTAGAACGATCATATGTGAAGCCGACATTTGAACGCCAGGTTAATTGAATCAGGCGATCTTCGAAGCAGGTAATGCCCTCGCCGAAGTACTCCCGCGACAGCTCGTGATACTTCAAAATTTCTCCGCTGGTGAGATCCACCTTGCGCAGACTGGAAAATCCATTTTGACCGGTGCCTTCGTAAAGTACCCCATCCAGATAAATCAAGCCCTGCGTATATGCATCAGGATCATGCGGGTACGTCTTAACAACTTCATATGTATATGTCGGCGCCGATTCGCGACGCGTTTCGTTCATTGCAATAACTGCCCCCACAAGCAGCAAGACCAATAAGGTTATCCAATTCTGCTTCACTTATTCTCCAGTATCTTTATACAAGGAATTCCACCATTCAGGTTGCCCTTTCAAGTGTTTATCAAACCAGGCAAGAATGGTCTTTTGCCATATTTTACGTTTCTGATAGTCCAGAATATGGTGATCCTGTCCGGCTATCTGGACGTATTCAACTTCTTTTCCTAACAGTTTTAAAGCTGTATAAAACTGATCGCTTTCTCCAGGCGGCACGTTGGTATCGCTATCGCCGTGAAGCAACAAAATCGGATTCTTAACCTTGTCGGCATTAAACAAGGGACTTTGGTCGACGTAGATGTCCCGGCGGTTCCAGGGAAAGCTTTCAGCGGAGGCCACGGAACTGTAGAGATAGCCCCAATAACCGATTCCCCAATAGCTGGATAGGGCGCTAATGCCGGCATGAGAGATACCGGTAGCAAACATATCGGTTGCAGTCATCAAATACATCGTCATGAATCCGCCGTAAGAAGCCCCGATACAACCGACGCGCTTTGCGTCCACAAAGGGATGAGCCTCGAGAAATTGTTTGGTACCATCAATAATTTCCCCAGCAACGGTCTTGCCCCAGTTGTTGACATGCAGAGAGGAAAACTCTTGCCCGTAGCCGGTCGCTCCACTTGGCTGTGGCACGTATACCACATAGCCTAGTGCCGCGAAGAGGTCTTTAGGGTATCGGCCACCAAAATCACGGGTGACTGAAACAGTGCCACCATAATAATAAACAATGCAAGGCCAAGATTTGTTCTCATCAAAATTCGGCGGATAATAAACCGTGCCGGCAATGGTAGTGCCATCCTGGTTCTCGAAAGACCAGGCTTTTACTTTGCCAAACTGGACGTCCGCAAATTCCTGGCGAGCAGGCGCGGCAAGTAGATTGCTCTTGAACGATTTAAGGTCCAGGGTATAGGCTTGCATGGGTTGACCGGGACCGGATCCCCAATAGATCAACCGCGCACCATCACGCGCAAGGCTGAAATCCCTTAGGGTTTCTACCTTCAGCGGTAGTTTCTCAATGTCGCCGGATATTGTGTGATAGCGATAGAGGCGGTCGAATTCACCGTCAGTTGCCGAGAAGTAAATTGCTTTGCCGCTGCCGTGCCAGGCTGCGCGACCAACCGCCGGATCAAATTTGCGGGTCAGTGCCGTCGGTTTCTTTGTATTCAGATCGTATAGATAAAGCTGGGCATCGTAATCATTGGGAACTCGTCCTTCGCTGACGTTGGTGCCGATGTCGCCGAACAGGGCCGGGCTGCCGCTCATCATCAGTTGTTTGCCGTCCGGTGACCAGGAGATCCCACCGAGCCAACCCGCCTCCATAAGAGTGTCAGCCTCAAATGTCTGTAAATCCATGACTTGCAGACGGGTTAATGTGTAGGGCCGTTTGTCGAAATCGTCCTCGGTATGCGTGAAGGCGATATGATCGCCGTTTGGACTTATGGCTGCCAGCGGCGTGCCGAGGCTGCCGGCCGTAAGACGCTGACGGATGCCGGACTTGATATCGAGCCGATAGAGGAAACTCTTGTCGCGAAACCACGGCCAGCGATCTCGCGGGGAACGCAGGCGCTTGACCCCACGCTTGTCGGCTTCACTTGGCTTGTTGATACTGTAAACAATGGTTTTGCCGTCGGCAGCCCAACTGAAGCTGCCCAGTGATTCAATATCCTTCATTAGGGCAGTTGTGGTGCCTTTATCGATGTCAACCAGCCATAGCGTCGATTTTTTCTCGGAGGTTCGTGTAAATGCAAATTGCCGTCCTTTTGGTGCCCAGGAAACAGAGCCTGGCTGCATCCCGCCGCGCCAGGTCTGTTCTTGCTTGCCGTTTTCTAAATTGTGTAATTCAAGCCATGATTCGCTATGACCTTCGGCGTTGGTATCCGTCAGACGGACAATTGCCAATGAACCATCGGGAGAAATTGATGCAGAGCTGAATCGCGTGCCATTAAGCAGCGTATTGACGTCCATAACGCGCTTCGGCGTCACATTTACAACTAAATCCTTGTCAGAAAAAGGCTCCTGAATGGTCAGATCCGCCTCGATTTTCCAGGTTTTCGATAATCCCGGATCACGCAAGGCCTTGATAACCAGAAGATGTTTACCATTTTCCAGTTCCAGCTTATGTTTGACATCCTTTGGATCGTCTTTTTCGCTGGTTGGTTTGTCCGCAACGGCGTTGCCATTCAAATAGACTTTTAACAGGTGATGGCTGTTTATCCGTAGCTCTGCCTTAACAAAACGACCTGTTTCAATCCATGTTGCCAGATAGGCCACCTGCGGCAATTCTATTTTGGCCCGGGAGCCCAGGCGAACAGCTTTTTTGGACATCTCCGCAGTTTCCCAGGCGAGTGAATTGCCATCGAGCCAGTTGATCGATTTGCCTGCTGTCGGCGATAGCTCCGCCACCGTGAGCATATTGTAATTCAGCAAATCTTTTAGTTTAAAGCTGTCCTTGTGATAGACAGGTAAGGGAGTGTTGACCGGACCGGCCACTAACCATTGATCGAGTTTCACCTCAGTTTTCCCTTTCTCTCCGGCTGAAATAGTTGCTGTTAAAAGAATCAGAAACAAGACGGGGGCCAAGAATCTCAATTTGTATTGTGTGTTTGTCTTTATGGAAGGATGAGAACGGTTCATTTCTATGACCAAGTTTTGTTGTGATTATTGATGCTCCACAACCCCTACATTATATAAGATGTGCAATCGTGATCTGCAATCCGAAAAATTTATGGCAAACCGGCAAATCAGCAAAACAAACTAGCAGGTCGAAAAAACCAATTTACCAATCAACCATTCAACTAGTTGCCAGCATCCAGCATCAATCCTCCAGCATCCAGCATCAAGCATCCAGCATCCAGCATCAAGCATCAAGCTTCCAACATCAAGCATCCAGCATCCAGCATCCAGACGTGACAAAACACGCCAAGAGCTGTCCAAATAAATAGCGGCACCTGAGGAATGGCGAATACCTACTGATTGTCCGGTATCTGCTCAACCGCCGTGCGCTGCAGGAATTTGGAACCGCAACCGGACCGTTCCGTAAAAGTAATCAGGAGCGAGGTGGTTTCCGGCAGTGCCTCAGGAAGCAGTTGACATTGCCGATCTATTGTTTTAGTATGTTGTAAACCGGGGGTTTATATGAAATTAATGCGACTATTTTTGATTGTTTCGATCGCCTTTTTGAGCACGACGGTGCTGGGCGCAGAGCCTGGACAAAAAATAGCTGATTTAGCCTTACAAGACGTTACCGGTAAATCGCATAAACTGAGTGATTACGCCAGTAGTAAGGCGATTGTGCTGGTATTTTTGTCAACGCGCTGCCCGGTGTCCAATGCTTATGACGGGCGCGTGCAGAAACTTGCAGCATCCTATGCCGGTAAAGGTGTGACCGTTATTGCGATTAATTCTGATCGGCGCGAAACGCCTGATGAAATTCGCAAACATGCCAGTAAGGCCGGTTTTAGCTTTACGGTAATAAAGGACAAGGATGGCAGCGTTGCCCGGAAGCTTGGTGCAACTGTAACGCCGGAAGCCTTTGTCCTAGCCGGTGATCGCACACTGCTTTACAAGGGGCGCATCGATGATTCCCAGCGTGAAAATCATGTAAAGCGCAAGGATCTTGCGCGTACACTTGATCAGGTATTGGCCGGTAAAGCAGTAACCGACGCCAAGACCAAGGCATTTGGCTGTCGAATTAAGGCGGCTCGATAAGTTGTACGCGAAAAACACCCTTTAACCCACTCCTAAATCCTCCCGAGAGAGGACCTTAAGGGTGGGTTAGCTGTTTAATCTGCGTGAGACACCGAGCTGCAGATTGAACTAGATTCCGACCTCTTTTTTCTTCATAATAAATAGAAATTTCGAAAGGATTTGCTAATGAGCGGCTTGGAAGCTTTACAATCTGTCCAATACGTAACTGTCGATGGCAAACGTTTGGCCGTTGTCGGTATTGAGCAATGGGATGCGCTACTTGAATGGCTCGAGTCATTAGAGGATCTTGATAGCGCTGGCCAGGCCATACAAGCGCTTAAGTCATCCGGCTTTGTGGATAATTAAGATGTTCACATTCTTTGCCTGTTTTTGATATTTTCCCGCCTTTTGATACATTCCGCATACATATTGATCTACCTTGAGGTATCGCTTGCAGATATTGATGCGGATTATGGATATTATTGAAACGATCAGCGAAAAAACCGGGCAGGCTGTGGCCTGGTTGAGCTTTGTTCTGGTTCTTGTCGTCTGCTACGACGTGTTTAGTCGCAATGTTCTGCAAAGCACCACACCAGCCCTTCAAGAGCTCTCCTGGCACCTTTTTGCCGTGATTTTCCTGATTGGCGCTGCCTATACTTTGAAGCATGAGCGACACGTCCGTGTTGACGTCTTCTATTCCCGCTTTTCCCGCAAGACACAGGCTATCATCAACATCATCGGTGTTGTGGTTTTTCTCCTACCGCTTTCCTGGATTATTATCAAGTCATCTCGTGATTTTGTTGCTTTGGCCTTTGCCAGCGGTGAAACCTCACCGGATCCCGGCGGTTTACCGGCACGCTATATTCTGAAATCGATGATTCCTATTGCCTTTGTGTTGGTCTTCATGCAGGGTGTGGCGTTAATGCTCAAATCGATCGAGGTCCTCACCGGTTTTTCCGGCAGCGAGGAGGCGCTGAATGACTGAAGCATTGCCTCTGATCATGTTTGCCACAGTGTTCCTGATGTTGATGATGGGATTCCCGGTTGCATTTACTCTTGGCGGCGTATCGCTGATTTTTGGCCTGCTCACCTTCGGTGATGCCTTTTTTAACCTTTTGCCATTGCGCATTTGGGGTATCATGAACAACTATGTGCTGATTGCCGTCCCTCTGTTTATCTTTATGGGGGTGATGCTGGAGAAATCCGGCCTGGCCGAAGCGCTACTGGAAACCATGGCATTGTTGTTCGGCAAACTCCGCGGTGGTTTGGCGATATCTGTTGTCGTGGTGGGGACTTTGCTTGCGGCCTCAACCGGGATTGTTGGAGCGACAGTGGTGACGATGGGGTTGTTGAGCCTGCCAACCATGCTTCGTCGTGGATATAGTTCTGAATTGGCGACCGGCACTATTTCAGCCTCCGGGACGCTTGGACAAATCATTCCACCGAGTATCGTGCTGGTATTGCTCGGCAGTGTCATGAACGTGCCGGTCGGCGATATGTTTATGGGAGCGGTGATTCCGGGATTCATTCTTGTCTTTCTTTATTTGCTCTGGATCGTCATCATTAGTATCGCAAAACCGGATGCCGCACCGGCGATGCCTGCGGAAGAGCTGCAACGATTTCGCAGCGGCAATATGCTTGGGCAAATCATCAAAGCCTTTCTTTTGCCCTTTATCCTGATTGTTGCGGTGTTGGGATCTATTTTTGCCGGAAAAGCATCGCCGACCGAGGCAGCCGGGGTAGGGGCCTTTGGTGCCATGGTATTGACCCTGGTTCAGGGCAAGTTCAACTTGACGACACTTCGCGCTGTTATGAAAGAGACAACGCTGCTGACATCCATGGTGTTTATCATCCTCGTTGGCGCTACAGCATTTGGATTGGTGTTTCGCGGTATGGGCGGCGATCGCTATCTAACGGATTTGATTACTGGTGCAAATATGTCTCCGGCGGCGTTTCTTGCGCTGGTTATGATCGTCATCTTCATCGCCGGATTCTTCATCGATTTTATTGAAATCACTTTTATTATTATACCTGTCGTTGTCCCGATTTTTCAAGCGCTTGAAGTCAATCTACTCTGGCTGGGTATCCTCTTCGCAATGAACTTGCAAACCTCCTTTCTGACCCCGCCTTTCGGGTTTGCGTTGTTTTATCTGAAGGGCGTGGCGCCACCGGAAATAACAACCGGCCATCTTTATCGCGGTATCATACCGTTTATCATCATTCAGTTGATCGGGCTCAGTTTAGTAATTGCCTGGCCGGAATTGGCCACCTGGCTTCCGCGATTGGTTATGGGCGGCTAGAATGCGCCCGAAGCTTATTTTATCATATCTTGCCTGAGATCACTCCCATATGTTAAATTTGCAATGAGCGTTTATTCACAAAAAACTGCTGAAAAGAGGGGACTTCCGTGAATTCCTGCCACCTGAAATGGATCATGATGCTGCTATTTGCAAGCGGGCTTTCCCTGGCCCAACCGAAAGAGGGGCCGATTCGCACCTTTGGCTACTTTCAAAATAGTTTTGAAGTAGAACGAACAGATATTGCTGCGCGAACACGTACCGGTTTTGCATTGCAGCAGTTGAACGTGTTTTTCCAAAAAGACCTGGCGCGAAACTGGACTGCATTGGTCAATTTCGAGTATGTGAATTCGTTTAGTGATAATCGCGGTTTTGGCGCGGCGTCACTTGAAGAAGCATGGGTTCGCTGGCGGGCGAATAAATACTTCAGTCTGAAGCTCGGCCTGCAAATCCCGGAATTCAACAATCTCAATCAGATCAAAAATAAAACCCCACTATTGCCATACATCATTCGGCCTATCGTCTACGAGGCAACATTGGCTGAAGCAATTCCTTCGCTGGCACGCGAAGAGTGGCTGCCCGCGCAGGCCTTTGTGCAAGCCTATGGCTTTAAGCCCCTCGGGCGTGCAAAGTTGGATTGGGCTGCCTACTTGGGAAATAGTCCAAACGTGACGAGAGAAGATTTTATAACATTCCAGCAGACGGGGGTCGATACTTCCGCGACCCTTTTGGTGGGCGGCCGCCTCGGTGTGCGCTACAAGGAACTGAAGCTTGGCGTTTCAGCAGCCAGTGATTTCTGGGATTTACTTACCGGTGCCACTGGTGAACTAAATGGCCGAACGATTGAGTTTGAGCAATTCGCTCGTTTCCGCCTGGGGCAGGATTTTCAAATTCGCTGGAATAACTTCCTGCTTGAGTGGGAAAGTATCCAGGTGTTTTATGATACAAAACTGCCCGATCTGAGTCTGGATAAACAATTCTTTTACGGGCTACTCGGGTATGAATTTAAAGAGAAGCTCTTCGTATATGCTGCACACTATAATTTGCATGAAGACGGTTTTGGATTTGCTCCGGAGCTGTTCGGTGATATGGTTATTCCGCAGATAGATCTGGATGTGGATGTGAATCTACTCGGTTTTTCCTATGCGCTAAGCGAGCGGCTTCGTCTGAAAGGACAAATTCTCGAAGGAAATATTGGTTCGAATGAACCGGGAATTGTTTATACAGATCGCTTTCACATAGGTTCAGCAGCGATTTCGGTGATATTCTAGCGAGGCTTGTTTTGACGTATTGCTTCGAAAAATTATGTAACCTGCTACCTTCGACCCGGGTATATCAAGAGACCATTTTGATATGGATACTACTGCTCGGGCTTTTTGCCGGCAGCTTAAATGCCCAGGTGGCTGTTATCGCCCACGAATCTGTCCCGGTTGAGGAAATTAAGCAGGGAGATTTGCTGGATATTTACACAGGTGATGTGCGTTCATGGGATGATGGCGAACCGGTTATTGTGTTCGATTTAAAGCCTCGTGGCAATGTGAAGGATGTCTTCTATGATTTTCTGGGGAAGAGCGCCTCGCGGATGAAATCTATCTGGTTGAAGCGAATGCTGGCCGGAGAAGGCGATCCACCACCTGCAATCGAATCGGAAGAAGCCGTCCTGGAAAAAATCAAGAGTACGCCCGGTGCGGTTGGCTTTATTAGCCAGGAAAAAGTCACTGAGGACGTCAAGGTATTAGTTGTTATTGAAGAAGGGTAGTGGCATCTAAATGCGCTTAAAAGATCTGAAATTGGGCAGCAAACAGGCAATTGGATTCGGGCTGATCCTGTTTATGATGCTGATGGTGACTGCCTTTTCGATGAACAAAATGCGTGATATCAAACTGGAAGTCGACGCCATTACCGGCGACTGGCTCCTGCGGGTTATTACAATTTCGGACATCGATCAGTCAGCTTCGCAGCTGTTCCGGAATCAACTGCAGCTTCTCGATGAAGATGCCTCGGATCGCGAGCTTCGCTTGATGCGTATGGTCGATTTTGTTACCCAAATTGATGAAAACCTCGTGCGCTATGACTCTCTCGTGGATCACTCCATGTATATGGATAGCCTTGCTGTTCTGGAACGGCAATACCGGGCTACATTTGATACCCACTGGGATGAATACCAGGCATTTACCTTCGAATTTATCGGTCTCCTGCGAGAAAATGACATCGAAGCCGCGCGCGAGCTGTTGAATGGCCCGGCCCTCGATCATTTTGAAGAACAGAACGGTCACTTGAAAAACCTGGTTTGGGCGAATCAACAGGGGGCAAAATACGCTGCTGAGCGAGCCGCCAAAACCTATAATATTGCCCGAACGGTTACCGGGACCTGGCTCCTGGCTGCGCTGTTTATGTCCATTATCCTGGCCTACGCCATGGTCCGCTGGATCGTAGTGCCAATTCAATCACTGGAGAATGCAGCTCACCACGTGGCCGAAGGAGATCTTGAAGTTGAATTGCCGGTAAACAGTCAGGATGAAATTGGCGCACTATCGACATCCTTTAATCGAATGACGCGCTCATTAAAGCAGGCAACTGAAAAGCTGCATAAATCGAACGAAGAGCTGGCCAGAAAATCCCACGATTTGGCGGAGCAAAAGAGTCAGATCGAAAGCAAAAATGCCGAGCTTGAATCCGCCATGCATCAGCTAAAAACCACGCAGGAACAGCTGTTGATGAAGGAAAAGATGGCGTCTTTAGGGGATCTGGTGGCCGGTGTCGCGCATGAGATAAATAATCCCGTTGGCGCTGTTCAAGGATCCGCTGATGTGGCCGCGCGCTGTGTTGTTAAAGCTGAAAAAATTCTCAATGACGACAAATATGAGATTGATGCAAACGATCATCGCAAACTCGGTGTTACCTTCGAACTGCTGAAGAAAAATATTGATGTTGCCCGCGAAGCAGGGGAGAGGATAGCCCGTATCGTCAACAGCCTGAAAAATTTTGCAAGGCTCGATGAGGCCAAATATCAAACGGTCAATATTCACGATGGCATCGAAAGCAGTCTGACCCTTCTTGGGTCTGAGGTAACTCAACGTATTGATATTCAATGCCATTTTGGCGAAGTGCCGCCGGTGCCTTGCTATGCCGGTTTGCTAAACCAGGTATTTATCAGCCTGATCCGCAATGCAACAGAGGCGATTGATGGGCGTGGCCGGATTGATATCACCACTGCTCTTGTCAATGGCACTCCGGATCACCAGGAACGCGTATCGATCTCGATTGCTGATACGGGCTGCGGTATTCCCCGGGACCGGCTGGACCGGATCTTCGATTTCGCTTTCTCAAGTTCCGGAAACCGTGTGAAAATGGGGTCCGGTTTATCGACCGCATTTAATATAGTGCAGAAGCACCAGGGAGAAATTCTGGTAGACAGTGAAGTTGGTAAAGGAAGTGTCTTCGAAATAAGGTTGCCCTTGAACGGCGTTCCCGCGGACGCTTAATAATTTTTCTAAATCCTTAATTCTTCTTGTTTTCCGACGATAGAGATATTTAGCAGGAGTCAGTAGTCTATCCTGCTCCCGCAAATGATAAGTTAAAAACAGATTTTGAGATGCCGCACTTGGATCGAGGAGAACAGCGACTCACCGGTGCATAGATTTTCGGAAGCGACTTCAGTATGGCCCGCTACTTAATTTATATTTTTACCACGGCTCTATTTCTATTGAGCAGCGCCAATGCATCTCCAGCTGATAAATTCCTCGGAAATCTGACGAGCTTTGAACGTACGGAGCAGGGGATACTGCTGCACTGTGAAAATCAGGCTAGTTTGGAAATACGCATCTATCATGATGCTGTGTTCCGGGTTACTCTCAGGCGCAAGGATCAGGACATGTCCTTGCTTGAGCAGGTGATTTCTGATGGTGATTGGGAATTTCCGGAATTCAGTCTGTTGGTTGAGGATGCCTTTATCACTCTTGGCACCCGTGAAATCAATATTATTGTGCACAAAATGCCCTGCCGGCTGACCGTCGTTGACAAGAAAGGCATGGTCATAAACAAAGACGATCCGGGGTTGGGCATCGGATGGCGAGGTGATCGCGTCCAGGTCTGGAAATCTCTTGCTCCCGGAGAAAGGTTCTTTGGATTGGGCGGGAGTTCAGGAAACCTGGACCTGCGTGGGCGTCAGCGGATTTTGCAAAACAGGAGAATTTCCGATCCCGAAAATCATAGTTATTCTATTCCCTTTTACCTGGGAATGGTTCGGGAGACCGCCTATGGCATTTATCTGAACAATAGCTATCGCTCCGTCTTTGATTTTGGCGCCGGAAACCTGCGTTTTGCCTCCATTTCTGCCGACGGCGGAGCGCTGGACTATTTCTTCTTCTACGGACCGCGTGTGGACGTCGTGCTGACCCACTATACGCGCCTGACCGGAAGAACACCGTTGCCGCCCGGATGGGCATTGGGCTATCATCATCACTATACAGGATCCAGTTCGAATTACGAGCCGCAGGTGCTTGCAGAAGAACTGTCGCACCGCAACATCCCATTTGGTGGCATCCATTTGTCGCAGTCCTATATGCGCGGTAGGAGAATGTTTACCTGGGATGATCGACGCATTGGTGATCCGCAAAAATTATCCACTGCATTGGAAAAAAGCGGATTTCGCTTATTAACAACCCTGATTCCTGCAATCCGCGCCGACGAAACATATTCGGTTGCCCGCGAGGGCATTACCTCTGCCCACTTTATGCCTTATCCGGATGGCGAACCCTATCGCGGTGATTGGGGATTTGGCCCGGCTTTCCTGCCGGATTTTGGTAAACCTGGCACCGTGAACTGGTGGTTGAATCATCTTCGTGAAAGTATGTCCGGAAGTGTATCAGGATATTTTTGTGAAGATAATGAGCCTTCCGGGCGAGACGGCGCGTTTCCCCCGGAAGTACTGATAACCAGGTCGGACGAAAAGGCGAATTTCGCAGAAATGCGAAACCTTTATGCGTTGAAAATGGTCGAAAGCATCTACAATGATTCGCTTGGGAGCGACTCGAGTGGACAGCGGCCTTTTCTTATTAGTCGCGCTGGTTTTGCCGGTTTGCAAAACTATGCGGCCGCCTGGACCGGAGACCAGTCTGCAGGTGTCGTCGACTTACGTGCTGCGGTACGGCGAATGTTGGGGATGAGTATATCAGGTCTGCCTTTTGTTGGCAGTGATGTTGGCGGTTTTATCGGCCAGCCCTCGGCCTCCGTTTTTACCAGATGGATTCAGCTGGGTGCGGTTTCCCCGCTTTTACTCAATCGCTCCCGGACTTCCGGGCAACTGCCATGGGAATATTCCACTACAATAGATGATATTACCTCACATCATCTGCGCTGGCGCTATCGCATATTGCCCTATATCTACCATTTATTCTGGGAAGCGAGCGAGAGCGGTTCGCCGATTGTCCGTCCACTTTTCTATCATTTCCAGAATGACTCTGCGGTATACAATAGCAAATATCAGGAGCAGTTTATGCTTGGCGACCATATTTTGGTTGCTCCAGTCGTAGAAGCGGATGCGCAGGTCAGGGAGTTGTATCTGCCTGAAGGAAGTTGGCTCAATTATCATACGGACGAGGTTTACGAAGGAAAGCAAGAGGTAGCCATTGAGGCGCCACTCGATCAGTTGCCGATGTTCTTACGAGCCGGAGCAATGATTCCCATGTGGCGCGGAAGCAGCGGGGATTCGCTACAGTTCGACATCTTTGCCGTTAGAGCTTATAGCAGCTACTTACTTTATGAAGATGATCAAACCAGCTTTAGATATAAGCAAGGTGACTATCGCCTGTCGGAATTTGAGCTATTTCCCGGAGAAAAAAAGAAAACCCTCACGAAACGCCGCCTCGAAAATGGCCTGCCGGAGCCAGAGCGCGTTATCGTCTTTCGATTTCACAATTGGTCGCAAATACCGAAGCGGATTCGGCTTGGCAAGAAAAAACTGCCGAAGATTAGCAAGGGGGTAGCGGAATCAGGATATTCCTATGATCTTGAGCGAAAAATTTTGGTGATTCATATCCCGGATCTTGCTGAAGAACAAACCCTGACCATCGAATAAGATCAGGATGCTGTCAGGAATTCCACCTCACCGCTACCGAGATGGTAAAAGGCTTCGAAGATCTCGACCTGCCCGCTGTCCACGGCTTCACGAATGATTTCTGATTGTGCAGTGAGTTCCGCACCCACCGCCAGGGCATTTCGTTTCACCACATCATTAATCGATTCACCTTGCAGTGGCTCCTTTGCAACCCCAATATGATCGAGCAAATGAACAATGTGCTGACTATCGCTGGCCCCCTGAACTGCGGCTGTTACGGCGCCACAGCTCTCGTGTCCCATCACAACAATGACCCGGGTCTTTAGATGAGCAATCGCATATTCCAAACTGGCGATGGACGAGCTATTGGCAACGTTGCCGGCCACGCGAATGGTGAACAATTCTCCAAGTCCGGTATCGAAGGCAAATTCGGGGACCACCCGGCTATCGGCACAGCTAAGCAATGCTGCGTAGGGTGCCTGGCCGCCGGTTAATGCCTCGCGGCGTTTTGAGTCTTGAAGTTGTCCGTCGAGTTTGTCAGCGACGAAGCGTTCGTTGCCGGCCTTAAGCCGATCTATAATTTCGTTAATTGTCATTGGGATCCTCATAGCGTTTTCGGGAATCAGCGATGAAATCCAGGATTTCTGCTGCAGTAATATCGACATCAATGCCCGGAATGTCCAGCGGGGAAGTGTTTGGAATGATTGGACAGACTTTGAAATAGGTCCCGTCTTTTCTCTTTATGATTATCTGGCCTTCTTCTTTTGCTTTGTCAAGGACTGAAGAGAGATTCTGGCGAGCTTCACTGTAAGTATATGTGGTCATATCAAACCTCAATTGTTTTGATGCCCATTTGTCTGGCTACGCTAAGGAGACTTTTGTCCAAAGTAAGTAATCCAAGATTGAAACGTCTGGCACATTCCAGAAAATAGGCATCATAAGCATATATTTTATAGCGATCTACTAATTCCAGCGAGCGTTTCAATTCCACAGTTTCAAATTGAATAGGAATCCGATCATATTCATCAATTGCATCGAAAACCTGTTCAGCTGTGATACGCTTGCGCTTTAGCAGTGCCGAAAATGCGTTACCAATTTCCCAGTGTAAAACAATGGGAGCGATCAATTCCTGGCCCCTGGACTTATTAATAATTTCGGCTTTATGTGGTTCATTCAAGATTATTGCGACAATGACCGATGTATCAACCACAATTTTCTTCATTAAATTTCCGCTATTGTACAATTGTCCAAAATTTAAAATCATTGCAACTCCATGTCAAGTTGATTTCCTGGTTTCCCTTAAGAAACCCTTTGCACATGGATGCAGGAATTGCAAAAATTCCACAACGCTAGCCTTAAATTTTCTAATCACTCAATTCTTTTAGGCGCTGATAGCCGCTGCGGCTGACCGGGAGGCGTTCACCATTTTGTAATGTGATTTCATAAGAGCCGCGACTGACGGCATCGAGCTCCTTTATGGCGGCAAGGCGAACAATATGTGAGCGATGAATACGAATAAATTGCGGAGAGGGGAGGCGATTTTCGAAGTATTTCATGGTTTTCGGTTTCAGGAAGCGACCTTCGCGGCAGTGAAGCATGACGTAGTCGTCCTGTGCCTCGACTCGCAGCAAATCATCCAGTGGAATGACGCGGATTTTATGACCGGACTTAATGACGATGCGATCCAGCGGTTCTGTTGCCTGATCATTATGCGTCTGCAATTTTTCCAGTTCCCTGGTCTGGGCGGTTCGATTGCTTAGGGCGGCGATACCCTTATCGAGCGCTTCATTGAATCGCTCACCTGAAAACGGCTTTAGCAGATAATCAACGGCGCTGACTTCGAAAGCCTTGAGTGCATATTGATCATAGGCAGTACAAAATATTATGATGGGCGGATCATCGAGCAACTCCAGCATTTCGAAACCGGTCAGCTTTGGCATTTGGATATCCAGGAAAATCAAATCCGGTTGATGCTCCTGAATGGCTTTAATGCCGTCGAATCCATTGGCGCATTCCTCGCAGATTTTCACATCGTCACGGGCAGCCAACTGCTGGCGAATCATATCACGCGCCAGGGCTTCGTCATCAATGATTAGCACTTTCGTTTTTCTGCTCATGGTCGGTCTCCATTTAGTGGAATATGCAGAGCCACGCTGAAATGACCCTCTTCTGCCTTGATTTCAAGTAAATCCGGCTGGCGATAGAGCCGCTCCAGGCGTTCGGCAATGTTCTTCAGGCCGATACCCTCGCCGGCATGCTTCGAAGATGAAGGATCAAAATCATTTTCCATCAGAATAACAAGATAGGGCTGATCAATCCGCGATTCCAAACGGATCATCACCGGTTCCAGAGATTCGTATACGCCGTGCTTAATAGCATTCTCGAACAAAGGCTGCAGAATCATGCTGGGAACTTCGGCCTCCAAGGTATCTTCTGCTATCGTTTCTTCATACAGCAAGCGATCGGCAAAACGGGTTTTTTCGATGTCCAGATATAAGCGGGCCGTTTCGATTTCGGCTTTTAGCGGCTTCAACTGGATATCATTGCTCGCCAGTGTCGAGCGCAGGAAGTCAGCGAGTTTAACGACCATTGTACTGGAGCGCTGCGGGTCGCTGGCAATCAGGGAATTGATCGAGTTTAGACTGTTGAAGATAAAATGCGGATTGATCTGAAATTTCAGTGTCTTTAATTCTGCTTCCTGCACCAGCGATCGCAGCTCAGCCTCACGCAATTGACGTTCCTGCAAATTGTGGAAGTAGATACTCAGGTAGTAAAACGAGACGGCGACGAAATAGATCAGAATGCCAAACAAGGCTCTCCAAAGCAGTGAGGCTTCCAAAAAGGATAGATAGGCAAAAGAGTCAACAGACAATAGACGAAGGAGAGACACCGCACCGCCAATCCAGATAACCGTCGCAGTCACCGCGGCAAGCAGGTGATTCCAAAAGATGACTATTGGCTGGCGATTTTCGAGAGAAATATAGCGAGCGGGATACCAGAAACTGAGAGCGATAAAACCGTAGAAGCCAAGAAATACCATGGCATCAGTGGTGGCGATCGTCCAGGAAAAACTGAACCGAAAGCCGATAATCAGGGCCTGGATCATGATGAGTACGATCCAGGCCAGGGCATAATAGCCGAGACGACGATTGCTGAAAAGGAGCGGATGTTGCATGATCAGGAGTTCTTGACTTCTACGCCACCAAAGATAGCATAACCGCGAACGATCAACACCTTGTCACGAATTTCATCTGCAGATGCGACACGTCGACGTTCATCGGAGAAGCCGCCGAAAATAGGAAAGCCTTTCAGAACAACGTCCCAATCTCGCGGTACGCGGATCTCCACGCCCCCAAACATTGCCAGCGCTTCAATGGTGCAACTGGTGTCCAGCGGAATGGTCTCGTCCAGGTCGATATCGACACCGCCAAATACGGCTGTCACGTTTCCGCCTTCAAATGCATTTGATGCAACCCTAACGGATTTACCGCCGAAAATTGCAAATTCATCCAGCCAGTTTAAATCGGCAGAAGAGGAAAGCGGACCGTCAGCGAGACTATCTCTTGATTTTTGTCCCAGCAGAAGGCGTCCACCCACGAGGATCAAGGCCAATGGCCAAAGATCAAATATATCGCCAATATCGAGTATGCGTAGATCATCCAGAAAGAAAATCGCCCCGATTGCGATGATCACTGCTGAAGATTTCACATCGGTAAAGCGGGAATAGAACAATTTGAAGACGCCGATGCCAATCAGCCCGAGGGGCCAGAGGTCGAAGATATCTTCAAAGAAGTAGAACCCGAGATTGTCAAAAAGAAACATTGTGCCCAATCCGATCAGGATCAGGCTGATCCAGAAGCTGGGGCCGGTCCGGAATTTTTGTTCAGTCATTTTTTGCTCCTTATGTCTATACGGTTGCCGCGTCTCGGCGTTTACAGATCAAATAATTGTCGTTGTGATAATCCAAGTCATCGATTGCCCAATAGAATCGAGCCACTCCAGTATACCTTCCGGCAGCCAGGGGCGAAGCTTTTCAACACTCAACCAGTCCAGTCTGATCACCAGCAGTGAGACTCCGGTCAAAATCAGCAAGAGAGTTGCTGCCGTATCGCGATAGCGATTGCTGGCATGCTGAAAAATCCCGGCAGCAATGAAAAGAGTTGGCCAATAACGCTCGAAAACAATCTGGGGTGTCAACTCATACTTTCCGAGGATTTGGAATATCCCGAAAATACTAATGATGATTGCTGCCCAAAATTCCGGTCGCCGGTGCCACTTTTGGGGACTCATTCAGGCCTTTCGGTTTGGTATTGGGTCTAGCGAGTTAATCTTTTCGTACTTAGTTCTTCCGTCTTTTTGCTTCCAGCGGAATGTAGAGGGCGGGATACATCCCCCTGCGTCCCCCTTCGAAGGGGGATTCAGGGGGATGTAACATCGTTCCATCACACCCTTCCCTTAACATGTACGGAACTTCAGCCATTTTTGCCAAATTGAATCGGTAAACAGTGCAAAACCTCCGGTGAACGGTGAAACTGAGGGCAAGTGCGGGGAATCATTGCGATTTTATAATAGTCTGAGTAATTTTCCGCACACCAAATTCTACTATTATATGAATAGTGTAAAAAGGACAAGCGCAGGAATTGTATACCTCCTTCTGATTCTTGCAAACTTGATAGCAATACTCTCCGCGCAGCCCGCGCTGCCTGAAGGACGTGATTTGAGTCGGCTCGAATCAGATGCCTGGACGGAAAGCGGGATTCCATACATCCGAAATTTTCGCCCGGCGGAGTATCGTGGCGAATTCCAAAATTGGTCGGTAGCCCAGGGCCCTCAAGGCTTCATTTACGTGGCGAACAACGATGGCTTGTTGCAGTATGATGGCGCCAACTGGCGAATCTCTCCGACAAATGGAACAATGCGATCACTTGCCATAGATGGCCAGGGCAGGATTTATGCGGGAACCGATCTTGATCTCGGCTATTTTGAAGCGGATTCTCTTGGGTTGCTACATTTTAAATCCCTGCAGCCGCAATTGGATGAAAAGTATCGGGATTTTAATCAGGATGTCTGGTATACGCTGGTTCATAATGATACCGTCTATTTTATGACCGCCCCATATGTTTTCCGTTGGGATGGGAATGCTTTCAAGGTATGGCCGGCAGAGGAAACATTTCAAACCATGCATTTAGCCAAGGGGCGGGTTTATCTACAGCAGCGAAACATCGGTTTGCAGGAAGTGGTTGGTGATTCACTCATAACGCCTACCGGGGCTGAAGTCTTTAAGCTGGCAGGGCCGTATATGATGCTGCCGCATGAGGATGATGCTCTATTGATCGGCACATTTTTTCGGGGTCTCTATGTATTCGATGATCAGGGAACCCGTGCTGTTGACTGTTCCGCCAGTGACTTTATCAAGAAGCATCGCCTGTATTGTTCTGCACTATTGTCAAATGATCTGATTGCTCTGGGAACACTCGGCGGCGGCATTGGTATCATGGACCGCCGGGGAAACCTGCTGCAAGTGATCGACAAAAATTCCGGCCTCCAGGATAATTCCGTCACGTGGATGGCTGCTGATGCGCAACAGGGGCTATGGGTCTCCCTTCTGTCAGGCATCTCGCGTATCGAAGTCGCTTCGCCGATAACTTCCTTTCCAGCCTCCGAGGGCGTTATCGAAGATCTCGTTCGCTACAAAGGAAAAATGTATTTGGCGCTCAGCCAGGGACTGCGCTCTCTGGAGCCGATAAATATGGCGGACCTCTCGCAGGGGGTAAAACCGGAGCGGCTACAGCCCGCGTTCGGCATAAGCTATCAATGCTACTCTCTCCTTGCAGATGATGCAGAATTGCTGGTCGGAAATACAAATGGCATACGCCGGATTATAGATGATGGTGTCAGCAAGATGCCACCATATGTTTCCACTGTTTTTCGGCTTCTTGAATCGCGCACTTCCCCCGGCACTATGTTTGTTGCTGCGCGCAACGGATTGGGTGTGCTTGCTAAAGTCAATGATCGCTGGACCCATAAAGGCTGGCTTCCGGTTGCAAACTTTCCGGTCTATGATGTTGAAGAAGATTCTACCGGGACACTGTGGTTGGCCCGAACCTCGGGGAATATTACCCGGGTCATCATTGAAGAACCAGGCGAAGCGATCGGTGATACCATTCCGGCAACAGTTACCCATTTCAGTAGTGATGCGAACTTGCCGGCGGAACCAATTTTTCTGGCCTACGTCGACGGCGGTGTCACCTTCAGCGGGAGCAAAGGGGCTTTGATATTTGACGAATCTCAGCAAAAGTTCATTCCGGATCCGCGCCTGTCGGGCTCTCTTGCACCTGGTGAGTCTTGGGGGTACTTCGGAAAAGAGGACCACCATGGAAAGCTTTGGGCCTCACGCGGCTACCCCGGTGACTGGCGTTTGGGCTACGGAGAAAGAGATCTGAACGGCGAGTTGTCCTGGGTTATTGATCCCTTCCGGCGAATAAAGAATCTGAATGCAATTAACATGATTTATCCCGAGGAGAATGGGGTAACCTGGATCGCCTCCGACAAATTGCTTCGGTATGATTCTCGTGTTCCGATGCGTGTTCAAGTGGAATTTCAAACGCATATTCGGAAAGTAATCCTGAAGGGAGATTCGATTATCTACTATGGAAATCGTAATGTGGAGCCCCTCCGCTACGGCTACGAGATGAACAGCATTCGTTTTGATTTTTCAGCGACCAGTTTTGATTTGCCTGAGGCCAACCAATTCCAGTCGCGTCTTGTTGGATTTGACGATCAATGGTCTGCCTGGACAACGGAAGTTCAGAGAGAATTTACCAATCTCTCAGAGGGAGACTATTACTTTGAAGTTCGCTCCCAAAACGTACATGGAATGGTGGGACAAGCGGCTGGATTTCGCTTCGAAATATCTCCACCGTGGTTTCGTAGTTGGTGGGCATATTTGCTCTATTTGGCAGGCGCCGGGGCGATCATTGCGCTAATAGTCAAGAGCCGCGTGCGTCAACTTGAGCGTAAGACTGAAGAATTAGAAGCAATGATTGCCAAGCGGACCACCCAAGTTCGCCAGCAGGCTGAAAAGCTCCAGGAAATAGATAAGCTGAAATCGCGCTTCTTTGCCAATATTTCTCATGAATTCCGCACACCCCTAACCCTGATTCTCGGACCGCTACAGGACGTGATGGGAAAGGTAAGTGACGGCAACCTCAAACAGGAACTGGGATTGGTGCGACGAAATGCCGGAAAGTTGTTGGGGCTCATCAATCAGCTTCTGGATCTGTCTCGCCTGGAATCCGGGAAAATGGATTTGCAATTGCAGCAAGGAAATTTTTCTACCTTTTTGCGCGGATTGGTGGTGTCATTTAGTTCGCTGGCAGAGCAAAAGCAGATTTCACTCCAATTGCAAATCGAGGAAGATACTGCTGAGAAAGTCGATCAGGAACTTTATTACGATCGTGATAAAATAGAAAAAATCATCAATAATCTGCTGTCCAATGCCTTTAAATTTACTCCTGATGGGGGTCGCATACAGGTCATAGCTTCAGTTGAAAAGGCTGAAAATCAAGCCGGGGAAGAACTGCATATTCGAGTTGCCGATACCGGCGTTGGGATACCGGTAGAGCGCCTGCCGTATATTTTCGATCGTTTTTACCAGGTGGATAGTGCGCATACGCGTGAATACGAAGGCACAGGTATCGGCTTGGCTCTTACCAAAGAGCTGATTGAACGCCATTACGGCAGGATTGCTGTCGAAAGTAAAAGCGGGGCCGGGAGCACTTTTGTCGTTGCGCTTCCCTTGGGCAAGAATCACCTTCGGGAGTTGGACCAGATTCTGGATGCTGAGACAGTGGCTGACCCGCAAGCAACAACGGCAGAAACAGAAGCTGAAATTATTGCCCAACCGGCACCACCAATGACGCCGGCCGATCAAACCACAATCGTCCTTGTTATCGACGATCATATCGATATTCGCCGCTATATTCGCGGACGGCTAGGCGATCATTATCAAATTCTGGAAGCCGACAATGGGGAAGCTGGGGTTGCTATGGCTATCGAACATGTGCCGGATCTGATTGTTTCGGATGTAATGATGCCGAAAATGGACGGTTACGGCGTTTGCGAGGCCGTGAAGACCAATCCAAAAACCAGCCATATACCGGTGATATTGCTGACAGCCAAGGCTGGTGAAGAAAGCAAACTTGCCGGTCTGGAAACTGGCGCAGACGACTATCTTACCAAACCGTTTAGCAGCGACGAACTGCAGGTGCGGGTGCGTAATTTGATTGAATTACGTCGCAAATTGCGTGAAAAATTCCGGCGCGAAGGCATTCTGCAGCCGGAAGCGCTTGAGGTGACTTCGGTTGAAGAAGTGTTTCTCCTAGAGCTCAAAAAGGTTCTGGAAGATCATATGGCTGAAGAAGATTTCAGCATTGACGTCTTGTGCCGGGAACTCGGCATGAGCGAACGGCAACTGCAGCGCAAGTTAAGGGCATTGACCGGCCAGCGTCCGACCGAAGTTATTCGCGACGCCCGCCTGCAGCGGGCTAAATCTCTCCTCGAACAGCATGCCGGCAATGTATCTGAGGTTGCCTTTGAAGTCGGTTTCAACAATCTTTCCTATTTCGCCAAGTGCTTCCGCGAGAAGTATAATATCTCTCCCTCAGAATTCGTTAAACAAACAAAATAGCTTACTGGCTCACTGCGTTCGCGTCAGTTCGCTACGCTCATGTCAGGCCATCCCTGGCCGTCAGGGCCTTCGGCCCGTCAGCTCGTTGCCGGTTTTTTGTCATCATTTGTCGGCCCACTGTTAGATAATCCTCTCCTTTTTTCCCAGGTTGTAAGCAGAGATGACGGCTGATCGTTCATCGTTGACCGTTGAACGAACAACGTTGAACGAACAACGAATACCCTGGGAGATCATTGTGAAAAACTCATTTATAGGAATTCAACACCTGTTTCAGCTCATGGCAGCCGTGGAGCGCCAGCTGAAATGGCGCGGCAAGAGCGACAATGGCAAGGCGGTTTCCAGCGGCATCTATCTTTATCGCCTGGAAGCGGGCAATTTCAGTGAAACGCGACGCATGGTGCTGCTGCGCTAGGCTCACTAGCGTTCGCGTCAGTTCGCTACGCTTACGTCAGGCCATCCCTGGCCGTCAGGGCCTTCGGCCCGTCAGCTCGTTTCACTCGCGTCAGGCTCGCCGTAAATGATCTTATTCGCGAACGCAGTGAGCTGACGCCGACGAAGGAGGCTGACGGCGCGCAGCGCCTGACATGAGCTTAAGACGAGTTCATAAACAACATAAAAAACATCTCACATATAGGAATCTAAATCATGAAACGACATAAAGAAATCTTTGCAAGCAAGTGGCTACTGCCGCTGCTCCTACTACAACTAATGACGGTGACATTCTATGCTCAAATCCCTCATGAACTGAGTTACCAGGGCGTATTGGCTGATTCAGCCGGTGTGCCATTTATGGATGGCGAATACGAATTGACCTTCCGTTTGTTTGAAGAACCGGGCGGCGGCACCGCGATCTGGGAAGACCAGCAGGCAATCATCATTCGAAATGGCGTCTTTAGCACCTTACTCGGTGCCAGCGGGTTAGAATTACCGTTTGATAAGACATACTGGCTGGAAGTGGCATATGAAGGCGAGACGCTTGGACTGCGAAGTAAGCTCACTGCCAGTCCTTATAGCTTAAACGCTGCTAACGTCATGGATAGCGTTATTAGCGGGCGGAAAATTGCTAACGACCAGGTTGTTCGGAGCTTGAATGGTCTGAAAGACGATATTAGTCTCGCTGCCGGCGCCAATATTACCCTGACCACCCAGGGAAACATGCTGGTGATTGCTGCGGATGACAGCCTTGGTAACGGCGGCGGTAACAGCCCCTGGACGGATATCGGCACTGCCATTCATTACACCGATGGCAACGTCGGTATTGGCACAGATGATCCTCAGGCACAGTTGGAAATTACCGGGAATTTGCGTTTGCCGCACACGGCTGACGCAGGCGCTGTTGGTGTCATTGAAGTCGAAGACAGCTCTCTCATCCATATCTATGGGAAAGACAACTTTTTTGCTGGCATCCTGGCTGGAAATTTTAGTTTGGATACCACCGAGAATGTCGGCGCCAGGCTTAATGTGGGTGTAGGGAGACAGTCATTAAGTTCACTTACAAATGGAGTGGGCAATGTCGGTGTCGGGTTGACAACCCTGAAAAACAATACTTCCGGTTCCTTTAACACTGCTCTAGGTCAGACCTCTTTATATAGCAATACCAGTGGGTCCCTAAATACAGCCGTTGGACGATTTGCCTTATATGCAAATACGACATCTTCGAACAATACTGCCATTGGTGTCAGTGCTTTGCTTGTAACAATAGGGAATGGCAATACCGGAGTCGGTGTTGGAAGTTTGTTGTCGAATACAACCGGCACAAACAATACGGCGATCGGTTATCAAGCAAATACTGCGGGCGCGACCCTTACCAATGCGACGGCCATCGGTTACGATGCTGTCGTCGATGCCAGCAATAAGATTCGCCTGGGAAATGACAGTGTCACTGTTGTTGAAACAGCAGGAACCGTCGTTGCTGCGGCGTTTGAAGGAGATGGATCCCTGTTGACCAATCTGCCTGATGCTGCGTGGCAACAGGGAACAGGTGGTATCCATTACAGTGATGGCAATGTTGGCGTAGGTACTGCAGTTCCAATAGCAAGGATACATAGTGAGGGCGATGATAGTTTTCCGGGTTTCCATTCAGCAGGAGGCAGCGCTGATTTTTCTGTGCCGTTGGACGAGACAATGCAATTTGGACACTGGGATGGTACGTCCTTTACCGAGCGAATTCGCCTGGACAGCGACGGCAACCTGGGAATTGGCAACGTAAATGCAAATGCCATGGTTCATGTTCGCAATCAAGGAGGTTTGCCCAGTTTTCATTCCTCCGGGACCAGTCGCGATTTTTCTGTGCCCAATAACCAGGCTATGCAGTTCGGGCATTGGGATGGGAACGCTGTCCTTACTGAAAGGATGCGCATTGCAGATGATGGTAATGTTGGCATCGGTACAACTGCGCCGCTCTCACTGCTCGATGTTGCCGGAACGATTACGGCAACCGACCTCGATCTTACTAAAACAACAAATGCTACAGCCTTTGATTTACAGCATAGCGGCCTATTGACGACTACGCTTGCTCAAATCGAAACTGCTTCCAATCCCTCCCTTACAGCGAGAATGTTAAAGATTTCTGCCGGTGCTTCTATGGCAACTCTGGCGCGCTTTATCCAATGCGAGCGCGGAACCGATGTTCGCTTCCGGGTTGATGGCAGTGGTGACGCCTTTGCCGATGGCGCATTCAATGGAGGTGGTGCCGACTTCGCAGAGATGATGGCTGTTTCCAGTGGTGCAACCTCCGTTGAGGCCGGCGACGTGATGGTGATTGATCCGCTCGGTGAGCGGGCCATCCGGAAATCCAGCGAGGCTCGCTCGACCCTGGTTGCCGGTATCTACAGCACCCAGCCAGGATTCCTCGGCTCGGAGAGAGCCTGGGATGAGCCCAGCGGTGATGATATCAAAACCTGGACCCGGAAGGACCTGGCCGAGCGTTTTGATGAGATTCCGATGGCGGTCGTTGGTATTGTGCCTTGCAAGGTTTCCGCAGAAAATGGCGCCATTCAGCCGGGCGATCTTCTGGTGACTGCCACCATTCCCGGCCATGCCATGCGCGAAGACGATCCGAAAAACGGCACAATTCTCGGTAAAGCCCTGGGGAGCCTCGGTGCAGGCACCGGCGTGATCAAGGTGCTGGTAACATTGCAATGATATTGAAGCATTGAAGCATTGAAGCATCGAAGCATTGAAGCATTGACGAATAGAGATTGGAGATTAGAGATTCGAAAATTGATTTGCTTACAAGCATCAAGCATCAAGCATCAAGCATCAAGCATCAAGCATCAAAATCTCTATGCCAAAAAAGGAAGCAAAACATGAGACCTATATCAAAAAAAAATAGAAAAGGGCTGCCACTGCCATTGCTATTGCTACTGCTGGCATTGCCACTGACGCTTGCTGCTCAGAATCAAATCTCGCGCAGTGTCATCTCCAACGGCATGTTTCAGAGCGGGGTGACTGTCGCTAAACAGTCTGGCGCTATTGGCAAGCTGACTGCTGGCCGAAACAACAGCGACAGCAGGTTCACACTGCGATCCACGATTGGTCAGCCGATTCTCGGTGATATTCGCAGTGATATCGCCAATATCTATGCCGGCTTTTGGCCTGAGAACAGCGTCTTTCCTGAGCTGCGAGGCCTGCCTTTGGCAATCGGGGCCGCAACCGCCGAAGTATGGAATAACGAAGTCTATCTCTTTGGCGGATCTGATCATTGGTGGGGCAATACCACCTATAATTCCATTTACCGCTTTGATGGTGCGCAATGGGTGCTGCACGATAGCATTCCCGATAGTGATAACTGGGGTATGGAGTCCGCCGTTGATGGTGACAAAGTCTTCCTGCTAAACGGCTGGCCGAGAGGCGCCGGAACGCTACGCGAATATGATATGACCGCCAAAACCCTAACCTACCTTCCCGGTAATTCGACCGGCGTTCATTGGCGAAGCACAGCGGAGGTTGTTGGCGATTACCTTTACCTCTTTACTGCTGCCAGCAATGTCTATCAATATGATAAGGCTGATAGCACCTGGGAGCTAAAGACCAATAATCCGACAAACGGCAATGCCGGCTTGAGATCCGTCGTTTACAATGGTGAGGTCTTCATTACCGGTTTCTTTGACAGCACTTTCTATAAGTATAATCCCGAAAATGATGTCTGGATTCAACTCGCGGATATGCCTTATCCGCTGGCTGGCTGCGCCATGCAGCTATACAATGGTCGTATTTACTGTGCTGGTGGCAGCGAGGATGGCTTTCCAGGTCCGGTAGTCTATGATAATATCATTTCTTACGATATCGCCTCCAACACCTGGCATACGGAAGACCTGAAGCTGAGTGACAAGCGGCTATGGATGAGCTCAGTTGTTCTCGGTGGTGATTTTTACTCGATCGGCGGATTTGATGAAACCGGCACGCCGGTTGACATCGTCGAAAAGATATCATTACCAACCCTGGTCTCCATCGATGAAGACGATGGCAGTCGCAACACGGTTCCCAAACAATTCACGCTGGATCAAAATTACCCCAATCCCTTTAATCCGTCGACAACAATACGCTTCGGCTTGCCTGTGGCCGCCGATGTGCATCTTGCGATTTATAATGTGCTCGGGCAACGCGTGCGGCTGGCAGTCAGCGGTCGCCGGGTTGCCGGAGAGCATTCATATATCTGGGACGGAACAAACGACCAGGGAGTAGCGGTAGGCAGTGGCATTTACTTCTATCGCTTGAGCGCTGGTAATTTTGTCAGTACCCGAAAGCTAATTCTAACACGATGAGGGCTTTCAGCCCGTCAGGCGCATCGCGCCGTCACCTCGCTACGCTCGTGTCAGGTCATCCTGGCCGTTAAAGCGATTCCGCGCGAACGCAGTGAGCTGACGCGGCGTAGCCGCTGACGAAGCGTAGCTTCTAGCGGCCACGGATGGTCATGCCGGTTTTCTGTTAGCATTTGTCGGCACATTGTTAGATATGAAGAACCTGTTTTTATAAGCTTTAGACAGGTGCTTAACGGAGGCACGACTCTAAAGACTCTTTGAATAAAGGAGAAAGTAATGAAGAATCGACACACAATTTTATTCATAGCAATTGGCATGTATCTACTGCTTGGTATGGCAACCGCAATTTTTGCACAGGATGCTGACACCTCTTGGACACAAACATTTGGATTGGCGGCATCAGATGAATATGGCGATGCTGTGCTGGAAACAAATGATGGCGGCTTTATCATGGCCGGCAGAATTGGGCAGGTCAGCGGCCAACCGGATTCCGGTGACGTCTATATTTCCTATACCAATGCTGATGGCGCGCTGCTTTGGAGTAAGCGCTACGGCGGCGACGCGCGTGAGAATGGTGCGCTGGTTGTGCAAACTGCCGACAATGGCTATCTGCTTGCTGCGACCACCTTTTCTTTTGGGGCCGGGAATAGTGACTTTTGGGTAATTAAAACCGACGCCAACGGCGATTCATTGTGGAGCCGCACCTACGGCGGGGCAGATGCAGAAACATTGAATGATGTTGTGGCGATCGACGATGGTGGTTTTTTACTTCTCGGCACCAGTCGCACGTTCGGACCGGCATTCGATGATGCATGGCTGGTACGCCTCGATAGCGAAGGAGATACCCTTTGGACAAAGGCAATTGGTGGCGGTGCGCGCGATAACCTGAGAGCGGTTTGCCAAACGGCCAATGGCGGATTTGCTATGGTTGGCAGGTCCTTTTCCTTCGGAGATCCGGGGCAGCCGGATGTTTGGGTTGTGCACACCGATGCCAACGGTGATACCCTCTGGACGCGCAACTATAATGGTCCGCATTATCCCTGGAGTTCAGATGACGGCAATGATATTGTACATACGGCGGACGGCGGATTTGCGATCATCGGCAGTACGAATGGATTGCCAAATACCACCAATTCAGATATTTGGTTGCTGAAAACCGATGCCAATGGCGATACCTCCTGGACAGCAACCTACGGAGAAAGTCTGTCCGAAGAGATGTCGTCGCTTGTCGAAACCGCTGACGGTGGTTTCCTGATGGCCGGTTTCTCATCTGATGATGGCAGCAATCAAAATGCCTGGCTACTGCGCACCAGCGCATTCGGAGATAGCTTGTGGATTCAAAAGTATGGCGGCGATCAGTTTGACCGCGCAAGTTCAATTGCCGCCACGACAGATAATGGATTTATCGTCAGCGGTTTCACCAGCTCTTTTGGTAGCGGTGGCTACGACGCCTGGCTGCTGAGAATTACCGGGGAACCATCCGTCGGTATCCACAATGCACCCGCCACACTCGCTGAGGGCATCGAACTGGCCCAGAATTATCCCAACCCCTTCAACCCAAGCACCTCAATTCAATTCAGTCTGCGAGAAACAGCGGAGATTGAGCTGCGGATATACAATATGCTTGGTCAACAAGTGCGTCTGGCGGTGAGCGGTCGGCGGCCGGCTGGGAGTCACAGGTTTGTATGGGATGGCCGTGATGATGGTGGGCAATCGGTTGTTAGCGGAATTTACTTTTATCGTTTGGCTACTAGCGACCAAGTCGCAACCCGCAGGATGATTTTGTTGAAATGATGGCTAGAGAATCGAGCTGGGATGATTGATTCGCTTTCAACGACATCCCCCTAAATGCCCCTTCGAAGGGGAACAGAGGGGGATGTCACAAACCGCGAATCGCTGACAAATGGACAACGGGACAAAGGGACTACACATGCATTTTCTGAGAATTAACGGCAATATCAAAATGATCATGAATCACCGTCAAAACAGTGATAATGATGAGGCGCTCATCTTTCAAGATCTCACACCGGTGCAGCAAGATCGCTATTGGGATCTGACTGGGCAGGGCTTTTCTGAATATCAGATCTTTGAGCAGCTAATGAGCGAAATCGCTGCTGCCAAGACGGAACGAAGTGCTATGACAAAGCAGCAGCTTACTGATCTACTGGAATCGCATTTTGGCAAATCGTTGCCAACGCTAACGCGCATGAATAAACAAGACTTAACCCTGATTTGTGAAAGCCTGGAGCTGGAGCATTGAAGGATTGAAGCATTGAAAATTGGAGATTTGAGATTGGGATATTGATGCGGCTTAAACGATCACCGATCAACGAAAACAAAGAAGGCAAAGACCATGAAGAATAGATATCCAACTAACAGAAAACAGCGAGTACTGGCACTGATTCTGCCGCTGTTACTGCTACTGCAACTGACCGCTTATGCTGAAATACCAAAAACCCTTAGCTATCAGGGTGTGCTGACTGATTCCAGCGGCGTACCGCTCCCGGATGGAGAATATGATATGTTCTTCAGCCTGTTTGAGGCGGAGACAGGCGGTCTTTCCATCTGGGACGAACCATTAACAGTTCAATTGATAAATGGGGTTTTTAGTGCGGAACTGGGCAGCTTTTGGCCGCTAAGCGTGGATTTTGATAAGGAATATTGGCTCGAAGTAGAATACAATGGCGATGTATTAACACCGAGAACCAAATTGACGGCAGCCGCCTATAGCTTGAACACGGCGGACATTCCCGACAGCATTGTGACCACTGAGAAAATTGCAGACGGCAATGTGGTCCGCAGCATCAACGGTTTTACGGATGTTGTTGCATTTGCCGCCGGGGCGAATGTCACTCTCACGCCGCAAGGCAATACATTGATCATTGCTGCGGGTGATAGTCTCAACTCAGGCGGTGGAAATAGCCCCTGGTTGGATATCGGTACTGGGCTCGCTTATACCGGCGGTGATGTTGGAATGGGAACCAATACACCTAAAGCCCGGGTGCATAGTCATCAACCCGCCGGTAGCACAACGCCCGGTTTCTATTCGGTAAACACCAATGCTGATTACACCGCTCCCGCTGGCCAGCCCCTTCAGTTGGGGCATTGGAATGCCAATACATCGACCTTTACCGAACGAATGCGCATGACAATATCAGGGAATGTCGGTATCAATACGGATGCGCCGAACGCAAAATTGGGTATCGTCAATGATGGTACGAATACTGGCTTGTGGATCAATCAGACCTCTACATCCGGTTTTGCCTCTGCGCTCGTTGTTGATCAAGCACAAGGGGTGTCTCCTGCTGCCCAGGTGAATGCCGCTTCCGGCAGCGGAGCTGGAATGCGAATTGATAAAGCCGGTGGTGGCGGCCAGGCATTACAGGTACTCCATGATGGAGCCGGGAGTGCTATTCATGCGAGGCAATGGGGAAGCGGACCGGCGATCAGTATTACCAATTCAGGAGGTGTGACAAATGATGGCGTCATGCTTGATATCGAGAATACCGGATTGGATGAGTCTATAAGAATCATGCAATCCCAACCCGGAAATATTATTGGAATTAGCGACGATCCAAACCACTTATGGAGCGGCAATGGGGTTATCGATATTCGCCTGAAAGAAGATATGAATAACACTGTCCTGGATTCTGCGGTGTTAAAGGTGCGAACTGTTGGAAGACCACTGCTGGATTTATGGAATTATAATATTGCCGGTGAATCGCATCCCAGGTCAATTCGTATTGGCTCTAGCGATGGTTGGTGGACTGGACTGGGGGATGCAGGCGCTAGTAAGAATATAGCTACCCTTGCCATTGATCAAACTACTGGCGAGGATCGAGTCTTGAAGCTGGAAGCCTGGGATCTGCAAACACCTGAGAGTAATTTCAGATTCATCGACGCCTGGCATTGGCCGCAAGGTACTCAATTCCGCGTTGATGGTGATGGCCGAGCCTATTCGGACGAAGGCTTTACCGGCAGCGGAGCAGATTTTGCTGAGATGGTGGAGGTTGCTGATGACATTGATACTGTTGAACCGGGTGATGTCATGATAATCAGCGCCGCGAAGGACCGAGCAATGGAAAAGTCTAACGCTGCCAGGTCTACCCTGGTGATGGGTATATACTCCACTAAGCCGGGGTTTATCGGTAGTGAGCGAGATTGGGATATTGCTGGAGCTACAAAAGAGGAATCGAAGCACTTAACCATGGTAGATATGAAAGACACTTTCAATGAAGTGCCATTAGCAGTTGTTGGCATAGTACCCTGCAAGGTGTCAGCTGAAAACGGCGCCATTCATCGAGGCGATTTGCTGGTCACAGCTTCAACGCCTGGGCATGCCATGCGGGATGATAATCCGAAAAACGGAACCATAGTCGGTAAGGCTTTGGGCGAATTAAAGTTCGGCACCGGCGTCATCAAAGTGCTGGTAACGCTGCAATGACATTGAAGCGTTGAAGATTGAAGCATTGAAAACTAGAGATTGGAGATTTGAGATTGGGGATGGACAGTGATTGATCAAACAGCCTACATCGGATCTCCAGTCTCTAATCTCCCGTCCGACTTTCCAAACAATAGAAAGCAAAATCATGAATCTTACATCAATAATATATAGAAAGCTGCTGCCGCTCCTACTGATATGGCTGCTGTCAAGTGCGGTCAACGCTCAGCACCAGATTGCGCGCGACGTGCTCGGCAATGGCGGCGGCCCGACAAGCAGTACAGCCTACAAAATCAATGGCACTATTGGCCAGACGGTGATTGGTTTTACGGCGGCACCATCCGCACAAATTGAGGCTGGCTTCTGGCCGAAACATACCGTCGTTGATTCCGTTCCGTTACTGGCACCTTTGCCAATCGGTATCGGTGCGGCGGTAGTTCATGTGTATAACGATCAACCTCATCTCTTTGGGGGCTCTACCGACTGGTGGGCTGCTGAGATCTATGATGAAGTGCGTCGTCTCGATGGAGCGAACTGGGTGACTACCGATTCTATTCCCGACGACGACAATTGGGGCAAAGAATCCGTCATCGTCGGTGATGATGTATACTTGCTAAATGGTTATCCGGCGGGATCCCGCTCTTTGATCAAATACAACTTGTTGACTGGTGCATGGACCGACCTGGCCAATAGTTCTGCTACTGCGCACTGGGGCGGGACCGCTGCAGCAGTCGGTGATGACATATACTATTTTGATATCTGGCAGAAATGCTGGCAATATAGCATTCCGGACGATGCCTGGGCTGCCAGAAGTAACAGCCCCAATTTGGGCGTTTCGGGGATGCGCTCGGTCGTTTATAATAACGAAATTTATATAGCCGGATTTCGGGACAACCAGTTTCATAAATACAACCCTGCCAATGATACATGGACGGAACTGGCCAGTCCGCCTTTCTACATCGCCGGTGGAGCGATGGAGCTGTATCGCGGTAAGATCTATTACGTTGGTGGTAGCAATAATGGCACTCCGCAACGGTACGATATTTACAGATCGGTCCTGACATATGACTTCGCTTCCGATAGCTGGACCGTTGAACCCGAGACAATCAGCAGCGCTCGAATTTGGATGGGATCAGCGATATATCGCGATCAATTCTACGTCTTCGGCGGTTTTGATTCCCTTGGTCAGGCGGTTGATATCGTCGAAACAATCAAGCTGCAGCCGCTGGTTGCAATTGATGATGAAGACAATTCGAGCATCATTCCCGATCACTTTACGCTAGAACAGAACTACCCAAATCCCTTTAATCCCACATCAACCATTCGCTACGGTTTGCCGGTTGCTGCAGATGTGCGCCTGACAATCCACAATGTGCTCGGACAAGAAGTTCGGCAGGCGGTTAGCGGCAGGCTGCTAGCAGGAAAACATGAATTTGTTTGGGATGGCCTGAACGATAGGGGAGAGCAGGTAGCCAGTGGCATATACTTTTATCGCCTGCAGGCCGGGGACTATGTGAAAACGAGGAAGATGACATTGACACGCTAAGACATCCCCCTAAATCCCCCATCGAAGGGGGAATGAGGGGGATGTGCGCGAACGAAGTGAGCGGACGGCGCGAAGCGCCTGACGAAGCGAAGCTTCTGAGAGGCCGCAGGCCCTGACGGCCAGGGATGACCCACTGTCAGCGTCGCGAATTTATTTGAGTCGTTTTACAGCCAGCATTGTGACGTCATCTGCCTGAGGCAGACCACAACTGAACGTGTCGATGGTATGCCAGACGGTTTCTACAAGTTTGCTTGGAGAAGCTTTACGTAAGGAATTGGTGAGTTCGTTCAGACGTTCATCACCAAACTCTTCACCATCCGGATCAAGTGCTTCGTTAACGCCATCGGTGTAGGTCAGTACCAGGTCGCCTTTCTTCAGCTCGATCTTACCGGTTGAGTATTGATACATCGGCATAATGCCCAGCAATAACCCACCGATATCCAGGAACTGGATTTTCTTACGGCCCTGGAAGAAATGCGGATTGTTATGGCCGGCATTAACGTATTCGAAAGTATGATCACGGGTATCAAGTACGCCGATAAAGAAGGTAATAAATTTGTCGAGGTCTGTGTTTGCGTGAATGAGCTTATTGAGTGTGGCGACAACCTCGGCCAGGTTCATGTCCGGCCGTGTCATCACGCGCAAGGCAGCTTGTAGATTGGCCATCAACAGCGATGCCGGTACGCCTTTCCCGGAAACGTCGCCGATTGCCAGGGCAACCCGGTGTTCGTCGATTGTAATGACGTCCCAATAATCGCCGCCAACCTGCTTACTGGACAGGTTAAAGCCGTGGATTTCATAGCCATCGACCTGGGGAATGCTTTTTGGTAGAAGCTTCTTCTGGATATTTCGCGCCAGATTAAGTTCTTCTTCTAGACGTTGCTTTTCAAGAGTTTCCTGGAAGAGCCGGGCGTTTTCCAAAGAGATGACCGCCTGGCTGACCAAGGTTGTCAAGAATTCCAGATCGCTCTTCATATAGCCTTGTCCGGAGATCTTAGGACCGAGGAGAATATAACCCAGGCATTTGTCCTGATGTGTCATTGGAATTAAGGCGTGCACATCGGTCCTTTCCAACGATTTTAACAGTCGTTTGTTACCGCAATCAGCAGGCAGGAAGGCTTCGTTGCGCAGCTTTAGCTTCATTAGCTGCTTCATAAGAGATTCAAGTTTCTTGAAATCAAATCCCTTGTTTTCATGAATAGTCAGACCGTCATCGCCACCTACCAGAATACAATATTTGGAAATCAGCATTTGGCCCATTAGCGCATAGACCAGGAGTTTAAGGATTTTGTTGTATTCGAGGGTGGATGAAAGGCCACGACCAATATCGAAGAGGGTTTTCAGCTCATGGACTTTTTCGTCAAGTTGACGGTTTACTTTTTGGATTTCCTGGAGCTTCAATGCGTTTTCAATCGTGGATGCCGAGATATTGGCCAGGGACTTCAGAAAATCGGTTTCTTCACCGCTAAAGGGCTGGCGAGTGAGCTTTGCGCCAAAGAACATCAGTCCCAGGGTTTTGCGACCACTGACAAAGGGAATGGCAATTTCCAGCTTGCTTTGGCGGGCAAAATCGGCGATGCCATCATCGATTTGGGGAAGAGACTCGTCGTTTGTGTAAAAGAAGTTCTGCGGGATCTCGTCGATATTCAGGCGAGCGGACTGTAAGGCTTCCGGAATCCCCTTCGCCATTACCACGCGATGTTCATTGTCGATGCGCAGCACAATGGCGCCACGAGACAACATCATCCTGCCCATCGGAATGAATAGGATGTTGTTCAGTACGCGGCTCAGTTCCAGCGATTCATTGATTAGCTGGCTGATTTCAAAAAGCGAAGAGAGTTCCAAAAGCCTTCGATTAATTTCATCGAGGGACTCCTGCTGATACTTCTCAGAGAGATAGTCTAACAATTGCGCCATGGCTATAGCCTACTAAGCTTTGTTGGTAAGGAATTTTGTCATTTTTACAGCATTGCGTACACCGGGACGAATACTAAATCGCACATCATCCATCAATGTGCGGAACAGGTGCACGCCAAGACCACCGGGCTTCATTCGCTTCAAATACTCGTCCATGTCCGGTGATGACAATCCCTTGGGGTCAAAGCCAACCCCTTTGTCTGCAATTGTTATCTCAATACGATCAATCTTCTTGCGAACAGTAACATTTATCCAATGTTCCCCATCTGCGTCTTCATCATACGCATGGTTTACAACATTCGCACACGCTTCGTCCACGGCCAGTTCAATCTGATAAATTTCTTCTTCACTGAAGTTCATATGCGAAGCAATGCCACTCACAAACCGCCGGATCAGATCCAGATTAGCAGAATCTGCCGGTAGCTTGAGCCGGAAGACATTCTTTTGCTTTTGATTTGTTTTCTTCTTGCTGGCAGTCATGAATGATCCTCTGTCAGTTTGTAAACTTAGCTACTGCTTCGTCAGTGCTATCGTAGAATTCATACAGACTGGGAAAGCCTAGCAAATCAAAAACTTTAAAGACCTTTGCCGGGACTTGTGCGATTTTTATGTCTCCCTTGTTTTCTCGCAGTTCTTCGATAAACCCCATGAAAACGCCTAAGCCGGCGGAGCTGATATATTGCAGCGCCTCCAGGTTGATGACGATTTTATATCGTTGCTCACCGATCAGTTTTTTCAGGGATTCTTCAAATTCCGGCGCAGTATGTGCGTCAAGGTAGCCGGTGACGTCTAGTACTACGACATCTCCGTCATCTTTTCGAGCAACATCAAAGTTTGCCATCGGTTTCTCCTTCTTAGTATCTCGTACTACGTGTTTTCGAACAAGATGTTCGATTGTCTCTTAGATTGTCCTCTATACTTACCATTTTAATGCCAAATTTGGAAAAATGAAAAATCACAGGCATTTCAATACAATCAGCGTCAGGTCATCATGTAAGGGCGTATTGCCAATAAAATCCATGACGCTGCTTAAAATTCGTTCCTTTGTTTCTGCAGCTGACGCACCGTTGCAGTTAGAGACCAGATTTAGCAGTCTCTCGTCACCAAATTCATCGTTTGAGGCATCGCGAGCCTCAATTAAGCCATCTGTATAAAGCAGTAAAGAATCGCCGGTTGCCATATCGATCGTTTGAACGCGAATCATTTCCTCAAAAATTTTGCCTGAATCCAGGCCAATGCCGAGACCCGAAGGCTGATAGAAATTTGTAGAGCCATTCTTGCCGCTGCAGTGCAAGATGGGATTGTGGCCCGCTCGAACAAACGTGAATTTGCGAGTGGCTGGATTATATTTGCCAACGATAGCAGTAATGAACGACTGGCGCTCTGTATTCGAATAAAATACCCGGTTGGCCTGGGATATGAGCTCCTTAGGATCGCTGGTGGTGCGAGCCAGGGTCTGGATGACGCCCTTAAACTCAGCCATATAGAATGCCGCCGAGGTGCCTTTTCCGGACACGTCGCCGATCACAACCCCGGGCATGTTGTCTTCAAACTCGATAAAATCGTAATAGTCACCACCAACCTCATAGGCAGTAAGAAAATGGGTGTCCAAATCCATGCCGTCGATGGTCGGCATGATTTGTGGTACCAGTTTGAGCTGCACTTCCCGGGCAACCTGCAATTCCTGCTCCAAACGTTCCCGTTCAATCGACGACTTCCACAGGAATACGTTTTCCATGGCAATGGCCGATTGATTGGCAAATCCTTCCAGGAGGGAGGCGTCGTCGGTGTCAAAACTGTAAGGTTGGGGTTTGGTAGCGTAGATGATACCCATCAGTTGATCACGATTGGAGTAAAGCGGTGCGGCTATCAGAGCGCGGGCATCCTTTTTCCACTTGGTAATGTCCTTGAGCGCTTGATGTTGACTTACATCATTAATAAGAACCGGTTTTCGTTCCTGTATGATCGCCCGATTGAACCCGGCCACGCTGTTCAGGGGATTGTCGAGGATCTGTTGCTGGGTGAGGTTGATATGCGAAATGACCTTCAATGAATTGGTCTCTGAAGAATACTCTTCAAACCAGGTTGACTGACTTTCCAATACCTGGGAGGTGAGCTGTGTGATCAATTGCGTCAGTTTTTGGTAGTTACGCTCGCTGTTCAGCGTTCGGGCAAAATTATAGAGCGACTGAACCTCCATCAGCTTACGGTCAACAGCCCTGGCGGTTGGCAAATGCACCAGCAAGGTGACCATCACAAAGCCGCCATATAGCAGCATGAACATCCAGATTATGTGTGCAAAATTGGCAATGGTATAACTGAAAGGGGGTAGGCTTGAGTCGTATACATAGTCCTGAAGCAATAAAATTTGAGCGAACACAACGGTACCGAGCACGAAGTAAAAGATCTTCTGTTTTCGCGGCAGGTAGGTGATCCAGTCATTGCGAAATGCCAGCAAGAGCGAGACAATGATCAGGGAAATGTTTAATATGGAGCCGCGAATATCTTCTTCTGTGAAATCCCAGGGAAGCGGGGTTTGCGTGAAATAGACGTAAATGGAGCTGATGAGGATCAGGCCGATAAACAGCTTGAAGTAGAGCTGCGTAGTCCGGCGCTGTTTATAAAAGATCAGCTCACGAATCAGAAATATGATAGGAATCAGGGTGAGGATGGCGGTGAAGCCAATTTTGTTGGAAAAGATCACTGCATCGAAGTTGACGTATCTGCCGCTGCCGTCTTCAGCATATTGTGGATCGAGAATCAGCTGCAGCAGAAAGTTAACCACGTAGTTGATGGTCAGGAATATGGCCAGCTGTCGCAGTTTTTGCAAGAGGTCGAGCTGGTCTCGCGGCAAAATCTGCCGGATAATCAGCGCCCAACCGGCCGCCAGCAGCAAAATGAGCAGTTCCTGCAATCCCCCGATCGATATCGTCACGATGCTGATATTTTCGTTCTTGACGACGAAGAGAAAGACGTCAATAACGAAAACAAGCACTGCGAAAATAGCGCAGAACGTGTAGAGTACTTTCAGGGGAATTTTAGGAATCATTCAACAAATACTCTTATCGGAGTAATAAAATATCGTTTACCAGCGGGATCAAGGGATTCACTAACAAAGTTACCCAGCTTATCGTACAAATACAAAAGTTCGTTACCGGAATCTACAATTATGACCGACCTATCGAAGGGATTCACGTGAATTTGTTCAATGAAGCCAAAACCCGTCCGTTCCAATTGACGTTGACCGTCCAGCGAAAGTTGCAGATAGCTATCCGGTTGGTTAGGGATGGCTTGTGCCACATAGAACCAATCGTTGACCCAGTCCAGGTGGATCCGGTAGAGAACACCTTCTGCGGCAACAGTGTCCAGAACGGCCCCGTCGGCAAGATCTACCGTGTAAATATAGCTCATTTCCGTGTTGAAATTGGTGGCGAGCATATAGCCGCGAATACCGACGATGTGCATTGCTTGCCCAGTCAAACCATCGGACCATTCCACGCTAAATCTGGGTTCAAGGTTTGATTCTGCAAAAGCATGAAGCCCATTCTCCCCGTAAACCAGGATTTGGTTCTCCAGAGAATCATACTCTACATCGCTCCAGATGCCGACACTATCCAGCGGGATTTCTCCGGTGACGTTATTGCCGAGCGTGGCCAATACCCTGGGTCCGGTCTCGTCAAGGACGTAAACAATGTTTTCGCGGGCGTAGCGCGCGACGTCCACCGGTTCGATGTCATTATCAATATATAATGCTGTCTCTTGACCGTCCAACCGATTAAATTCGCTGATGCCATGTGAGAATCCGGCAAAGCTATACCATATAAGAGTGTCCTGCGGAAAGAATGCCCAGGCGGAAGGGCGAAAGTTGGTCGCGAAATAGTTCAGCTCATAGCGCAGATCGTAGCTTACCTGCTTCACGCAATATCCGAAGCTGGAAAGAATCCAGTGCGTGCCCGGCCCAATAACGGTTTCCTGGGCGGAGCTACGGGCTGTCTCTACCACTTCACCACGGATACTGATCTGATAAAAATAGCGGGTGCCGTTTTCGACCAGGCTGTCTACAAATTGAAATTGATCGGGCGGCAGGTCCACATAGCGGGAAGCGTTCGAAAGCGTGTCGACTGCCCGATAAATGCGAAATCCCTCAATGTCGGAAACGCTTTGGGTGAGTGACCAGCGCAGTTCAATTTTGCCGTCCATAGGCATCAAACGCACGTCCAATGGCGGTGGCAGTTGTGAATCCGGGTCGAAGGGGTTGTCCGCGACGCGCTCGGTACAACCAGGCATCAGGACAATGAAAAGAGTGATTAAAAAAACTGCATATATATGACGAATGGAAATAGTCGTAATGTCCACTTTGATTGAATCCCCATGTTCTGTTGGTAGGTGCTTCACTTTAACGTAAATACCTGAAGACCTGTGACCTATCCATCCGGGATAGCGTCTTCCGGTTGGCATCATAAGTAGCAAAAATCAGGCCGTTGGACGGCTAGCCACCGCTGCTGTACCGGAGCGATTAAGCAATATAATAAAGTTTCACCCAAAAGAATACCTGAATGTGGGCCGCCGCTCGGCAAAGTGAATTGAGTTCAATAATATCAGCGGCGGCGCAGAATACAAACCGATAGACAAAGGAGCTGTGACATGCAGCGTTTAGCAGGAAAAACAGCAATAATTACCGGTGGGGGAAGGGGAATTGGCTATGCCGTGGCGCAATCTTTTTACGAGAGCGGTGCTCAGGTAATTCTCTGGGATATTGATAGCAGGATCGGGCAGGAAGCAGTAGCAAAATTACAGACAGATGGACCAGCGGTGCGTTTCAAAAAAGTCAATGTTGCTGATTCGGAGGCAGTTAGGGTTGCCACTGAATCGGTACTGCAGGAATTCGGCAAGATTGACATATTGATCAACAATGCCGGGATCACGCGCGATGCTCGCCTGGTCAAGATGACTTCGGAAGAATGGCAAGAGGTTCTGGATGTGAACCTATCCGGTGTCTACAACTGCACCCGGACAATTGCTCCTCATATGATAGAGCAAAACCAGGGACGCGTTGTGAATGCATCGTCCATCGTTGGTCTTTATGGGAATTTTGGACAAACAAATTATGTGGCGACAAAATCAGCCGTCATCGGTATGACAAAAGTATGGGCGAGGGAATTGGGCCGGCATAACATCACTGTGAATGCAATCGCTCCGGGCTTTATTGCAACTGAAATGATTAAAACCGTTCCGCAGAAAATAATAGATACAATGTTGGAGAAGACGCCGCTGAATCGCCTCGGTACGCCGCAGGAAGTTGCCAGCGCCTATCTCTTCCTTGCCAGTGAGGAAGCAGCGTTTATTAACGGTGCCGTGTTAAGTGTGGATGGGGGTATGACTATCTGATCTTATGTCAACTGCTTGGCAAACAGCCCGGCGATGTCCGCGGATACTTCTTCCACTGTTTGTAATCCGTTAATAGAGTGGAAATCACCTTTGGCCTTATAGTAGCCGATCAGCGGTGCCGTTGTTTCGTGATAAATGCCAAGGCGTTTCTTGATAGTTTCCTCGGTGTCATCGCGACGTTGGAAGATATCTTTACTGCCGCATTTTTCACAGGGTATCAGATCCGCCAGGGTTTTGTTCAGGATGCTATAGAGAGTACCGCAATTGCCGCATACCCTGCGCGAGGTCAGGCGTTTAATGATTTCTGCATCGTCAACCGAGATTTCGATGACCTTAACAGAAATATTATCGAGTCGCCTAAGGATCTCGTCCAGGCCTTCAGCCTGCGGAATGGTGCGCGGGAATCCGTCGAGAATGAAACCGGCGGCGCAATCTGCCTGGGAGAGGCGTCGCTCGACAATCTCCAGGATAAGGTCATCGGAAACCAATTCGCCATTGGCCATTATTTCTTTCACGCGTTTGCCCAGGGTGCTTTCCTTCTTGACCTCCGCACGAAGAATATCACCCGTTGAGATCTGGGGAATACCGTGTTTTGTCATGAGCCGCTTTGACTGCGTTCCCTTGCCGACACCCGGCGCACCTAGTAAAATGATATACATGGACAATTCTCCTTAGCAAACATCAAACTCCCGTCACATTGCAATGACCTTGCACTATTATAAACAATAGATGAACTGAAAATAAGAAAAAAATCACAAGCTCCAAGATCAGAGAATAAAATTTGCAAAAATATGCCGATTCCTAAATAAATGCGTTCCGAAATACCGGGTACTTCAGGCCTTCATCGATCGCGCCTTTGAATCTTCGGCGACTTCAACAAAAAGTTGACCGCAGGCCGCGGCGATGTCGTTGCCACGATTTTTGCGTACCGTGACGGTAAATGGCGCTTGCTCAAGCGGTTTCAGGAATCTTTGAATATTATTATCTTCCGGCCGAATAAAACCGATGCCAGTATCATTATAAGGAATGAGATTGAGTTTGCAGCGCAGCGGGGCCAAGAGCTTGAGAAGCTGTTTTGCCTCAGTTGGGGAGTCGTTAACACCTTTGAGCAACACGTATTCGAAGGTGATCCGCCGGCGATTGGAACCACCGGTATAGTGATGGGCGCTGTCCATTAGCATTTGCAGGTCAAATTTATCTGCAATAGGCATGATACTCCGTCGCAGTTCCTGGGTAGGCGCATGAAGCGAGATTGCCAGGCTAAAAGGCTGCTCTTCGTCCGCATATTGACGAATGCGCGGCACAACACCGACGGTTGATATCGTAATCTTCTTCGCGGAAATTGCCAGTCCAGCCGGATCACAAAGAATGTGACAGGCCTGAATTACCCGCGGATAGTTGAGGAATGGCTCACCCATTCCCATCAATACCACATTTGTGATCTTCTGACCGGTATCCTGCTGAACACGAATGACTTGCTCTACAATCTCACCGGCGGTCAAATTCCGTAGAAAGCCCATTTTGGCGGTTGCGCAGAAATCACATCCCAGGGCACAGCCTACCTGGCTGGAAATACAAATCGTCGTACGGGTTGCTTCCGGGATGAAAACGCTCTCTATTTGTCGCCCGTCCGTCAGTTCCCACAGGTACTTAATGGTGCCGTCTTTTGAAACCGCACGAAATGCCGGCTTTAGAGTATGAAGCTCGAAGGCCTCACTGAGTTCACTGCGCAGCGTCTTGGGCAGGTTAGACATATCTGCAAAATCGGATACCTGGTGATGATGAACCCATTTGTAAATCTGCTCAGCACGATAAGAGGGAAGCGTCCAGGGATCAAGCGCGGTAGATAGTTCCGGCATTGACATGCCGATCAGAGATGGTTTTTGCGGGGTAGTTGCCATATTACATTTAGCTAACGATTGTACATATTACACTTGCGGTTATTGTCCGCTGCCAAAATGTAATTCCATAGCCTGAAGGAATGAAAGGGAAAATAAATTGTGTCGGGATCCGCTCTCAATTGCTACGGGAGGACCAGGAAGCGTCCAACGTATATCGTTTCCTGCGCCGATTCTATAACCCAGTAGTAAATGCCCGGCTCAAATTTCCGGTCAATTTTCATGGAGTCTGAGGTGATCTCGGCCTGATAATGCGATTCTTCAAAATTATTGAGGATGTGCAGGGATAGCCCGGCATCGCGCGCGTCTATGTTCGACGGCAATTGCCAACGGAACACAATTTGGTCTTTTACTACGGTATCATTGTCCGGTCCGATGACGTCGATTTGGGTAACGCTTGCGCGCAGCTTATCATCAAGCCTGCTTTCGAAATTCGGGGAGACGGCAAACGTCTCACCATAGTGGGCAGCATATTCGTCGATTGACAACTGCGGGTCGGAATCGGAAATTAGCGGAAAGAACTTCTGACCGAAGAAGAGTAGGAGGGAGGCAGCAGCGACGTAGATAATATTCCGAACATGAAAATGAGGGGTTGAAGGCATTTCCACGATATTGTTCGCTGTCTCCGACTTCCTTGGCTTTTCAATGTCCTGCGATTCAAAAAATTCCGGGAATAGCTCCGGGGCTTCATTCGCCACCAATGTTTTTACTTCCTGGCGCAGTGTTAGCTGTTCGAGACAGTCATCGCAATTAAAATAGAAATATTCTACTTCGGCCGCATCTTCTTCATTCAGCCGCTTGAAAATGTAGTCGTCTAACTGCTTGACGATCCGCTCCGGACAGCGGGCCTCTTTGTCGATTGGTGGATAGTTCTTCATTTCTCTTGCCCCTAAAAATAGTCTACTAGTTAGTATTAGGATTTCCCGCCTAAATTTTGAAAACTATTTTTGTTTTTCGTTTTTTCTCTGATCAATCCCAGAGCGTAGTGAATGCGATTGTAGACCTGCGAATTCGATAATTCCAGCTGTTGACCGATCTCCTCGATTGCCAGTTCCTTATAATATCGCAGGATGATGATCTCCTTGTACTTGTCGTCCAGGCTTGCCACCACCGAGCGCAGCAGGGCCATATCTTCCTTGGTTTCCATGCTGAATGCCTGCACACTCAAGTGATGGTCATCGAGTGGCAGTGATTGACGATGCCTTGCAGCTTTGGGCTTTAGATAGTCGCGAATTTTATTGCGGGCGATGCCCCAAATATAGGTACAGAGCTTGCCCTTCTCCGGATCAAACTTGCCGGCGCGCAGGTTAATGAGCACTGCCATGACAATCTCGCTAACCAGATCCTGGTAGTCATCCTGGGGCGCTGTCAGGCGAGTCCTGACAATTATCTGCACACGTTTGACTACGTCAAATTGCTCCAGAAGTTCAATTTCTGCTGAATGGTCTCCGCTGCGGATGCGGCTGATCAGTTCGATTTCTGTTGGTGGGCTGCTTTTTGACATGAGTAGAATGGAACTTCTATGCTGTTCCAAGCAGGTATGACGATCGGAGTTGGCTGACTATATCAAATTCCTTGTTTATCAACAACTTCTGAATAATAGTTAATTTATGAAGGCAATTCAACATATTGTTGCCCGATCGTCAATTTTTACGAATGATATTTTGCACCTGCGGCTTTTCCTCTATATTAGGAGGCGAGCAGAAAGCAATACAAAGAACTGCCAATTTCATGCAAAGATGGATTGTTGGGGACAATAGCGATCGAATTATGGAAGTTATACAGGAATCACGTGGACAGAATTAAAGACAGTCATTGCTCCTGGTGCGGGGCAGCATACGAAGATCTGATAGTATGGCCGCGTCGATGCGGCGCTTGCGGTGAAATTACCTATCGCAATCCGGTACCGGTGACAGTGACGCTTGTCCCGGTTGAAAATGGACTGGTTATTATCCGCCGGAGCATAGAGCCGGGGTATGGTCAATTGGCTTTGCCGGGCGGATTTATTGACTATGGCGAAACCTGGCAACAGGCCGGCGCCCGGGAAGTTTATGAAGAAACCGGTATCCACATTCCTGCTGCTGCTATTCGCTTGTTTAGCCTGCGAAACCTGGAACGTCTGGGATTGATTCTCATTTTCGGCGTAGCTGAATCCTTGCAGCCGGACATGTTGCCCGAGTTTACGGGAACGGAAGAAACCAGCGAGCGAATTGTGGCGTATGAACCACTAGAATTGGCCTGGTCGCATCATACTGAGGTGATGAAGGAGTGGTTTGAGGGGAACCCGGATTAAATTGGGTAGGTTTTGGATGTAACGAGAAGACCACCTGGTCTGCACCTCCGGGCGACGGGAGTAATGGAATGATGGAATGATGGAATGATGGAATGATGGAATGATGGAATGATGGAATGATGGAATGATGAAGGCTGGTGTGTGTAACTCGACGGAACAAGTTCTTTCCCAATATTCCAGTATTCCAATACTCCAATTCTCAAATATCGCAAATGCTCCAGAGCTTGACCCTGAAACGAACCTTTAACAGCGAGCTTGATTGCACCTTATGATACAATTCGAATTTAATCCTTCAACAACCGTTCTCTTTGGCGAAGGCCAATTGGAACGCGTGGGTGAAAAGGTAATGGCATTGGGCGGTCGCCGTCCGCTGATTGTCACCGATCCCGGCATTGTTGCAGCCGGACATGTCGACAAGGCCTGCGCCGCCATCGAAGCGCAGGGTATTCCCGCTATCGTTTTCCAGGATGTCGAAGAAAATCCGACCACTAAGCATGTCGACAATGGCCTGCAGTTCGCCCGCTCTAAGGAAATCGATTTGATTGTCGCTCTCGGCGGCGGTAGCGCTATGGATTGCGCCAAGGGCATCAATTTCCTTTATACAAACGGCGGAAAAATGGAAGACTATTGGGGGAAGAATAAGGCCGAAAAACCGATGCTGCCCTCGATCGGCGTTCCAACAACTGCCGGTACCGGTTCCGAAGCGCAATCATTTGCTTTGATTTCCCATGCCGAAACCCATCGCAAAATGGCCTGCGGTGATAGAAAAGCCCGTTTCCATACGGTCATTCTTGATCCGCAACTGCTGGTGAGTGTGCCGGCAGATGTGGCTGCAGTAACCGGTATGGATGCCATTTCCCACGCGCTGGAAAGCTATGTGACACTGGCCCGCAACCCAGTGTCTCAAATGTATGCAGCGGAGGCCTGGCGTTTGCTCGAGCAGAATTTTGAAACGGTCCTGGCTGATTCCGGTAATACTGCTGCCTGGGGGAATATGATGATGGGAGCGAACTTCTCAGGTATGGCCATCGAGAATTCGATGCTCGGCGCGGCTCATGCCTGTGCAAATCCGCTCACAGCCAATTACGGGACAACCCACGGCATCGCGGTAGGGATTATGCTTCCGGCGGTTATTCGCTACAATAGTGAGACAGAGGCGGAACAATATGCTCAATTGATGAGTGTGAATGGCGAAGGGGCAACGACTGCCAATAAAGTAAATCTGCTTCTGGAACGCCTGGCGACAATCTCTGCTGCTGCAGGCATCCCTGCTCGTTTACGCGACATCAATATTCCTGAAGATATGCTGGTGACCCTCGCGGGACAGGCTGCTGAGCAGTGGACTGGTAATTTTAACCCGCGTAAGGTGGATGCAAAAGAATTGTTGAGTATTTACCAGGCTGCGTGGTAGATTAGTGAGCTCGCTGGCTCGCGGTCAGTTGGCTTCGTCAACGTCAGAGGCTTCGCCTCGTCAGCTCGTTTCACTCGCGTTCACACGGGAGCGTAGCGACCTGACGCGAACGTAGTGAGCTGACGGGCCGAAGGCCCTGACATAAGCGTAGCGAATATACTAACACCTAACAACGATTTTTCATACTATGAAATACACATCCTTAATTCTCATCTCCCTGCTTTTGAGTCTCTGCCTTTTGGCCGAAGATCAAAATGATAGCTGGCAAATGTTTCGCGGCGATAGCCGCCTCACCGGTGTAAGCCAAACGACACTTCCGGCAGCACCGGCTGTGCAATGGGTATTCCAGGCGACAGATGAAATCGAATCCACTGCCGCCATCGCCAATGATGTTGTTTACATCGCATCGATCGACAGTCACTTTTATGCCATCAATCTGAAAGACGGCACCCTGAAATGGGACTTTCGCAGCAGCGATGAGATAAAATCGTCGCCAACTGTCTATAATGGACAGGTGTATTTCGGCGATGTGACCGGCGTTTTCTACGCGCTTGATGCGGAAACCGGCAATGAAAAATGGCGCTATACAACCGAATCCGAGATTGTGTCATCGGCAAACGTATACGAAGACCAAGTCGTTTTTGGTTCCTATGATAACTTTCTCTATTGTTTGTCGGCCACAGATGGCTCACTAAAGTGGAAGGTGGAGACAGAAGGCTATATCAATGGGTCGCCGGCCATATTTGACGGGAAGGTATCCATTGCCGGCTGTGATGGTTTTTTACGGCTGGTAGATCTTGAGACCGGCAAAGAAGTTCGGCAAATTCAACTGGGCGACTACGTGGCTGGCTGTGCAGCTGTATTTGGCAACACCGCTTATGTCGGTACTTTTGGCAACCAGGTTTTGGGCGTCAATATCGATGACGGTCAGTTAAAATGGGCTTATGAAAATGCAAAGCGTAAGTTCCCCTTTTATTCGTCACCAGCCGTTACTGAAAGTGTTGTTGTTATTGGTGGACGCGATAAGCTGATCCACGGCATTGATGCCCTCAGCGGCGAAGCGATTTGGACATTCAAAACCCGTGCCCGGGTAGATGGCTCACCGGTCATCGTTGGGGAACGGGTGTTTATGGGAGTGCGTGAAGGTATTGTCTACGCACTCGATCTAAAAAGCGGCGAAGAGAGCTGGCGTTTTGATACCGGCGGCTCAATCATGTCCTCGCCCGCCGTGGGACAGGGAAGGTTGGTGATTGGCACCACGGACGGTATGATCTATTGCTTCGGCGAGGACGGCAGTTAGCGTTATGTCATGAGAGAGGGGCCTGATAGAGGAGTAGTGATTCTCATTCCCGGGTAACCGGGCGATTTCAAACCCGCTGAAAGGAGGGTGAGAATGTCTGAGCTTTATCACTATCGATGCTCCAGGTGCCACAAGCTCTGGGAGGTTGGATCTCCCTACTGCGAAGGTGATGCCCATTATCCATGTCCGGAGGGCGATGGATTTTGGCTGATGATTACTGCTGCTGAATATACCCGGCACTCGGTATATCACCACATCGATCAACTGGCTCGCGCTGAATCCAGCGAGATTGTCGAGTCAATTCACTATCTACTGAATACCCTGGACGCGAAGGCGCGTCACGAAGACATCGTGGCGATCTACGCAAGATTGCGCATGATCCTGGAAAAATATCTGCACGACCAGGAGCCTGATAGGACCTGATCACAAGGAGAGTCTATGTCAAAGTTCCCGGAAATGCCTGAAATCGACAATGGTTTGCTGGCACTGTTGCCAATGCTCTATATTGGCTGGGCGGATGGATTGTTGACGCCGACAGAGGCTGTAAAAATTCGCGAACGCCTCGAAAAAGAGAGCTGGATGACGGCGGCAGAAAAAGCCAGAATGGCTGAGTGGCTAAATCCACGGAAGCCACCCGGGGAAGCGGATTTGAGGGCCTGGTTGCAGGTGATTCGTGCCGCCGGGAAACAGATTCCAGCCGCAGCGCGGCAATCGCTGGCCAATCTCGGGGTAGAGATGGCGCGAATTGGACTTGAAGATCAGACTGCCCCGTGCATATCACCGGAAGCCTGTGCCGCGCTTGCCGAAATAGAGGAAGCGCTTGGCGTTATTGGGCATGAGGCGGCGACGGAGCTGCTGATCGATCCGGAGCTGCCGCGTCCGCAATCGGTCTTTGAGGAGCCGGAGGCGACATTTGACGTGGCAAAAATGACCGATTTACTCGACGGACCTTACCTTGATTTACGCCGCAAAGTTCGTCGCTTCCTAACCGATCCTGCGTTTAGGCATGAATACGGACTTGATAAAGATACCTATCGTGAAAAAATCCTGAAATGGTGCCGGGAAGTTGCCCGGCAAGGGTGGGGAGCACTTTCTTTTCCTAAGGCATATGGTGGTGCAGACGATCTCGCCGGATTTATTGCCGTTTTCGAAAACCTGGCATTTCACGATCAGAGCCTGGTTGTGAAATTTGGTGTTCAGTTTGGACTCTTCGGCGGCAGTATTCTCAATTTAGGCAACGAACAGCATCATGAAAAATATCTGACCGGTGCAGGCGACCTTACGCTTCCCGGATGTTTTGCGATGACCGAAACCGGGCACGGATCCAATGTCCGTGATATTGAAACCACGGCAGAATACGATGCATCCACGCAGGAATTTGTTATTCATACCCCCAATCGGCAAGCGTGGAAAGACTATATCGGCAACGCTGCCTGTCATGGTCAGCTGGCGACGGTGTTTGCTCAATTAATAGTTGCCGGCGAGCGTCATGGCGTGCATGCATTGCTGGTGCCCATACGTGATTCTCACGGCAATACCCTGCCCGGTGTCAGCATTGAGGATTGTGGCGAGAAGCTCGGCTTGAACGGAGTCGATAACGGACGGCTGGCATTTGATCAGGTCCGTATACCGCGTGAGAACCTGCTCAATCGCTTTGGGGATGTGACCGAGGCTGGTGAATATGCCAGTTCAATTGCCAGTTCGTCCCGGCGCTTCTTCACGATGCTTGGTACCCTGGTAGGCGGTCGCATCAGTGTGTCGGCGGCCTCTACCAGCGCTGCGAAAACCGCACTGACCATTGCTGTGCGCTATGCTTTTCGTCGCCATCAGTTCGGCCCTGCCGGACAGCCGGAGCAACTGATTATTGACTATCCGACCCATCAGAAACGGCTCTTTCCGTTGCTGGCCAATGCCTATGCTTACGACTTCGCACAGAAATACCTGGTTGAGCGATACAAAGCGCGCACGGAAGAAGATTCTCATGAGGTAGAATTTCTCGCAGCCGGCATTAAGGCCATGAGCACCTGGAATTGCACGCATACCATTCAAACTTGCCGTGAAGCATGCGGGGGCAAGGGCTATTTGGCAGAAAATCGCTTTGCTGCATTGAAGGCCGATACGGACATCTTCACAACTTTTGAGGGCGATAATACGGTGCTCTTGCAGTTGACCGCCAAGGGCCTGCTAACTCAATTCCGGCATCGCTTCAGCGAGATGAATTTCTTTGGTATTGTCAAGTATGCCGGTCAACAGGCGGCTACCGCCATCACCGAGTTGAATCCACTGATTACCCGAATGGCCGATAGTGAGCACCTTCGTGATCCGGAATTCCACTTGGCTGCCTTCCGTTATCGCGAGGACCATCTCCTGGTAACTGCTGCCAAACGCCTCAAAAAACGGATTGATAGGGGGCAGGATAGCTATCAGGCCTTCCTGGAATGCCAGCTTCACCTGGTGAACCTGGCCAAGGCCTACGTGGAGCGTGTTGTATTGGAGCAGTTCCATGCACGAATTACCGAGAACGATGATCCCGGACTGGAATCAGTATTGAACCGCCTCTGCGCACTCTACGCCCTGAGTCGTGTTGAAGCTGACAAAGGCTGGTTTCTCGAACATAATTATATAGAAGGCAATAAGGCCAAGGCCATTCGTAAGGAAGTGAGCAGTCTCTGTCTCGAGTTGAGGAATGACAGCCTGCATCTGGTCAATGCCTTTGATATCCCTGATGCCTGCGTTGGCGCACCGATAGCGGTTGAGTAGGAGATAGGTGGCAGGTGTCAGTTGACAGTTGAGAGATGCCGATAAATCTTGATGATTTCGACACATCCCCCTAAGCCCCCTTCGAAGGGGATTTAGGGGGATGTGCCTATCAACTCACACCTAACACCTATTAAGTCTCACCTCTCAACTCTTCCCCTCACAAAGATTTTCGAAACTTTTGTTTCCGGAATTCCGTTTCTGTTCGAAATGGGGGAAACGGATTGCGCCGGACGGAGCAAGGGTAAATCTTGTACGCCCCACATCTCAGCAAAGTTCCTGCCTGCTAATATCCTATCATTAATCGCAATATTTAAGACGGAGCGGACCAATGAAGAAAAAAATTCTGATCCTGTTAGGCGTTGTTGCTGTTGCTGCAGCGGCCTGGTTTTTCATGCAGGGAGAGAATGAGGGAGATGGTAGTGTTGCAGTTGAAACGGCGATGGTAGCCAAAGACAAGATCGTTCAGACTGTAAACGCCACCGGACGTATTCAGCCAAAGACTCAGGTCAAGATTAGTGCGGATATCAGCGCCAAAATCATCAGCATTCATATCAAAGAAGGCGATTGGGTAGAAAAAGGCGACCTCTTGCTCAAACTGGATGGCGAACGCTATCGCGCTGCGGTGGAGGGTGCGACGGCAAATCTGCGATCTTTTGAAGCCAATGCCAAGCTTGCCAAGGCCAATCTGAACAAAGCTGAAAAGGATTATCAGCGTACGCGGGAACTGCACGCGCGGAAGTTGGAATCTCAAGCGACGCTCGATGCCATGTTCGCTGCGCTTGAGGTTGAAAAAGCGCGCTATGAATCTGCCCTTGACCAGGTTGAGCAAACCCGCGGCGTGTTAAAGCAAGCCCAGGATGATTTGTCAAAGACCATTATATACGCGCCGATGCCCGGCACCATCAGCGAGTTGAACAAGGAAGCCGGAGAGATTGCCCTCGGTAGCCAATTCCAGGAAGATGTCATTATGGTGGTTTCCGATCTTGATGGTATGGAAGCCCTGGTAGATGTCGATGAAAACGACATCGTTTCGATCTCCCTGGCCGATTCCGCTCGAATCGAAGTGGATGCTTTTCCCGGACAGGTCTTCACGGGCACGGTTAGTGAAATTGCAAATAGCGCCAAAGTTTCCGGTATGGGATCAGCAGATCAAAAAACTGAATTTGAGGTGAAAGTTGCAATCGCCGGGAATCGCAATAGCGGTTCAGCCGGGATTGTCAACGTTTCCAATGATGAAGTGCGTAAAGTGAAGAGCAGCGGCTCCTTACGTCCGGGAATGACTGCCAGCAGCGATATTGTTACCGAAGTTCGTGAATCTGCACTCTGCGTGCCACTGCAGTCGGTTGCAGTCCGCACGGTTGATGAGCTTCAGAGCGCCGGTGATGAAGAAGAGTACGATATGGAGTATGAGCCGGATGGCGACGGTTTCGTCGAAGTGGTATTTGTTGTGAACGACGGGAAGGTACTGGCGCGTCAGGTAACCACCGGTATTCAAAGCGACACGCATATTGAAATCCTGGCCGGACTTAGCGAAGATGATGAAATCGTCATCGGCAATTATCGTGCAATCAGCAAAGACTTGCAAAACGGCACTGCCGTCACGGTCAGCAATAAGTCTGAGGAAGAGGATATTGCCAGCAGATAATGATGGAATGATGTCACATCCCCCTAAATCCCCATTCGAATGGGGACACAGGGGGATGTAACCCAACACTCCAGCATTCCAAATCAAGAACACTCGGAACCGAGTTGTTGGCAGCTATCCTTTGTAACACTCAAAACTGTTTAGGACGACCCCATGGCATTGGAAGTAACTAACATTGTAAAAACATATGAAATGGCCAGTGAAGTGGTGCGGGCGCTTGGCGGCGTATCTCTATCCATTGAAGATGGCGAATATCTGGCGATTATGGGGCCCTCCGGCTCCGGAAAATCGACCATGATGAATGTGCTGGGCTGTCTTGACACGCCCACTGAAGGCGACTACGTGCTCGATGGCGAAACCGTTAGTAACCTGAATGATGACCAGTTAGCAGATATTCGCAGCCAGAAAATTGGTTTTGTATTTCAGACATTTAACCTGATTCCCCGCTCGGATGTCTTCCATAATGTCGAGTTGCCGCTGGTCTACAATGGCGTGCCTGCGAGTGAACGCCGCAAGCGGGCTGAAGCAGCGATTGAGCGGGTTGGACTGGGTGATCGCATGCATCATAAGCCCAACGAGTTGTCCGGTGGACAGCGGCAGCGGGTGGCGATAGCGAGAGCGTTGGTCAATAACCCGGCGATCATCCTGGCTGACGAACCGACCGGTAATCTCGATAGCAAAACCGGCGCTGAAATCATGGCAATTTTTGATCAGCTTAATGCCGCTGGTAACACAATTATCCTGGTAACACACGAGGATGAAATAGCCAAACATACCAGACGCGTCGTCCGCTTGCGCGACGGCCTTGTCGAAAGTGACTATATCCAATAGGAAGGCCCATGAAATTTTTGTCCGGTGTTTACGAATCTTTACGAATTGCCGTTGATGCCCTGCGCGCCAACAAAATACGGGGCACGCTGACCACGCTCGGTATTATCATTGGCATTGTCGCAGTTAGTTTGATGATGACCGCTGCCAATGGTCTGGAAAATGACTTTAAGGAGAGCATCTCTGCTATCGGCACCAACGTGCTCTATGTTTCGCGGACACCCTGGATTGTTCACGGAAATTGGTTTGAATTTCGCAATCGCCGCAATCTACAGCTCAAGGAAGCGGAAAAGCTGGAAGCGCGTCTCGATGATGCTTTGGCTGTGAATCCCACCACCGGAACCCGAAAGAATATCAAGTTTCGCTCCACGGTGATGGAAGATGTGCGCATCATTGGCACTACCGATAAATACATTCAGGTATCCAGCGGGGTGCCGGAATTTGGGCGCTTCATTATGGCCTCTGAAGTTCAGTATAAGAAACGAGTTTGTGTGATCGGTCCGGAAATCCGGGAGCGGCTCTTTAAGGACGTTGATCCAATCAATAAGAAAATGAAGATCGGTCGTTTCCACTATCGCGTTGTGGGCATAATGGAAAAGCAAGGTGGTGCCGGTTTCTTCGGCGGTCCCAATTTTGATAATCAGATCTATGTCCCGATTACTGCCTTTATGGCAAATTTTGGCGGCACCAATCGCAATTTTGACATTGCCGTCAAGGCCCGCGACAATGTGGATCTCAGTGACCTCGAATATGCAATCATTGGGGAAATGCGAAAGATCCGCAAGCTGAAACCGGTGGAAAAAGATGATTTTTCTATCAACCAGATGGATACCATTCTTGATGCCTATAACAACGTGATGGGCGTGATTGTGATGATTGGTCTGGTTATTACCGGCGTGTCCCTGTTTGTCGGCGGGATTGGCGTCATGAACATCATGTTCGTTTCGGTGACTGAGCGAACCCGCGAAATTGGCATCCGCAAGGCGATAGGCGCGCGTCGCCGAACCATCCTGATTCAATTCCTCTTTGAAGCAGCCCTGATATGTTTGCTTGGCGGTGCCATCGGTTTGCTATTCGCATACGGGCTGACCGAAGTGATTAATCGCTTCGTTTTGCCGGCCAGCATCAGTATACCGATCATTTTCCTGGCGCTGGTGGTTTCCGCAGCAGTCGGCATGATCGCCGGCATCATTCCGGCATTCCGTGCATCGCGCTTAAATCCAATTGAGGCCTTGAGATACGAATAAATAGTAAGGCCTTGAAGATTGAAGCATTGAAGATTGAAGCATTGAAGATTGAAAATTGAAGCATTGAACAGGTAGGCGGTTGGCAGTCGGCGGGAAGACAAAGTTACGATTGAAGAAAATTGCATTTGATCGACAAATCAACACGCTTTGACGATTCAACGTTTTGACGCCCAGACGCTTTATGGTTCCAACTAACACCAAGCAACTAACAACGATCAACCATTTTTGCCATTCCCGGAGTCTTTATGAACCTGAAAGAAACTTTCCTGATTTCCCTGAGCGCCATCCGCGCAAACAAGCTTCGTTCGTTTTTGACTCTGGTCGGGATCATTGCCGGTGTGGCGTCGATTATCGCCATTATGACCGGTATTTCAGTGGTGCAAACGACTATGGAGAAAGAGATGAGCGTGCTGGGATCTACGACCTTTCAGGTGCAGAAATGGGCGGCCGGCGGACCAATTAGTGATGAAGAATGGCGCAAAATCCAAAAGCGCCGACCGGTGACGGTTGAGAATGCCAATGCGATTCGCGATAAGGTGGCGACTGTGGACCTGGTGGGTTCGGAACTGTGGAGCTTTGGCTATACGGCCAAATACAAGAAGAACAAGAATGAACGTGTGACCATCTGCGGCGGCACACCTGAATACGCACCGAACAATACACATTACGTGGAGCTTGGCCGGAACATGACCAATGAGGATGTTAAGATTGGTCGCAATGTAGTTGTTCTTGGATATAATGTTGCGGAAACCTTGTTTCCATTTATCGATCCAATCGGCAAAATCATCAAACTGGATGGCCGTAAGTATCGCGTTATTGGGGTCTTCGAGTCGAAGAACTCTGCCATTGGCGGAAATTTTGATAATTATTGCCTGATACCTATTAGTCGCTTTCAGCGTGTGTACGGCATGCGTACCGGCAATGGGAGCGAGCGTTCTGTCAACGTAACTGTCCGTGCGAAATCTCCCGATGTCTTACAAGATGCCATTGCCGAAACCCGTGCGGTGCTGCGCGCTGAAAGGCGCGTGCATCCGAAAGATGACGACGATTTCACCATTTATACCAACGACACCCAAATCAAGGCTTTTAACGAAGCAACTGCAGGCGTAAAAGCCGGCGCCCTGGTGATCGGTGCGGTTGCGCTGCTGGTCGCAGGTATCGGGATTATGAATATTATGCTAGTATCGGTAACTGAACGCACCCGCGAAATCGGCATCCGAAAGTCACTTGGTGCGCGTCGCCGCAACATCCTCACCCAATTCTTGCTCGAAGCGATTGTGCTTTGCAATATCGGCGGTGCGATTGGCGTGCTGGTCGGTTTCGGTCTTGGCAATGTGGTGACGATATTTACCGGTTTTGAAATGGCTGTGCCAATGGAATGGGCCGTCGGAGGATTGGTCTTTTGTACGACCGTTGGCATCCTGTTTGGCCTGTGGCCGGCCGTCGTTGCTTCCCGCCTCGATCCGATAGAAGCACTGCGGTATGAGTAGTGAATTTGCAAATGGGCAAATCTGCAAATAAAAAGGCGTTGATTTGTTAGAATGTTGATGCGTTAAAGCGTCTTTGGTTATTTGCCAACTGCACTATTTGGCCAACAATGGTTTATTTGATCAACAAGTTCGCCTGGAGCGAACGTCTGCTTGTGCTATGAAACGGCTCCGCCGTATATTGGTTCAACGATCAACGCTTTCCCCATTCTCTCCGTTCCAAAATTTCCAGATCTGCGCGATTGCTGATTTACCGGATTGCAGATTTGCTCATTTGCCGATTTATCGATTTCCAAATTTGCATAATTTTTTTGGACAAACGAGATATTATCTCTATTATTTACTTTGGTTTGAAGGGGCTTATGATTTGAGAGGATGCTAATAGCGTGAGACTGCTTAAGGAATGGTCTTTTCCGGAAGCAGGAATGGATGTATGAGCAAATTCAACCAACACGGCAAATTCTGGTCCGCAGAGCATGATGCCATTGAGCAGCTGATTGAGGAGTATCAGCGATTCATTGAGCAATACTTTCGCACGCGCCTGACGGTTTGGAAAGATCACTACATTGAGAAAATGGAAGCGTTTGTCGAGGTGCTCCGGCCATTGGCAGCGCAACGCGAATCGCTTCTTGAAAATGCCCACCCGCTACCGGCCATTTGGCAGGAAATCGAGAAGGCCTATCAGCAATACCTGACATGGGCAGCCGCCGATCAGGAAAAATACCTTCGAAAAGATATCCACAAGACATTCTTACGTGACTTCGAGCGCGATCTTGTATCCCGGCCGGCACTGATTCACGTACAAATTCCCAAGACATACTGGGATGAGCGTCCGCATGATTCACAGGGTGTAAAGCTCTGGAAAACGCTGCGAAAACCGCTTCATACGATACAGCGTCCCTTCGATTTCCTGCGTCGCACAGTCGTTAATTTGATCAGCAGCGATGCACCTTTGCCGCCGGGCCCGACGCGCAGCGTATATTTGCACAACTTCCTCACATTCTATCTCGGTTTTCCGGTTGCCCGGCAGTTGCATGACGAGTGGCTGCGCTATCTGAAACACATCGCCCAGGCCTTCTATGATTTTCAGAGCAAAACGGAAGTCATTAAAGATCAATTTCTCTTCCTCAATCAATTTGGTGAAATGGTTGCCGGGGAAAACAACCAGGCGATCGTTGAAGCCTTTGATCACTTAGAACAACACATGCGAGATATCGACGGGTTTCGGGAGCGAATTGATGCATTTGAGAAAGAGACAATTGCACGCTTCAATCGGGAATTGCGCAAGGATCTGAACGCTCTGCGTCACCAATGGGAATATGCCGGGACGATACTGCTTACCAATCAGGACTTCGGTAAAATGAAGCGCCATCGCGTGCGTCGCGAAATGGATAAAGAATGCAGCGGTCAAATGACTGCCTGGCGCGAGTACCTGCGTAATAATCGTATCGAATGGGGCAAAAATCTGGAACTGGATGTGCTTGGGCTGCAGTCCGCCGGTATTGTTTTTGACATCATGTCGGTGCTGTCGCAAAAAATTACTGCTCAGGTCATTCCGGCTTTTGAAGAGGCCAAAGGACTTGTTGTCGACGCATTGAACGCCTTCGAGAAGCGCGATGAAGATGACGTATCCTCGATGAAGACCGAGATCCACAAGCAGAACCGCTCAACTTTGCGAATCCTTCGTGAGCAGTTGCTGCCGCAAATGCTGGACACCATCATTAATGCCAAGCTCGAAAATACCCTGAAAAGTGCGGTGCCGCGCATTGAAGAATTCATTGATAAACTATCCGATAAACATACTGTTTTTCAGTTCCGGGACCTGGAAGGGCTGAAGCCGCGCTTCAATACCCAGGTCATTTCCCTCAAGGAACTGGTGCGTAAGGAAGGATTTACACCTTTTAAGCTGGAATACGAAAAGGCCTGCAAGGAGATTCACCAGGATATTGAACACACCACACGCGATATATCGGAGATCGATGAAATCGTCGAATTTAACCTGGAAGCGGCGTTGACTGTGCTCCGGAGCGATTCGGAAAATGCATTAGAAAAAGCCAGGCAAGAGGCCATTAACGGCCTTACGCGCGCTTCAGCCCAAACCGACGCAATGATCGAGAAAACCGAGAACCTGGTGCGCGTGACAGGTACAGCGCTGCTCGACAACGTGCTCAACTTCCTGTTTAAAATTGAAGAGCTGATTGATAGCGAGAAGATCATCGAGCTCAACTTGCGGCTGATGGCGGCGAACACCAGGGAAGATTTCCGCAATTTCTGGGTGCGATTGCTGGAAGGAAGTACCTACGCAGTCAAAAACACCTGGCGGTTGGTTAAAGAAGGCCGCGAGCTCTGGAATCGGGCTTATCATCGCGTCACTTCAACACTTGGCCTTTCGACAGATATCGAAAAGGTCGAAGAATCCCTCATTCACTTCCTGGCGGTGTCTAAAAATCGAATTGCGGCGCTGCCCTTTGTATATCAACGCCTCTTTGAGCTGAAGCCATTGGAGGACGATCGCTTTCTTGTCGGGCGGGAAAGAGAGCTCAGCCAAATCGAACGGGAGTTTGCCGCCTGGAAAAACGGTCATTTTACTTTTACTGCAATTATTGGCGAAAATGGCAGCGGGCGAGCGACTTTGCTGAACTTCGCCGAAAAAAGTATCTTCAAGAATTACGACGTTTGCCGTTTCGACGTCAACAATCAGACAATCTATGAAGTTGAATCGCTTCTTGAGATCCTGAATAAGACCTTCGTTAAGGCGCTTCATAATCAAAGCTTCGAGTCCCTCGAAGAGCTGGAGGAAGCCCTCAATGCTCAGGAAAAAGGTGTGGTGTGTATTCTGAAGGATTTGCAGCGCCTTTTTATTCGGACAGTTGACGGCTTCGATTGCATGGAGCGCTTCCTGCTCTTTATTTCCCGTACCGCGTCAAAGGTTCACTGGGTGATATCCTGCACTCAATATAGCTGGACGTATCTTTCGAGGGTCGTCGACGTGCAGAATTTTACCCGCCAGGTTGTAGAGATGGATAACTGGAATGCGGAGCAGATCGAGGAAATTATCCTGCGCCGGCATCGACTGAGCGGCTATCATCTGCATTTTACCGTACCGGCGTCGGTGCGTTCGTCGCGAAAATTCAAGAAACTAAATTCCGAAGAAGAGCGGCAAACCTATCTGCGCAAATATTTCTTTAGCCAACTGGCACAGCTAAGCGCCGGCAATATTACCGCAGCGATTCTCTTTTGGCTTCGCTCGATCAAGGAAGTTTCAGACGAGCAGTTTATGGTGCCGGCCAAAATTAATTTTGATGCCTCTTTCCTGGAACAGCTGTCGGGCGAGGAACTGTTTACCCTGGCAGCCTTTGTGCAACACGATCAGTTAATTGCTTCTCATCATGCCATGATCTTTCATCAGGATATCCAGGAGAGCCGCTTGATTTTAACGCTGATGATGAATAAGGGATTTTTGACCTTTGAGGATGATCATTATCATATCGATCCGATTCTTTATCGTCCAATCCTGAGAAATTTACGTGAACAAAACATCGTCTCATAAAAGGACCGCGTTTGTATCGCACGACTAGACATCTATTGCTTGCTGCCATCGCTCTCTTCATGGCGAATTGTGCGTTCTTTGACTCGCAGGTAAGCCCGCCGGATTCACTCGGGATTGCAGATAGTCTGAAGGCTCTCGCTGTGGACTCCGCCAATACGGCCACGCAGGCCGATAGCGCCATGAGTGACAGCAATGTTACCGTCGCAGATTCAGCAGCGCAGGTTGCCATGGCGTCTGACGCCGATTCTTCTGCAGCTGAACCGGAGAAGAAGGGCTTGCTCGAGCGGGTGACCGGCGTGAAGTTGCCGATCGGGAATCAGCAAAAGAACGAAGAGAGCACGGAGTGGGGTTTTATCACGCCCCAGAAGGTCATTTGGGCAATTATTGTTCTTTTGCTCTCCATCGTTAGTATACGCTATAGTACCCGTCTTTTGGAAGCCTTGGCTGAACGATGGGTCCGTCAGCGACTGTTGATCAAGGGCATTATTCCGATTTTCCGGGTAAGCAGCTATACCCTGGTAATCTATTTTATTATCGCCAACATCTTTAATCCGCCCATTAGTGCTTTGCTGGCATTTTCGGCCTCAGCTGGTGTTGCAATTGGTTTTGCCTCGCAGGATATTTTGAAGAATATTTTTGGCGGGATCATGTTGCTGACAGATCGCCCCTTCCAGGTTGGGGACAAAATCCAGGTTGGCGATCATTACGGCGAGGTTTTGGCAATTGGGCTCAGAACGGTGCGGATTGTTACCCCCGATGATTCAGTTGTTTCTATCCCCAATGGGGAAATGATTAACCAATCGGTTTCCAACGCTAACAGTGGGGCACAGGATTGTCAGGTGGTTGCCGAATTCTATTTGCCGGCAGATGTTGATTTGGTAAAGGCCAAGCGTCTGGCCAGGCGCGCAGCGGCAGTTAGCCGCTATTTCTACTCGGCCAAACCAATTGCTATTGTGATCAAGAATGAGAATCACCAGGGCCGTTCGATCTTGAAGATGCGACTAAAGGCCTATGTGATCAATATTCGCTACGAATTTCCATTTATGACGGAAATGACAGAGCTGGTAATGACGGCTTTCTTGAAAGAAGGTGTGGTCAATGCTGACGAGCTTAGCTTTATGCCCGGTGCAACCGTTCAGCGGGACGAGGCATAAAAAAGTGCGCTTTCACCTCCCCGCGAAAGCGCACCGTTGAAAGGCAGTGACAGTGGCACTTGAAAAAGAAAGTTGCAGTCACCAGTGGCACTCGGCAGGGAAAAGGCCTTGTTGAGCAGCTCCTGCAATCGCAACTTCATAACTGCTACTGCTACTGCTACTGCTACTGCTACTGCTACTGCTACTGCTACTGCTACTGCTACTGCTACTGCTACTGAAAATTAACTCCGCAGGACAAACTAGCGACCGGATGGTCGTCGTGACTTGCTAATCCGGTCAATCGAATAACCAAATACAAATGATAGTCTAGCACCATCCGGATTTGTTGCGAATACCAGGTTTATTGGCAAGTTAACCCCGCTGTAGTTGAAGGTTTTGCCAATGCCCATTACCAGCGAGGTATGCAGCGAATCTGGCGTGACCAGGAGATTCGGTCCCAGCCCGAACTCAAAGCCATTTGGCAAGCGGATTCCCATCGCCAAAGTACCATGCGGGATGAGTTTGCCATATTCGACACCGGTAACCATAGGAATCAGCTGCACGACAAAAGCCGGGCCGCCGGCATCCGGGGCTATCTGGTATTCGAAATGCCAGCCAAACTGACTCAGCAGGGGACCGAGATCATTGGCTTCCAATTCATCCAGTAAGGCGCTTTCGGGAATGTAAGTAACGCCTAAACGCGGACCACCGAGATTCCGTTTTGCAAAATTAACCGGCTCAGCTTCAAAGCCTTTCTGTGCTGCCAGAGGACCGACCATCAATAGCAGACAAGTGGAAATTGCAAATAATCGACGCAAACAATTTGAATGTGTCATCGTGCCTCCACAAATATGTTAAGTGAACACCGCCCTGCGGAACGCAGGTCTTTTGAATATGGCAGATCTATCAGCGATAAGCATGCCAGAAAATGGAGTTGGCTCTTAAGTATTTGTTAATTCTTACTTTGGGTTGGCGCATGTCGAGAGGCGGAAATGTGATGTTCGTCAATTTTGTCGATGCGACATCAGTTTGACACCAGCAAACTGTCGAATTTGACATCAGAGACATCCCCCTATATCCCCTTCGAAGTGGATATAGGGGGATGTCCATTAAAAATTATTGCGCCGCAACCTGAAGTCCCTGTCTCCGTAAAACGGTTATGCCCTATCAAACCATTCAACCGCATGAGCGACTGGCGCCCTTTGTCGAGAACATCTGGGTGCAGGAAGATTTGCGCGATGCCGCACGTGAGGCATTTGTACCGACCACGGTGCTGCCGACGACGCGCCTTGATATGCTCTTCTTCTATCGCGATCCCTTTATTGAATTGGGTGTTGATGGACCGCTAAGATTGCCGCGTTTTTTTCTTCTGGGGCAAAAAACACGCCCGGATTCGGTTGCCGCTACCGGTCAAACCGGAATTATTATTTTCAGCTTCAAGCCCGGCGGTGGCTTTCCAATATTTAATTTGCCGCTCCATGAGTTCATCGATTGCAAAATCCCTTTCAGTGAGTTTATGAATCCCGCCGAAATTGCTGTCCTGGAAGATCGGGTAATGAATGCGGAGAACAATCATCAGCGAATCGATATTTTACAAGCGTTTTTGCTATCGTTGCTGGACGAGAATCAGTTTGATCCACTGGTTCGTCACACAACGCAAGTCATCAATACACAGCTGGGAAATATTCGGGTGTCATCCGTGGCTGAGGATGCCGGGCTTGGCCGACGGCAATACGAGCGGCGCTTTCGCAGCTCAATTGGCTTAAGTCCGCGAAAGTTTGCCAATGTGATTCGCTTTCAGAAAGCACTGCTCATGCTGCGGCAGGGTGTGCACTGGGCTGATATCGTCGTGAAGTGTGGCTACTACGATCAGGCGCACTTTATCAAGGAAGTGAAAACCTTCAGTGGCTTAACACCTAATGCCATTCGTGAAAACTTTCAACCAACCCCGCTAAAATCATTCTTTCAGTATCACCTTACGATGTCGCATTTTTACAATACACTTTATTTGTAGCCAGCTATTTTTTCACTGGAAGCAATAGAGCTTCAAAATTAATTCAAAATTGATAGCGAATATGATATTGCGCAGTAGATAGCAAAGAAGGAGTGTCTATGCGAGGCTTGGTATTTTCCCTGTTTTTGACATGCTTAATTGCCCCGGCAGTTTTTGGGCAATATATCTCAATTGACGACAACACCTGGCAAATCAGCGGTGACGAAAGCAAAATTGTCGATCATCTAGGCCGGAAAGCCCTTGCCTTGAAAGCCGGACGGGCGATTCTTGCTGATAGTGACTTTTTGACCGGCACAATCGAATTCGATGTGTCTTTTCCCAATCAGCGAAATTTCGTAGGGGTGATGTGGCGAATGCAGGATGGGGGAAATTTCGAGGACTTTTATATGCGTCCGCATCAATCGGGAAAAGGAGATGCCAATCAGTATTCACCGGTATTCAACGGTAATTCCGGATGGCAGCTCTATCATGGTGAGGGCTATAGTGTGCCGACTGTTTATCAATTTGATGAGTGGATGCCGGTGAAGGTGGTTGTGGGTGAGAAGCGAGCTGAGATCTATTTGAAGGATATGGACGCGCCCGCCCTGGTTACACACGAATTTAAGCGCGAAGCGGCCAGCGGCATGGTTGGTTTTAAGGCCGGTCGTTTCGCCACTGCCTATTTTTCAAACATTCGCGTTACAAAAAACGCCAACCCGCAGCTGGTTGGCAAAGCACCGGCAATTAAGCCGGCAGATGCCAATACATTAATGGCGTATAAAGTGTCAGGCTACTTTGATGAGAAAATGCTTGAGAACAAGACTCGCTTAACATCCGCAGAAAAGCAGCTATCATGGTATGACCTGGCCTGCGAGGCAGATGGTATTGCAAATCTTTCCCGACTGCAAAGCCACCGGGAAAAAAATACCGTCTTCGTAAAAATCAACCTTGAGTCGGCGCAAAAGCAGTTTAAAGAATTGCAGTTTGGCTACAGCGACCGGGTAAAGGTTTTTGTTAACGATCGCCTGGTCTATAGCGGCAACAACGGCTATCAAAGCCGTGATTTCAGATACCTTGGCACAATTGGGCTATTCGATTCTGTGCATCTGCCCTTAAAGAAAGGCGAAAATGAAATTTTATTTGCTGTTTCCGAGACCTTTGGCGGCTGGGGCATTATTTCCCGCTTTGCTGATACCGACGGCTTGACCATCGAACAGGCTGTTCAAGAATTAGCGCGGCAGACGGCCCGCTAAGACCAACGCCTGCAACATCTCCTCCGATATGTTGCAGGCGTTCCTGCTTTTTTCAATTCTCCCACCAAATTTTGACCCAACGCATTGAATCTTTGAATCGTTTGCACTATGTTCCTATAAGATACCGTTGTATGAGGGGCCGTGGTAAGTTCTCTACTGACGCCTACAACATGATGACAAGACTAAGCAAGGCTTGTCACCAGGTCGTGGGCTTTGGGATCTTAATTAATGAAACAGGAATTTGTTTCGGCGCCGTATATGACAAAAAAGTTACTGCCTCCACATTTTTTTGCCACCAGATCTTCTCCGGAAAGCTTTCAGCGTTGGCTGTTGGCCGGGATGCTCTTTGCTGTTTTCTGGAGCCAGCTGCTCTATGCAGCCTGGCGTCCGGGCGAGATGAAAGTGCGTATTTCGGATGTGTCGGAGCAGGTGGTCACGGCTTTGCTGGAAATCGGCATAGAAGTTGAACACTCTCACGGCGACGAAATTTATCTCTATCTTATTGAAGCAGAATTGCAACAGCTACTCGAAAGCGGTATTCGACCGGAGATCTTAATCCCGGATATGATTGCCTACTCTCGTCAGTTGCTGGAACAGGAAGAGTTGCGCGGGTATCGCGATTATGCCCGCCTTAATCATTTTCTTGACAGCTTGCAAGCCGCCTATCCCAAACTCATTCATAAAACTATCTACGGGCGCAGCGTTGAGGGTAAAGCGCTGGTTGCCGTGAAAATCAGCGATAATGCCGCGGTAGACGAGCCGGAGCCGGAGATTGCTTTCGATGCCGCGCAGCATGGCGACGAGATCATGACCACTGAATTGCTGATGAAGCTGATGGTCGAGCTTTGCGAACGCTATGCTTCTGTGGATCGGATTCGGAAGCTGGTCAATGAAACCGAGATCTGGTTTTTCCCGATGGTCAATCCGGATGGGCGACAGCTGCTCACCCGTCGCAACAGCAACTTTGTCGATATTAATCGCGATTGGGGATACATGTGGGACGGGTGGGGGAATAGCAGTCAGCCCTATTCGCAGCCGGAAACCCGGGCACTGCTTCGCTGGCTTCTCGATCATCAGTTTACCATGATGATCTCCTTGCATGCCGGCGCAGAGCTGATTTCCCACCCCTGGAGTTATCGTCCCGGCATTACGCCTGATCAGGAAAATATGCGTTTGCTGGCATCGAAATATGCCGCTGTTTCCGGCTACGAAAAGTTGCCGTTTGGAGAAGGCTTTGACCGCTTATATCCGATTAGCGGTAGTGCAAAGGACAGTTATTACGGCATTCGTGGCGCCATGAGCTGGACCCTGGAAATTTGCGACGACAAGCTTCGTGCACACGATCAGGTGGCAGAATACTACAAGAAAAATCGCCGCTCACTGCTCCAGCTTATCGAAATGAGTCAACAAGGCATCAGCGGAAGGGTATCCGCTCTGGGAAGCGGGAAGCCGCTGCCGGCCATCATTCGTGTGCGCAATGGCGACAATGAATATTGGCCGGTCTACAGCGATCCGGCCCTCGGTGATTTCCATAAATTCCTGCCGCCAGGCACCTATTCGCTGACAATTGAAGCCAATGGCTATCGCCCATTGCGTATGTCTTCTGTGAAAGTCGATTCCACGGGAATTGATGTCGACGCAAAGCTGATTCGGCGGCCGGGTGTGCACGCGTTTCAAGTACTTGCTTGCCAGGTGCCCGGCAATAATTTTGCAAATAACGGTTTAACCTGGCAGGCGCTTGGCCAGCCCGATGGCCGCGGCTATTCACTCGGGCGTGGTGGCTGGATTGTGTTGGATATGGGCGAGCGATTATTCGACCTGCCGGGAGCAGATATACGCATAGTGAGTTCCGGTAAGAGCGAAGGATTTATGCTGGAGGCCGCCGAGGCCTGGACAGGTCCCTGGCAGACGCTTGGGAAGGCAAGCGGCACTGCCAAATTTGATATCAGCGAAGCCAAGGTCAAGCAGTTCCGATACCTGCGCATTACCGATGATGGCGATGGCTTTACCGGTATCGCTGATGCCGGATTTGATCTCGATGCTGTTGAAGCCCTGCTGATTCCGGAAAACTCTGCTTACCTGATGGCTGCAAACCATACCATCATTGACACTCTGAGCAACTATAATGGTGTATTGGAAGCTGGTGAGACCACCGGTATAGACTTGCATGTCGAAAACCTTGGTGATCTGACCGCGCCGGCTGTCACTGTTCAAATCAGTTCTGCCAGTCGCTACCTGCAGGTTGTGACGGATACCGCCTCACTATTCAGCGTTGGCGACGGCAGCACCAGCACCACCGGTGGTCTGCAAATTCGTGCTCTGCCAAGCACTCCGCATCACGCTTCGATTCCTCTCGAGGTCCGCATTCGTGCGGCAGATCAGGAGTGGCGGCATCTGATAAACCTGGAAATTTCCGGTGGCGCATCGATAGAAACGGGCAATTCGGAATTGACTTTTGGTGAAGGGATTCTGGACTTCGCGCAGTCACAGCCCTTGCTGCTGAATAATCCAGGCAAGGATACCCTGAAAATATTTCAGGCCCGCACAACATCAGAGGCCTTCTGGGTTGAAGATCAGCAAATGCTGATACCGCCGGGTGGGCAGGCTGAGATGGTCGTCTTTTTTGAACCCGGGAAAATTCAGAGCTATCAGGATACCTTGATTGTTTTGAACAATGATCCGCTGGCCACCCGCCACCTGGTTTTGCTGTCCGGAAGCGCCGCCTCGCTGCCGGCATTGCAGTTGTCGGAAGACTCCATTGCAGCAGCAATCGGCATCGACGATTCATTGGAGCTGACTGTTGAATTGGGGAACGATGGGGCAGGGGAGTTGATGTATTTTCTTACACTCTCTGAAACGATCCGGGAAGATGAGCAGCAGGGCTTTGCCTATCCGCTTAGCGCTGTTCAGCATCTGCTCTTGCCGGATGATGATCAGCCCGCTGAAGGCGCTCGCGGCAGACTGCGAATTCCTTTTCATGGTGAGCAGCCATATAGCGAGCGGATAGAATTGCCGTTTACTTTTCCCTTCCTGAGCGAATCATACCCTGCTGTGATTGTTGATCGACATGGACAGGTCTTGTTGCAGCCGGAACCCGGCGCCAATGATGAAATCTCTGCCGAACCGGCGCAGCATCCGCAAATTTTACCCTTGTATGCAAGCTTTGATGCCTCGCAATCTCCAAATGTCAGCCTCAGCTACCAAGATGATCAGGTTTCTATCCTATGGCAAGGATTGGTCCGACATGGATATGAAGGCTCATATAATGTGGAGGTCCGCCTGACAGCTTCCGGCCTGGTAGAATTTTTATATCATGATGTCGCCGAAGTGGATTCTACCTTCCACGCCGGCGTAAGGGATATGCACGGACGGACGCTGTTGGATTTACATGAGCAAGTGCGCTCCCGCCAGCATTTGACGCTGCCGCAAAGTGGTGAGTATTTCATAACGCCGCAGACGGGTTTACTTGGCAGCAACGAGCGGGAAACCATTCGCATTCGTTTTCGCACCCGCGGATTGATGCCCGGGATATATCTCTTCAATCTGCACGTTTCTTCCAATGATCCCATTCAGGAAGAGCGTCTCTTACCAATTCGTCTGGCTGTCGAAGAAGTCGTTGGCGTCACCGCGGAAACCGGCGACATTCCGGAAAGTGCGCAACTTTTTCAAAACTATCCCAATCCTTTTAATCCGGTCACAACCATTGCCTTCCATATTGCCGAACAGGCACAGACCCGTTTGATCGTGTACAATACGCTCGGCCAGGCGGTTCGCGGCCTGGTTGACGAGCCACTCAGTCCCGGGGAATATCAGGTCAGCTGGGACGGCCGCAACGATTTTGGTCAGCACCTTCCCAGCGGTATCTATTTCTACGAGCTGCAAACGCGTAATTTCTCTCAAATTCGGAAGATGATACTGCTGCATTAGAAGTTGGGGATGTAGGGCCATGTTGTGAGGTATTGGATCCATTTTGTGGACAATTCGGTTCAGATCTCCGGGCAATTGGAGTATTGGAATACTGGAATATTGGAATACTGGAAAAGACCTTGCTTTGCAATGGAGACCGTAAGATATTTTGTGTAAATCCGTATTCGCTTAAATGTCAAGCTCGACTCTTCCTTCAAAGAGAATGGCCAGTTGTGATAGAATGAAAGGCCA
>JANQRS010000044.1 GCA_028284445.1 Calditrichia bacterium
AGCATCAAGCATCAAGCATCAAGCATCAAGCATCAAGCATCAAGCATCAAGCATCAAGCATCAAGCATCAAGCATCAAGCAACAAGCATCAAGCATCAAGCATCAAGCATCAAGCATCAAGCATCAAGCATCAAGCATCAAGCATCAAGCATCACTGCTTTTACAATCGCCTCACTCACCAACTGCGCAGCAACTTCACCAACGACATTGATATCAGCAGCTTTATAACCACAGCTTAACGCAAACACAAGATCTCCATCAAACATGGTGTGTGCCGGGCGCGTGGCGCGGGAAATACCGTTTTGAGCCATTGCTGCAATGTGGTTAATCTGCTCTTTGTCAAAAGCTGCATTGGTCATTATCACGCCCAGAGTTGTATTGCTTGCATAGCCCTGGTAGGGGAGGAGATCCTTCATCTGTATCAGGGAGTCGGCAAATTCTCCCGAGGGAAGGCGGGCACCGGCAACAATCTTACCATTTGATGGATTGATGACGTCGCCAAAGGCATTAGCTACTACCAGCGCTGCCACTATTACACCACCTTTTAACTCCTCGCTGGCATAGCCGAGTCCGCCCGGCATGGAATGTTCCAGCCCAAGGATTTTACCTACAGTTGCCCCGCTGCCAACGCCAATACGACCAACCGCAAATTCGTTGGCCGCAGATTGTGCTGCCTCAAAGCCCATTTCTACCGTAGGAAACTGCGGATCACGTCCCGGTATCAGATCGTAGATGACCGCAGACGGTACAATCGGCACGATCGTCCCTACCGCTTCAAAACCAATGCCGGCTTCCTGCAGATACGACATTACGCCATCTGCGCAGCGCAATCCATACGCACTGCCGCCGCTGAGACAAATAGCATGCACCTGACGAATCATGCGTGTCGGCTCAAGCAGGGCTGTCTCGCGAGTACCGGGAGCTGCGCCGCGAATGTCGATGCCGGCAGTTGCCCCCTCCGGGCAAACGATGACCGTGCAACCGGTTGGTTCGCTTTGTTCAGTTGCATGACCGATGAGAAATCCGGGTATGGTAGTTGGCACTACATTCTCCTACAAAGATAAAACCCTTCTGACACGGATAGACACGGATGAGCACAGATAAAAAACTGGAACAATAAGAACTGGTATTGATTGTTCGACAGGATTAACAGGATTGACACGATACATATATTCCATCTGATTTAATCCAGTTGATCATGTAAATCCTGTCAAATTTATCTTTATCCGTGGACATCCGCGTGCATCCGTGTCAAAGGTCTTTAAATATCCGTTCCCTGCTCTCCAAATGACAACACACCGCTGGAATAGGTTGTGCCGAAGGACAAGGCCAGCTGCGATACCTGATAGATTGCCGACTTGACCTGCAGTTCTTGCAGTGGGGAAAGCGGATGGATAAAAGCAGCATAGACCACACCATTGCTGACGGCATAGCGGCCATCGAGAGCCGAGTGAAAATTCGCTTCCAGCATGTCCTTGCGTTGGGTTTCGGTTAATTGTGAGGCCGGAATGATCGGTGCGACAATACGCATGCGATCACTGTTGGGATCGCTGATGCAAGCCATATTGACCCCGGCAACAGTAAACTCAACGTAGGCATCCTGAACGCGGGCATTTTCGGTGTTTTCCTGAATGATCGTCACCAGGCGCTCAAGAGTCATTGGACCCGGTGCCTTTTCAAGCACTTCCTGTGATTGCTTCTGGCATGACAAAACCAGTAAACTTAATACCACGCTGGCTAATATTCTCAACATCATATCCCATCTCCTTTGTTCAATCTGTAAATCAGCAAGTCAGCAAATAATACTAACACGAAGAGACACCAAGAACAGCGAAGTAACACGAAGGAAATAGAAAAATACTTTGAAAAACATGCTTTGCGGCCCTTCGCTATTCTTTGCTTCCTTCGTGTTTATGTCTTCATTTTTCATTCTTCAATCTGTCAGTCGATCAGCAATTTCTCTACAATCACAACATCGCGCCATTCGCCGTCCAGCTGGGCATGCTTATAATATACACCCACTTCGCGGAACCCCAGTTCCAAAAGTAATGAGCGACTGGCCTGATTTTCTACAAAGACACGCGATAAAAGCTTCCAGAAACCAGCTGCCTTTGCTTTGTCGATAAGGGCATTCATGGCGATTCGCCCCACGCCGCCTCGCCGATGAGGGCGGTCAACATAAACAGAAAACTCCGCAACTCCGTCATAGCAGGCACGCGGCTTATAGCGAAAAGCAACAGCAAAGGCAATCACTTCACCGTCTTTCTCGATGACCAATGCCGGATGTGAGCCGTGCATCCAGGAAAAGATGTCCCGGGCGTCACGCAACTTCGTCTCGAAGGTGGCGATGCGTTCTTCAATTCCCTGGTTATAAATGGCAGCGACTTTTTCTGCATCCGCCAAGGTCATATCACGAACTTTATTCATAAACCATTACCCACCTGCTATGGCGCGCATAATCAGTCCGCATAGCCATGCGCCGCCGCTACCGACAACATAGCCCAATACCGCCAGCAATGCCCCGACCGGTGCGAGCGAAGGATGAAAGGCCGAGGCAACAACCGGCGCTGAGGCGGCACCACCGACATTTGCCTGGCTACCAACCGCCACAAAGAAGAAGGGGGCGCGAATAATGCGAGCGACAACCAGGAGTATCGTGATGTGAATACCCATCCAGATGAAACCGATAACGAAGAACTCCAGATGATCAAAAATCTTGGTAATGTCCATTTTCATACCAATGGTTGCCACCAGGATGTATATGAACAAACTGCCGACTCGGGATGCCCCAACGCCTTCCAGCTTTCGGGCCTTGGTCTGCGAAAGGATTAAGCCGCCCGTTGTTGCAATGACCACCAGCCAGAAGAAACCGGACGCCAGGCTGTAGCGGGCCAGCCCGGGCGCGTTGTTGGCAATCCAGGGCGCAATTAAATCGGAACCAAAATGAGCAATACCGGTGACGCCCAGGCCGGCGGCAGCAACCATCGATAAATCTGTCAAATTCGGCACCTTGGCAATGCTGGCTCGATAGTCCTCTACGCGCTGACGCACTTCGTCTATCGCTTCAGCGTTGGCGTTCATACGAGCGTCCAGCCGTTTATGCATGCCGGCGCCATAGAGCAACACAGCCATCCACATGTTGCCGACGATAATATCTACCGTAAGCATCGAAGTAAAAATACTGTCACCGACATCGAAGACTTCTTTCATTGCTAACTGATTTGCGCCGCCGCCGATCCAGCTACCGGCGATGGTGCTAAGCCCGCGCCAAACGGCATCCGGGCTGGTCGGGTCCGTGGAGCCGATTTCCGGAAAAAGAGAAGTGGCGACCAAGAGCGCTACCGGCCCCCCGATAACGATGCCGATGGTAGCTGAAAAGAACATGATTAACGGTTTGGCTCCGAGTTTCTTCAAGGCCGGGATGTCAACACTGAGTGTTAACAGTACCAAACTGGCCGGCAACAAGTAGCGCGATGCGACAAAGTAGAGATTGGAATGTTCGCTGTCTCCGGAGATGATACCGGCGGAATTCAGAATTGCGGGTATGAAATAGCAAGCCAGGACCGAAGGGAAAAAAGTGTAGAACTTCTTCCAAAACGGATGTGGCAGGCTTGAAGTCTTGAATACGAAAGCCAGGATGGCGATCAAAATACCAAATACAACTGCATCGTTTGTAATTAGCGGCGCGTTTACGGCGGTCTCAGACATTTGCGAATCCTGTGTGAAGCATGCGAGTTTTTATTTTTTCGGTATAAGGTAATCAGGGCAGGAATACAATGCAAAATTGAGCTGGTAATCCTGATATGAATAGCGATATTGAATAAAGTGGTTTTCGATTAGTGGTAAAAAAATGAACAAGAATCCAAAGAACTGTCCTCTTTGCGCATCCGGTGAGCCGCAATTATATGCAGATGTCGACGGGCGTCGATATTTCGAATGCAACAATTGCTCCATGGTTTTTCTTCCGGCTACCTTTCACCTTAGCCGGGAAGACGAGAAAGAACGCTATGACCATCATGAAAATCAGGTGGATGATCCTGCTTATCGCAAATTTCTGTCAACACTCCTGAACCCGCTGTTACCGTATCTGGCTGATGGACAACGCGGCATTGATGTTGGTTGTGGACCGGGGCCAGCGCTGGTCGAAATGTGCCGCGAAGCGGGATTCGCTATGGAAATGCACGATCCGATCTATGCTGACAATCCGCAAGCGTTACAGAAGACATATGATTTTGTAACCGCTACAGAAACCGTGGAGCATTTTCGTGAACCGGCGAAAGATTGGGCTTTATTGAATCGACTGTTAGGGTTTGCCGGGTTTCTGGGGATCATGACCTGGCGCTGGCGTGGGCAGACAGCCTTCGAGCAATGGCATTATCGCCGGGATGATACTCACGTCTGTTTCTATGCAGATGAGACTTTGGAATGGTTGGCGCAGAATTTTGGATGGGAGATTAAAGAGGGGAGTGAGCGCTATTGTATTTTTCAGAAACGCTAACCCACCTCTAAATCCCTCCCGGGAGGTAGATATTGCAAAAGACCTACCACGAATTGACGCGAATTTCCACTATCGCCAGGAAAACCAGGAGCCGCTCTTCGTTGAGCTGCGCGGTTTTTCAAGAATGCGCGTTGGTGCACCGCCGGTATTTGCCTGCGCTGCTTGAAACGTTAATAGAAAATCGGCAATTCGAATGGTATCCCCATGACGAAGGCCCTCTTCTTTGATGCGTCGATCGCCGATATATGTGCCGTTGGCACTTTCGAGGTCGGTAAGGAGCAGCTTCTTGTCACTGTATATCAGACGCGCATGTTTACGCGAAACAGAATCGGTATCCAGGTGAATGCCGCAGCGCGGGTCACGGCCAATAATGGTTTGACCTTCTTCTAACGGAATCGTCTTTGGTGTGTCGTCTTTATGCCAAATTGTTACTGTAATCATGTTGACCCCTCAACAAAACTGATGACAGTCAGTCGGCTAATTATCAGGAGAAGCAATGTCTGATTGGGTATTCTCCGTCGCCTATATTACTATAGAGCCATCGCAACAAAAAATTTCCCGGAATATTGATTCTCTTGATGAAATGTATGGTAGTCCGTCCCTAAAGCCTTTACGATAAGCCTATGATTTAGTTCCCGGTGCCAATTCCGGCCGCGGCAATGCCACTTGCCAGGCGGCGACGGCCAGTATGAGAACGACAGGCAGCAGCCCATAAAATACCGGTTGGTACGATCCGCTGCTTTCAAAAACGGTTGCCAGCAGCCACGGTCCGCTTGCGGAGGCAAAGACTGCAAAAATTTGTGCGACGCCCTGGATTTTGCCCAAATGCGGCCGACCGAATAATGTGCCGTAAGAGGTGAAGAAGATGACGGTGACAACCCCGCCGGATGCCCCCAGCAAGGTCGCGTGAAGAACCACCTGCCACTCACTCTGCAAGACCGGAAATAGCCAGAGGTAAGCGCCTACCAGCATCATGGCAATGCTCATCAATTTACCAATCGACCATCTCTGTGCCAGCCAGCCACCAAGCAAATTCGCAATCAAGCCAACAATAAGGTAAGCAATTATTGCTTTCTGATAAACAGTGCTGTCGAAGCCATATTCATTAAGAATCGACTCATTGAACAGCAAAACGCCAGCGATGATGAGATTGTAAACGGCACTGCCTAGCGTAAATACCCAAAATGCCGGCAGCTTCAAGGTTTCCCAAACCGTAAAGCCCATGCTGCTGCGCTCATCTTCTTCCCCGGCAGCCGTGTCTTCGGCAGTATCGGGTGCAAGACCAATTGATTCCGGACTTCGCCTTACCAATAATATACTTATCAAACCAAGGCCGATAATGCCGAGGGCAATACCCTGCCATGTTGCCTGCCAGCTTCCGGATGCAATGGTCAGCTGGGCGGTCGCTATGGCGATGACGAAGCCAATTCCTATCATCACCGCAAAAATGCCCATAGCGATGCTTAAACGTCGCGTGAACCACTTACCAACCGTAGCGAGGCTTGCGACCGACAAGGCGCTCTGCCCGAATCCACGAACCAATGTTAACAGGACCGCAAAGACAAGCAAGCCCGATACAATGCTCATTGAATAGACTACAACACCAAGCGCCAGCAGAGTTGCCGACAATACCCAGCGCACGCCAAATCGGTCAATGAGGGGGCCACAGAGCAGGGTGAACGAGGCGCCAATCAAGGTTGCCCAAAAAGTCATCACGCTATAATTGACCCGGCTTAGCTCGAGATCGATCAACAAGGCCTCGGTAATTAATCCCAAACCAACGCTGCGGCCAGGGAGGGTGGCGATCATTGCCAGAGCTGCAATTACCAGCATGACCCAGCCATAGTAAAAGGGAGCGTCCGCCAAAGGGCTGGACGGGCGGGCGGTGACATTTTCCTGGGTTGAATGAAAAGGTGTAGGCATTTCCGACAGAATCCTTTAAAGCTTGGATAAATACTTACTTTGCCATATCTTATGGCGATCAAAAAAAAGCTTTCAACCGCGGCAACGGTTGAAAGCTAAGAAGGTCAGGCGGCAGAAACTACGGTTTTCTTACTTTCATCGAACTGAGAAACTGTAGTTTTTGCTATATAGTTATAGGCCATCCGATATTTCCGAATGTGCCTCTTGATGGAGTTGAGGAATCAGCGGAAACTTGCGCCCACTATTCCGATTGTAGCACTTTCTGATACGTTTCTTCGTCATATCCAACAATAATTGTTTTACCACTTCGCACGACCGGCGCTCGTAAATTGCCAGTGGGGCCGAGCATTAGTGCAAGGATTTCATCGTTTGTTGCATTTCCGCTGCTCAGGTCGATATGATTTAACTTTCGGCCTTTTGTGGCATAGAGATGATCCGCATCTTTCACCAATTTGAGCGCATCTTCAGCCTGTAGCTTTTGTTTTGCATTCTCTTGGACAATCACTTCCGTTTTGGTCTTCGCAAGAAACTCCTGCGTCTTTTTACAGGTGTTTCAGCTGTTGCGATGATAATACCAGTCTAACTTCGCCATGTTTACCCCTTTCCTTTCTCATTACTCTCAACATTCCGTGAGCGTTTTGAGCGTTTTTCTTGTGAAATAATACGCGAATAAAACCGCAATGTCAATAGTTTTTTGCCAATTCTCCGATTTTGTAATTTTTTTGAACGTGTTCAAAACTGCTTGACAATGTCGATAATATCCTATACTTTTGAACGCGTTCAAAAAAGAATCGCTTAAACTCAACAGGGAAGAAAAGGAGCGACCTTGGGAGACCGTGCGGATCAGCAAAAGCATATGAAAGCTGCCGAAACACGTCAGCGCATACTTGATGTGGCAATGAAGCTCTTTCTGAAAGAAGGCTTTGAAAGAGCGACGATGCGAAAGATCGCTCAACTTGCCAATTTGTCACTGGGCGCTACATATTATTATTTTAGAACCAAGCAACATATTATTTTCCACTATTACGAACAATCCCACGAAGATCAATTGCAGGCCAGTCACGAAGTTCTGCTTCGCGAAACCTCCCTTGAAACGCGAATTGCCGGTGTTATCAAGGCACATATCGACGTCGCTCAGCCATTTCACGAACTCTCTAAGGAGCTTTTCAAGATTGCCAGCGATCCGGAACATGCATTGTCGCCTTTCAGCAAAGAGTCGAAGCCGCTGCGTGATAAGAACATCGCAAGCTTCGAAGAAGTAATTGATGGCGCCCGGGAAAACGTACCGGCTGCATTGCGGCCCAAACTGCCGGAACTGCTCTGGCTTTATAAAATCGGCATCATCCTTTATTGGGTTCACGATACCTCGGCAAACCAGGCCAAAACGTATCGCCTGATTGATAAAAGCGCCAGCATTGTTGTCAAGCTGGTCAAGGCTTATAAGGTGCCAATGCTGCGGCGATTTATGGATGAGATGATTGGATTGGTTGCCGAATTCAAACCTCATGTCAGCGAGGTGTTGGAAGAAGAGCGCGTGTTTTGAACAGGACCGTTATAGAAATTCTGGAAACTTTAAGGTTGGGTCAAATTATGGAAAATCAAATCAAACCAATAGCCAAATGGATTGGCGCAATGACTTTGCTTCTTATGTTGTCTGCCTGTCCAGGCGGCGATGCTGCCAATGCGCAGCAGGAAGTGCCGGATCACTACGAAATGAAGGAAGCCAGTCGCGATGGCATTGGCAAATTCTACATGGGCCGGGAAATCTCCCATGTGATGGGCCATCGCGGAGCGAATTGGTTAGAGCGGCCTGAGCGGGTTGGTGAGGAAAAGCCGGACGATGCCGTTGCGCAAATGGACTTGAAGCCGACGGATGTTGTTGCTGATATTGGCGCCGGTACCGGTTATTTCTCATTTCGAATTAGCCCCCTGGTGCCTGAAGGCCGGGTGTTGGCGGTGGATATTCAAAGGCAGATGCTGACGCGGATCGAACGACGGGCGAAGAAAGATGGAATTACTAATGTTGAAGCGGTTTTGGGCAGTATTGACAATCCAAATTTACCAACAGCAACAGTGGATGTGGCGCTCATGGTCGATGCCTATCACGAATTTTCGCACCCCCGTGAAATGATGCTGGCATTGGTTGACGCCCTGAAGCCTGGTGGACGGATTATTCTTTTGGAATATCGCCTCGAAGATCCATCTGTGCCCATCAAGCGGCTGCACCGAATGAGTGAAGTCCAGGTCAGAAAAGAAATGGCTGCTGTCGGACTGACTTTTGTTGAAAATCGCACGTTTTTACCACAGCAGCATTTCCTGGTTTTTCAAAAACCGGCGATGAATGACCAGACTCAGTGAGATAGTTTTGCAATCGTGAAGTAGTCAAGATCTGTGTTCGTGATAAAGGAGTATCAATGCACCATCCGGAAAGTATCAACATTCGTCATTTTGTAGAAAGAATGGGCGCAGTGCATCGCCAGCCTTTCGATATCGAAATAAATGCCAGCCACCTAATGACGATCAACTTCCGTGCACCGCTGGCGGAATTACAGCAGTTGGTTCCCAATTGTTTGCGTGTTGAGGAAGTTGCCAAAAGCGGGCTGGGTATTATCAGTCTCTCATCGGCCAAAATGGATATATCGCGTCTCGGTTTTGTATCGCTATCCGGACGCAGTGTCGTTGAGTGGCAATACGGCGTACATGTATTGCTCCGCCAAAATGGAAAGCTCAAGCGCTGCCGCTACATTCTCCGTACCGATACCTCACTGCCCGCCTATTGGACCTGGCTAGGACATTTTTCTCCGGTGCGCAGTGTGGTGTCGAACCTGGACCTGCAAATAGATCAGGAGCAATATTGGGCTGGTTGTCAAAGTGCAGATCCGCTTGGTAATGCCCATATTCGCCTGGGTAGTGATGACATCTCGTCGCAAACACCCTTTCAAAGCATCTTTGGTGGATTGCCGGAAGCAACGACATTTATCCTCGACAACGATGGCAATTGTGGATTTGACTATCGGAACAGTCGCTTGTTATATCAGCATCAGGTTTGCCCAAAATGGGATAGCCAATTTGGGCATTCAGCTGAGGTGCAGTTGCCACTGTTTGAATACCTCTTCGACCTGTTTGACATAAACGCGGAATACGATTCGGCGCTCTATGTTGAAAGCGGCAAACTAAAGCGACTTCAATCTGAAAAGGCCGATGCCAGCAGGTGGAAGCAGGAAGCCCAGGCGCGACGGCGAAGTGTGCGTCGTGATCGTGTTGACAAGTCTCTTGAGAAATTGTCATGAAAAGACAACCGCTATACATCGAAACACTGATTCGCGCGCCATTGGATTTACTCTGGGACCGGACGCAAAATCCAAATGAACATCAGCGGTCCGTTTAATCCATTTACGCTGAACCTGACAGTGGCCATTTTGGCCATTATCGGTTTGTTTCATGCCGATGAGTTGCCTTCCGCTTTACGGTGCTTGCGCGATTTGCCTGAAAAAACGCGGCCTGAACAGATCGATCAAATCATCTATCAATAGGGGAGGAAAGATGCAGTCTATCTATCAGCAGCACCTTGGTGAACGCTTTCAAGACCTCCATCCAAAAATCCAGGAACGTTTCGCGATTAATAGCCAGGATGGGATCTGTGCATTTGGCCGCGGCGTAATGGAAGAGATTTGGCATGGGCGCTGGTACACACTGCCATTTTTGCGAATCGGGACGCTGCGCAACATCATGTTCCCGGAGATTGGCAAGTCCGTGGCATTTACTATTGAAAACTATGCCTGGCGTGATAGCTTTGGCCGGGAAACAGTATCCTGGATTCGCAGTTTTCATTTTCCGAAACGCTCCCGCCGCTTCGACGCTACTATGATCTACAGCGATGAGCGCGAATGTATTGTCGATTACCTGGGCAATCAGCAACATTTGGCGGTCGATATCCATATGTCGGTTGCCGAGAATGGGGGAGTGGCGATCAAGTCCGGTGAGCAGCGCTTCTATTTTCGGCGAATGGGTTTTCGCTATCCGATGTTTTTTTCAGGTGTAGCCGAGGTTTGTGAATGGTATGATGATGACGCTGATTGCTTTCGCATCAAGGTGTCTGTCGGGAATCCTTATTGGGGGCCGCTGTTCGGATATCGCGGCAGTTTCCAGGTGGAATATCAAAGTCTCGATGAACGGCAATTTCCATCGCATGTTTTTCCGCTGAAAGAAGAGATTCGAGAGTAGGATAAAGCCTTACCAGAACTGCCCGATAAATATACTTCTAAATGAAGAGGAAACACTTGGCAAATACTGAACACCATCCAGTCCTGCTGTTTGACGGGGTCTGCAATCTCTGCAGCGGTATCGTTCAGTTTGTGATTGAACGAGATCCGGACGGAATTTTCCATTTTGCATCCCTACAGTCGGAAGCGGGGCAGGCGCTATTAAATGAACATGATTTGCCGGTTGATGATTTCGATTCCTTTGTGCTGATAGAAAACGGGCAGGCATATCAACGTTCTACCGCTGCTCTGCGGGTAGTGAGGCAATTCCCCTGGCCCTGGAAGGCCGGGTATCCGTTCATTTTCCTACCGGCATTCCTTCGCGATCCCTTCTATAATATAATTGCCCGTCGGCGATATCGCTGGTTTGGCAAACAAGAGCAATGTATGATCCCTTCACCTGAAATTGCTTCGCGCTTCCTTTGAGATTTGTCTGACGATCGCACGCCCCTAGAGAGAAAATTCACATTTCCACTAAAATATTTGAAAATCCGCTGACTAATGGATATCTTAAGCCCGACTATCGTGAAGGTCAGGGGAGACAAGCTACTACTACACCTAAACTTTGCGACGGAAGTAAATCAGTCAATTCATAAGAGAGAATGCTATGATTACGAATGAAAAGAACACTGTTAGCAAGGATTCCCGGGAATTTTTCAAAATCTTACTACGTCGCCCGGTAAAAGTCGGTGCATTGACCCCAAGTTCGGAAGAGTTGGCTCGCACGATGGTAAGGGATCTGAATTTAGCGCCGGGCGAAACTGTGATTGAGCTGGGTGCGGGAACCGGGGCGCTGACTCGAGCCATTCGTTCAAAGATACCGGACCCCAAGTCTTATCTGGGGATTGAACGAGAGGCCGAGTTTGTGACCTACCTGGAAGATCGTTTCCCTGATATGAATTTTGTGAAAGGCAATGCTGAAGATTGCTGCGAAATTTTCCAAAACTCGGGATTGGCGCCGGTGAAAGTGATCATCTCCAGCTTGCCCTGGGCCTACTGGCCGGAAAAAGTGAGAGACGATGTGCTCACCTCGATTAACCAAATGATGCCTCCCGGTTGTATCTTCCGCACAATTCAATACGCACACAATTATCCCTTACCACATGTGACAAAGTTTCGCAACGCAGTGAAGAAACATTTCGGCAAATACGACAAACGCGATATCGTCATCAAGAATATCCCCCCGGCATTTGTACTTACCTGGACCAAGCACTAAATCTCACTGAAAAAAGACTTTCTTTGCCTTTTATATTTTTGTAATGTTGTCCGCGATTCACGTTGCGGACAACATCGTTATGTACTACGTGAATGATTGTTAGTTTTGGAAGAACCAGTAAAATCAAAGCCGAAAGAGTGGCATAGTAGAATGACAGCAAGAAAAGACAACTTTAGAAATATAGCAATTATTGCCCACGTGGATCATGGTAAAACAACCCTTGTAGATGGCATGTTGCAGCAAGGCGGTATTTTCCGCAGCAACCAGGAAGTGCAGGATCGGGTTATGGACTCGATGGACCTCGAGCGGGAACGCGGCATCACCATCATGGCCAAGAATACGGCTATCAATTACAAGGATGCAAAGATAAATATCGTTGATACCCCCGGTCACGCCGATTTTGGCGGCGAGGTTGAACGCAGCCTTAATTTGGTGGACGGCGCTATTCTTTTGGTAGACGCCAGCGAAGGACCGTTGCCGCAAACGCGTTTTGTGCTTAAGAAGACTCTGGCCCGCAAACTGCCGGTTATTCTGGTGATCAACAAAATTGATCGCCAGGATGCGCGAATTGAAGAGGTGCTCAACGAAGTGTATGACCTCTTCTTCGATCTTGATGCAAACGAAGAGCAAATTGAATTTCCAATTCTCTATACCAACGCCAAAGAGGGCGTCGCGCACCGTGAATTGGGCGATGATTCGAATAATCTGCAGCCGCTTTTCGAAACAATTTTGGAGGCTATTCCCGGACCGGTTGCGTCCGATGAAGAAGTGCCGCAATTTCTTATTACCAATCTTGGCTACGACTCATACGTCGGGCAGATTGCCCAGGGACGTTTGTTCAATGGCTCACTTGAGATGAATAAGAACTATGCCCTCTGTCAGGATGGGGAAGTGGCGAAAACCGTCAAGTTTTCTGCCCTGTATACTTTTAGTGGATTGACACGGACCCAGGTGAAGGAGGTAGAGGCAGGTGATATTATCGCCGTTGCCGGTATCGATAATATTCGTATTGGCGATACCATTACTTCCCTGGAAGATCCGCGGCCGCTGCCAACAATCACTGTGGAGGAACCAACGGTTTCCATGGTCTTCTATGTCAATAGCGGGCCGTTTGCCGGTAAGGAAGGTGAGTATTTGACCTCCCGGCATTTGCTGGAACGTCTGGAGAAAGAGACCCTCAGTAATGTGGCATTGCGTGTGAACAAAACCCATCGCGCAGATGCCTTCGAAGTTTGTGGCCGTGGTGAACTGCAGATGGCCATTCTGATTGAGACCATGCGTCGTGAAGGCTATGAAATGATGGTGTCGAAACCGATGGTTATTACCCGCGAGGAGAATGGCAAGACGCTGGAACCGGTGGAGCAGGTATTCCTGGATATACCTGAAGAGTGTATCGGTGTGGTCACCGAGAAATTATCCACTCGCAAAGGGCGGATGGTGAATATGATGAATACCGGTTCCGGGCGGGTGAATCTGGAGTTTATTATTCCGTCACGTGGACTCATCGGCTTTCGCAGCCAGTTCCTGACGGATACAAAAGGCGCCGGTATTATGAATACCCTGCTGCATGGCTATGAGCCGTGGTTTGGGAAAATTCCGCAGCGGATCAGCGGCGCCCTGGTTGCTGATAGGGACGGAAAGGTGACAGCCTATGCCTCTCTGGCGATGGAAGATCGTGGTATGTTGTTTGTGCCGGTCGGCACGCCGGTTTACACCGGAATGATTGTGGGCGAACGGAACCGCAGTGGCGATTTGGATGTTAACATTACGCGTGAAAAGAAATTGACAAATATGCGTGCTTCAACTTCGGAAGCAACGGTGACCTTACGGGCGGTAAAGAACATGACGCTTGACCGGGCCATTGAATTTATTGCCGAAGATGAACTGGTTGAAGTGACGCCGCAAAATGTCCGCCTGCGTAAAATGGAACTGGTTGCACACAAGCGAATTTCAGCTCAACGCAAGGAAAAATACAACGCTTAGATTAGGTTTCTTTCATGCCCTGATGACGGATTGATCACAATCCTGCCAGCACCGGACTATATGTTGTTCTCAGTCATTGTTGGAGGCCTGAGAGACTTATAATGAAGATAGAAGTCGAAAATACGTTAGAGGATTTTGTCCTCTTTAACCACTTTCATTTTGCCAATTCGCCGAGCTTCAGGCAATCGTCGATTATTATGCGATACGGCGTTTCCGGCATTATTCTCTTGCTGCCTCTCATTCTTCTTGGTACTGAGTATTTTGCAACGGCTGTTGCTGTTGGCGCAGTTGTAGGTATTGCGTATTTCTTTTTATGGCCCGGGACCATGCGAAAAAGTGTTGAAGGGCGTGTTAGGAAGATGTACGCTGAAGACAACAATAAGGGCAGCCTTGGCCGGCACTTGATGGAATTTTCTGATGATGGTATTTTCGTGGAAAATGAATACCAGGAGCTGAAGGTGCGATGGAATTCCATTAATAAAATTGTGTCCGATGAGCGCAATATTTATGTGTATAATAGCGCTGTGACGGCCTTTGTTATTCCCAAGCGTTTTTTCAAATCTGATGCCGATGTCACCCGCTTCGTCGATCGCATTCAGGCGATGCGAGATAGTACTGTTTAGCATGTTTTAATCGTATTTTGCCTTGCCCAATATTGGTTTGCAAATCCCCCCTTTATCTCCTCCCGGGGGAGATAAAGGCGGGATTCTTCATTCAACAAAGAAGTGAGATCTTTGATGACATCTCTGAAAGTAGCCGTTATCGGAACCGGCAATTTTGGACAAGCATTGCTGAAGCTATTTGATCGCTATGGCTCCGGGCATTACACCGCAGCATTCGATAAGATGCCTGATTCAGACACTATAGGTGACGTTGAGCGGCTGGGTGAATTTGATGTGGTTATTCCTGCTGTCCCAATCGATAAGTTTGCCATGGTCATGCAGCAGATTGCACCGCATCTCAGCCCCGGAACAACTGTGGTTGATGTTTGTACCATCAAAGATCATTCGTCCGCTGCACTGGCGGCAATCCTTCCTGAAAATATCTTCTACGTTGCGACACATCCCCTGTTCGGGCCTGAATCTCTCTCTGCAAATCAGTGGAATCTGACCGGTTTGAAGCTGATGTACTGGCCATCTCGCATTGATGCAAGCGTTTCTGAACGAATCGTACAAGTCCTTGAAGCAACTGGACTTGAAGTGGTTATAATGACGCCGGAAATGCACGATAAAACCATGGCGCGCTCTCAATTTCTGAGTTTGCTGGTTGGCGCCTTACTTGTGCGGATGGATGTTTCCTCTACCGCAATGAATACCCGTTCATTTGACGAATTGCTGGATGTGAAGGCCACTACCCGCCACGATTTTGGCATTCTCCTCGATGTCTTTAAATACAATGAGCACTGTAGCGACGTGCTGGTTGAATTGCAGGATACCTTACAGGAAATTGTAGATGCTCTGCAAAGTAATAAAGGTGCAGAAAAAAAATAAGGCCGCCGAAGGCAGCCTCATTTTTGGTGACATTCCTGTTGCAGACGACAATTATTGAATACTGAGTGACAATGGTTCGAGATCGCTATTCAATTCGTTCTCGAATGGACAATATGGCGGGCAGGGCAGACCGAGATCTGCGATTCTGCCATACACCAGATCTTGTCCATTGGCATCCGTACCAACCAGCACTATCAGCATTGTGCCGTCCTTGTCTTTCCCGAAATAATAGCGAAGACCAACTGCATCTTCCTGTTCCAGAATTCCGAGAATTGCATCGCTCCCGAAAAACCCTCCCAATTTCTCCCCAGGGGCCACTGACTCGCGATAATTTCGGGTGAAACCGATGGCATCTTCAAGTGAGATGTCATGGTTCCGGTCACTGGTAAATTCAGCAGCATTGTCCGCAGGAACTTCGCTACCGACTACCTGATAACTAAGAACTAATACAACTAGAGATAATACAGCAATTGTAGAATAAAGGATTTTTTTTGACATGATATTCCTCCCATAGGAACTCCTAAATACTAACTTGCTGCAACAGGACTGCCATTAACTCCCAACCTATCTTACTTATAAAGAACCGCTTTTTTGAAAAAAATATCAAAAACGCGCATAGTTCTTCTGGTGGCGCAATTAAAACAATGTCTTTGGTGGTAATACCAGGACCTACTCCAATCAGCCCTGATAAGGGAAATCCGGGTCTTTCATACCCGGTTATAAACTGTATAACGGCATTATTCGCGGGTTGTTCCATAGCGCGGCATTTTTATTTAAATATCCCTAATTTGTCCTTTCCTGCAAATGTCGTACTATTGTCAGGTAGCCCGATATATCAAGACACTTTTGGGAGAATTTAATATGCAAGTTTCAGGACGGCATGGGCTATTGTCTGGGCTGGACAAAGCCTGGGTAGCGGCATGGCTATGTTTGTCTCTTGCGCTGGCATGGGGGCAGGTCGCCGAGCACGGGATGAAGTATAACCGACTGTTGATAACCAACGCAATGGTTGTTGAAGGCAGCGGTATTCCGGCTAGCGGACCCTGGGATATTGTTCTTGAGGGCAATCGGATTATCGATATTCAGCGGGCGAAGGAGCTTGGCGCACATCGCGGCAACGCCGCTGCCCGGATTGATGCAAAGGGCAAGTATGTGCTGCCCGGCTTCATAAATATGCATGGCCACCTGCAAGATTCGCGGGCCCGTATCAAGATGCCATTTCAATATCAGTATAATTTGTGGCTGGCGTGCGGTATTACCACGATTCGCGACGTCGGCAGTGACAAAGCCAAAGCGGTCATCGAAAGAAAGAACAGTGAAGCTGATCTCTATCCTGCACCGCGGATATATTTGTATATGTGGTTCCCCGGCGGGCTTACCCAAAAAGAAATAGCCGAAAGTATTCGCGAGTTGAAGCAGTTGGGTGCCGACGGCGTGAAATTTCATCAGCTTGACCGGGCGACATTTCAGATGGCAGCCAGAGAAGCCACGCTACAGGGCCTAAAGATTGCCCATCACGTCGGTGTAAAGGATGCCAATGCCTGGGATGATATAGCTGAAAAAACCACAACTATTGAACATTGGTACGGGGTGCCGGATGCCGCCCTGACGCAGGTGCAATCCTTTCCGCCGGAATTTAATCATAGCGATGAACTGCATCGCTTTCGCTATGCCGGCCGCCTGTGGCGCGAAGCAAATCCCGACAAGTTACGGGACGTTTTGCAGGCGATGGCCGAGGCCAATGTTGCCTGGGATCCGACGTTTAGTATTTACGAGGCCTGTCGCGATCTGCAGCGTGCGGTATCGCAACCGTGGTTTGACGAATACCTGCACCCGGCATTGGAGAAATTCTTTACCCCAAACCCGACATATCATGGATCCTTCTTTTGGGGATGGACAACAACGGATGAAGTCTATTGGCGGGAAAACTATCAGATATGGATGAAGGCGGTGCGCGACTTTGCAGCAATGGGTGGGATAGTAACGACGGGCGAAGATGCCGGGTTTATTTATCGTATGCATGGATTTGGCTTCCTGCGTGAATTGGAATTACATGAAGAGGCCGGCTTTCGCCCGCTGGAGGTGATCACACATGCCACCCATAATTCTGCGGTTGTCCTCGGGCAAGGAGAGCAGTTAGGACGCATAAAACGTGGATTTCTGGCGGATCTGGTAATTGTCAATGGTAATCCTTTGGAAAATCTACGTATCTTGTTCCCACCGGTAAAGACCCGTTTCCTGAATGCTGCGCGGGAAGTCGGTGGCGTAGAGTGGACAATAAAGAATGGCATACCTTATCATGCGCCGACCTTGCTTGCGGAAGTTCGCGAGATGGTAGTTAAGGCGCGTCAGGATCATGCGTCTACAGGGAAGACGGAAGCGAAATAAGTTAGAAGGAAGCCGTTGGTATGGCGAAGAAAGGGTTAAGAAAGCTTGAGAAACTGCACAAGCGGGCGCAGAAGGAGAGCGCCCGTCAAAAGGTAGAAGAAGAGCGCCTGGAAACCCTTCGCCTTGCGCGAGTGGAGAATTTTAACAATCACGATTTTGCTGCGCTCTACACGCAAGTTGAAGCGCTCGTGCAGTCGGCAACTGCAAGCGGGGCCAATTTCAAATATGGCACCTTCGAAACTGATGATAAGGTGACAATCTGCTTTATTGAAACCAAGCGCAAATCGTATAAACCACCTCCGCCGCCAAAACGATTTACCTGGCTACCCAAGCGGGCCCGGCAAATTCGTGAAAGCAGTCATCGTTTACCTGGAAAAAAGCTCGGTGTTAGTAAGCGCATTACCGTTGCGCCGGCCCAGGATCCCAATCACGCTGTTTTGACATTCCTGCATACCGTCACCGACGATCTTGGCCATGAGCAACACACAGATCGTGACCAGATCGACTTCTATCTGCCGGAATTGACCGAGAGCAAGATTCGTGAAGCGTTGAGTTGGCTATTTGATGACGCCAGGCAGCGCCAGTACCGCAAGCTGCTGGGCAATGATTGGCTGGATGATCTGGAAAAGGCCCGCGTCAAGGCTGAGCGAAGCAAGAAAAAGAAGAAAAAATCGGATAAAACCACGGTTAAGGATCGCCTTGCCAACCATAAGAAACATGACTTTGAGGCACTCTTCAAGCGTTTTGAAGAACGCGCTGAATACTGGAATTCCCGCGGCGCTACCTTCAAATATGGGGTTGAGGCCGCAAAGGACGGGCTGCCGGTATTCACACTTCACAATATAAGCCCTAAAATGATGGTTGTGCCGGAGCAGGCCTGGTCTGCGCCTACCATAGAGCTGGTTGCAGCTGCAAAAGACAGACAGGTAGAGCGTTTTCGCATCAAATACTGGATTGATAAAGCCAGCTCTACACTTGAAACAGATACCATCGGGGAGTCTTTCCAGTTGGACCAGTTTGATGCAGGACGTATCGAAGAAGAACTGGATTGGTTGAATCGTGGCGGCGCAAGTAAATCTCGCTGTTTTCTTGCGACTGCGGCCTATGGATCTGCCAATGCCGGGGATCTGGATGTGCTTCGTTCCTTTAGAGATGAAATTCTAAGAAAAACTGCAACCGGAAGAGGTTTCGTTTACGTATATGAACAGGTTTCTCCGCCCCTTGCTGATTTTCTCAGAGCTCGGGACCGCTTGCGAAGCATTGTGCGTCGGTGCCTGATCAAACCCATCGTAAAAATGATTCGCACGTGTCGTGGAAAATGATTCTTCTGCAGGAGATGCCAGATAAATTGCCGGTTTGTCTCCCTGCTTTTTCCCCCGGGAGCTGAAAGCTTCAACAAAAAGGATCTGAAATGCGAATCGTTCTGCTGTTGTTTCTATTCTCTGCTTGTTTTGCTCAACCATCAAATACCAAAACGGATAACGTACCAACAAATGGAAAAAACAAAGCGCCGGCGGCGTGGATCAAAAATAATTTGACCTCACTGCATTCTTTGGATGGACATGTCATTCGTAAGAGTATTCCCCAATTAATATTGGAAGATGATATCCCCGGAGTCAGTATTGCCTTCGTTGACAAAAATAAGCTGACATGGAAGGCGTCATTTGGGTTCAGGAATCTGTCTACATCAGAAAAAGTAAATGATAAGACTGTATTTACCGGTGCATCATTGAGTAAGCCTTTGGCAGCGATTGCAGCACTAAAATTGGTCGAGTCCGGTAAGATAAACCTTGATGAGGATGTCAATAAGGTATTGGTCGGTTGGCATGTTAAGAACAATGAATTTACCACAACTGAAAAAGTAACCTTGCGACGCTTGATTGGACATAGCGCCGGTGTTCGTAACGACTTGTGGTCATCATATTTACCAGGCCAGGCAGTACCTACGCTGACTCAAATGTTAGCTGGTGAATCTCCATCTGTGGATCCTGCTACGACGGTAGTATTTGCGCCGGGATCGGATGTCAGGTATTCAAACCCCGGCTATTCCATTATCCAAAAAATGCTTGAAGACGTTTCGCAGGACAGTTTCGAGGATATTCTCGAAACGCTGGTGTTTGAACCTTCCGGTATGACAGAGAGCTCATTCAAGCAACCGATGCCTGAAGCATTAAAAGAACGCAGAGCCATCGGGTACGACGAAAACCTCAAACCATATCCATATCGATTATTCCCCTATAAAGCTGCTGGTGGGGTCTGGACAACGCCAACCGATATGGCGAAGTTTGTTATGACTCTTTTTGCAGACCATGAAGGTAAGAACAAGATCCTCTCATCCTCAATGATGGCAGAAGTATTGAGTCGCAAGCGTGAAAGGCTCGGTTTTTCAAAAATCTTTAATGATGAAAGCGAAGACCTTATTTTTCGGCATTATGGCAGTAATCAGGGCTTCACATCATATTTAGTTGGGTCTTTGCTTCGCCGGCAGGCGGTAATCATTATGATAAACAGTGACAATGGTTTTGAACTCCTGGACTATATTGCCAGAGCAGTTGCAGAATACTATGATTGGGATCATTTGCAGCCAACCATTCACAATCGCTATACATCTGAAATTTCCACGATTAAAGAGTATCAGGGACGTTTTGATAATAATTCAGAAATACTAACTTTCAATCTGAATGAAGGGCTCTTGTGGGTCAGTTCTGAAGAAGCTAAAACGCCAATGAAGCTGATTCCGGTCGGGAAGAATGAATTTATCTCGATTGATAGTTCTGTTAAGTATGAGTTTTATCGGCCCAGACATAATAAGAACGGTGATATCAAATGGGTTCGGGTGATTCAGGCAAGCGGTCGTGACAATTGGTGTGAAAGGGTATTGTAACGGGTTTGTATAAGAACTGCTCGTTTATATCTGCGGCAATTTTGGTACATAATTTTACCTAGCGAACAGGAGATTCTGTGAAACGATTTCTGAAGTGGTTTCTCGGTATTACCTTGACTCTGGCACTTGTTTTCATTGTTGCCAGCTACATGATGTTTGGCCGCGTTGCGGGATTTGGCAGCGTGCCGTCCGGGGGAGAGCTTTCTTCTCTCCAATCTCAATACGACGTGGTTTTCTACGATATTAATCTGGAGGTGACCTCCGAAACGGAATCAATTGCCGGTTACACAATTGTGCAGGTTCGGGCGATGTCCCCGAAGCTTGCCACGCTCGAACTGGATTTACTGGATAACTTCGAAATATCTGCGGTTCAGGCAAACGGCAAAACACAGGCATTTGAGCGGACAGAAAAACATAAATTCGCCATCCAACTGGATCCGCCGCTTGCTCAAAATGAATTGCGATCGATCCGCATCGACTATGCCGGTAAGCCGCCAGTTGCCGTATCGCCGCCCTGGCTGGGCGGCTTTAATTGGTCGACTGATACTAACGGAGATGACTGGATCGGACTGTCATGCCAGGGGGATGGCGCAAAGGTCTGGTTTCCCTGCAAGGATCATCCATCTGATGAACCGGATAGTGCTGCCATTAATATTACCGTGCCAAAACCCTATGTGGTAGCTTCCAACGGCGTGTTGCGTGGCATCTCGGATGCCCGTGAAGGATTTCATACTTATCATTGGTTTACCGGCTACCCGACAAACAACTACGGGCTCAACATCAGTATTGCAAAGTATGAAATCCTGGAAAGGACTTATGTCGGTGAAGATGGTACGACCATGCCGGTGCAGTTCTATGTATTGCCGGAATCGCGGGAAGGGGCAGATGCCCATATTGATATGGCTGTGGACATGCTGACTGTGCTAAGGCAGTTTTTCGGGGAATACCCATTTATTCGCGAAAAATTTGCCATTGTTGAAACCGACTACCTCGGTATGGAGCATCAAACAATAAATGCATACGGCAACAAATATCGCTACGGCAAAATTGGTGATCATGAATATGACTGGTTGATGTTGCATGAGCTGGGGCACGAATGGTGGGGAAACAAGGTGACCGTCAACGACTGGCGCGACTTTTGGATTCACGAAGGCATTTGTTCTTATGGCGAGGCGCTTTATCACCTTGCGAAAGGCGGGGATGCGGCGTATAAAACAAAAATGGCCTCATTGCATAGGCGGGTGAGTAATTCCCGCCCGATTCTTGCCAAGAAAAACGCCACTACCAGTGATGCCTATAATGGTGACATTTATGCAAAGGGCGCTTATTTTATGCACACCTTGCGCTTTGTTCTTGGCGATAAGGATTTCTTCCCTATCCTGAAAGAATTCTCTACTGACTCAGCTTATACCTATCAGAATCGCGTTGCCACGGAACACTTCATCGAGTTGATCCAGAAGCGGACGGGAAATGATTTGTCAAAGCTCTTTCATTTATATCTCGAAACCACCGATGTGCCGGAGGTTGAAGTGGTTTCAACCGGGGAAAAAGAATATCAAATTCGGATGGCCAATCTGGACTTTGATTTGCCGATGGAAGTTAAGCTCGGTGATGGTAGTATCCAGGTGTTTGATGTCGGTCCAAATGCAAAAACCATCGCCTCCGATAGCGAGCCGGTGATAGATCCGAACAGATGGTACTATGGGATTGAAAATTGAAACATTGAATATTGAAAAACGTGGGCGGTTAGCAGTTTACGAATAAAAAAACCGGCAAATTTCATGCGAAATTTGCCGGTTTTTTTGTTCACTAAGTAGTCGCAATGCTTCAATTTTCAATTTTCAATGCTTCAACGCTCACCCTTTGGTCATGATCACAAGGTAGCGCATTTTCCAGAATTCATCCGGATCGATAATTTCAATCTGGCTGCTCTCGTCTTCATTGGCCACCAGGTGAAATGAATCTTCACTATGCGGAGAAATCAACTTGACGTCTTTCAGCTTATCATTAATTGGAATCATTTCCGTTTCAAGGATATTGGTTTGAGTAAACAGTTCATCCTTGTTGAAGCCTTCTGCTAACTTCTTGGTCTTACGCAGGCCGAGGATGCCACCAACTTCCTTGATAATACCTTTTTCTTTCAATTCATCTTCGGTACCAATGATATAGAAAGCGGTATTCAAGGCACTGGTTTGCTGCTCAATTTTCTCGACCGCTGAGGTCAACTGCCCTTCAACGCGGGCGATATGGTTGTTCAGATCTTCCGTTTGGCGGCGAAGTTCAGCGATTTCAACTTCTTTCTCTTCAATCACCTTCTGTAGCTTATCAACAGTTTCTTGCAAAGCAGCCGAGGCTTTGCCGCTGCTGGATGCTTTCTTGCGGAGCTTGGTCAACTGCTGCTTACTTTTCTGCAGGGTTTCGTCAATGCTCTCCAGGTTCTTACGCATTTTTTCGCGAATTGAAACGTTCTCACGCTTTTCCATGTCCTTGCTATATTTGCTGAGCAGGCCTTCGCGCTTACGGATACGTTCCAGGTTGTCATATACCTCGTTAACCGTTTGGGTATACTCCTTGATGTAATCTTCCTTCATCTGGGATTCTTCAATCAGTCGCGAGTAGTCTGATTTCAATTCCTGGTTTTCTTGCTCTAGTTCAGCCATTTTCTTTTGATCCGTACAGCTGAACAAGATCAATAGAATTAACAGAGCCCAAACTTGTTTCATGTTATCTCTCCTTAATTTGCCAGTGGCTTAACGTGTCTCCCTGGTGGGATTGAAAGATTAGTTTTCCATCTTCCGCCTGACGAATCAGGCCGGTGATGCTATCATTAAATTCTATATGCTGCTTGGCGAGATCGATGCGCCCTTCTCCATCTTCCCGATAGCGTTTGGAGTTGAAGGAATAGGTGAAGCGAATTTCATTTTTCAGTGAGTCCAAATCTCGAATTTCCAGTGCCAGTAATCTTTTCCCATCTGTGGATTCAAGGAAGCCAAGGTAGAAGGCCTGGAAGTCGGCCATTTGCAAGGGTTCCTTACTGTTGAGGGATATGCTTGAATCACCGGCTGCAACTGCGGTCGCTTCCTTGTCACCGCCAAGCGTAAACGTGGCCAACATAAGTAGTGATACTACGAGTAACAACTTCTTATTCACAAAAATCCTGCGAGAATTTGGAATGAAAAGGCGGGCAGCGGCCAGTGGACGCGGGCAGGCTCTCCTCATTCTGGTTAAGTTTCCACATTTGCCAACCCATTATTTCAGCGGGCAAAAGCAGAATCTTCTACCGACCTGAACGGGCAAATGCCATACCAATTGCGAAAAATACCCCGAAACGGCCGATAATAGTTGTGATTCAGGTCTAATTTAATCTTGTAAAGCGGCGTTCAAAGCCTGTTTTTCATGTTTTTATGCTCAAAAACCGCTGAATCTGTGCAGAAGATTTACATAATGTTGCAATTATGCCCGCTGATTTGTTTCTTCTTTTTAAGCAGAGCGCGCTTCCAAAGAAGGAAAGCCGATTTATCGGACTTGTTTCGAACCATAGTTATGGAATTTACCTTGTCCACGCCCTTAAATTATGCCATCTTTTCCCGGCCATCGGTTGTGATCCGATTACTTTCTCTCCCTTGTTTCGTATACCAGTCGTGGCGATTACCTGTTTTCTTGTCTCTCTTCTGACAATCATGCTATGGCGACGTCTGCCTCTTGGCCTGCGTTTGCCGATTAGTTCCTTTTTATACATCCCTTTCTACTATTTGATCTCTGAAAACAGATTGGAGGATCGTTCATGTCCCGTATGTTTGGAAATAGTCTCATCATCTTGCTGGTGTTGAGCTTGTTCAGCGGTAGTTACGCACAAAAGAAATCGAAGGCCGCCGGCAATGCCATGGTAACGGCTAAAAGCCTGAGCGGATTGAAGCTGCGGACCATTGGCCCGGCACTAACTTCCGGCCGTATCGGTGATATTGCTGTTCGCGCTGATAAACCCAGTCACTACTATGTGGCGGTCGCCTCAGGCGGCGTTTGGAAGACTGAAAATTCCGGAACCACCTGGAAGTCGATTTTTGATAGCCAGGGATCATATTCTATCGGTTGCGTGATGCTTGATCCAAACAATCATCAGGTGGTGTGGGTTGGTACCGGAGAAAATAACAGTCAGCGTAGCGTCGGCTATGGCGATGGCGTCTACAAGTCACTCGATGGTGGTAAAAGCTGGAAGAATATGGGACTGAAGGCTTCGGAACACATCGGGATGATTCGTATCGATCCGCGTGACTCTGATGTCGTATTCGTTGCTTCCCAGGGACCGCTTTGGTCCGATGGCGGCGATCGCGGTCTGTATAAATCGACGGACGGCGGCAAAACCTGGCGCAACGTGCTTTCAATTGATCAATATACCGGCGTTTCCGAAGTGCATTTTGATCCGCGTGACCCGGACGTGCTTTATGCCAGTGCCTACCAGCGTCGCCGTCATGTGTGGACGCTGATCAATGGCGGTCCCGGTTCCGCCATCTACAAGTCGACCGACAATGGCGAAACATGGCGTGAAGTAACGAGTGGCTTGCCTAATGATAAAATGGGCCGCATCGGGATGGCCGTTGCCCCCTCCAATCCGGATATTGTTTATGCGATTATTGAGGCCAAAGGCAAATCCAGTGGTTTTTACCGTTCCATCGATCGCGGCGAGAGCTGGCATAAACAAGGCAGCTATGTAAGTGGGAGTCCGCAATACTACCAGGAAATCTATGTGGACCCGCATGATCCCGATCGCATCTACTCGATGGACACCTGGATGAATGTCAGCAATGACGGTGGCAAAACCTTCAAACGGATCGGCGAACGCTATAAACACGTCGATAACCATGCCCTGTGGATAGATCCCGATGATACTGATTACCTGCTTGCCGGTTGTGACGGTGGCGTGTACGAGAGTTTTGATCGTGGCAAGACCTGGAATTTCAAGGCGAATCTGCCAATTACCCAGTTCTATAAGATTACCGCTGATAATGATGCTCCCTTTTACAATGTATATGGTGGAACCCAGGATAATTTTACCCTTGGTGCGCCGTCACGCACCACCACCGTGCATGGCATTATGAATAGCGATTGGGTGATTACCCTTGGTGGTGACGGCTTTAAGCCGCAGGTGGATCCGAAAGATCCGAATATCGTTTATTCGCAGTATCAGTATGGCGGTCTGGCGCGCTTCGATAAAGCCAGCGGTGAGCGTGTTTATATTCAGCCGCAGCCGGGCAAAGGAGAGCCGGCGCTGCGTTGGAATTGGGATTCTGCACTCTTGATTAGTCCGCATTCCAATACTCGCCTCTATTATGGGTCGAACATCCTCTTCCGAAGCGACGACCGTGGCAATTCCTGGAAGGCCGTGAGTCCCGACCTGACCCGTCAGATGGATCGCAATAAGCTCCCGGTGATGGGGCGTGTGCAGACGATTGATGCCGTTGCCAAGAACCGCTCAACCTCTTTTTACGGAACAATTGTCGCCTTATCAGAGTCAAGCCTTCGCGAAGGCCTGCTTTATGTTGGTACCGATGACGGGTTGGTGCAAATAAGTGAAGACGGTGGCCGGAATTGGCGCAAAATCTCGCGCATAAAGGACGTGCCGGATCGCACCTATGTGAATTGCTTGCTGGCATCTCAACATGATGAAAATGTGGTCTACGGTGCATTTAATAATCATAAGATGGGTGATTTTAAGCCGTACCTGATGAAGAGCCGGGACCGTGGTGCAACCTGGACTTCGATTGCTGGTGATTTACCGGATCGCGGATCGGTGTATGTGGTTGTAGAAGATCATGAGAATCCGAATCTGCTATTTGCAGGCACCGAATTTGGTTTGTTTACCTCCGTAAACGGCGGAAAAAACTGGATTCAGCTGAAAAGCGGACTGCCGACGATTGCTGTTCGCGATCTGGAAATCCAGAAGCGTGAAAATGACCTTGTGGTTGGCACTTTTGGTCGCGGCATCTACATTCTTGATGATTATACACCCTTGCGTGAGATGGCGGCTGCCAAAAGCAACAATGCGCAGGTTTTTCCCGTCAAGAAAGCCATGATGTATATCCAGGATCTGCCCTTGGGACTACGTGGAAAAGGTTTTCTTGGGGACGGATTTTATGTTGCGGAAAATCCGGCGTTTGGTGCGCAGATTTCCTATTATTTGCCGAAAGCCTTAAAGACCTTGAAGCAACAGCGCGAAGCTCGCGAGAAAGAGATTATCAAGGAGGGTGGTACGCCACCGTATCCGGATTGGGATACGCTTCGCCGTGAGCGTCGCGAACTGAAACCATCTGTGACAATTACCATTAAAGACGATGCCGGTAACGTGGTTCGCCGCCTGAAAGGAAAAACGTCTGCGGGTTTGCATCGCCTTACCTGGGATCTCCGCTACCCGGCCAGCAATCCAACCCGGCTCGGAAGCAGTGGAAGTGATAACCCCTTCCGCAGCAATCCGGTAGGACCGCTGGTGGTGCCTGGTAATTTTACTGTTTCAATGTCACAAACTGTCGAAGGTGTGACAACGGAATTGGGCGAGCCGCAAGCACTCACAGTTGAGACCCTTGGGCTGGCAACATTGGCCGCCGAAGATAAAGCAGCACTGCTGGCATTCCAGAAAAAGGCCGCCAGTCTGCAAAGAGCGGTATTGGGTAGCCAGCGTGTCGCCAGCGATATGCAGAATCGTCTGAACCATATCCGTGCAGCCTTGATGGATACCCCTGGCGCCGATCCGGCATTGACTGATGAGGCGAATGGTATCGAAACGGCGCTGAAAGACTTGCTTGTCAAGCTGAATGGTGATCGCCTGATCTCCAGCTTTAGTGAGCCGGCAGCACCTGGTATCAGCGGACGTGTGGGACGAATTATGTCCGGCTTGGCATCAACAGCCGATGCAACCGGCACTCATCGCGACAATTATCGCATTGCTGCCGAGGAATTTACCGAAGTCCTGGCCGGTTTGACGAAGATTGTAGATGTTGATCTAAAGGCCCTGGAAGCGAAGCTCGAGAAAGCCGGCGCTCCCTGGACGCCTGGACGATTGCCGATCTGGAAAATGGAATAGGGTTTGGCTCGCAAGCTCGCTGTCAGCTGGCTACGCCAGCGTCAGGGCCTGCGGCCCGTCAGGCGCATCGCGCCGTCAACGGCGTAGCCGTTGCATAGATGCAGCCTCATGTTCGCTTCCGGCGAACGTGGGGGAACGAAGACATTGAAGAATCGAAGATTGAAGCATTGAGAAACCCTTGGCGAGGAGCCGTAGCCGTTGCATAGATTCAGCCTCATGTTTGCTTATTGTGAATGTGAGGTCATAATGTAGTGTCACATCCCCCTGGATCCCCCTTCGAAGTGGTACGCAGGGGGATGTGCACCAATTACCAATAAACCTTTGCCCAACCCCGGAGAACCTGTTGAATAAAATCTGGGCCCAAATCATGCAGCAGCTTCGCGATTTATTGCGGAATGTTGATTTGTCGAATGACATGGCCAGAAAGCTCTTGTTATTTGGCGGTGGCTGGCTCGTTTCTATTTACATGGCTATCCATCCGGGCAGTTTTTTGCCCGGCCCTGTGGCAGTCATTGCCTATTTCTATTTCCTCTTCAATCTGATTGACCTCCTCCGTGAGGTTCGTACTAAGATTAAGCAGTTTTCTGAATTGCTGCTGATAGCCTTTGTCCTGGTGTACGGCCTGGAATACTTGTTGCTGGAAGCATTCTTGCCGAATGCGGCACTGTCTGCGAATGGTGGTGCGCATGGCAATTTCCTTGTTGTCAACTTCCAGATATTGCTGCTGGCCATATTGAATCTGATATTCGCGATTGTCCTTGTTGATAACAATGAGGGTAAGAAGGGTATTCTGGTGGGTATCTTTTTCATCGGTCTGGCCTTTGGCTTTTACATCGATAACGGCAATAACTTTATCTACTACGGCATCCTGCTGGTCCTCTTTTTTACTTTGATCAAACGAACTGCCTGGCTGGAGCCACTGACCCGGAATGAGTGCTGGGTCTATCTGGTTTTGGTGGTGCTTACCTTCCGCGGATTTAGTCAGTTTGACAGCTTCGATACCATCGCAGTGGGTTCGTCCGACGACTATTCCAATTTATGGTTTATTGAGCCTTATTTTCTGTTCACGCTATTCAAAATGTATCTCCTGGCGGTAATGCTACGGATTCCCGGTGTGCTTATCTACAATCACGCCACTCTCGATCGCAAGCTTCGAATTGCCAGCCTGCTGCAATCTACGTTTCCACAGCTTGTCCAACTTGTGGTGATGGTCTTGACTTTTTATCTGTTCATTGCCGGCTGGCAGGCCCAGGAACTGCGGGATACCCTGCAGATGCAGCTGAGCAAAATTGAAGCTGGCGAGATCGACTTCGGGGTTGATGTGCATGAATTGCCCATCACAAAGAACGAGGTGGATTTAAGCCTTTCCGGTTATCGACCACTTGTTAAGCGCAATTCGTTTAAAGCCACGAGCCTCCCTGCAAAAGGGATTATGGAGATGAGAAAGCATGGTTCCCGGCAGACGGATCGTCAGAAAGGCAATGACTATTTTCTTTTCTTTAAGTCATTGAAGGCCGATAGCTCCCAAAGCCTCTTTCTGGTGAAAGTCAACCCGGCGTTTCTCAGCTTGCTGGGAGACAATCTCGCATATCTCGGCGGTTCATCGCTAATTTCCTATCCGGTTAGCACCAAAAACTGGCCGCTTTACACGGACAAAATTGAGTTGTGGAGCGGGGATCGCGACATCAAGATTCTCCCCTTTGGCTTGGTGAGTCGTGATGCCCCAATCGCGACGGCTGTATTGCCGGATGCCAGCCGCGATGACGATGAGAGCATAGAAATTAACTCAAAAGTTCTCCGCGATGGGAAACTGACGTTCGGCCGGGTTTTTCTTCCGGTTTGGTCTGGTGAAGATAAGTCCGGGGCGCTATTTGCTGTTGATATTATTCAGGAATTTAATGGAAAAGTCCGCTGGTCCGGTACTGTGCAGGTTGTGCTGTTGATCATCTTCCTCTATCTGGTATTGAATTCCCTGCTGATTCGAAATATGGTCAACTTTGGTGGACGGATTAATAAGATGATCGTGCAGAAGTTTGCACAGTTGAAGAGCGGGATTCAGGAAATATCCTCCGGCAATCTCGATTATAAAATGAAGTTTGACGGGCAGGATGAGTTTGTGGAGCTGTCGGAACATTTTAATGAAATGGGGACCAAGCTTCAGCAAACGCTCGATGAGCGCCGCGAGAAGGATCGTTTGCAATACGAACTGCAGAATGCCCGCGATGTGCAACTGGGTTTGTTGCCACGGTCTTTGCCTGAAATCCCCGGCTACCAAGTGGCAGCGTCTCTGTATACGGCGACCGAAGTCGGCGGAGATTTCTACGATATGTTTCAGCTTGATGATAACCGCTACCTGTTTGCGATTGGCGATGTTTCCGGAAAAGGATCGTCTGCGGCATTGTATATGGCGCAGTGCCTGAGCCTGATTCGCTATTCGCCGCAGTTTACGGAAAAACCGTTGGAAATTTGCCGGCGCTTAAATGCCTTTTTTACCGGTTCTATGGTGGATAAACAGATTTTTGTGACGGCAATTGTCGGGATATTGGACACCAAAAAGCATGCTGTCAGCTATGTGCGAGCCGGGCATCCGCAGCCAATTCTTCTGGCAGCTGGCGGTGAGAAGGATATCCGCTTTCTGGCGTCGAAGGGGCTGGGCATTGGTTTGACCCCGCAACAAAAGATATTTGATAAAGCTGTTGAGCAAATAGATATCAAGATGGCAGCTGGCGATACCCTGGTTTTCTACACGGATGGCGTGATCGAAGCGAGCAAGCCGAAAGCCTCCGACGTTTCTACAGGCGATGCCCAGGAAACCTACGACGAAGACCGTCTCAAGGCCAAACTGGCCAAGCTGCATGGCAAGACGCCACAGGAAATCCGTAGCGAGATCGAATTTGACCTGGAGTCGTTTTATGCCGGTCATCCGCGCGTGGATGATTATACGCTCCTGGTGTTGAAGCGCGGGTGAGATCGAGATTGCTTGCATATAATTCGCATTTTACTATTCCTCTTGAATTGACGATAAAGAAAAAAGCGCTTGTTTTGTAGTCCAGTGTGGACTACATTTGCGCAGTGTAATTGAAACAGGAGACTTGGTGTATGAATGTTCGAACCCGTGATGCAGTTGTTCGGGCCAGGATTGACTCTAACTTAAAGGAGAACGCAGAGAGTATATTAAAACAATTGGGATTTACCATGTCAGACGCAATCAATATGTATCTGAACATGATTGTTATGCAAAATGGAATCCCGTTCGAGTTAAAAGTTCCTAACGAGTTAACTCTTGAAACTTTCCGCAAATCCGAAGCAGGTGAGGAGTTAGAGAAAGTCGGCAGCTTGGACAATCTCAGAAAACTGGTAGATAAGTAATGGAGTATAGTTTTGCTAGAGATTGTTATTACGAATCAGTTCAAGAAGGATATGAGGAAGGCCCTTAAACAAGCAAAAGGAATTGAGAGCTTCTTTACTGTTGTTTCTATGTTGATAAATCAGACGCCGCTTCCGGCACGCTACCGGGAGCATCGACTGGTAGGGGATTATGCTGACAGATTAGAGTGTCACATACTCCCCGATCTGTTGTTGATCTATAGGGTTGAAGAAGGTGAGCTGATTCTGGAGCGTATGGGATCTCATTCAGATCTGTTTGGCTAATTTATGATGTTTAACCACTCTCAACTTCACTGATTCTCTCATCTAGGCCCCTGTTTTGCAACGCTTCAATTGCCTGCCCCAAAACTTGATAAATATCTACACCGATCTCCGCGTTGAGATCCGCATAGGCTTTTTCGAAGAGCGCTTCGTGTTGGGTTAACAAAGCGACTTGTTCTTCGCCTGCCGGCGTTAGGCGAAAGAGCTTTCGCCGTTTGTCATCCGGATCAGTTTGGCGGTCCAGCAGTTTGAGGCGGGTGAGTGCCGGGATTTTCTGCAGTACCAGCTGATGTGATTGTCCCAGGCGGTTTGCCAAATCTGCCGCGGAGGCTGCTTCCAGTTCAGCAAGGGCATGTAGAAGCGAGCAGGAGCGCACCGGCACGACAATACCGAGATTTTTAAAGATCGGTATGAACTGATGTTCAATAAGCGTGCTCAACTGTTCAGCACGCCGGCCAAGAAAGCTTGAACTAATCACGGAAATATCGGAAGCAACACCTGCTTTTTCCCGGCTGCCAGGAGCTTCTTTCATCTAGTTTATCCTCCGGTGCATCTGTGTATTGCCATTGCTGTAAATGCGTTCGAGGCCAGTTATTTGCCCGTCAGCGCGCATTACCTTAAATCTGAAATCATTCACCCCTTCAAGCATCAGCAAGTTCCCGGTAAGTGGCACTAAACGAATACGCCAATTCTTACCCCAAGTATAATACAATGTGTTTTCTTCTGCCAGAATCTCACGACCTTCATATTTGCCGATCAGGGCCTTAATCGCATCTGATGCCAATCTGACGGGCTCAACTCTCGCCGCGATGATGGGGAAATACCACTCGTATGAATCCTTCTTTTCCGGATTTGCTTCAGCGAGCTGAGTCAGTGCGGCACGATGGGCAACTGCTAAGGCTTTATGAGCCGGCACAGTGATATCCGGAGTAACGCCAAGGCCTTCAAAATCTTTGCCGTATTTCGGGCCTTTGATTTCGCCGATCGGCACCTGAATAAAGAAGTTGCTATCGACGACTTTTCGATCGACCGGGTGGGCGCCACCGGCGGTTTGTTGCCCGATGATTGTGGCTCGATCCAGATTCTTTAAGACATAGGAGAACCATTCTGCTGAAGAAAACGAGGTGTTGCTGGTCAGAATATAGACTGGCTTTTTCGGCAGGCGCGGACCGGGCACAAAAGGTAATACCCAATCTGATTTTTCTATTCGTTGCCCGTCATCAATATAATAGTAGTTAAATAGCATTTGTGGTTCGTCCGTCGTGAATAAATAGCTCATGAGTAGCTGCGCCATCTCCAGGTAGCCACCATTATTGTAGCGCATGTCGAAAATCAGCGCATCCGCATGCTCGACGAAGCTCATTGCGGTTGCTGCAGCCTGGTGGGCAACATCCGGATCTGCAAAGTAAGTGAAGTTGATATAGCCGACATTACCCTCCAGAAGCTGGACGTCTTCAAAACCGAAGTTTTTCCTTTTTAGATCTGCCAATTCGGCCTCGGCCATTGCCTTTTTTACTTCCGGGTCGTCTTCCCTGCGTTTATCGGCCACCCACTGCGGATCAACGCCGACAAAGAAGTGCAGATCGTCGCTGACGGCCTGAATATCTTTCGTCAGTTGCTCCGCAAACCCGGCTTGTGTTTTCTTGGCATAGTGCCCCTTCTGTTCATTGCTGCGAAGGGTTTCTACAATTTTAGCGGCCATCTTTGGGAAAATATAGTTTTTGCCGAGAACGACCGCCAATGAATCAACAACCGCACTTCTTGCCTTTGTCGACATAGCTGTTTCGTCTCGAGCCACCAGCTGAGTCGTTAGCAATATTTGAAAAACAAGCAACAGTATCAGATTGAAAATTGACGTTTTGATTTTCATGTGAGCCTCCATCGGTGACGTTGTATTATTTTATACAATATATTGCGCAATATATTGTATGAAATAATGGGGAGCAAGTTGTTGGTGAAATTTTTATGTGTAGGGAGAGAGAGCAGTATTCAACAAAAGACGGTGGCAAAATACGCAGATGACATGTTGTCGGTTATGATTTGGTGAAGATTGGGCATGCGTGCTTATATCTAAATATGGCTTTCTGCCAACTTTGTGTTGGGCTGAATGTAGTTTTTAGGTATTCTTATTGTGCGTATTTGCAGGAATGGATGTTGTGAATTTAAGCGATCTTGTAAGATCTGTTTGAATCGAGAGATGGGAGTGCTTAAATGAAGAATAAGGAAGCGATTACTTCACCGCCAAACAATCTGCCTTTTCGTAAAAGCCATGCTGTTCTCATTGGTGTTGACAATTATTCACATTTCGAGCCCTTAGATAGTGCCGTTAATGACGTAGAAACGCTGGCCGACATACTGAGCGAGTACCACAACTTTGAAATATCTGCCCTTTTACTCGACCCGACTGCCGGCCAGCTTAAAGGGCTGTTGGCAGAAACTCTACCTAAACTAGTTGAACCTGAAGATCGTCTTCTATTCTATTTTGCCGGACATGGCATTGCAGAGGATGGTGAAGAGGGACCGGCCGGATATATTTTGCCTGCCGATGCGAACCACCGTATCGAAAACTCATTCGTTTCGATGCGGGACTTGAATGATGCACTGAATTGCCTCAGTTGCAAGCATCTCATGCTCATCATGGACTGTTGTTTTTCGGGTGTGTTTCGCTGGTCAAGCAGATTACGAGCGGGCGGGCGAAGGTTGCCCAAAAATATCTACAAAGAACGTTTTGATCGCTTTTTGCAAGAGCCGGCCTGGCAAGTCTTAACATCTTCTGCGCATGATCAGGAGGCACTGGACTCTCTATCCGGGCAGACCTTCGGTTCGCGTGGCCAAGTCTCGGCCGCAAAACGCAAGGAATATGAAAAATGGGCGGACAAAGCGCATTCGCCTTTTGCAATTGCGCTATATGAAGGTCTTTCCGGCGATGCCGATGTAACCCTCCAAAGAGGGCGGGGGGACGGTGTTATTACAGCGACGGAGTTATATGTCTACATACGTGATCGCTTAGAGCCGGAAACTATCGAACATAATCATCGTCAAACGCCTGGATTTTATCCGCTGCCTAAACACGACTCCGGCGAATTTATTTTTCTTCATCCACGACATCCGCTTAATCTACAATCGATCCCGACGCACAATCCTTACAAGGGGCTGCAACCCTTTAACGAAGCGGACGCAGATTGGTTCTACGGACGCGATAAAGTGATAGAGGATCTCAATAAATTTGTGAGGCTGCAACCACTGACAGTTGTCAGCGGTGTATCCGGGAGCGGCAAATCGTCATTAATACGGGCCGGTATAATTCCAAAGTTGAAGGAAGAAGGATACAAACTTCTACCCGTCCTGCGGCCGGGATCCTATCCGCTGTCTTCTTTGCGCTATTCGCTTGGTCTTGGGGGCAAAGCACCGGGCATCGAGGACATTGACAAGTTGTTCCTGCAGAAATATCAGGGGCAGAAAATCCTCTTGGTTGTGGATCAATTTGAGGAACTGATTACCCGCTGCAAGAGTGATGAGGAGCGGGATCAATTTATGTTTCTTCTCAAGCATATCTTTGATCATTGTGCAGGAATTGAGCTCGTCTCGATTATTACCATACGCTCGGATTTTGAACCTCAGTTTGATCGTGGCCTACTGAAAACACACTGGCAAAAGGGCCGTAAGGTCATTCCACCCTTCTCGGTTGAAGAATTTCGTGAGGTCATTGAGTTGCCGGCTGACCAGGAAGCCTTGGTATTTGAGCCGCCGGAACTGGTTGATGAGATTGTCGAGGAAGTGTTTCAGGCGCCGGGAGCGCTGCCGCTGCTTTCATATACATTGAGTGAACTCTATGAATCTTATCTGGCACGAAAAGATTACGACCGCTGTTTGACCCGGGAAGATTACAAGAATCTTGGTGGCGTTATGGGGGCCTTGAGAAACAAAGCTGACGGTCTCTATGAGTCGCTTGATGAGCCGCATAAGAAAACCATGCGCCGGGTAGTGTTGCGTATGATCTCCATCGGCGGTGAATTGGCCGGGCGGCATGTTAATCTCGATGAACTGGTGTATGATGACCCGCTGGAAAACCAGCGGGTGAAGACCATACTTGACTTATTGCATGGAGCGCGCCTGATCGTCGTCAAGGAGAAGTATGTGGAGCCTGCCCATGATGCCCTGGTTCGGGCCTGGGGCAGAGTATGGGAGTGGATTCATGCTGAAGGGGAAGAGCGCCTGTTACTTCATGAGAAACTGGGCATTGCTGCCAATGACTACTTGAAATACGATAATGCTAAACTGCTTTGGAATAATGATCCCCGTCTTGCACAATTGAGCACCGAATTGCGAGATAAAGAACAATCCATTCTCAATAGCACAGAGCGCGAATTTATCACAAGGAGTGTGCAACGAAAGAGACGTCTGTCGCTGTTTCTCTGGAGCACGGTAATAGCGATTATCGTGTCCTTATCGTCCCTGACTTTCTATGCGTTTCAGCAGCAGGACGAGGCGGAAAGGAAAAGACTGGAGGCCAATTATAATCTAGCCAAGAACTTTGAGCGGGAAGCCACCAATGCGATTGTCAATGCCATGGATAATTCAGACTCTGAAGAAAATTTCCGGAGGGCCTGGCTCTATACGCTAAGTGCGCTCAATATCGAAATCGCTTCCGACAAGCGTTTACCGCTTTCAATTGGGCGATTGCAGTTGCCCGAGTTGCGTTATGGGGTTTGGCACCAGGTATGGTCAACAAGCCCAGGCAGTTTGCCGGAATCTATCTTAAGTCTTACCTATAGTCCTGATGACAGCTTTTTGGCAGGTGGTTTCGAGGATGGTACCATTCGTTTGTGGGATATTCGCAGCGGTGAAGAGGTCAGCCATTTCAGCGGCCATAAGAGTTTCATCGCGTGTATCGCCTTCAGCCTCGATGGCAAGCAGTTGGCAGCCGGCTCGGATCGAACAGTTCGCCTGTGGGATATCGAAAGTGGTATGGAACTGGCGGCATTCATAGGACATGACAATCCCGTCAAGAGTATTGTCTTCAGTCCTGATGGCAAACGCCTGGCCTCAAGTTCCGGACAAAGTGTTCGCTTGTGGGACGCAGAAAGCGGTACGACGCTTACTACATTCAGGCAAGACAGCAGTTGGGTTTATAGCGTTGCTTTCAGTCTTGATGGAGAGCCATGGGCTTTAACGGGGACTCGTATGGCGAGTAAACGTAACATACAATTATGGGACATAAACACAGCTGAAGCGCTACTTCCAACCATGGAAGTCAAAGACCGTGACTATACCGCCCTTAACCTCCATGGAACGCGACTGGCTATAAAGTCAGAAGACAAAACTGTTCATGTTTGGGATATAGGCATGGGTAGTGTAGTTAGCTCTTTTAGCGGACCTCACGATGGTTTTGATATAGCCGCCTTTAGTCCTGATGGCAAACGCCTGGCCTTCCAATCTCGCTCTGCCAGGGGGGCAAAAGCTGATACCGTCAGTGTGTGGGACGTGGATACGGGCGCGGAACTCAACTCCTTGATTCGACGCCCCAGAAGTTCAATATATGATGTGACCTTCAGCCCTGATGGTACAAAGCTGAAATATAACGGTGTTAAAGTATGGAATATCGCTACGGGGCAGGAGCAGACTGCCTTCGAGCGACATGCTAGTGATGTTATAAGTGCGGCATTCAGTTTTGATGACCAGCAACTGGTCTCAAGGACCGCAGACAATACCCTTCACTTTTGGGATGTTGAAACTGGCGAGGAACTCCGCTCTTACAATGGAGAAAGTGCTGCGGGCCGGCATCTGGCATTTAGTCCTGATGGGCGTCGTCGCTTGGCTGCCGAAGGCAATACCATTCACCTGTGGGATCTTGAAAGTGGCAAAGTGCTGACCTCGTTCCGCGAAGAATCGGACATTGACGGAGTGACTTTTAGTCCCGATGGGACGCGACTGGCCTTGATATGGCGCTACGGACAACTTAAGGTGCGGGACATAGAAACCGGCGAGGTGCTTCTCATCTTTGGAGAAGAATCGGATATTAGTGATGTGACTTTTAGTCCGGATGGTGCCCGGCTGGTTTACTATTCCGTCGGCAATAGCGTTCGCCTGTGGGATGTGCTGGCGGGTGAAAAACTTGATTTAATAGGTGAACCGGGTAATGATCTTTGGTCCTTCGCCATTAGTTCAGATGGTACCCGGCTGGCTTCCGGGTCTGCAGATAATGTCATTCGCTTATGGGATGTTGCATCGGGTGCCGAAATCGCCGTGCTTAGCGGTCATAGCCGCTATGTAAACAGCCTTGCCTTCAGCCCTGACGGCAAACGTCTGGCCTCCGGGTCTGCCGATAATACTGTTCGTCTGTGGGATATCGCATCGGGTGCCGAACTTGCCGCGTTTAATGGGCATAGCGACATTGTCGCGGATGTGACGTTCAATTCTGACGGCACACAGCTGGCTTCCGGATCGGTCGACAATACCGTCCGCTTATGGCAGGTGGAACCGGATATAGGGGTGAGAATCTTTAATGGATTCAGTAGTATCACGAATGTAGCAATTGGTTCCGATGGGAGGCAATTGGCCTTCGAACAAGAGAACCCGCGTAAGCATACATGGCCTCCTCCTGCGCTGTTTAATCGTCTGTGGGATGTAAAGGCCGGTATGGCGCTAACTGCTTTCATAAGCGGCGCATATGGCGAGGGTGGCATATGTGCAGCATTGAGTGCGGACGCTAGCCGCTTGGCGGTTGCGAATGCTGAGTTATACTTATGGGACGATAAGAACGGCACTTCTCTAGTCGATTCCACCGGAGGATATCATATACGAGATATGGTTTTCAGCCCTGATGGCCGGCGACTGGCGATTAATACTTACGAGTCTGTCGAAGTTTGGGATCTTCAAAACGATGATACTGTTGCCATCATGAAGAAGGATGATGTTGTAGAAGTAGCCTTAACTCCCGATGGTGAGAAACTGGCCCTGGTCGGCAGGGATCATAAGATCCGCCTCTGCGATGCCGAGACAGGAAGGGAACTTGTCGTTTTTGATGGTCATAGAGGGGATGTTACGAGTTTGGCATTTAGTCCTGATGGCCGGCGACTGGTTTCTGGGTCTGCCGATGCTACTGTTCGCTTGTGGGATGCCGGGACGGGTGAAGAACTCTTAACATTTCGCGGCCATGGCGGTTCTGTCAATAGTGTTGTGTTTAGTCCGGATGGGCAGCGAGTTGCCTCCGGGTCTGATGATAATACCGTTCGCCTATGGGATGTGGAAACGGGCGAAGAACTTGCTACGTTTCTTGGCCATAGCGCTTCTGTCCTGAGCATTGCCTTTAGTCCCGATGGCCGGCAACTGATATCCGGCTCTGAAGATGGTAGCGTTCGCACATGGAGCTATGAGCTTATCAATGCCTACCTATCCGGTGGCCGGGAAAGCTCGTACTTCCAACAATTACTGCAGGCTTCTTCCGAGTTATTTGCCTTTCATCTTGAAGGGTTTGAACTAAAAAATTCCGCTCGAAAATTCAATTTACGACCAACAGGCAAACCGCAGATCGCTGAATTCTATCAGCGTCATCGTCCTTCCGGAAAAGATCCGATTGCCTGGTTGTTGGAAATGATCGAGGAAGGGCAGAAACCCAATGAAGTTCCTGATTTAGTTTCCAGCGAGGCTCCGGCAGTCAATGTGGCCAATTACCTGGACCCAAGCGATGACGGTCGCAGTGCGTCTGGAAGAGATCCTGGGATTACTGATGAAGAAAATTCGCCGATTCAACTATGGGTTGATTTGCCCTGGAGTAAACTTGTCGAACGAAATGATATTTTACTTCAGCAGGGCATGGGGTTGGTTGATGTAGAGAGTTATATGGTTGACGGCCGGCGTGTATTTCTTGGCATTTGGCGATCCAGTCAGAACCGCTTTCTGGTTATGCAGAGTGATGATAGTGAAAATTTTCGTGACAATTGGAATGAACTGCGCGATATGAATTACGAAATCATTGATTGCGAAGTATTTGTCGAGGGCAATCGGCGTACGATTGTTGGAGTATGGAAATCCCAAGCCACTGAGCGCCGAATGCATGCCGATGCCAGTTGGTCAACTCTGCTGTCGGCGCACAACGATAATCAGGCTGCCGGATTCCGCTTAACGAACGTGGAAGCCTATCAAATGAATGGCGATACAAAATATGTGGCAATCTGGGAGACCGGAAGTGATACTCAAGAAATAGTGAGAGCCGCCAGTCATGAAGAATTCATGGCCAAGTTGCAAGAATTTAATGCCAGTGGCATAGGTCTTGTTGACATCGAAGTAGTACTTGAAGGCGGTGAAAAGCTGTATCTCGGAGTAGGGGGAGATAGTTATGGCGAGTATGAGTTGGGGCTTAAAATGGATTTTACTGATTTTCTTCAAAGGAATAAAGAATACCAGCAGCGAAACCTGATACTAGAGGATATTGAGGTGACAACTATTGATGGTGCTGAGCGAAAACTAACCGGGATATGGCGGGAAGCGAAAGATGTTGTGGTTAGCAGGCTGGCTGACGATTCTGAATTCTGATCACGCGCGGCAAAGCCGCGCACGAGGCTCTAACAAGGAAGTGTTGATTTTTTTGTGCTTTTGCAATTCTGGATATTAGAAGCGAAGGAGCCGTAGGCGAGTGAGCTTCTAATATCTATTAAGAGATTATAAAG
>JANQRS010000050.1 GCA_028284445.1 Calditrichia bacterium
CTAAATTCCAGCATCCAGCATCCAGCATCCAGCATCCAGCATCCAGCATCCAGCATCCAGCATCCAGCATCCAGCATCCAGCATCCAGCATCCAGCATCACCCCATTACATCGGATCAGATACATGTCCTTGAAGCCAGCGCGTGGTAATCGATTTTGGTCGAATGATCGGAGTCATTAATGCACGATTGATAATCAACTGCGCGCAAATTCCCAAAATCTGTGCGGTTGAAAACATCACGGTATAAAACTTCAAATCGCGGATGCCAAAGTGATATAGTAAGGCGCCGGAAATGCCGTCGATGTTCGGATAGGGATTCTTTGCCTTGCCGTGCTCCTTGAGAATCGGTGGTACTACCTTGCCAAGTTTCTCGACGATGCGAAAGACCTCATCGTCCGGGCAAACCCGTTTGCCGAAATGAAACAAAGCCAAATATCGCGGGTCCACATGGCGAAGCACTGCATGGCCGAAGCCAGGCACCACTTTTCCGGAATTCAGATGCGCCCAGACAAATTCGCGCAGTTGCTGCGATTTAGGCACGCCTTCAAATGCCTTGCGAATGCGCATCACAAACTTGACGCTTTCCTGATTGGCCAAGCCGTGTAGCGGACCGGATAAGCAGTTCATAGCGCCGGAAATGCTGTAATAGAGATCAGACAGCGAGGAGTTGACAACCCGGCTGGTGAGCACGCTGGCGTTAGCGCCTTCATGATCGCTATGAACGACCACAAAACGGCGGATGAAAGCCTCAAATTCATTTCGTTGATCTTCAATCCCAAGCATATGTGCAAAATTGGCTGAAAACCCCAGTCCAGCCTGTGGTTCGATTTCCGTTAGGCCAAGGATTCGTTTGCGATAAACACCTGCAGCAATCACCGGCAGGCGGGCAATAATATTCAATGCGTCTTCCAGCGTTGCTTCCCACTGCTCGCTGCGTGCCATACCTTCTTCATATCGGCGCGCAAAAACCGACTCACGCTGCATCGCCAGCATAGACATGCTTAGCAGGGTCATCGGATGCGCATCCGTCGGCAGTTGGGCAATCATATCCCACACATACCCCGGGATTTCGGCACGTTTTTCAAGATCTTCCTGAAGCGCCTGGCGTGCATCAGCATCGGGCATTTCTCCAGTGCAGAGCAGGAAGAAAATTTCTTCCGCGCTGCGTTCTGTCAGTTCAAGAACCGGGAATCCGCGAATAAACAGGCCTTCTTCGGGATCAACATAAGATGTATCGCAGATGATGGCATGAACGCCACGCAGTCCCTTGTGGATCTGCGCCATTGTAATACCGGAGACGGTGCTTTCCCCATGCCGCGAAATTAAGCGGCTTTGACGATCACGCCATGCCGGAATCTTACTAGCGAGGGTATCTTTGAGTATGCTCATATTATTATAGGATCGGTTATGGTCAATGATAACTTGATAGGCAAGATAGTGGCTCCAACGCTTAACCTTATCAAAACTTAGGCTGCCCGCACAGACGAAGCAACAGAAAAATAGCTTCGTCGCTAATGTCGCTCAACAGCCCAAAACAGGAGATAAAAATGTGATAAAATTATGCGAACCTTTTGTTTGCAGCCGGGTTTAAGTTTATAGGACGAAGAAGGGTGTATTAAAATTATCGAGAACGTGCGTTTGCACACGATACCCTATTGTGATACGGCATAGGTTGAAATGCGACGGGAATTCGGCTGAAATTGTCAGATTGATTTTTTGATTTTTATGTTCCCGTAATATATATTGTAAAAGGATTAAGTATAGCAAACTATGAACCGATCTTTCACACAAGCATCTTTTTCGTCATTTGGGAATGAAGAATTCGTTTATCCCCATTATTGTCCTTAAGATGTTTTAAACTCGTGCGACTCACTGCGATTACGGTTTCTTGCGCTTACGGAAATGCTCATATGGAGTCTCCTTTGTTCAATGATCTAGCATCACAGTCAAGGATGATATTTTTTGGGGAAAACGGATATTTCACTGCTTTAACGGAACTAATCAAACTCGAGGAGACAGACCATGGCCAACGCTTCACAATTGCTCGACAATATACAGGAGAATTATTTCAATAAGGAATTCCGGGCTCTCAACTGGGTCGGCTCCTTTGAAGACTATCTTGCAATTGTCAAGAAAAACCCCGCGGTTCTCAGAACCAGTTATCAACGCCTTTATGATATGATCCTCAGTTACGGGACTGAAGACTACGAAGATTCCCGTAAAAAAATGACCCACTACAAGTTTTTTGATGATCCCCTTGAAAATGGGAAAGACGCCATTTACGGCCTTGACGCCTATTTGATGAAGCTGATGAACAGCGTGAAGTCAGCTGCCCTGCGCTATGGCACGGAAAAGCGCGTGCTTTTGCTTCACGGTCCGGTAGGGAGTTCAAAAAGCACGATCGCTCGCCTCATGAAGAAAGGTATTGAGGCCTATTCCCTCCGTGAGGAAGGCGCGCTCTACACGTATGAATGGGTCGATGTACCGAAATTTTTCGACGATCCGGAAAACTCGCCGAAGGAGACTATCCCTTGTCCGATGAATGAGGAACCGCTCCATCTGATCCCCTCTGCGGTTCGCCGGGATTTCCTCAAAGATCTGCTGGGTGAGGAAAGCATCAACTACCAGATCGACGGCATGCTCTGTCCTTCCTGCCGGCAAATTTATACTGAGCTCTTCAAGCTTTATTCGGGCGACTGGCGGAAAGTCCTGAAGCATATCAGGGTGAAGCGCCTCTTGCTCTCTGAAAAGGATCGGGTCGGTATCGGCACCTTTCAGCCCAAGGATGAAAAGAACCAGGACTCGACAGAATTGACCGGCGATATCAACTATCGCAAGATTGCGGAGTATGGATCTGACTCCGATCCCCGCGCTTTCAATTTCGATGGCGAATTCAATGTTGCCAATCGCGGCATCATCGAATTTATCGAGATGTTGAAGCTGGATGTGGCTTTTCTCTATGATTTGCTGAGCGCCAGCCAGGAACACAAGATTAAACCGAAGAAGTTCCCGCAGACGGACATCGACGAAGTGATCATTGGGCATACCAATGAACCGGAATATCGAAAGCTGCAAAACAACGAATTCATGGAAGCTTTGCGTGATCGGACGGTCAAAATTGATATTCCATACATTACCAAGCTTAATGAAGAGATCAAGATTTACAAGAAGGACTACAATAACGAAAAGATCCGCGGCAAGTTTATTGCGCCGCATACTATTGAAATGGCGGCCATGTGGGCGGTTCTCACGCGCCTGGAAGAGCCTAAAAAGGCTAACTTAACGCTTGTGCAGAAACTGAAGCTTTATGATGGCAAGCTGATTCCTGGCTACACGGAAGACAATGTTCGGGAACTGCGCAAAGAAACCGTACGTGAGGGCCTGGAGGGTATCTCGCCGCGTTATGTTCAGGACAAAATTTCCAACGCCATCGTCAAATACGCTGATGAATCAACAGTTAATCCCTTCATGGTGCTCAATGAATTGGAGTCCGGGCTCAATCATCATAGCCTGATAACCAATGAAGAACTGAAGAAGCGCTACCGTGAGTTGATCCAGGTGGTTAAGAAGGAATACACCGAAGTTGTGAAGAACGAGGTGCAGCGTGCAATTAGCGCTGATGAGGAAGGCATTAAGCGGCTATTTGCTAACTATATCGATAATGTAAAGGCTTACGTCCAGAAGGAAAAAGTAAAGAACAAATATACCGGTGAAGACGAAGAGCCAAACGAAAAGCTGATGCGCTCTATTGAGGAAAAGATTGATATACCTGAAAGTCGCAAAGAAGATTTCCGCCGGGAAATCATGAACTACATCGGTGCGCTGTCGCTGGAAGGCAAGAAGTTTGACTGGAAGAGCAATGATCGCCTGGCCAAGGCGCTTGAGTTGAAGCTCTTCGAAGACCAGAAAGACAGTATAAAACTCTCATCACTGGTTTCTTCAGTGATGGACAAGGAAACACAGGAGAAGATAGAGATCGTCAAGACACGCTTGATTAAGGACTTCGGCTACAACGAAGCAAGTGCGATTGACGTTCTAAATTATGTCGCGAGTATTTTTGCCCGCGGTGATATTCAAGAGTAAGGAAGGTAAATACATAGATGCTACTGAATATCGACAACGACTACAACCGTTTTCGTCAGATTATCAAGGGCAAGATTAAAGATAATTTGAAGAAATATATCTCCAATGGAGAGATGGTTGGCCGTAAGGGCAAAGATCTCGTCAGCATTCCGCTGCCGCAAATCGATATCCCCAAATTTCGCTTCGGTAACAATGGCCGGGGCGGTGCCGGAGAAGGTGAAGGCGAAGAGGGCACCCCGGTGAGCGGACAAGAAGGGGAAGAAGGCAGCGGTAAAGCCGGCAACCAACCCGGTCACCATCTTCGGGAAGTTGAATTGACGCTCGATGAACTGGCGGAAATTCTTGGTGATGAACTTGAATTGCCCAATATCGAACCAAAGGGCAAGAAGCAAATCGTTTCCCGGAAAGATAAATATACCGGCATCAGTTCCGTTGGTCCGGAATCGCTGCGACACTTCAAGCGAACATTCCGCGAAGCCCTGAAACGGCAAATTGTGACCGGGCAATTCAATTTCGAAAAACCACAAGTCGTCCCGATCCGCGACGACTTTCGTTACCGGACCTGGAAGAGCACCGCCATGCCGGAGAGCAATGCCGTCATCATCTATATGATGGATGTTTCCGGTTCGATGTGGGATGATCAGAAGCATATTGTTCGCCTGGAGACCTTCTGGATCGACACATGGCTGCAGTATCAGTATAAAGGTCTGGAAACCCGATATATCATTCATGATGCCCAGGCCCAGGAAGTTGATCGGGAAACGTTTTTCAGCGTCCGTGAGAACGGCGGCACAGTGATTTCTTCTGCCTACAATCTCTGTCGCCAACTGATTGAGAAGGAGTATCCGCCGGAAGAATGGAATATCTACACCTTCCATTTTTCGGATGGCGACAACTGGTCGCGGGAAGACAATAAGAATTGTGCCGAGCTGTTGAAGGAGCATATACTGCCCAAAGTCAATTTGTTTGGCTACGGCCAGGTGGAAAGCACCTACGGCAGCGGCGAATTTATTGACTTCCTCGAAGAAAACTTAAAAGAATACGAAACGTTGGTGCTGTCCTATATTCCGGACAAGGAAGCCATCTATGACTCAATCCGAGACTTTTTAGGAAAGGGAAAATGAGCGCAGCAGCCACACAAGCAGATATACTTGCCATTCAACCGGAAATAGAAGCAATTGCCGCCTCGTATGGGCTCGATTTCTTCCCGACCATCTTCGAGATGGTTGACTATGATACCATGAATCAGCTCGCGGCTTATGGCGGGTTTCCTGTGCGTTATCCCCATTGGCGATTTGGCATGGAATACGATCAGCTGTCAAAGGGATATCGCTACGGCCTACAAAAAATATATGAAATGGTCATCAATACCAATCCCTGCTACGCCTATTTGATGAAGTCAAATCCGCTGGTGGATCAGAAATTGGTGATGGCCCACGTGTATGCACATTGCGATTTCTTCAAAAACAACTATGCTTTTGCGCATACCAATCGCAAGATGATTGACGAGATGGCCAACCACTCTATTCGCATCCGCAGATATATTGACAAGGTGGGATTGGAGCAGGTCGAGAGTTTTATTGATACCTGTTTGACACTTGAAAATTTGATCGATTATCATTCGCCTTATATAAAGCGCCATACAAACGGCAACGGAACCAATGGTGCACCGAAGCCGAAGACTGTAAAGAAGCTGAGAAGTAAGCACTATATGGACCGCTACATCAATCCTCCGGAATTTCTGGAATCGCAGCGCCGGGAAATTGAGAGCGAGGTTCAGGATATGCCTTCAATTCCGGCGAGTCCGGAACGGGACATCCTGTTTTTCCTGATGCAATATGCGCCCCTGGATTCATGGCAGCACGATATTCTGAGCATTATACGTGAAGAAGCCTATTATTTTGCACCGCAGGGAATGACCAAGATTATGAACGAAGGCTGGGCGACGTATTGGCATTCAACGATGATGACAGAAAAGATTCTGACGCCGGCTGAAGTGGTTGATTATGCAGAACATCATTCCGGCACCATTGCCAATCATCCTGGCCGCCTGAATCCCTATCGAATAGGGGTCTTGCTCTTCAAGGATATTGAAGATCGCTGGAACAAAGGCAAGTTTGGCCGTGAATATGAGAATTGCGATGATCTGCGGAAAAAACGCGCCTGGGATACGCAAGCCGGGTTAGGACGCGAGAAGATCTATGAAGTTCGAAAGATGTATAGCGACGTTACGTTTATCGACACATTTTTGACAGAAGAATTTTGTCGGGAACATAAGTTGTTTTCATTCGCATATAATAGGAACAACAAGCGCTATGAAATCGAATCGCGCGAGTTTGAACTGATTAAGAGCCGGCTGCTGCAGAGTTTGACCAATTTGGGGCAACCGTTTATCGAAGTAGTCGATGCAAATTTTCAGAATCGTGCTGAACTATTGTTGCAGCATCGTTATGAGCGGGTTGAGCTGGATAAAAACTACGCCAGTGACACACTAACAAATCTGCAGCGAATTTGGAAACGACCCGTTCATATTCGGTCGTTTCTTGAAGAGAAGCCGGTGTTATTGTCCTATGATGGGGAAGAGTTTAAGCAAAAATGGATTTCAGATAACTAAACACGGGGGCCAATCGTGAGCACCAAGGGCAAGAGCATATATGGGTTGATTCTCGACGAGAGAAATCAGCAAAAAGGGAATTCAGCAGATCAGCAGTATTTTTACCTGAATCATGAATCCGCTGGTTTGCAATATCAGGTGAAATTTGTAGATGCACAGAAGCTCGGTATTGAGCTGGACTACATCTCTATCAAGCGCAATCAGTCGCTCGAGGAAGTCGCGGAAATAAATGAGATGCTTAGCGTGCAGGCCCAAAAGATCCAGGAGAGCGTGACATTTCTGCTGGAAGACTTTAAGCTGCTGGAACTTGATAAGCAGAATAAGCGCGCGCAATTGCGTAGCTATCCGCCGTATGCAGATGACGATGCCAAGTATTATTATGAGATTGTGCTGGATGAAGGCAATGCGGTGCATTTTCAGCGGTATCAATTTATCCGTCAGGAAAAGCGTTATGCGAAGATCACCTCGCAGTTGACGGCCGAAACGTTTGAGCGCCTTATTGATAGCCTTAGCGATCTGCTTGATTCGTAATAGCTTTTGATCGCGACCTTGTTCCCCCCTCTATCTCCCTCCGGGGGGAGATAGAGGGGGGAATGAGTCTCCTCCAAGGATGCTTTACCTGCCTACAGCATTCCCCAGCGTTTCCGCAAAAACCACTCACTGCCCAGAAAAAATACCAGGGCCACCAGCCAATACCAGTAACTCCACACAAAATATTCTGAAGACGTATATCGGATGCGGCTTTCAAAGTTCTCCTGACCAAATTGGTCAAGAAATCCCTGGACCGTATAGGTTTTGCCGCCGGTTTCATCCGCCAGCTTGCGCATGAGATCATGGTTGGCCTGTAACTGTTGAAACTCGAGAAAGAAAGGCTTGACGCTCAGACGTCCGCTTCGTGTGCCAATGACCTGGTCTTTGCGCTTGGCAGTGATGCGATACCGGTATTGCCCTTCCTGCAATCCGGAAAGGGAATAGCGGAAAAAACCGTTGCCCTCGGCACGCATTTCGTCGCTGATCCTTGTGGTGTCTCCGCTGACATCAACGACGACCTGAACGTCGTCAAGCGAGTTGTAGAATTCATCAAATACCTGCCCTGAAAAAATGACCGGTTCGCCGACATTGACGACACGCTCGAGGGGATGAATCTGGATTTGGTGGATGTCATCGCGATTGACCAGCCAGCGTACGGAACGCTCAAGAAACTTCGCCAGGAACTCGTCACGCGCAGGATCATTTTGCAGTTGAAAATGCCAGTAGCCAAAATTGGCTGCATTGAAAACCAGCTGCTTCTGCTCATCTTGGCGATAGGCGTAGCAGACCGGAAAATCGTCGCCGGCTTCTTCAGAGGCAAGTGTTAGCAGCATCTGACTGCCATTGCGCGGATTTACTTCATGGAAGACCTCCAGGGGGGGCAGTGACTGCCAAATCAACGCGTTGCTATTTTCATTGTCGTCGATCCGCGTAACCGGATGCATCCTTCCACCGGCGGTAAGCGCAACTACCTGGTTCTCATTGCTGGAAATTCTTCCGCGAATGTCGAAAGGTAGCTGTTCGCGAAACGGTACCAGTTTCTGTAGGTCAGTCGCGTTGTTAATCAGCCAGAGTACCGGCATTTTGCGCTGTTTGATGGTTTGAAGAAGTCGACTTAGCTGAGCGGGATCGCTGCGTCTGGTTGGAAATCCATGCAAAACAAAAAGATCCAGGGAATCCTGCTGAATCTCATTGAGACGGCCTTCGAAGTAATTGCCGCCACCTTGCTCGGTGCGGAATATGAACTCGTAGTCTTCCAGCTGCTCTGATACGAATGAGAGAAATTGACGATCAAAGTTTGGTGATCCGCTTAGAACTGCAACGCGAACCTTGCTTTTGAGTACTCGAATTTGCACGGTTTTGCGATTATTATTTGTCGTGTTTTCCGACTTAAAGCCCTGCAGGCCGACGGTATAGCTAAAGTCGCCGGCTTCTTGCGGCTTTAAAGTCATGGCTATTCGCTGCTCAAAGCCATCTTTTTCGAAACGAACTTCTTTCTGGGCGACAACCCGTCCGTTCTGCGATATAGACAATGTAGCGGTTTTGCCCTGATATCCATTTTGCCAAATAACCGTTTCAACCGGCAATTCATTGCCGACATAGGTTACCTGGTTGGTTTGCACCTGTTGAATGGCGATATCAAGGGGCGGGCTGGGGTCGCCAATCGTAATACTGTGAATCGGTTGAGGCATCTTCGCTGCAGTGAGAATCGGATTTGCGCCTTGATTGTAAATGCCGTCGCTGACCAGAATAATACCTTGCAGGTTCTCGGCAGCCAGGCTATCGGCGAGCGTGGCGATCGCACGATCCAGATTGCTGCCATCTGCTTCGAATTTCAATCCGTCATCAGTCAGGCGATTTAGCCCCAGATCAAATCCGTAAGTACGTAAATCCAAGGAGTCATGTGGATTTACTTGCGACAGTTGTTCAAACAGGTATCGGATAGAGTCTCCGCGTATGCCGTCATTATCGCGAATTTGCATGCTAGCGGAATTGTCGAGTAAGAGAGCAACAACCGGTTTATCACGATTTTGGTAAAGAAGCTGCAGGATCGGTTCCAGAATCAGAAAGATCAATATGGCCAAACTCAGCATGCGCAGCAGGCGAACACTTAACCGCCGCATGCGCGAAAGCGGTGGCAGGGTGTTGTGGTAGTAGAAATAGGCTACGGTGATGGCCACGACGACAAGGATAGCGAAAACCCAATTTGGCCAGCTTAATTTCAGTAAGACGTCTTGGATCATGCCGGGGTTAGTTCCTCTTCAAGCGGTAGCGAAGGAAATGCATTGAGTCCCGAATTCGAGCTAAAGCCGCTGTTGAGACGTTGCAGGCCCGCCCTGGCAATCATTGCGGCATTATCCATGCAATATTGCATCTCCGGGAAGTAAATAGTTAAATGATATTTCTCGCCTTCTTGTTTCATTAATTCTCTCAAGCCTGAATTTGCCGCAACACCGCCGCCAACAGCAATGTGCCTGATTTGATACGTGCGCGCCGCGCGAATCGTTCTATCGACCAATGCCTTCACTGCTGCTTTTTGAAACGAAGCGCAAATGTCGGCCAGATGTGCCTGACGTTCCTTCTCATCCAGCTTGTTGACAAAGTTAAGCACGGCGGTCTTTAAGCCACTGTAACTAAAGTCGAAGGTGTCTTCTTTGGCCAGTCCAATTGGAAATTTTACAAAATCCGGATTGCCTTCTTTCGCGAGTTTGTCAATATGCGGACCGCCCGGATAGGGAAGGCCTAGGAGCTTTGCTACTTTATCAAAAGCTTCACCAACGGCATCATCCCGTGTTTTGCCTATTAGCCTATAGTGAAGATGAGCCTGTATAGCCATGATCTGAGTGTGGCCACCGGAAACCAGGAGGCAGAGCATGGGCATCTCAACTGCCATATCACCAAGGAAGTTCGAGTAAATATGACCTTCAATATGGTTCACGCCAATAAAAGGCTTGTTGAGGGCGGTGGCAATTCCTTTGATGTAATTTACCCCGACAAGCAAGGCGCCGATCAAGCCCGGGCCGTGGGTGACTGCAAATGCATCGATATCGCCCAGCGACTTATCTGCTTTCTCCAATGCCTCATTAACAATCGGGACGATCTTGCGAAGATGTGCTCGTGAGGCCAGTTCCGGAACGACACCGCCAAATTGTAAATGCACACTCTGGGAGGAAATTATGTTGGACAATACCTGTGTATTATCAATGACTGCAGCTGAAGTTTCATCACAGGATGTCTCAACACCGAGAATCAGCATTATTCGGTTCCTTTGCGTTTTTTCTGAACAATCAACTCGAAATTCGGCGGAATAGACTCTACGTGGCGAATGTTGAGATCCGTTTCGATATTCGCTTTGACCCTCTTGAGGCCCGGTTGCCAGTGGCGGGCAAAGTCGATCACTACGCGAAAATCCTTATCCTGGGAATTAGCAAGGATTTTTTCTCCCCCTTTTGTATACACACGGACAAAAGACGGGAGTGGCACCACCTCAAACTGCGCCGGTACATTAATTACTTCGACCGGAATATTTGCCAGTTCTTTTTCCGCCAGGCGCTGCACGTCAAAGAATATATCTACTTCCTTGGGAGCAAACGCCATAAAATATTTGTTATTGCCTTCTATTTCAAGCCGATCCCGAAAGGCCAGGTTTACCTCTTCATAGTCTTTTGGCAAAGTGCGGATGTATTGCAAGGTGTCAAGTAAGGTCGCCGGTCCCATCACTTCCAGAGATTCCGGTTCGGCGACCGAAGCGACCAGTGTGTAGCCGGCAGCTGTGCGCACGTTACTGCGTACAGCAACCGGAATTTTGCGCGATACCCGCTCATCCAGTTCAAACGTGACCTGATGAGGGGTTACAATCGACTTTACGCCAAGCGTAAGATCTTCCGGTAAGGTGACCAATTCGCGACGATTCGCCAGGTTTATCGTTCTTCCGTCTTCCGGGCGCGTTAAATGTATGTCGAAGCTGACTTGATAAAAGGGGAGTTGCAGCATGTCGAAGCCGCGTCCGGTCAAGTTGACTCTTACCAGTTCCGGTGCGGGATATTTCAGAATATAGGCCTCGTTTTCGATTGACACATTGAGCGGTATATCGACCATGTGGTCATATTTTTTGCTCAGTTTTGCCATAAACCAAAAAATCGTGGCACAGAGCAATACTGTTGCGTAGATCTTGTAGTTATTGTCTGGTGCATTTGTCTTCATAAGTACAATCGAATCTTTTTGCCGACCCCGGCGCCCAGCTTTTTGCTGGCATTGCCCTTGTTCTGCGCAATTTGCAGAAATTTGGAACTATCCCACAGGAGTGCCAGTTCGCCGTCTGCTACACTACCAAAAGTTTCCGAGACAGAGTCCAAACGGATATCATCAAATTCGACGCGGATTTCCGGCGTCTTTTCAAATTTAATGAGGTCATTGCGGTGAAAGTTCAAAATTAAGTTGCCAAAATGATCGACATGGATGACCTCAAGCATCAGTTCAAATTCCGCAAGCTTCGCAGGCTGGGTGAGAAAATTGCGAACTTCTTTAATCGTCTTTAAGTGTTTATCAAGCTGTCCGTCTACCGTGGCAAGGGCGGCGATTCGGGAAAAAACGTCCCGCCCGTGAAAGGTGTTAGAGATATGATTCGGCAGTGAAGCCAGATCAATCTCATAAGCCTGAAAGCCTTCGTTGTAAAATATGTAGCTAAACACGCCATTGTCCGGCCCAACAAATATATGCTGACTGGTCTTGATGACAACGCCTCTGCGGGTGGTGCCAACGCCGGGATCAACCACCGCAACAAATATCGTTTTGTCCGGAAAATAGGGATAGCTGTTGTTGAGACAAAAAGCAGCCTGTCGGATATCATAAGGACGGATACTATGACTGATATCGGTGATGACGCACTTCGGGGCCAGCTTCAGGATCTGTCCCTTCATGGCGCCGACATAGCCATCTTCAGTTCCGAAATCTGTAATAAGTGCAATGATCGGACTTTTCATGGTGTTTATGCCACTATTTAATTCTGGCACCCTTCACAGTAAAAGGTTGAGCGACTCCCCATTACCACTTTTTGAACAACCTCGCCACAGCGGTAGCAGGGTTTGTCATTCCGTTGATAGACTTGTAGAAAATTCTGATTGTCCCCGGTCTCCCCGCTAACAGTGCGATAGGCGCTATAGCTGGTTCCAAATTTTTCAATTGCCAAATCGAGAATCTTTGTGATGGATTGCCAAAGCGCTTCCGTTTCCTTGTTCGTCAGATCTTTGACAGGTCGCTTGGGAAGAATATGAGCATCATGTAGAATTTCACTGGCGTAAATGTTGCCAATGCCGGCAATGTGGGCCTGGTCCATCAGGAATAGCTTGATGGCGGTACCACGCTGCCCAAGCATCTCGCGAAACCTGTCTAGCGTAATCGTGTCGTTAATGGGATCCAGTCCCAGCGTCGGAAAATCAGGAACGTCTTCATAGAGCCAAATTTTGCCAAATTTTCTCATATCCTGAAAATAGAGCATGCTGCCGTCGTCAAATTCAATATCAACATGGATGTGTTGTGGATACAGCGAATTTGCCCGATCGCTGAGAAAAATGCCGCTCATCCCTAAATGAAAAACCGGATATAAATCTTCACAGACGAAAGTCAGAAATTTCCCGTGTCGGAGGATGTCGTTCAGCCGTTTTCCGCGCAGGATATTGCAGAAGAGTTCGGGCTCGGCATTCTTTAGCAAATAGGGAGTTCGCAAAACGATATTGTCAATCGTTTTGCCCTGGTAGAGCGGTAACAGCTGTCGCCGGACGGTTTCAACTTCAGGCAGCTCAGGCATTGCGTATATACTTTCTGTCAATAAATTCTGAAGGTAATAAATTTATTGCCTTCAGACGACAAAAATTTTGGTTAGGCGGGATTTGGACCTAGAGAATATCGACAGGATCGATGTCAATTTGGATTTCCACCGGCCAGCCCTTGACTTCATCGCTCTTATAGACGCTTTCTTTCAGGAGATGACGCAGGTAGCTCAAGGATGGATCTGTTTTGCGATCTTGTTTGAGCAAAATCTGATAGCGGTAGCGGTTGTTGATTTTCGCAAGGGGCGCCGGGGCGGGGCCCAGGATCTGATAGCCTTTGTCCTTCTTTGCCTGCCAAAAGAACTTTGCAAGGCGATTTCCGAAATGAACGCAGAGTTCTTCTCTGTCCGCTACGATTCTAATCAGGCAAAGGCGGGAATATGGCGGATATTTGAGAGACGATCTCGAAGCGATTTCTTTGCGATAAAAATTAATGTAGTCATGCTGAACCAGGTAGCGATAAATATAGTGGTTTGGATCGAAGGTTTGAATCAATACCTCGCCGCTTCTGGCGCCTCGTCCGGCGCGGCCAGCTGCTTGCATCAGGAGTTGGAACACTTTTTCTGCGGAGCGAAAGTCCGGAAAATGTAATCCTTGATCAGCATTGATGATGCCAACCAGCGTGACTCGCTCAAAATCCAGTCCTTTGGCGATCATCTTCGTACCAATGAGTACGTCTGCTTCTGCCCGGCGGAATTTTTCAAGCAGTTTGACGTGGTCCCCTTTGCGGCGTGTGGTGTCTTGATCCATGCGCAGGAATCGCGCGTGTGGAAAGCGACGCGCTGCTTCCTGCTCGAGCTTTTGCGTGCCTACTCCTTGATATACGATATCTGTCCCCTGGCAATCCGGGCAAACACTGGGGCCGTGTTCAGTATGATCACAATAATGACAGCGCAGGTTCTTGCCGGTAGAGTGATAGGTCAAGGTGATGTCGCAGTTCGGGCATTTGGCCACAAAGCCGCACTCCTGGCATTGAATATAAGGCGAAAATCCGCGACGGTTAAGGAGCAGCATCGACTGCTCGCGGGTCAGCAGGCGACTTTCCAATTGCAGCAAGGTGTTCTCCGACAGCAGCTGAAAGGCACCCGCCCGCCGCCATTCAGCACGATTATCAACCAGCCTTGTCCGTGGCAGGTTGCGGGAGCTGATTCGCTTGCCAAGGTGGAAGTATGTGAACTTCTTCTGCTCTGCGTTATAAAGCGTCTCGAAGCTGGGTGAGGCGGAGCCTAAAACAATGGGAATGTTGTTCAAATGCGCCCGGTAAATCGCTACTTCACGAGCATGGTAGCGTGGTTGAGAATCTACTTGTTTGAAGCTGCTCTCATGTTCTTCGTCGATGACAATCAACCCGAGATTGTTAAAGGGGGCAAAGATCGCAGAGCGTGGCCCAACCACGACGCTGATTTTGCCCTCGCGCGCTTTTTGCAGCACTTCCAGCCGCTCGCCGCGGGACAGGCGGCTGTGAATTGCGGCAACTTTGTCGCCGAAGTAATGATAGAAGCGGCTAAGCGTCTGCGGCGTTAATACAATTTCTGGTATCAAGACGATGGCTTGTCTACCCATTTCCAGCGCTTTTAGAATCAGCTCAATATATACCTGGGTTTTCCCGCTGCCGGTAATACCATGCAGTACATAGGTCTTATGTTCGCCGTTCCGGAGAGCCGGTTCAACGAGATCTACAAATTGCTGTTGCTCGTCACTTAAGGTGATGGTTGGCTGAGCTTCCTGGTAGCCCGGGGTCTGTTGCCGATAGACTTCCTCATCACTTTGGTCAATAACAGTCTCTTTGAGTAAACGGCGTATTAAGTCGCTGCTGAAACCTTTCTCTTCAAGATCGGGGCGACGGGAAGCGCCATTGGTCTGCAAATATGCAATTAGTTCCCGGCCACGGGCATATTTGGGTGAGTCTGAGTCCAGGTATTTGTTACGGGCCTTTTCCGGCCAGTCGGTTTCCGGTAGCAGATTATGCACAGCGATCGTTTTGTAGGCTTTGCGTGCATCCGGGTTTGAGTAGCGCTTTTCCGCTACGCCCATCGATACCAGCTTGTGTGTGCGGTAAAGAAGATTCTTGCGCTTTAATTTCCGTTCCAGTTGCTCAAGCGAAAACCAGGCATCATCGGTAAGCGCCTGGTAGACGGCATCCAATGAGTCCGTCAACTGCGGCGTGTCCGCAACAGAACCATTTAGCCGACGGAATTCCAGCCTGGATTTTTTGATATTGAGTGAGGGGTGAATCAGGCGAAAGGCTTCGCCAAGATGACAGATATAATAGCTGGCAATCCACTGCAGGAGCTTTAGTATATCAGGTCCCACAAAGGGCTGCGGGCTTACGACATCGTGAATCGGCTTGAGTGCGTAGTCTGCAGGTGGTTCTTCGAGATCGTTTGTTTTCAGGACAATGCCGGCGGTATAGCTCTGGCCAAAGGGAACGGTTACCTGCACACCGGGGGAGAGGGCATCTGCCATATCATCCGGGATGAGGTAGCTGAAAGGAGCATCGCTGGGGATAGCAATCACTACCTCCGCAATATGTAGCTTACCGTTGTCCTGCATAAGTCGACCTGGTTTTAAGCTTTACTCAATAGATGCCCAATATACAAAGATTCCATAAAAAAGGCTGCCTCAAATGAAGCAGCCTTTAACAATAGCAATAACTGTGTGGTCAGGTTATTCTTTAACAACCCAGACTTTGATGCTGGCTTCGACGTCGCTGAAGAGCTTTATCGGCACCTGGTAGATACCCAGTGCCTTGATCGGCTCTTCCAGAACGATCTTGCGTTTGTCGACAGTAAAGTTTTCCGCTTCCAGGGCAGTCGCAATGTCCTGTGATGTAACGGAACCAAACATCTTGTCTTCTTCACCAACTGTAACAGAAATCGTCAACGATACGCTGCTGAGCTTAGCAGCGACTTCTTCAGCTGCTTTGCGCTCTTTGCGCATACGTTGTTGTTTCTGGCGGGATTCTTCCTCAATCATTTTGATATAATTCGGCTGTGCCGGATAGGCAATTTTTCGAGGAAGCAGGAAATTCCGTGCAAAGCCGGGCTTGACATTCACAACATCACCGATCTTACCCAGCTGCTCATAATCTTGACGTAATACGATTTTCATGGCTTAACCTCGATCTTTTAGCGCTGTATATCTGAAACGAATGGAAGTAAAGCCAGGTGGCGCGCACGTTTGATGGCTTCAGCCAGCTGGCGTTGTTGTTGGCCGGTATTCCCGGAAGTGCGGCGCGGGACAATTTTTCCCTGCTCGCTCAGGTATCTGACCAGTAATTTTGTATCACGGAAATCAACAAAAAGGATTCCGTTTTCGCTTAAGCGGCTTACCCGCTTTTTTCTTGGTTTCATCGGCATTTGCTTACCCCTCCTTGCTTTCTGCTTCTTCAACGGTTTCAGCCGCTTCTTCTACCGCTTCCGTTGCTTCTTCTGCAACCGCCTCTGCGGTATCTGCTGCCTTTTCAGCCGCTTCTTCCACAACTTCTTTTGCTTCCGCTACAACTTCTTCCGTTGCCGGTTTTTCTTCCGCTGCGGGTTTCTCTTCAGTTGCCTTGGCTTCTTCAGCAGGTTTTTCTTCTTTTGGTTCTTCTACCGGCTTGCCGGCGCCTCTGCGCGGCGGACCACCATGCCCGCGTGCATCGTTGCCTTTCATGCGCTTGGCATTCATTTCACGCTGAATCAGCTCTTTCTTGGTTACTACGTAGGTCAGGTAACGCAGAACGCGATCATTCAGGCGATATTCAGCTTCGATGGTTGCCGGAATATTCAGATGGCTGTTTGCGGAAAATTCGATTTCGACATAGAAGGCGCTGGTGCGGCCTTTAATCGGGTAGGCGAGGCGTTTCTTGCCCCAGGGGTTGGTTCTCTTGATGACACCACCATGATCCTCAATAAGCTGCTGAATACGACTGGTAATCGTATCAACTTCTTCCGGGTTCTGGGAAATGTCAACAATGAAAATAGTACAATAGAGCTTTTCCATTGTTTCTCCTTTGGTCTAATGGCCCCGCAACTGGTCTTGCGGAGCAGGATAATGGGTTATGCTTACCAGAGCTAACCAAGGTAAGGAACGACGCTGCGCTATACAAGAGGGAAATTAAAAAGATAGTGGCAGTCGGCAGTGGCAGTTGGCAGTGAAAGAATTGAAAAATGAAGAATGAAAAATGAAGAATGAAAAATGTTCTCTTTTCTACTCACGAAGCTATTCTCATTAGATTCGTCTACCGCCTACCGCCTACCGCGCTTGATCTTCTCAACAATTTTCGATAGCTTTATGCGGAGTTAACTCAAAGATAAAAGGCTGTTATGGGCTTAATCGTCAGACTGGTCGTATTTGCAATTCTTGCCTATGTGGTATATGCAATTTATAAGGAGTTTGCGGGCAATCGCGGTTCCCGCCGTTGTCAAAAGTGTGAGGGCAATGGCTTCTGGCGGGCCGCCAGGGGAGAAAAGCAGACCTGCGATGTTTGTAAAGGCGCAGGGCGCGTGCCGAAATATTGAGGTCGGTTTTTTGACAGGATTAACGAGATCGACATGATAAAGACCTAAACCTTTTGACACAGATACACACAGATTTCCACGGATAGAAAATAAGAGAAACCCACCCCTAAATCTCCCCGGGATGGGATTTAGGGGCGGGTTTAGAGTTGCGCGATTTACATTTCTATTTGTGGAAATCTGCTAAGATCCGCGTTCATCTGTGTCGAAGGGGCGTGTCTTTTCTTTAAAATCTTGTCAATCCTGTTAATCCTGTCAAGAAAACAGCCGTTCCCTGGCGGAAACGGCTGCAAAAATTTACCAATGATGTTACCTGGAATTAGATCAACGGTGCGATAACCAGCGCGACAACGCTCATTAGCTTGATAAGGATGTTCAGGGACGGACCGGATGTATCTTTGAACGGATCACCTACGGTGTCGCCAACAACTGCGGCCTTATGGGCCTCAGACCCCTTCATCAGTTTCTCGCCGCCGGCGTCGAAGCCTTCTTCGATCATCTTCTTGGCATTGTCCCATGCGCCACCGGCGTTGGACTGGAAGAGCGCCATCAATACACCGGCAACGGTTGTTCCTGCAAGCAGACCGCCTAGCATTTGGTAGCCGCCAATGAATCCCATCAATACCGGAACGATAACCGCAATCAAGCCGGGAATACGCATTTCACGAATCGATGATTCGGTGGAGATAGCAACACACTTGCCGTATTCGGCCTTGCCGTCTGCCGCTTCAAAAGTTGCCTGATCGTCTTTCGACCACTTGTCGAAGTCTTTGCCTTCGTTCTTGTTCATCACGTCCAGGGCTGCTTTCAATTCCGGAATCGCCTTGAACTGACGACGCACTTCTTCAATCATCGCCATCGCTGCACGGCCAACCGCCTGCATTGAGAGCGCCGAGAACAGGAAGGGCAACATGCCGCCGATAAAGAGAGCCGCCATTACCTTCGGGTCAGTAATGTTGATGGAACCAATATCTTCGCCCGGATGGCTCAGCTTATACGAAGTCAAGAATGCAGCGAATAGGGCAAGAGCGGTCAAAGCCGCAGAACCGATTGCGAAGCCTTTGCCAATCGCAGCTGTGGTGTTACCAACGGCGTCCAGCTTGTCTGTGCGCTGACGAACTTCCGGAGGCAATTCACTCATTTCAGCAATACCACCGGCATTATCCGAAATCGGACCGTATGCATCTACTGCCAACTGGATACCGGTGTTGGAAAGCATACCAACCGCAGCAATGGCAATACCATAAAGACCGGCAAAATAATGAGCGCCGAGAATCGCGGCAGCAATAATAACGATCGGAATCGCTGTGGAAATCATACCCACGCCAAGACCGGCAATGATATTGGTCGCCGAACCGGTTACCGACTGACGCACAATTGATTCGACCGGACCAGTACCGGTGCCGGTGTAATATTCGGTAATTTTACCAATAGCCAAACCAGAAGCAAGACCGATAAGAATCGCGTAAAAAACGCCCATTGCCGAATATTCTGTGCCGCCCATTGTCCAGCTGCCGGGCAGGATGTTCGTAACAATAAAGAAGGTAATTACGAGAAGGATCAATGCTGATCCGAATTCACCTTTGTTCAAGGCTGTGTGCGGATCGCCGCCTTCTTTCACCTTAACGGCAAAAGTACCAAGAATCGAGGTGACGATACCAGCGCTGGCGAGCAATAATGGCAGTAAAACTGCATTCAGTCCACCAAGACTGTTGGAGGCTTCGAAACCATTCAGGCCCATAAAAGCTGCGCCTAAAACCATGGTACCAATAATCGAACCAACGTAGGATTCGAAAAGGTCCGCGCCCATACCGGCAACGTCACCAACGTTGTCACCAACGTTATCAGCAATTGTGGCAGGGTTCAATGGATGATCTTCCGGGATACCGGCTTCAACTTTACCAACCAGGTCTGCGCCAACGTCAGCTGCCTTGGTGTAAATACCGCCCCCAACACGGGCAAACAGTGCAATTGAGGAAGCGCCGAACGAAAATCCGGTAACAACGGTAATGACCTTGGTCAGGTTGGCTGCGTCGGTGCCAAAGATGCCACCGAAGATCCAGAACAATGCCCCAAGCCCGAACACGCCCAGGCCAACCACGCCGAGACCCATAACGGAACCGCCGGCAAAGGCAATTTCCAGGGCCTTCCCGAGGCCGTCACGCGCAGCGTTAGTGGTGCGAACGTTCGCCTTGGTAGCCACGCGCATGCCGATAAAGCCGGCCAGTGCTGAGCTAATCGCACCCACAATAAAGGACACCGCTACATAGGGGCTTGATTGCGGATTGTTCATACCGCCGAGAAATAAGAGAACCGCAACAGCGGCTACGAAAATCCCCAGAATGCGATACTCTGCTTTCAGGAAAGCCATCGCGCCTTCGGCGATATGCTCGGAGATCTTTTTCATTTTGTCACTGCCAACATCCTGCTTGGCGACCCAGCCGGACTTCCAAAATGTATAGGCCAGACCCAGCAAGCCAGCAGCGATACTGGCAATTACTAGCGTTTGAGATGTCAATGTTTCTCCTCCTGTAGATATTATGAGCTTGAGAAATCCCTATTAAAGTCGTTCATTGTTGCACTAATTCCATTTTTCACAAATGATTCTATTGCTTCAGCTGATCTGTCAATAATAAAAGGCAGTTCTTTCGTTTCTTCTCGGTTAAAGGGGGATAAAACATGGTTTTTCGCATTGGAGAACTGATTTCCTATACCAATACGAAGTCGGGCAATATCATTTGTGTGTAGTAGGCGGAAGATCGATTTGAGTCCATTTTGTCCGCCAGCGCTTCCAGATGGCCGAAGTCGCAGAGTGCCAAAGGGAATGTTAAAGTCATCAACTACAATTAGAATTCGGGTTAGGTCCTCAACCTTATAGAACTCCACAACCTGGCGAACGGCTTCGCCACTTAAGTTCATATATGTTGTGGGTTTTACAAGTAAGGTAGGATGACCACCGATAGTTATTTTTGATGCCAGGAAGCGGCCTTTTCCTTTTCGGAATTGACCGCTGTTTTCTTCACTCATCTTTTCGACCGCCATAAACCCAACGTTATGGCGGGTCTTCAGATATTTGTCCCCGGGATTGCCGAGACCAATTACAAAATACAAGTCACAACTCCCCCTGCATGAAGCATTTGCCGAAGCTCATTACTCCTCGGAGTCATCTCCGCCGGCTTCATCTTCTGCTCCTTCTTCACCTTCTTCGCCCTCTTCGTCTTCATCAGCAGCAGATATTTCAGCCTTGGCAAGTTCGAGAAGCGCGACGGTGCTTGTCTCGGAAGCGAGAATGGTTATGTTTTCGAACGAGAGGTCACTGACGTGCAGAGCATCTCCAACATTCATTTCGCTGATATCGACTTCAAGATAATCCGGCAAGTCCTTTGGAAAACATTCGATATCCAGTTCACGTAATACTTGTGAGAGAATGCCGCCGAATTTTGTGCCGGCCGGGGTTCCCTTAAGCACCAGCGGAACAGTTGTCTGCATTTTCTCGCCCATTTTTACGCCCTGGAAATCGATGTGGATAACCTGGTCAGTAATGGGGTCGAATTGAACGTCCTTTACAACACATTTAAAGGGTTCCTTGACGCCTTTTACTTTCAGATCTATCAAGCCATAGGCATTGTTCAGGAAGTTCGTCAGGGTCAAGCTGTCAAAAGCGATGGCGGCAGCATCATCGCCGCCCATGTAAACGACGCCGGGAACTTGCCCAGCTCGCCGCATGCGACGGGCTATGGCGGACCCGAATTCAGTCCGAGGTAATGCGTCTAATTGAATCGTAGCCATTTTATTCTCCTTGCTAAAAAACTAAAAAATGCAAGTAGAAACCTCTACTTGCACATTCGGGTCGAACGACCGGTAAATAGTTGCTGGCGTGCAAGGATTCGAACCTTGGAATGCCGGGACCAAAACCCGGTGCCTTACCACTTGGCTACACGCCAGTCAAGACGTTGAATAGCATAGCTATTCAGCTAAATCGGGCGTCAATATAATAATTGTCAAAAGTGTTGTCAAGTTCTATGAGAAAAATAGGCAAATCTGCAAATCTGCCATAGCGATAAACGGTTGAATGGTCGAATAGTTGATTCATTACTGTCCTTTCCTGCCGACAGCTAACCGCTAACCGTCTTTTCAATCTTCAATCTTCAATTGTCATTCGTCATTCGACATTCTTCATTTGTCATTCGTCATTCGTCATTTGTCATTCTTCATTTGTCATTCGTCATTCGTCATTTCATCCGCTGCTACTGCCAACGGGAATTCAGTTCTTTGTCGCCCAATAAAAACCTATCGTAAAAATGGTGAGCAGACGGAGTCGGGAGACTGGAAACGACACGGTAGCAAATGCCCGAAAGTGCGGTTATTATTGGCTTCGAACATACTTGTTCACTCTAAATATACTCACGAATTATTTTTATTTTTTTTCTGGTGTTTAATATTTGAAAAATTTATATTTAGGTCCCTTTCAACAAAACACCTCTTTTTGTAAAAAATTTATAACTAAAAATGTGATCTGGCTCACCTTTGCTTCAAAAAAATGTCTATATCGACAATTTTTTCTTTGACTTAAGGCATTTCATGTATTATATTTTTCACCGTATCTTCGATCTACTACATTGTTTTTCCTCAGTTTAACTAAAGTTAAGGATGCTGCATGGCACAAGAACTACGGTTAACCCGCCACAATCATCGTTACTCCCTGGAAAAATATTTGGACGAAATCAGTCAGATTCCCCTGTTAAAGCCGGCCGAAGAGATCGACTTGACAATGAGAATCAAAAAAGGCGAGCAGGACGCTCTCCACAAGCTGATTCGTGCAAATCTCCGCTTTGTCGTCAAAGTGGCGAAAGAGTATCAGAACCAGGGCCTTCCATTGACGGATTTGATTAACGAAGGCAATTTGGGGCTTATCAAGGCTGCGAAGCGCTTTGATGAAACCCGTGGATTCAAGTTTATTTCGTACGCTGTATGGTGGATTCGTCAATCCATTCTCAAGTCCCTGGCAGAACATTCCCGCGTGGTAAGACTCCCGTTAAATCGCGTTGGTTTGATCAGCAAGGTAAACCAGCAGGTAAGAGAGCTGGAACAGAAGTACAATCGTGAGCCATCCTTCGACGAGATCAGTCGGGAAATGGACGTATCCATTCCGGATATCTCCGAAGCGATGAGCAGCAGCGCCTTCCATTTATCACTGGACCAACCCATCAATCGTTCCGAAGACGGCACCATGAAAGAGATCATCCGTAATCCGGATAGCAAAATGCCTGACGGAGATTTGGTTATTGAGTCCCTTCAGCAGGAAATTCGCCGGGTATTGAAATCCCTGACTTCCCGCGAAGAAAAAATTATCAAGATGTATTTTGGCGTTGACTATGAGCGTCCCTATACCCTGGAGGAGATAGGAGAACGACTTTGCCTGACACGCGAACGCGTCCGTCAGATCAAGGAACGCGCACTTAGTCGCCTCAGACATCAATCCCGCTCGCAAAATTTGCGGCTCTTCCTGTAAATCTTTTCAAAACAATCTGTCGATCTGCCCTCTCGCGAGGTAAGAGGCCGAAACTGCATATGTGATAAAATCTACAATGTCTGTCATTGTTGGATTTTATCACATATATTCTAAAGTTTCTGACCTAAATTATGATAATGAGTGAGAAGGAAAGCGGTTTGGGTGGTGACTCAAATCTCCAGTTCGAGAGATCTCCAATACAATTATCCCATCATCCCAGAGTCTGGTAACTGACTGCACTGACCAGTGCAAACGCTGATATCCGTCTCCTTGCCAATTCCAGAAATCATACTAAAGACAGCAGTCGTGGAGGTAATTAGCAGTTGAAGAATTTGATGACCAGTGTATCCGGAGTTCGCGGTGTGGTGGGTGATAGCCTGCTCCCGGAAGTGATAACAAAATATGTGCATGCATTTGCTCAATCATATACCGCGCAGAAAGTTGTTGTTGGCGGCGACCCGCGCGTGAGTCAGGCTTTTATTCGTCCGTTGGTGAAATCTGTACTCATGGCCAGCGGTTGTGATGTCATTGATATTGGCATCACCCCAACGCCGACAGTACAAATGGCAGTAGAAAAACTGCACGCCGGTGGCGGTATTGCTATTACGGCTAGCCATAATCCTATCCAGTGGAATGGCCTGAAATTTATTGGCCCGGACGGCATGTTTTTACCGGAGCGCAAAGTTGCTGAATTGTTCCAGCGTGCTGACAGTGGTCAGAAGGAATATGTGAACTGGAAAGATCTCGGCAGCGAAGAAACATACGAGAATGCCATCGATGATCATCTGCAGGCTATCTATGATCTACCGTATATCGATGTTGAGCAGATTCGCGCACGCAAGTTCAAGGTGGCGCTTGATTGCGTAAATGGCGCCGGTGGCACAACGATTCCTAAAATGCTGGAGTATCTGGGATGTGAAGTGATTGGTTTGAATCTCGAACCGACGGGTGTTTTTGCCCATACCCCGGAGCCGGTACCGCAAAATCTAGGTGATCTTGCTGAAGCAGTGAAAGAGCACGGTGCCGACCTCGGTATTGCCGTTGATCCCGACGTTGATCGCTGCGCCCTGATTGGCAATGACGGCAATCCTTTAGGCGAAGAATATACCCTGGCTTTGGCAGTTAAGTTTCTGTTAAGCAAAAGGTTGGGCGAGGTTGTTGTGAATCTCTCTACCTCCCGGGCGATTGACGAAATCGTCAAGTATTACAACTGCATGGTTCACAAAACCAAGGTTGGCGAAATCAACGTTGCTGATAAAATGAAAGATATCGGCGCTGTGGTTGGTGGTGAAGGAAACGGCGGCGTGATTCTGCCGGATGTACATTTGGGACGCGACGCACCGGTTGCCGTAGCGTTGACTCTGCAGCACCTGGCTGAGTTTGGCGATTCGCTGACGGAACTTAAGCAGAGCTTGCCGCAGTTTTATATCATTAAGGATAAGGCACCGTTAGGAAGTGTCGATCCGGAGAAAGTGCTTGATCATTTCGGAAAAAAATACGCTTCTGAAAAATTGGATCGTACCGATGGCCTGCGTATCGACACCGATAAATTTTGGCTACATCTGCGCAAGTCCAATACCGAACCGATTATGCGTATCATTGTCGAAACGCGCACACCGGAAATTTCCTGGCAAATTCTTCAGGAAGCGCGCGATGAAATTGCAAATCTCTAATTGCTGTAAGCAATAAGATGAGTTGAAAATGAAGATTGCTTCGGTGGTCTTCATTTTCTTTTTCTGGGATGATTGAATAGTTGAACAGTTGTGCTGGTAGTATCCCCCCTCAATCTCCCCCCGGGGGGAGATTGAGGGGGATGTGACCCATTACAGCATTGCTCCTCTGTGTTCTCTGTGGCTAAATTCAAGCATCAAGCATCAAGCATCAAGCATCAAGTATCAAAAGTATCAATTCCCGGTCTCATGCATCCAATCACAAAACGGCGGTTCTATGACACCTTATGAAGTTATCTCGGCAAAGCGCGATCGTCAGAAGTTGAGCGAAACGCAAATACGTTTCATCGTGGAATCATATCTGGCTGGTGAAACGACCGAATACCAGATGTCCGCATTGCTAATGGCGATTTATTTGAACGGTATGGATTTCGAGGAAATTACCGCATTGACGCAGACTTATATCGATTCCGGAGCCGTGGTTGATTTGTCGGCAATTCCCGGTGTCAAGGTCGACAAACATAGCACCGGCGGGGTTGGTGACAAAGTGTCGATTATCCTCGCGCCGCTGGTGGCGGCGCTGGATGTGCCGGTGCCAATGATTTCCGGAAGGGGGTTGGGGCATTCCGGCGGCACGCTGGACAAACTGGAGTCGATTCCCGGTTTTCGCACCGATTTGTCAATCGACCGCTTTAAGGAATTGCTGCAAGATCATCGCCTTGGCTTGATTGGGCAAACTGCGGATATTGTACCGGCCGATAAGCGCATTTATGCGTTGCGTGACGTAACAGCGACCGTCTCCTGTATTCCCCTGATTTCCGCCAGCATTATGAGCAAAAAGATCGCCGAAGGCATTGATGCACTGGTTCTGGACGTAAAATTCGGCAGCGGTGCGTTTATGAAGGATTTAGCGGATGCAACAGCATTAGCAAAAACCCTGATTCGCATCGGTCATGGTGTTGGTAAAACGGTTGTCGCGCTGCTCACTGGTATGGAGCAGCCGCTCGGTAATAAGATCGGTAACTGGCTGGAGATTGAAGAATCGATCGATTGCCTTCACGGCCGTGGGCCGTCGGATCTGATGCAGGTGACTTATGATTTGGCAGGTCAGATGCTGCTGCTTGCCGGGCGCGCGGGTCGTGCTTCGGAGGCGCAACAGCTGATGGAGCGGGCGATTAACGATGGCAGTGCATATCAAAAACTGCTCGATATTGCCGCCGCACAGGGTGCGGACATTTCTTTCCTGGAAAACCCTGAAAAAATGCCGGTGGCTGCCGAGCGTGGGGTGATTGTTGCTGACAGTGATGGATTTGTAGGCGAAATGGATACCTATCAGGTGGGTATGGCCTCTGTTGTGATGGGGGCCGGCCGGATTCGCACTGATGATGAGATTGATCCCCTGGCCGGGATGATTTTTCATCGCAAGGTGGGTGACGCCGTGAAAGCCGGTGAGCCGCTTGTGGAATTGCATGCGGCATCCGCAGAGCGGATTGCCAAAGGACGGGCTATGCTGGATGGCGTAATTTCCGTCGTTGATGCAGCGCCGCAGAAATCCCCGCTGGTGCTGAAGCGCCTGACGATTGAGGATTGTTGAGAGGCTATTTTAAATTTTTTGCAGTGCTTTGTGGTAATTTATGGTGTTATATTTTCAGCTAATCACAAACATGTAAAGTGCATCACAGAGATTTGAGAAGACAAAGGATATTCTATGCAATTTGAAGTAAAGGACCTGAACGGCCACACGCGTGAAATTGAGATTGAACTGACAGCAGAAGATCTCGCAAAAATTGAGCAGCAGGTCATTCGTAACATCCAAAAGCGTGCTGATGTGCCGGGCTTCCGTAAAGGGCGCGTGCCGGTCGCGTTGGTCAAGAAGCGCTACGCGGATATGATCCAGGGTGAAGTGCTGGATAAGGCGATGTCTCAGTACTATAGCAAAGTTCTGACAGAAGCGGACGTCAAACCGATTGCCCAGGGCAAAATCACGGACGTCGATTTTGAAGACGTTGCCAAAGGTCTGAAATTCAAAATTGAAATTGAAGTCGAGCCGGAAATTGAGTTGAAGAAGTATAAAGGCCTGAGCATTGAAAAGAATGTAACCAAGGCAGATACAAAGATGGTCTCTGCTGCCCTGCTTGATATTCAGAAGCACTTTGCCACTGTGAAGACCGCCGATATTGTGGAAGAAGGCTATCACGTCAAGTTTACTGCCCAGGAATTGGGTGAGGGCGATATGCCCATCGTCGGACGAAAATATGAGGATATCCAGAGTGAGATTGGCTCCGGGGACTTCGACGAAGAGCTGGAAAAACAACTGATTGGCCTGAAGGTCGATGAAGATGCGGTTGTTCGCAAAATCTCTGCCTCACCGGATGGCGACGGCACACCAACAACTGAAAGTTATCGCATTCAGATTCATTCTATTGAAGAGCGGGAATTGCCGCCCTTGGACAATGAATTGGTTAAGAATCTTGACGATGATGAATTGACCACATTGGCACAATTGAAGAAGCGCCTCAAGGAGAATATCCAGGCCGATCTGGATCGCCGCAGCGAACAGGAAGTTAATATGCGCGTTATCGAAGAATTACTGAAGGAGAATCCCTTTGAGGTGCCGGAAGCAATGGTCAACAACTATCTGGAAAACGTGCTTGAAGATTTCCGCCGTCGCAGCCAGGGACAAACGGTTGATGAAGAAATGGTGCGTCAACGCTTCCGCGCCGATGCAATTCACAACATCCGCTGGTATTTGTTAAAGCAGCGTCTTCAAGAGGTCGAGAATATCACAGTTCCGGACGAGAAGATCTTTGAACGAATCGACTCCGTCAATATGGCTGATGACGAAAAGGCCAAGCTGAAGAAAGACCCTTCAGTGCTCAGTCGCCTGCGTGAAGAAATGATGGAAGATACCGTGTTGTCGTATTTGAAAGACAATGCAAAAATCAAGGAAATAAAGCCCTCAAAGAAGAAGGCTAAGAAAGATACCGCTGAAGTTGCAACTTCTTAGCATACCGGCGGTTTAATATCTGCCTGCTGATAGTGGCAGGCATAACTACAACGGAGGTTTTTAGATGCCACTAGTACCTATGGTAATCGAGCAGTCGGGCCGCGGGGAAAGAGCTTATGATATTTATTCCCGGCTCCTCAAGGAACGTATTATTTTCCTGGGAACTCCGATTGATGACACGATTGCCAGTTTGACGATTGCCCAGCTCCTTTTTCTGGAAGCGGATGATCCGGAAAAAGAAATTTACTTGTATATCAACAGTCCGGGCGGGATGGTAACATCAGGTCTGGCTATTTACGATACGATGCAGTATATTAAACCAGATGTAGTCACAACTTGCATTGGTCAGGCGGCCAGCATGGGCGCCATTTTATTGGCTGCCGGAACCAAGGGCAAGCGCTTTGCACTGCCGAATTCAAGGATTATGATTCATCAGCCGCTTGGCGGTGTTGAAGGACAGGCCACTGATATTGATATTCATGCTAAGGAAATTCTAAATATCAAGAAGCGTCTGAATAAGATCCTGGCAGATTGTACGGGACAAAAAGTTGCCCGCATCGAAGAAGATACGGATCGTAATTTCTTTATGAGTGCCGGTGATGCCCTGGAATATGGCATTGTCGATGAAATTATGAATCGTCGGGTTAATGACTAAAAACGCTTTTTTGCTTTTATAGAATGTGTTATCCCCCCTCTATCTCCCCCCGGGGGGAGATAGAGGGGGGATAGCCGTTTTCTTGAGCAGGTAATTTACCTGCTGGCAATTGCGTCGAAAAAAGCAACTTTCACCCCAATCCATTCACCGTAACTGCAAAGTATTATGGCCGATAAAGAATATTTTAACAACGAAACGACCTGCTCTTTCTGTAACCGGAAGGCCTCCCAGGTCAATCAACTGGTAACAGGAACGTCTGCCAGTATCTGCGATCAGTGCATCAACAGCGCAAACGAGATTCTAAGGAATTCCCGCTATAATCAATTCCAAAAGGGTGAATTCCGTCTTCCCAAACCCAATGAAATCAAAACTTTCCTTGATCAATATGTGATTGGGCAAGATCAGGCGAAAATTGCATTGTCAGTGGCTGTTTACAATCACTATAAGCGGATATCAGCAGAAGGTCTTGACGATGATATCGAGATCGAGAAGAGCAATATTCTTTTGATTGGCCCAACCGGTGTTGGAAAAACGCTGCTGGCACAAACGCTGGCCCGTCTTCTGCAGGTGCCATTTTCCATTTCAGATGCCACAACGCTCACTGAGGCTGGTTATGTTGGCGAGGACGTTGAGAATATTCTCGTCCGGCTTTATCAATCGGCAAACTACGATGTTGCGGCAACAGAACGCGGCATCATCTACATCGATGAAGTTGATAAAATTGCTCGCAAATCCGGTAGTCCCTCTATTACCCGGGATGTCAGTGGGGAAGGGGTTCAGCAGGCTTTGCTGAAGATTTTGGAAGGTACGGTATCGGCAATTCCGCCAAAAGGCGGCCGGAAGCATCCGGAGGCGCCGATGATCAACATCAACACCAAGAACATCCTGTTTATCTGCGGCGGTGCCTTCGATGGATTGCCGGAGATTATTCAAAAACGCATCGGTGATAAAACCATGGGCTTTTCCGCACAGATCATGTCGCAGGAAGAGCTATCCGCGAGCAATCTGGTTCAGCATGTGGAACCGGAAGACCTCGTTCATTTCGGACTCATTCCGGAGTTGATTGGTCGCTTGCCTGCCCTGGTTGGTTTGAAAGACCTCAGCCATTCAGAGCTCCTGGCCATTCTCGTTGAACCCAAGAACTCCCTCATTAAGCAGTACAAAAAGCTGTTTGAGCTGGAAGGTATTGAGCTGAAGTTTACCGAGAAAGCCTTGAAGGAGATCGTCACGCTGGCCAGAAAGCGCAAAACAGGGGCTCGCGGACTGCGTAGTATCATTGAAAAGTTTATGATTAATGTGATGTTTAAGGTGCCGTCATTGGACGACGTTAAAGAATGTCTGATCACAGAAGAGGTCATTCTCGGTAACGCTGAGCCGGTCCTGAAATTTGGTAAGTCCCGCCAATCTGCATAGACTGAATCGTTAATTTCACTTCTTAGCCTGCATCCGGGTGATGTGTTGAAAACGGACTTCTGTCCGTATCTGACCGGGTAGCAGGCATATACTTGTCATAACTATTTATGAGACATACATGGAAAATTTCCCCCCAAGCGAAATCAGTATCGAACTGAACGAAATGCCGGAACAAATTCCGGTATTGCCTATTCGCGACATTGTGGTTTTTCCACATTCAGTTATACCGCTTTTGGTGGGCCGCGAAAAGTCGCTGGCCGCCATTCAGTTCGCGCGTCGCCATGATGATCTGATTCTTGTGGCTACGCAAAAAGATCCGGAAAAGGAGAATATTCGCTCCGGGGATATCCATAAGATTGGCACAGTGTGCCGCGTTTTACAGATTCTCGACTTTCCCAATGGTCACGCCAAAGTAGTTGTCGAAGGTATTCGCCGCGCGGAGATTAAGCGGTTCCTGCGGAACCGGAATTTCTTTGAAGTGACAGCGGAGTTCCCTACCGAAAATACTGAACTTCCGAAAATGTCAGAAGTGTACCTACAGCAGCTTTTCTACTATTTTCAGGAATACATCAGTTTTACCCCGGAATTGCCGGATGAAATGGCTGAGCATCTACGGCAGCAAGACGATCCGGCGCGGGTTGTTGATTTTGTGGCCCTGAACATTCAAGCGGAAGCCCCGGAAAAGCAGAAGATTCTTCGCGAACTGGAGCTGGATCAACGCCTGCAGATGTTGCTCGAACTGTTGCGTCAAACCATTGGCTATCATAAAGTTCGCCAGGAAATTGACCAGAAAGTTCAGGAAAACCTGCTGAAGAACCAGCGAAATTATTATCTGCAGGAAAAACTTAAAGTTATCAACACGGAGCTGGGCGAAGAAGAAGAGCATAGTTCGCCGGAAGTGATAAAGCTGGAAGAAGATATTCTTGCTGCTGAAATGCCGGAACAAGCGCTCGACAAAGCAATTGAGGAGCTGACCAAGTTGCGGAAAATGCCGCCGTTTTCTCCCGAATATACGGTCATTCGCAACTATCTGGATTGGATGCTGAAGATTCCCTGGAATGTGGAAACCGAAGACCGTCTGAATATTGCTGAGGCTCAAAAGATTCTTGATCGCGACCATTATGGCCTGGCAAAGCCCAAAGATCGAATCCTCGAGCACTTGGCCGTATTACAACGGGTCAATACACTCAAAGGTCCGATCTTGTGTCTTGTCGGCCCTCCGGGCGTCGGTAAAACGTCACTGGGGAAATCAATTGCTGAGGCGCTGGGACGCAGCTTTGTGCGCATGTCGCTTGGCGGCGTCCGCGATGAAGCGGAAATTCGCGGCCATCGCCGTACCTATATTGGCTCCATGCCCGGTAAAATTGTCCAGTCGATCAAGAAGGCCGGCAGTAAAAACCCGGTCTTTTTGCTGGATGAAATTGACAAAATGAGTTCAGACTTTCGTGGCGATCCAGCGTCTGCCTTGCTCGAAGTGCTCGACCCGGAACAAAACAAGACCTTTAATGACCATTACCTTGATGTAGATTTGGACCTTTCGCAGATCTTTTTTATTACAACAGCAAATGTACAGGCGCAGATTCCCTTGCCGCTGCAAGACCGCATGGAGATCATCGAGTTGCCCGGCTATCTGGAGCATGAAAAGGAAAAGATTGCATCGTTACATCTAATTCCCAAGCAGCTCAAAGCACATGGCCTAAACAAATCTGAGTTGTCGATTCGCAAAGAAGCTGTTTTGCGCATCATTCGGGAATATACACGCGAAGCCGGAGTGCGAAATCTGGAACGGCAGGTCGCCAATATCTGCCGGAAGGCAGTACGCAAACTTGCGAATGGTTCCCGGGGGCAAAAGCTGTCCATTAACCGATCCAACCTGGAAGAATATCTTGGTAAACCTCTCTACTTTTTGCGCCAGGCCTCCTTGCGCAATGAGATTGGGGTTGCAACCGGTCTTGCCTGGACTTCTTATGGTGGCGATCTGTTAAAGATTGAAGTGACTGTGTTACCGGGCAGGGGGCGTTTGAAGCTCACTGGTAAATTAGGTGAGGTGATGCAGGAATCTGCCCAAACGGCATTGAGTTTTATTCGGTCAATGGCCAAGACGCTGGCTATTGAGCCGGAAATATTTGAGAAAAATGATATCCATATTCATGTTCCGGAAGGAGCAATACCCAAGGACGGACCGTCAGCCGGCATTACCATGGCTTCTGCCATGATATCGGCACTAACCAGGCGGCCACTTCGCAATAGTATTGCCATGACTGGAGAGATAACCTTGCGCGGCAAGGTGTTAGCTGTTGGCGGCATTAACGAAAAATTGCTGGCGGCGCAACGAAACCGGGTTAAGACTGTAATTGTCCCGGCCGAAAACAATAAGGAAATAGCCGATCTTCCGGATGCTTTGACTAAAGGTGTTAAAATCCTGAAAGTAGAAGACTACCGTGAGGCAATGAAGGCTGTGCTGGTTTGAGCTCATTTTAGACCGGTAGTGATTTCCAAAAGCTGAAAGGAACGGTATGTCTGTAGCAAAAGCAGGTGATAAAGTCAAAGTGCATTATCGCGGTACTCTCGAAGATAATTCTGAATTTGATAGCTCACATGGGCGCGATCCGCTCGAATTCACGCTCGGTGAACAAGCGGTGATTGCTGGATTTGAGAATGCAATTCTTGGAATGAGCGTTGGTGAAAGCAAAACCGTTCGTATTCCACCGGAAGAGGCCTACGGTCATCGTTCAGATGACAACCTGGTTGAAATACCGCGTTCAGAAGTGCCGAAAGAACTTGATCTGAAAATCGGCACGATGCTCCCGCTTCAAGCGGAGAACGGTCAATATTTCCAGCTTCCGGTAGTCGGATTAACGGATGAAAAAATCACAATCGATGCCAATCACCAACTGGCGGGTGAACTGCTGATTTTTGAGATTGAGCTGGTTGAGGTGAGCTAACTACTTAAAGTGACTAAAGTGACTAAAGTGACTAAAGTGACTAAAGTGACTAAAGTGACTAAAGTGACTAAAGTGACTAAATTTATTGGGTTTAGAACGTTCTGTCAACAAGGCTTTTTACTACTGAGCCCTTAGGATTTCGAGGCTGTGCTGTTGATCGAGGTAAAGATTGCGAGCAGTTCGTTGCATTCGTCCAGTAGACCTCCTAGCTCTGATTCTGATTTCCATTTCACGCCCAATATCAATTCAAGCCAATACTGTGTTTCGCTACATTCGCTTTCGCAGATTTTTGTTTTGTTGCGAAAATCTGCTTTGCTGCGTGCACGGTTGGCTTCTCGATAATTGGCGCCAACTGATGTGCCTGATTTCGTTATTTGAGTGCGCACTACCAGCGCTTCTGGCGAGGTCGGAAGCGTCGATGATAGCCGGATAACATTGATGCCGAAATCAGTCGTGCGCTTGGAAAGTTGTTGTGCAAATTCCTTGTTCTTCATGTAAGTGGCTTTTTATTGTATAGATGCTGGTCCATGAAAATTTCCATAAAAAGCAAGCATAGGCTGAGCCAAGGAACTCCCGAACTTAAATCTGTGACCGCTCTACGGTATTTTAGCGTGCAATGAATTTATTTTAGTCACTCTATTAACTCTAGTTCACTTTAGATCACTTTAGCCATTCAATAAATTCTAGCTCACTTGCCCCTTGTCTACCATCCTAATAATCCTCCTCATTATTTTCATAGCCGCCTTCTGTCGGTCTGCATTGGGGTTTGGGGATGCGCTGATTGCCATGCCCTTACTGACGCTCGTGATTGGGCCAACCAGGGCCACTGCCCTGGTTGGGTTGATTGCCGTGACGTTGGCTGCCGCTATTCTGATTACCAGCTGGCGTGAAGGCGATTTTAGCGCCGCCTGGCGCCTGATTCTGGCCTCTTTTGCGGGAATTCCGCTTGGCGTCTGGGGATTGATTCACGCACCGGCCGCTATTGTAAAAGGGGTATTGGGAGCGGTCCTCATTCTGTTTGGTCTTTACAAGCTCTTCACTCCAGCGGTTCCGAAAATCACACATTCCTCTGTGGCATACTTCCTGGGCTTTGTTGCCGGCATTCTCGGTGGTGCATATAACACCAACGGTCCACCGGTAGTTATCTATGGCACTTTAGCCCGTTGGGAACCTGAGAAATTCCGGGCATCGCTGCAGATGTATTTCTTGCCCAGCAGCCTGATGATAGCTGTCTCACATGGGATTGGCGGGCTGTGGAATACGGAAATCTTTCGCCTATACGGCATGGCAATTGTCATCGTTTTGATCGCAACCTACCTTGGCGGTCGCCTCAATCAGTACTTCAAGCACGCGCTTTTCGAAAAAATAATCTACGTTTTTCTCATCGTTATAGGTGTTCTCTTATTCGGCGTATGATTTGCAATTCTTCGCCCTTATTACTAAGTTGCAGGCACTTGACAAACACCTCGTAATATGCTTTAAAGAAGAGATTTACGTCGGTTGCCGATTGACCGAAAAAGTTGGAGCGCTGTGTCAGGTGAATAGCCGTTGTCGCGAGCTTTTGTAAGGTGATGACTGCTCAGCAAGAGGAGAGAAAGATCAAAGTAGTTATCAACTGGCCGTCTGGCCGGAAATCGCGTATTCCACGCAGGACCGCAGTTGTTCGTTTCTATCTCATTGGATTGGTGGTGATATGTTTGACCGTGTCCAGTTCTGTGACGGCTCAATCCACAGCGAATCGCCCGTTTAATCCATTTAATCCAAGAAATCTGCGTTTCGACTTTTCGGTGCCGGCAACCCGACCAATTTCAATGGGGGGCGCGGCAATTGCCCTGGCGGATGATCCCAGCGCAGCGAATATTAACCCTGCCGGGGTCGCTCTATTTACCAAGCCGGCTTTGTCAATTGGTACGCGCATCAATCAGTCTCGTGTAGAAGAGCCGGATGGAAATGTCGACAATCCCGGAGTTGTGGAGCAGAAGAGCGAATTTATCTTCGACCACAATTCATTAACCACCATTGTGCCGATCAAAAGTATCCGCATTTCTACCTTTCGTGAAACCGTCTACGATTCGCGCTTCTCATATATCAATCCGACCAGTTTGATTGTGCCGGCGGCGAGCGGACTGACGGATCAGCGCGATCTATACCGTCAAAATTTCCCGACGGTTCAACGTGAATTGCGTATGCAGATCATCGATAATGGCGGTAGCTTGGCATGGCGGTTGTCCGACAAACTCAATTTTGGCTTTTCGCTCCGCTTAACGCGATTAGAATATGATCTCGTTGAGCGGGAATATTTTGAAAACGATATTCCCAATCTTAATAGTCCCGGCGTTGTTTTTAATAGCGTTTCTGCAGATAATCTCTACCTCGTTCGCACCGTCAACAATAACGATTGGGGCGTGGGCTACAATTTTGGCTTTCTAAGCAAGCTGTCCGACCGTTTATCAATGGGTTTGGTATTCAACCACCGACCGACATTTAACCTGGATACGCGAATTTTTCTGCCGAGGTATAGCGGTGCTGGGGTCTTTACCGGTCGTAGTTTTGCCGCACAGGAACAGGACTCCACCTTCAACGTCCGTTTCGATATGCCCGATTCATATGGATTGGGGCTGGCCTATAAATATCGCGGGTGGTTGAACATCGTTGCCGATATCATTCGTTTTGAATATGAAGAAATGGTTTCCGGTAGTAGCGATGGGAGTTCTACTCAGTTGACGAATTTGATCCAGGATGACGATCGCTTCGACGGAAGAGATCCCGAAAATGCAGATGATATTGGATTAGATTCTGCATGGGAATTCCACATCGGTATGGAATACATCCATAAATTCGCAGAAAGCGGGCATCGACTTCCCCTGCGGATTGGCTATTACTACGAACCGGGCCACGTGATCTCGGCGGAGGACACCAAACCAAACTTGCAGGCAGCTTTCCCCGGCGAAGGTAGCAGCCACCACTTTACCGGAGGCCTCGGGTTTTTTATCCAGGGGAAACTCCGCTTCGATACTGCGTTTAATATTTCAGACCGTTCCATACAAATATTGGGCTCAACAGCCTATGTATTTTGATTTGCCGCAGTTCGGAAGGCGCTCATGAACCCCTTAAGATTCGCTATCACAGTCTCGCTTTTTTGTCTGAGCGGCTGCCTATCCGCAGTTGCCGGGCAAAGCGCCTGGTATGATTTCTATACCGAGGGCCTGGATGATATTGGAAGTAGTGAGTGGCGTTCTGCTCTTGACAAGCTCGATAAAGCCCTTGAGCGCAAGCCGAACCCGGATTTGGATGCGGAAACCTATGCCCTGGTTGAGGTCGAATATTTGCCCTTTTACTGGAAAGGCGTTGCCTTTTTCAATATGGGAGATTGGCCGTCAGCCGAGCAGCAGTTCAGTCAATCTGAAAGCTGGAACGAAATTCGGAAATCAGGCAAGTATAGCAACCTTCAGCGCTATCGCGAAGTCATCACGACCATGTCCAGCCAGAATGATAGTCTTGCTCAGCTACAGGCTCAACTGAACACCGTACAGGAGACGGCTGCAGCACAACCAGCTGTTGAAGAGTTGAGCAGGATTGCGGCTGCGCTGGGACAGGGCGACCTAGCAACTGCGGCGACCCTACTCTCGGATATGCGTACAAAATACCCGCAAGAAGCCATGGTGTCCCAGCTGGAAGCGATTTCGCGGCGAATCGGGGGATTGCGCCAACGTGACACAATTGCGCAGTCAACTCCGCCTGGATTTCGCGAATTTGACAATGCCCTCGGTGATTATCTATCCGGCGATTTGACGTCGGCACTAAACCGCTTTCGGCGGGTAGCCGCACAATGGCCGGAATACCCCAATATCGATAACTGGCTCCAGCGCACGGAAGCCGATATGAAGCGTGTGGGCGTGGAAATCGCTCCGGAAACCCCGGTGGTGACCCGCATAGATACCTTGCTGATTCCTTTTGCCCCGATAATTGCCAGCAGCAATATTGAATCATCTACGCGCGACGACAGTCTGTTGCTAAGTGGATCCGTTCGCGACGATCGTGGCCTGGACTATGTGATGTTCACTGTCAATGGCGAATCGTACCGTGGTGTTGATGGAGAGGAACTGGTGTTGCGACCTGCTTCAAATGAAGATAATACCAGTCTCGATTTCCGGGTAATGATCCCCCTGGTTCTCGGCGAAAATCAAATCACCGTTGTTGCCTATGATCTGGATCAGCCGGAGCCGCATCAGGCTGTGTACCCGTTATCGATTACGCGCAAGCGGCCGATTTATCAAACCCCGCTATTTGTCGGGGGATTGTCTGCTCTGCTGCTCATCCTCGGCGGTGCGCTGGTCATCAGCCGCCTCGTGAAGCGGCGCATTGCCTTTGTCAATAAATACAATCCCTACATTGCCGGCGCCCCGGTATTGAATGAAAAGATGTTCTTTGGCCGCGAGAATCTTATTCGCCGGGTTATCAATACCTTGCATAACAACAGCTTGATGATTCACGGCCCGCGCCGAATTGGTAAAACCTCATTACTACATCAGTTGCGTAAGCGGCTGGAGCGCTCCAAAGATGCCACATATTATTACGTACCGGTTTATATTGACTTGCAGGGAACGCCCGAAGAGCGCTTCTTCGGTAGCATGATGCAGGATATTGTTGATGGCTGCGAAGGCCTGATCCCTGCTGATATGCCCTTACGGATAAAGGAAACGCCGGTGGATGAATACACCTCCCGTGACTTTAGCCGGGATATCAAGGTACTCTTGCAAACCCTCGCTGCGCGCAGCGAGAAGCGCTTGAAGCTCGTCATGCTGATGGATGAAGTCGACGAACTAAACTCGTATAGTGAAAAGGTAAATCAGCGCTTGCGAAGCATCTTTATGAAGACCTTTGCTGAAGACCTGGTGGCGGTTATGTCGGGCAGCTATATTCGCAAGCACTGGGAAAGCGAAGGAAGCCCCTGGTTCAATTTCTTTGAGGAAATCAAGGTCAGTGGTATTTCGCGTGAAAAAGCTGTGGAATTGATTAAGCAGCCTGTTGATGGTATCTTCAGTTATGAACAGGATGCCGTCGATTTGATAATAGACTATAGCGATCAGATTCCTTACCGGATACAGAAATATTGCGTCAACGTTATTAGCCGCATAATAGATGCTCGTCGTCGCCGAGTGACCCGCGCCGATGTTGAGGCAGTTCACCCAAAAGTGATTGAGGAGGTAGGCGAGTGAAGAATCCGTTTACTGCCGGGAATTGGGTGAGAGGCGACAACTTTTTTGGCCGCGAGCGAATAATTAATGAGATTCTGGAGAGCGATCGCCATTTTCTCTGGATCACCGGCACACGGCGTTTGGGCAAGACCTCTCTGCTGAAGCAGGTAGAAATGCTAACAGATCACCCACCGTATCGAGATCGCTATATCAGCCTGTTTTGGGATCTCCAGGGGGCATTGAACCTTGAGGGTTTATCTGAATCACTTCTGGAAAGCATCGAAGATGTTGAGGACAAATTTGAGGCTGTTGGCATTGACGTTGGCGAATTGGAAGAAAAGACTGTCTTTGAGATCATTCGAATCCTTCGGCGTGCCGCCCGCGATGCCGGCCTCACGCTCCTCTTGCTCTGCGATGAATGCGAGGAGTTGATCAATGTTGAGCGCAATAACCCTGAGGCGCTCCCGCGTTTGCGGCGCACATTGCAGAAAACCGAGCATCTGAAAACCGTCTTATCCGCTACCAAACGCCTTTTCATGCTGGAATCGGAAGATGTACCGGACACGTCCCCCTTTCTCTATGGATTCCTTCCGCCGGTCTATCTTGGCCGCCTTGAGCCGGAGGCTGCGGTGAAGCTCATCGAGCGCGGTGATTTCAAAAAGGCTGAAGTCGATAAAATTTGTAGTTTGACGGATAATCATCCTTATTTGATTCAACTGCTTTGCCGCCGGACTTTCGAATCAGGCAGCCTCGATAACGTGATTGACGAAGTTCAAAATGATGAAATGGTGTCGCATTTCTTTTCCGTTGATTTCGAATATCTTGATGTTACCGAGAAGCAGGTGATCTGGCACGTATTAAATCAGCAGCGGATCAGCGAAGCTGAATTGTTAGGCATGACGGCCTTTGAGAAAAGCAACCTCTCGAAGTTGCTGCAAGGCCTGACGCATCTCGGGTATCTCAAGCGTGAAGATGATCAATTCCGCTTGCCGAATTTCTTTTTCGAACGGTGGCTGCAGAGAGAAAAGGAACGCCTCTTTGGCGATTCCGTCAGTGGTGAGCAGCATACTCGAATCAATACCCCGCTGCTCAGTGCCAGTCTGGACAAAGCGCTGATTGGTCAGAAGCTGGAGCATTATCATATCCGGGAGCACTTGGGAAGTGGGGGAATGGCTGCTGTTTTCCGGGCTGTTGACACCCGCCTGGAGCGAGACGTAGCGCTCAAAGTGCTCGCACCGATCATTGGAGCAGAAGAGAGCGTGCGCGATCGTTTCAACCTGGAAGCCCGAGCAGCCTCTTCGCTGAATCACCCCAACATTGCCACAATTTATCAAATCGGCGAAGCGAACGGGTTGCCGTTTATAGCCATGGAGTATGTTAGCGGCGGTACTCTGACAGACTGGAACCGCAATCCTGAGCGAACGCTGGCGGAGCGCCTCGATATAGCGCAGCAGATTGCTGCCGGGCTGAATCATGCTCACCAGGATCAGGTTATTCATCGGGACATCAAACCGGATAATATCCTGGTAAGTGAGCGTCAGGTCGCTAAGATTACGGATTTTGGTCTGGCGCGGATGATGACGGAAAATCAGCGCCGTCTGACCAAAACCGGGGCAACAATGGGGACCTTGCGATATATGTCGCCGGAGCAGGCGGCCAGTCTGGAATTGGATCACCGCTCAGATATTTTTTCATATGGTGTATTGCTGTTTGAATTATTGACCGGTGAATTGCCCTTTGCCGGCGACAATGAGGTCAGCTATCTTTATGCCATTATCAATGAAGCGCCCCGACGTTCTTCCGATCTCACCGCTAATATTACACCTGATCTCGACCGTGTCTTGCAGAAAGTGCTGGAAAAGGATCGCGATCAGCGATATCAGGATATGAATACGCTAATCGAAGACTTGACGGAGGCCACAAATAAAATCTAGGGCAATTTAACAGTGACTTTGCTCGCGATTTTCGTTACTGTCTGAAAAATATAGACTTAGGTGGGTGTCTTGCTTTAGAAAAAACTTGCAATTAGCGGCTGGATAATATACAAAAAATGACGCACGTCAATTTTTCTTAAGATTTTTTGCGGTAACCTTAGGTAATTGAAGCAATAACGTAGTAGGCAAATTTTCTGGTAAGTGCAAGAGTATCCCGATCGTTATAACGTCACGTGGCATCCGATCAGGAATTCGGGACCGAATTTCTTTTCCGTGTTGTGTAGACAGAAACAATCGGTTTACAGGCAAGATCCCCTCCTGCCTTAAGGGTTGGTGGCCGATTGAGGTAGTGAGGGTGATCATGCCGCGAGTAGTATTAACTACACCTCTAGAATTGTAAAAATTTTGCACATAGCAATTGTAAAAAATCACAAATTCACTTTTTGTTTTTTAATATTTGCCCCGCCTGCTCTTCCCGTCTGAATCGAAAATCACACAAGCTTAGTGAGAAATGCTCTTGAGGAGAGTATATTGATGGAGTGCTTCAATGCCGGATTCCTTGCCTGTACCGCTATGCTTGACGCGGCTAAAGGAGACATCCGGGTAGCGGGCTGTGGCAGAATTGATTGCGATGACGCCAACGTGGAGGGTGCGTGCGATTTGGTTCGCGCGATTCGCGTCTTCAGACCAAATAGTGGCACCTAGACCATAGATGCCGGAGTTGGCAATTTTAACAGCCTGATCGATGCTGTCGAATTCCATTAAACAGAGTACCGGCCCGAAAATTTCCTCCTTGGCGATATACATGCCGGGGTGCACGTCGCCGAAGAGAGCCGGCTGCATAAAGGCGCCATTTTGCGCGGCCTCGTTCTCAGGCTGAATACCGCCATACAGTAAGTCAGCACCTTCGCTACCTCCAAGCTCCACATACTTCTGAATACGCTTGCAGTGCGCCCTGGAAATCATTGGCCCGAGAGTCGTATTGGTGTTCATCGGATCACCTATAACTTGGGAGCGGAAGATGGTGACAAGGCGCTCGGCTACTTCCTCATATATTGATTGCTGAACCAGCAGACGGCCGCGTGCAAAATAATCCTGTCCGCAGTTTTTCAGGATATTTCCAGCGACGGCCGGTAATGCCTTATCCAGATCTGCATCGTGGCAAAGAATACTCGCGGATTTGCCACCAAGGGCAAGCGTGATGTCCTTAAGTTCATCGGCACTCATTCTCATAATATCCTTACCGACGGTCGTACTGCCTACGAAAGCAATTCTCGGGACATGTTGATGGCGAACCAGGGATGCGCCGGCTGTGATTCCGGTACCGGTAATGACGTTGATGACGCCGGGCGGTAGTCCGCTCTCAATCGCTACTTTTGCCAGCAGGATGGTGCTTAACGGTGTCCACTGCGAGGGTTTGAGAACGACTGTATTACCGGCCAGTAAGGCCGGTGCCAATTCTTTCACTGCAGAGGTTAGGGGATAATTCCAGGGTGTTATGATCGCGCAGACACCATAGGGCATACGAAGCAGGGTTGTCTCACCATTTGCACTATTCAGATAGCTGCGCTCAAGGTCGGCATCTTTAATGGAGGAAAAATACTCAAGGTAGCTTATGGCCAGATGTACTTCGTCCGTCGATTCGCGTAGCGGACGACCAACATTGCGGGTTTCAAGCTGTGCGAAGTCTGTCTCGGCTGCCTCTATCCCTTTTGCCAGCCGTTTTAGATGTTGCTGGCGCTCTGAAAAGCTCAGGGCTGTCCACGCACCAAATGCATCTAGAGCGGCGCTTACGGCGGCGTCCACATCAACAGCACTTGCCTGGGCCACGGATGCAATAGCCGTCCCGTTTGCCGGGTTAGTAATGATTTTGGTGTCTCCCGACTGGGCCGGGGTCGTCACCCCATTGATAAACAGTCCATCAGAAATCAGCGTTTCTTCCATTTGTTCTTTGCTTGGCTCTGAAATAGCATCTACTCCATGATTAAAACTGATCTTGATTGAGTTCGCTGTATCACTTTATCAGCGCTGTATACGTCGCCACATTCTTTGAACACGAGTAAATAATTATGGTTGAGAAGCCGGTGAGACAATAGATATAAATTAGTGTATCTTTCTGTTGGTGTCAATATCAAACTCGGCAATGCCGTAATTTGTGTGATATATCAATATTGTAAAACCATGACAGAAATATGAGCGGTGATTTCGCAGTTGGCCTGCCTCAACCCGAAACTATCGGATAATTGCCTGACAAACTTTACATTGATGAATGGAAATGATTGCTATTTCACTCGTCGCGCTGTTCGCATCCGGGCTAACGCTGATTTCCGGCTTCGGGTTGGGCAGTCTGTTGTTACCGGCATTTATCCTGTTCTTTCCAGTTGATATTGCTATTGGCCTGACAGCAATTGTTCATCTTTGCAACAATATCTTCAAGCTCTGGCTGCTTGGGCATTATGCGGATCGCAATGTGGTTCTGCGCTTTGGCATTGCGGCCCTTTTGGCCGCATTTGCCGGGGCTGGTAGTCTGGTATGGTTAACAGGGCTCGCGGATATTTCGATAAGCGGGGGTTGGCAAGTATCTCCGGTTAAATTGATTGTTGGTGGTTTAATCATCACCTTTGCCTTGGCAGAACTTTTACCGGCTTTTCAAAATCTTTCCTTTCGAAAAGAATATTTGGTTGCCGGTGGCTTGCTCAGTGGGTTTCTGGGCGGCCTTTCCGGACATCAGGGCGCGTTGCGATCAGCCTTTCTGCTGAGAGCCGGACTGGATAAAAAGGCCTTTATCGCCAGCGGGGTGGTGATTGCCTGTATGGTAGATGTAAGTCGTATCTTGGTATATGGCCGTCATATTTCAACGGATGATCTGATTGCAAATGCTAATCTGCTGATAGCGGCGACAATATCTGCCGTTGCCGGCGCGGTTATCGGACGCCGAATAATGGAGAAAATGACCATGACGGGCGTGCGTTATGTGGTCGCAGCCGCCCTGATTATACTTGCTTTGGCCTGGATCAGCGGAATAATCTAGGCGCAATCGATTGCAGGATGCATTGTTGGCGTCAGATCGATTTTGGCATAGGAAATAGGACACCAAACATATAAATTAGCAATCTTTTTGGAGGGAACCTGAGAAATGAGCAGAAATTTGATACGGATTTCAAAATTTCTGAGCTTGGTGTTGCGGCATCGCCCGGAAAAAATTGGGATCAAGCTGGATGACCAAGGCTGGGTTGATGTGTCGCAGCTGCTGGCTGCCTGTAAGCAGCATGATCGTCCGATCAGTCGTGCCTTGTTGGATGAAGTTGTAGAAACGAATAACAAAAAGCGCTTTGCCTTCAGTGAAGATGGCTTGCGAATTCGCGCAAACCAGGGACATTCAATAAAGGTTGAACTGGGATATGAAGCGCAGGAGCCACCGTCAACACTTTACCACGGCACGGCAACGCGCTTTCTGCAGGCAATTCGTCGTGAGGGCTTGAAAAAAATGAGGCGGCACCATGTACATCTTTCCGCTGATTTAGATACGGCCTCAAAGGTTGGTGTTCGCCACGGAAAGCTGGCTGTGCTGGTGATCCGATCCGGCGATATGCATAATGACGGCCACCAATTCTTCCGCTCTGAAAACGGCGTGTGGCTGGTAGAAAGCGTATCACCTGAGTACATTGATTTTCCAGGGGAGTGGGTTTGAACATCCCTCTGAATTGCTATTAGGCGGATGACGAAAAAACCAATCTATACATCCCCCTTTCCCTTCGAAGGGGGATAAAGGGGGATGTATGAAGGACAAAACATAACTGATGAAGAAAACATAAACATAACCAATAGATAGAGATATGAAAAAACTAAGGCTCGTTGTTCCCAAGGGGCGAATTTTTTCCAAAATTGCCGGGCTGTTATCCGAGGCAGGCATTCACCTGGAATTGGATGACAGGGCGTATCGCCCCATCGTTAGTGCTGCTGATTTGGAAGTGAAAATTATGAAGCCGCAGAATATCCCGAAACTGCTGGAATTGGGGTCTCATGATGTCGGTTTTACCGGATTTGATTGGATTCGGGAAACGTCCTCTGACGTTGCCGAACTGATGGATCTGGGATTTGATCCGGTTCGGATTGTTGCTGCGATTCCAGAAAACTCATCCTTGCAAGAATTGCAGAAGCGGAAAATTGTTGTGGCATCCGAATATGAAAATCTGGCAAGCGGATGGCTGAAAGAAAACAACTTTGACTTCATGCTGCTCAGAACCTATGGCGCCACAGAGGTGTTCCCACCGGACGATGCAGATATGATTATCGATAATACCTCTACGGGCCGGACTTTGGTCGAGCATAACCTGAAAATTGTGGATACTGTGTTGAAATCTGCTACCGCTTTCGTTGCCAACAAAGCTGCGTTGAATGACGAGTGGAAAAAGGAGAAGATTGACACGATCATGATGCTCTTCAAATCGATCCTGGACGCGCGGGGAAGAGTGATGCTGGAAATGAATGTGCCCAGTGCGAATTTGGAAACTGTCATAAATCTGCTGCCGGCAATGCGCTCGCCAACAATTGCGACACTCTTCGGCGATGCAGGTCACGCGGTGAAAGTGGTGGTTCGCAAGCAAGAAGCAGTTGAATTGATTCCGAAGCTCAAGAAAATGGGGGCATCAGATATCCTTGAATCGGAATTTCGTAAGGTGGTTATCTGATGACTGTTCGTAAGTCAGTGGCTGCCCTCTCGGCTTATCCTATTTCTCCTGTAACCCGTCGTGACAAGCTGCGGCTGGATTTGAACGAGAACAATTTCGGTTGTTCTCCAAGAGTGTTGCAGGCATTGGCCAATCCCGACCGCTGGGATGTGAGCGCCTATCCTGAATATGGGGAACTCTATAAGCTGCTATCCTCGAGAAGCGGGCTGCCGGCCAATCATATTCTTGTCACAAACGGTGCGGACGACGGCATTCGCTGTTTGATGCAGGTATTCATTGAAGACGGTGATAGCGTTGTCCTCACTGATCCAGGATTTAGTATCTTTAATATTTTTGCCCAGGCAGCCGGTGCGCAACTTGTAAAAATTGCCTATCAGCCCGACTTGCGCTTTCCATTCGAAGGATTTCTGGAGGCGGCAAAGGCCGCTCCCAAGCTAATTGCGGTTGTTCGTCCGGACAGCCCAACCGGCGGATTGATTTCGCGGAAGCAATTGATATCGCTGCTGGAGGCAGCCGCAGATTCTGTGATTGTTCTTGATGAAACCTATCATCATTTTTTGGGCGAGAGCTGCGTTGACCTGGTATCGAAATATCGCAACCTCATTGTTTTGCATTCCTTCTCAAAAGCCTATGCGCTTGCCGGCATGCGTATCGGTATCATTTACACAAATCCGGCATTCATCCAGCATTTCCGTAAAGTAAATCCGCCGTTTTCCGTGAATGGATTGGCGGTTGTTGCTGCGGAAGCCGCTTTGGCAGATGATGATTATTTGCACGAAGTTGTGAAGGTGGTTACATCGGAGAAGACTCGTTTGATTGATGAATTTGCGGCCCTCGGCATTGCGGCAATTAACGCACCGGCAAATTTCCTCCTGCTTAATGTGGGCGCGGAATCAGATGATATTCATGCCCGGTTATTGGCGGAAAAGATCATTGTGAAGAACCTGAACAAGATCCCGTTGCTCAGAGGGCATTTTCGTGTGGCTGTTGGTCCGCCTGAAGCAAATGACCGTTTTCTAGCGGCGATGAGGGAAATTGGCAAACCTGGAAATCGGTAAATCAGCAAAGCTGGAAATCGGCTTGTTAATTCGCTTCCCGGCAGGGACTAAGGGATGAGATTAGTAAGTGGGGCATCACTTAACGATCAATGACTTGGACGCGGGGCCTTGAACAATGCAACTACCAATGCGAGCTGGGTTTTGGATGGTCTTGACGGCTGTGCTTTTCAACAGTTGTTGTTTGACCAATCATTTTGTGCCGTATGCGATTGTCCAGCCAGGGCGTTGCGATGATGCTGTTACCTTGAAACATTTCCCGCGTGGATTGACACCGGAAGCGTATGAGCTGACATCTTCGCCACTCGATATCACCGTTGAGGATACGATTTCGCTTAAGGGATGGTTTATTCATTCACAGAGCGATAGCGCACGTGGAACCATCATCGTTGTTCACGGCAATGCCAGTTGCAAAGAACATCAGCTCGGTATTGCTGAGTTTTTGGCACACGAAGGTTTTAACAGTATTCTCTTCGATTTACGAGCCCATGGCAAAAGCGGTGGCAAATACAACACTTTTGGTGATCGCGAGCGTTACGATATTTCAGCCTTAATTGACTCTGCAGCGGTGCGCTTTAGCAATCCCGGGCCATTTGGTATTTTGGGAAGTTCATTGGGTGGGGCGATAGCGCTGCAAGCTATGGCTGTCGATAAGCGTCTGGTTTGCGGTATCAGCGAAAGCACTTTTGCACGGCTTGATGAAGTTGTGCGTGACTACATTCGCGCACAAAGTATGTTTGGGACGCGGCGCGTGGCGGATAGCGCCCTGAGGAGAGCGGGTGAAATTGCCGATTTTGACCCGCAATCTGTTGCGCCGGAAGAAGCCGCTCGTGATATCGAACAGCCGGTATTTATTGCGCATGGAACCGCAGATGCCAATATCTCGGTAGATTATTCAAGGCGGATCTACGATAATTTGCAGACGGCAGAAAAGGTTTGGTATCCGGTTGAAGGCGCCGATCATTTTAATCTCTGGAAAATCGGCGGAGATTCTTACAAAATTGCGGTTGTGAAGTTCCTTGACACCTGGATGCCGTGACGGCGGCCTCTATCTCTGTTTTAGGAGATGGAGAGATGCCATCTGCATATTTCTTTGTATTGCGATTCGAAGACGACACAAGGGGATGTGCGTAACCAAATAAATGGAGACAACGCTATGCGTAAAGCATCGCTGAAGCGTGAAACAAAAGAAACGCAAATAAAGATGTCCCTGAATGTGGACGGAAACGGCAAAAGTACCATCAAATCCGACATCGGTTTTCTTAATCATATGCTGGAAACCTTCAGCCGGCATGGGCTATTTGATTTGAAGGCAGATATTAAAGGTGATTTGCACATCGATGCCCATCATACCGTGGAGGACACCGGTATTGTCCTGGGGGAAATCTTCAAAAAAGCCCTTGCTGAAAAACGCGGCATCCGTCGCGCCGGTTTTTTTGTCTACCCAATGGACGAAAGCCTTGCTACCGTGGCTCTCGATATCTCTGGCCGCCCCTTCCTGGTGTGGAGCGCTGAATTTGATCATGAGAAAGTAGGAGATTTGCCGCTTGAGTTGCTGGAGGATTTCTTCCTTGGATTTGTCAACGGATTGGGGCTCAATCTGCACGTGGAAGTTCACTACGGGCGTTCTGACCATCATAAGGTCGAGGCGGTGTTCAAAGCGCTCGCTAAAGCGATGAAAGATGCCTGTGAAATCGATCCACGACAGGCCGGACAAATTCCCAGCACCAAGGGGGTATTATGATCGGTATTCTCGATTATGGCGCTGGTAATTTGCACTCCGTGCGCAAGGCATTGGATTTCCTGGGCGTGCAGCATCGCATCGTGCAACAGCCCTCAGAAATGGATGGCCTTGAAAAGGCAATCCTGCCCGGCGTTGGCGCTTTTGAAGCATCGATGGTTAAGCTTCACGAGCGAGGGCTTGTTGAACCGACTGTTAACTGGATTCGTGACGATCGTCCCTTTCTCGGCATTTGCGTGGGAATGCAGATGCTTTTTACTTCCAGCGAGGAAAATCCCGGCGTTGCCGGCCTGGATGTGTTCCCCGGTGAGGTGCGCCGTTTTGATCATCGCAAGGTGCCGCAGATCGGCTGGAACAAAGTTTATGCAACTGGTGAGTCACCCCTCCTGAAAGGCATAGATGACGGCGCATTTTTCTATTTCCTGCATAGCTATTACTGTAAACCCAAACAGTCGACAGTTGAATCGGGCCGCTCCAGCTATGGCATCGAATATACGTCCATGCTGCATCGTGGCAACACCCATGCGGTTCAATTTCACCCTGAAAAAAGCGCCGCCAACGGATTGAAGCTCCTTCAGAATTGGGTAGAGTTGTAGCTTGTATCATAGCCGTTTGACAAGGCGGGTGCCCGGGTTATATTTGGGGACAATTTTATCGAGGACAATAAGGTGGTAACCCATAGAATCATTCCCTGCCTGGATGTTGACGAGGGCCGGGTGGTAAAAGGCGTGAAGTTTAAGGGCATTCGAGATGCCGGAGATCCGGTGGATCTGGCGCGTCGCTACAACGAGCAGGATGCCGATGAATTGACTTTCCTGGATATTGGTGCGTCCCATAAAAGCCAGCAGACGATGCTTAACGTTGTTGAGCAGGTGTCGAAAGAAGTATTCATTCCCTTGACCGTTGGGGGAGGCATTCGCACAGTTGATGATATGCAAAAGGCGCTTCGTGCCGGGGCTGACAAGGTGGCAGTATGCACGGCGGCATTGAAAGATCCGCAATTGCTAGCCCAAGGCTCACATGCTTTTGGTGCCCAGTGTATCGTTCTTTCAATCGATGCCAAGAAGGAAGGCGACAGCTACTACGCATTTACGCATGGCGGTCGCAATAACAGTGGCAAAGATGCCATCGAATGGGCAGTTGAGGCAGAAGCGCTGGGAGCAGGTGAAATCTTGCTGAATTCCATCGATCGTGACGGCACCAAAATTGGCTACGATCTGGAACTGACGGAAGCGATTTCCAGCCGCGTGCAAATACCGGTCATTGCCTCAGGTGGAGCGGGAACCCTACGGCAGTTACTCGAGGGGGTGACAGACGGGAAAGCAGATGCAGTTCTGCTTGCATCATTGCTTCACTATGGTGAATTTACAATAGCAGATATCAAAGCGCATTTTTCAAAACACGAGGTAGCGGTACGATGGTAGTTGCATCGATTGACTTGATGGGGGGGAAGGCTGTTCAATTGCGACAGGGCAAGGACGTGGTTCTGGAGGTAGAAGATCCGCTTGAACTTGCGGAAAAGTTTGCCATGTACGGCGAAATTGCCGTCATCGACCTTGATGCGGCGATGGGCAAGGGCACCAACCTGCCGCTGATCAAACGAATTTTACGTCGCGCCGAATGCCGCGTCGGGGGTGGCATTCGTACGGTCGAACGAGCAAAAGAGCTTATTGCGCTCGGTGCGCATAAAGTAATCATTGGCTCCAAGGCCTTTGAAGGTGATAAGGTGAACCGCGCTTTTCTAAAGGAATTGACCGTCGCTGTGCCATCCGATCGCATTATTATTGCGGTAGATGCCATCGGAGATGAAATCGTTACCCAGGGCTGGAAGCATAAAACCGGTTTGAATCTATACGAGACCGCGAAGGAAATTGAGTCTTTTGCGGCAGGCATCATGTTTACCAATGTGGAAAATGAAGGCACCATGGAAGGTATTAACATGAAAGCGGTCAAGAAGCTCGTCAAGGAAACCAGCAATCATATTACTGTTGCAGGTGGCATTCACAAACTCGACGAGATTCGTGATTTGGCCAGGCTGCAGGTTGATGTTCAGCTGGGAATGGCCATTTACACCGGCAAGCTGAAGCTGGAAGATACTTTTGTTGAGTCCTTGAACTGGAAAAGCGATTTGTTGCCGGTGGTTGTTCAGGATACCTTCGGCCAGGTGTTGATGCTGGCATATACCAATAAAGAGTCGTTGCACAAGACCTTTGATAAAGAACGGATGTGCTATTATTCCCGGTCCCGGAAAGAATTGTGGACGAAAGGCGAGACCTCCGGCAATTACCAATCCTTGGTTCGCATGCGCGCTGATTGCGATCGCGATTCACTTTTGGCGACAGTCGAGCAAAAAGGCGTTGCATGTCATACCGGCAGCTATTCTTGTTTCGGCGATAAGATTTTTACGTACCAGGATCTGTATGATACCGTCGAGGATCGCGTTCGCAATCCGGTGCCGGACTCCTATACTGCCAAAATGCATGGTGAGGCGCTCGACGCCAAGATTATGGAAGAAGCACAGGAAGTTGTTGATTCCGAAACCCGTAGTGAAATCATCTGGGAAGTGGCTGACCTGATGTATTTCCTCTGTGTGAAGATGGTTCGCAATCGCGTGCCGCTGAAATTTGTCTTCCATGAACTGCGACGCCGGAGGAAGAAGTGAAGATTGTTCGTCCGGATGAATTGCCGGCATCTTATTTTGATTACATCGAAGCACCGGAATTGTCGGTGGTCAAGGAAATCATCGCTGCCGTACGCGAAGACGGTGATGCGGCGGTAAAGCAGTATACCGAGCAATTTGATAAAGTTCGGGTTGATGAACTTATACTCGAGCCTTCCGCGCTGAAGGAAGCATACCAGGCGCTGGACAATGACACTGTCGAGGCTATTCAAACTGTTGCAGAAAACATTCGCTGCTTTGCAGAGGTGCAGCGAAACGCGCTGAGCGATTTTGAGGTTGAGCTGATCCCGGGTGTCAAAACCGGGCAACGCACAATTCCCATTGAGCGGGTTGGGGTTTATGTGCCTGGCGGCAGTTTTCCACTCGTCTCAACGCTGTTGATGGGCGCTGTGCCGGCCCGTGTTGCCGGAGTGAAAGATGTTGTGGTCTGCTCACCGCCGACCCATGATGGTTCAATTCATCCGGCAATCCTTGTAGCGGCTGATGTGGCCGGGGTTGATGCCGTCTGGCAGGTCGGTGGCGTACAAGGAATTGCTGCCCTGGCATACGGCACGGAAACCTTGCAGGCGGTAGATAAGATTGTCGGTCCCGGCAATAAATATGTTGCGCAGGCCAAAAAGGAAGTATTTGGAGTTGTCGGTATCGATTTGATTGCCGGCCCTACTGAGGTCTGCATTATTGCCGATGACAGTGCCGATGTTGAGATCCTGGCGGCGGATTTACTGGCGCAGGCTGAGCATGATATTGATGCCATACCGCTGCTTGTGACGACGTCATCGACTATCGCCGCGGCGGTGCGCGAGGAAGTAGCCAGACAATTACCTGAGTTGGCAACGGCCGCTATTGCCCGGCAATCCATTGAGCAAAATGGTTACATCGTGGTCACTGATTCATTAGAAGATGCGGTGAATCTGGTGAATCGCAAAGCGCCGGAGCACCTGGAAGTGATCCTTCAAGATCCTGCACCGGCGGTCGAACGCCTGATAAACTACGGATCGCTATTTATCGGAGAACTTTCTGCAGAAGTCCTTGGCGACTACAGCAGCGGCATCAACCATACCTTGCCTACAAATACCACTGCTCGCTATCGGGGCGGGTTAAGCGTTTTTGATTTCTTGAGAATTCACACTGTATTACGCGTAGAATCTGAAGGCCTGGCTACAATTGGGCCAGCAGCTGAAAAAATGGCTCGCGCCGAAGGCCTGGATGGGCATCGCCGCTCCATTGCCATTCGGCGCGAAAAGTTTTTAGAGTAAGTAAGGGTTCTAACGTGGCATGTCCCCCCTCTATCTCCACCCGGAGAGAGATTGAGGGGGGACAAACTCACAGGACGTTTATGTGCAATACAAGCATTATTAATCAGCTGTGTTGTCTGCCAAATCCGGAAAACGCTTGCTGAGAATGTCATTCCATTCGGCAATTCTACCACTGTTTTGTTTCAGCAAGCCACTCGCATCGCCTTCAACCGTAACCGAATTTATCTGATCACCTTGCTGAATACTGTCCACAACTTCCTGATCTTCGGGGCCGATGATCGCCCCAAAAACGGTATGACGGCCATCCAACCAGGGTGTTGCGCCATGCGTGATGAAGAATTGGCTGCCATTGGTGCCCGGACCGGCATTGGCCATTGATAAGATACCCGGTTTGTCGTGTTGGAGATCGCCGCGACATTCATCTTCGAATTGATAACCGGGACCCCCAGTGCCGTTGCCGCTGGGGCAACCACCCTGGATCATAAAATCCGGAATGACCCGGTGAAATGTAAGATTGTCATAAAATTTACGTTGAACCAGATTTACAAAACTTGCTACGGTGACGGGGGTTTCCTCCGCATGGAGCTTCAGTCGAATTGTCCCTTTTGACGTCTCGACAACTGCAATAAGATCGCTCACATTGGTCTCCTGATTTAATGAAACAGAAATTAAGAGTCACCGTTAATTTAACAATAAATTACGCGGAAGCAAGTGTGCCCCGTAATACGCTGTGGAAATATTGCTTCATTTGCGTGTTACGTCGGCAAACCGTAAACTTCCTCCAAAAATTGGACAATTCTAATGATGAATGTGAATGTGACTATTCGTTTTCTTGCTTTGCTTTTGCTGTCGGCAGCACTGTTTGCCTGTAGCAAAGAAGCCGTCGTGCGTCAGGTCGAGGCTGTTGAGCCACAACCGCGCGACTGGAACCAATTCAGAGGTCCTGACCGCAATGGTATTGCTGACGGGGAAACATTTCAATCGCCGTGGCCGGCTGAGGGCTTGACGCCCATATGGAAAGTAGCAGCCGGACCGGGCTTTTCCAGCCCCGCCTATGCTAGGAACAGAATCTATAACATGTTCTCCAGCGATTCCAGCGAATTCCTGGCGGCCCTGGACCCCAATACCGGGGCAGAAATCTGGCGGACGAATGTGGGGAGTGAAATGCAGGAAATGATGGGAGATGGCCCACGTTCCACGCCGACCATCGATGGCGATATGGTATATGCGCTGGGTTCTTATGGCGGATTTTTTGCGATCAACGCAACCGATGGGGAAGTCCGCTGGCAGGTCCGCCTCGAAGAGCTATTCCAAAGCGCCACGCCGCGTCGCGGATTTTGTACCTCACCACTAGTCGACGGTGATCTGGTCTTATTCGAAGTTGGCGGCCAGGTAGAAACGGTTGATGAAAAACGCACCTTTCATACCAACATTGCGGCTTTTGACAAGCTTACCGGTGAAAAACGCTGGTCGTTTCACCTGACACCAGGTAGTGCCGGTCCGTCGTCGCCGCTGGTGACAACGATCGATAGTGTTCGGCAATATATTTTTGCTACCTCGCGTAAGCTAATTTCGTTTGGTGTGGATGGAACCGTTCTCTGGGAACATCCGATTCCGCCTGGCGTGATTGCTATGCCGGTCCTGGTCGACGGCAACAAAATCTTTGTTTCCAGCTCAACTGATCAAGGCTGCAAACTGGTGGAAGTCACCAGCGATGCGGATTCAATGCGTGTGACCGATCTATGGGCGAATCGAGTACTACGCAATCACTTTAGTAGCTCACTTTATCACGACGGCTACCTCTATGGCTTTAGCAATGCACAATTGAGATGCGTTGATGTTAAGACCGGCAAGCATACCTGGGTAAAACGGGGGTACGGCAAAGGATCGCTCATCATGGCTAATGATCACCTGATTATTATCTCAGACCGTGGGAAACTGGTGTTAGGAAACCTGAGTCCCGAAGGCTTCGAAGAGCTTAGCGCCTTTCAAGCGCTGAAAGGCAAATCCTGGACGCCTCCGGTGATCGCGGATGGTAAAATTTACCTCAGAAATTTGGAAGAGATGGTGTGCTATGACTTACCTTAATGATATGCGTGCGCCGAAAAGGAAAATTGGCTTTAAATCGGACCTGGTTTTGGTAGTAAGTGCCATCTTATTTCTTTTTAGTATTTCCTTGGCAAGTGGAAATACCCTGGAAGAGGTGATCGCTAAGAATCAGGCGGCACATGGTGGCCTTGAGAACTGGAAAGCCGTGCAAACCATAAAAATGTCTGGTGTATATAGTAGCTTCAGCGATCCGGGTCCGTTCACAATCTGGCGCAAGCGAGACAATTTGTATCGCTTTGATCATCAGCTGATTGGTCAAAGTTTAACGACCTGTTTCGACGGTGAGAAAGTATGGTGGATAAATCCGCTATATGGCAAAACCGATGCGGTGCCAATTCCTGCGCCGGATGATTGGGTAACACAGCGTGAGAAGCTGTTTGACAATGTTGTCTGGAACCACAAGGAAATCGGTGCAACTGCTGAACTTGCTGGACAGTTGGAACTTGATGGTCAGCAAGTGTATGATGTCAAGGTCATGCTGGCGGACAGCACTGTGGAACATTGGTATATCGATACCGAATCTTTCCTATTTGTCCGCATGCGTGGCGCCACTTATGATTTTGGTCGTCGTGGCGATCTGGAGATGTTTTTTGATGATTATCGCGATGTAGAAGGTATTAAAATGCCCTTCCTGATTGAGCAGGAGTTTATGGATCGTCATCGCTTGTTCGAAGTTGAAGATATTGCTATCAATGTCGAAATTGCTAATGATATCTTTGCTATGCCGGTTTCTGAAGTGAAAGAACCGGAGGATAAAACCCAGTAGCTTGATGCCGGGCGGTTAATGCCGCCCGGATTTCATAGCCTCCTTTCCCAACCTGCCTGTTACCCCATTCCAAATTATTTTTCTCGATTTTCAGAATTTGTCTGGCGGTGAACAATGGCCATGTGAACATTGTTGTGAATATGGGAAGTTAAGCACCAAAGTTCGTGCAGCCTGCTTCAGGCAGACATCACATTAAGTCCGCCATAATGACAAATGGTAGTGAAACGGTTTCGTATCAGGGCGTTTCCCGCCAACAAGACATCGTGCTCAATTTATCTCAATAGGCGTCCGTAGTCTTGCGCGGGCTAATAGGGCCATTGCAAGGTGCCGTTATCGCAGTTGATCTGCCAGCAAAATTCACTCCACATCCAACCATGACATAATAATCTCTCTTCAAATTGTCCTTGACATAAAGCCCTTCCTCACGAATATTGGTTGCCGACCGGCGGTAGCTGCCGGTATGACGAGTAAACGATGGGGAAATACTTTGGATAAACAAAAAGCAGTGGTGCTCCTGAGCGGTGGCCTGGACTCAACAACGGTTTTGGCTATCGCAAAAGAGCTGGGATATGAGCCTTACGCCATGAGCTTTCGCTATGGCCAACGTCATCGATTTGAGCTGGATTGCGCCCGCAAAATCGCTGAAGACAACGGTGTGGCGGAACATGTCATTGCCGACATCGATTTGGCTATGTTTGGCGGCTCTGCGCTAACCAGTGATATTGAAGTGCCGAAAGATCGTTCCGCGGAAGATATGACAATGGGTATTCCGATTACCTATGTGCCGGCGCGGAACACCATTTTTCTGTCGTTTGCCCTGGCCTGGGCCGAAGTGCTCAATGCCTATGATATTTTTATCGGGGTCAATGCGCTCGATTACAGCGGTTACCCTGACTGCCGCCCGGAGTACATTGATGCCTTCGAAAAGATGGCCAACCTTGCCACCCGGACAGCTGTTGAAGGGAACGGACAAATTCACATTCATACGCCATTGATAGATCTGACCAAGGCAGAGATCATTCGCAAGGGCATGGCCCTTGGCGTCGACTACGGTATTACCAATACTTGCTACGATCCCGACGAGCAGGGGGCCGCATGTGGCACTTGCGACGCCTGCACCTTGCGCTTGAAAGGCTTTGGCGAATTGGGTCTGACGGATCCTGCAAGCTATCAGGAGGCATAATTTGAATCCGGTAAGCGAACGGAATTCCTGATGATATATGCTGTGAAAGAAATATATTATACGTTGCAGGGAGAAGGTGCCCAGAGCGGTCGTCCCGCAGTATTTTGCCGATTTGCCGGTTGTAATTTGTGGAGCGGCCTGGAAAAAGACCGGAGAACGGCGATATGTCAGTTTTGCGATACGGACTTCGTTGGCGTTGATGGACCGAATGGCGGGAAGTTTCGAACCCCGCAGGCCCTTGCCGAGGCTGTTGCTGAGCAATGGCCGGGTGGCGGCAGTCCCATGGTGGTTTGTACCGGAGGTGAACCGCTATTACAAATAGATGAAGCGCTGATTGAGGCCTTTCATGCTATTGGATTTGAAATGGCCATCGAGACAAACGGCACACTCTTGCCGCCGCCAGGCATCGATTGGATTTGTGTCAGTCCGAAAGCAAATGCAGAGATGGTGCTGAAAAGCGGCAGTGAGCTAAAGCTGGTGTTTCCGCAGGATGGCAGCGACCCGGCACAGTTTGAAGATCTCGCATTCGATCATTTTTACCTGCAGCCAATGGATATGCAGGATCCTGTTGCAACCGAAAAAAATATTAAGGCGGCCATGGAATATTGCCTTGCACATCCGCAGTGGAAGTTGAGCTTGCAAACGCATAAGGTGTTGAATATACCGTAGTTATGGAGTGACTAAAGTGACTAAAGTGACTAAAGTGACTAAAGTGACTAAAGTGACTAAAGTTGTTGTATAAGGTTCTTTTCAACTAAATTCAAGCATCAAGCATCAAGCATCAAGCATCAAGCATCAAGCATCAAGCATCAAGCATCAAGCATCAAGCATCAAAAGAAACTACACAACTCTGATAAGAAGATAAGTTATGGAAATCTTTAAAGAATTTACCTTCGAGGCAGCCCACTTCCTTCCGAACGTGCCGGAAGGGCATAAATGCAAGCGATTACATGGTCATTCATTCCGAGTCAGACTTTATGTACGAGGGCCGGTCGAGGATGGTATCGGTTGGGTGATGGATTTTGCTGACGTCAAAGCAGCCTTCAAACCGATATTGGACCGGCTCGATCATTATTTCCTCAATGAAATTGAAGGCCTCGAGAATCCAACCAGCGAAAATATTGCTCGCTGGATTTGGGGAGAGCTAAAACCGGCGCTGCCGCTTTTGTCGAAAGTAGAGCTGCACGAGACCTGCACCGCAGGCTGCGTGTATCGAGGTGAGGACTGATGGGGTGTTGGATCCGCTGGTATTTTCCTTCGAGGGGGAATGCAGGGGGATCTAAACAAGTTGATTACTACAGGACAAAACATGAAAAAGACCAGCAATAATGGCCAGCCAATGGTAGATGTGCAGAATCGTGCTGATGGGCGCGGAATTCCGATCAATAAGGTTGGCGTACGAAACCTGCGCTATCCGATTGTCATCATGGATCGGGTCAATGAAAAGCAGCCAACCACGGCCTACGTAACACTTTCCGTCGATTTGCCGTCCGATTTTAAGGGCACTCACATGAGCCGCTTCGTTGAAATTCTCAATGAACATCATGGTGATCTGACCATGTGGACGTTGCCGGCGATTGTGCACAAACTTCGTGAACGCCTGAATGCGGACAGCTCGCATGTCGAGATTGCGTTTCCTTACTTTATCGAACAGAAAGCGCCGGTCAGCGGCGCAAAAGCATTGATGGATTACGAGTGTACTTTTATTGGTGAATCACGGGGGGAAGAAGATATTTTCATTCTACGGGTGAAGGTGCCGGTAACGAGTTTATGTCCCTGTAGTAAGGAGATCAGTGAGTATGGCGCCCATAATCAGCGTGGTGAAATTCTTATGGAAGTAAAGGGTGAAGTGAACGGGAAGCCGGAAATGATCTGGATTGAAGAACTGGTCGAAATTGCCGAAGCATCGGCATCCGCTCCCGTCTATGCGCTCTTGAAACGCCCGGATGAACGCCATGTAACCATGCAGGCATTTGACAATCCGGTGTTTGTTGAAGATATGGTACGCAATGTGGCCCTGCGCCTGCAAGCGGATCAGCGTGTTGCCTGGTTTAAAGTTGAAGCAGAAAATTTCGAAAGTATTCATAATCATAATGCCTTTGCCATGATTGAATGGACAAGGTCTTAAGGAGTTACCAATGCCGGTTGCCGAAGGAAAAGAATTTGAGTTTCTGGATGAGTCTGCGATTCGTCCGGACTACCTGGAGACATTCGATTTTGATAGTCCACAACAGTATATCATGACTGAAACGGATGAGTTCAGCGCGGTTTGCCCATTTAGCGGATTGCCGGACTATGCAGTTTTGCGGATTGAATATTATCCGGAGGGTGGTAAATGCGTTGAGCTTAAGTCGCTGAAATACTATACAATCAGTTTCCGCAGCGTCGGTATCTATCAGGAGGCTGCTACCAAGCGGATTTTTGATGATTTGAAAGCGCTGCTGGCTACCAGCAGAATTCGTATTACGACCATATACAATACCCGTGGCGGATTTGATACGACGTGTATAGAGGGAAGTTTGGGGTAGGGGAGGGATCATGCTTAAATCAGGGAGGATATTCAGTGTTCATGATCGGCTTCTTGTTGCCGGTACCTTGTTTCTCTGCGTGATCTTTATTGGTACGATCGGATATCATTCACTTGGCGGGAATAAATATACCTGGATGGACTCCTTGTATATGACTGTGATCACCGTTTCCACCATCGGTTATGCGGAAGTAATCGATCTCAGTGGTAATACGCCCGGGCGTTTGTTCACAATGGTGATTGCAATGATAGGCATTGGATTGTTGACCTATGTTGCCTCAACAGCAACAGCCTCAATCGTCGAAGGAAAGGTGAATGAGTCGTATCGTAGGAAGATGATGGAAAGCAAACTCAATAAGCTGGAAGGTCACTACATTGTTTGTGGCATTGGCCGTCTTGGCCGGGAAATTGTCACTGAAATGAAGCTGACGAAACGTCAATGTGTGCTAATTGAACTTGATGAGACAATTTTAAAGGAAACCAGCGAGTCATCGGGGTTTCATTACATTCGCGGAGATGCAACCGAAGATGACATTCTGCTTCTGGCCGGCATTGAACGATGTGCCGGTGTTTTTGCTGCAACCAGTGATGACAATCGAAATTTGGTTATCAGCCTATCTGCCAAGCATCTTAATCCCAGTATCCGGGTAATTGCCCGCTGTGAAGATTCGCGCCAAATCCTCAAAATGCGTAAGGCCGGCGCGGACATGGTAGTTTCGCCTACCTACTTTGGCGGGCTTCGCATGGTAACTGATATGGTGCGCCCTTCCGTTGCTCCCTTGATGGAATCGCTGCTGCGAGATGGTGAAAACAGCATTCGCATCGAGACGGTTGATGTGAATGCTAGCTGGCATTACAGAACGCTGGCTGATCTGAATCTGGAAAAATTCAGCCAGTCGGTCCTGCTGGCAGTTTGCGAGGGAGACGATTTTCACTTTAAGCCCCCCTCAGAATGGGTTATAAAGCCTGATACCACACTGGTGTTCATGACAACTCCGAAAGAGCGGTGTTCTATAGAGGAAGTGATTGGATAGAGCGCATTCAAAGGAAGGAAAATCCTAAATCCAACAAAAAGATTCCAAGAGAGAAAGTGCTCTTTTGGAATCTTTTTGTTGGATTTAGGATTTTGTCTTTTGCTACAACTTACCCTCCAATTTGATATCCCTTATACTTCAAGCGAAAGAGCAATGTATACATTGAGGGGACAAAGCCGAGTGTCAGGATTGTTGCGAAGATCAAGCCGAAAATGATTGCAACCGCCATCGCTTCGAAAAGTGGTCCGCCACCCAGCCATAATGGAATCAGGCCGCCAATGGTTGTGGCAGTAGTGAGCAGGATTGGCCGCAGTCGGCGCTGGCAGGCTTCAACCACCGCTTGTCTTTCATCCAGACCGTTTTCTTCCATTTCCAGTTTAATCCGATCTAATAATACGATGGCATTGTTGATAACAATACCGGCCAGGGCGATGACACCCAGGAAGGCGATAAAGCCAAGTGGCTTTTGGGTAATGAGCAGGCCGACAAATACCCCGACAAGACCAAAAGGAATTGTTAGAAGAATGATGGCCGGACGACGAATCGAATCAAACTGCGCCACCAGCAGGAGAACAATGATCAGTCCGGCAATTGGGACTTTCGCGCCAATGGATGCATTTGCTTCTCCGGACGATTCCAGCTCACCGCCGATTTCATATTTGTAACCGATCGGCCAGGTTTGTGATTCTTCCTGCAGCCATTGATCAAGCTCGCCGGCAATCGATATGGCGTTTGCGCCTTGCATCAGATCCGCGTTTAGCGTAATTGTCTTCAGACGGTCTCTGCGGAGAATCTTGGCCGGTTGAAACTGAACTTCAATATCTGCTACCTGCTTTAGCGGCACGGCGCGTCCGGTTCGTTGTGCATAGATATTGTGACTTTCCAGTTTGCCGATATCTCTGCGGTCAGCTGCAACGGATCGCAATACCACCGGAATCACTTCATCACCTTCGCGATAGTCCGTTGTCTCAAGCCCGCTGAGGATACTTTGTAATGAAATAGCCACGTCCTCGCTGGTTAGACCGGCACGTTGGGCACGAGGCTGATTGACGCGCACAAAGAGCTTCTTACTGCGCGGGCCCCAATCATCGCGGATATTTTGTGTCCCGGCCGTTTGCGAGAGCTTCTTCTTGACAATATCTGCCAGGCGGAAGACCTCATCTGTTTCTTTGCCGGAAATGCGTACCTGGACCGGCGCATCCACCGGAATGCCAAGGTACAGGGGAAGTATGGTTGCCGATAAATCCGGAAAGGTCCGGTCGAGAAAGGCGGAAAGCTTGGGGATGAACTCTTCACCCATCCGCCAGCGATCAGTCATGTCCAGCATCAGGTAAGCATATTCCGGACTTTGTGGCTTCACGATATGAGATAAGTAGAAGCGTGGTGCGCCGGTACCGACGAAAGATGTCATATCGACGAGACCATGACGGGCTACCTCACCCTCACTATCAAATTCAGCGCGCATTTCCGCATTCAGAAAGGCCTCTACTTCCGCCACAATCTCTTCCGTCTTTTCCAGCGGCGTGCCAATAGGCATTTGCAGTTCGGCGAACATGATCGGCTTGTCGTTTTGCGGGAAAAAGATAGCCGGAATATAGGGCAGCAACTGCAGAGAGCCGATAAAAATTGCCACGACACCGAGAATGGTGAGAATCGGTCGGCGGAGCAGGGTCAGCAGCAATCCACGATAGGTGCGATAGAATCTGGAATTAAATTCATCTTTGTTGGTTTGTTGTTTGACTTTCAGGAAGAGTACGCAGAAGAGTGGCGTCATTGTCAACGCAAGTACCCAGGAGCAGAGCAGGGTGATGGTGACCACCTGAAAGATAGGCGCCGTGTATTCACCAACTGCGGATTCTGCCAGGTAAATCGGCAGAAAGGCTGCTGCCGTGGTAAGAGATGAGGTAAGCAGCGGGATGCGTAGCTCCTGGGCAGACTCGATGGCGGCCTCTGTGGCTGATTTTCCGGATCCCATCGATACCATAATTGATTCCGACATAACGATGGCGTTGTCTACCAGCAGGCCAAGGGCAATAATCAGGGCAGACAGCGACATTTGATCAATACCGATGTCCAGGAAGCCCATAATCATAATCGTCATAACAATTGCCATCGGTATCAGGCTGGCGATAACCAGGCCGGTTCGAACCCCAAGAAAGATCAGCATCACGATGATGACCAACCCAATTGCCTGCAAGAGGTTGCTAACGAAGCCGTCAACTTTTTCCTGGACGAACTCTGTCTGGAAGAATAGAATATCGAAATTGACGCCAATGGGATATACCTGCTGGAAGCGGCGGATCTTTTCGTTGATGGCGTCGCCGAGGTTGAGGATATTGCCGCCATCGCGCAGGCTGACTGCCAGTATCAATGCCGGTTGCCCTTCATAGGTGATTTTGGAAGTAGCCGGATCAATATAGCCTCGCCGCACCTCAGCCAGATCGCCGAGATATAGCACGTCGCTGCGCCCTGGCAAGCTTATTACCGTGCGTTTTAATTCTTCAACCGACTCAAAATTGCCGCTCGGTTCGAGAACAATTTGTTCGTCGCTGGTAAAAATCTCCCCACCAGGAAAGATGATGTTTCGTGAAGCGAGAATTCCCTGAAGCTGTCCCGGTGAGATACCAAGTTCAGCCAGACGGGCATTATTGAATTCTACGAACACCCGCTCTTCCTGGGCGCCATGAACTTCGACCTTGGCCACTTCCTCTATGAGAAGCAGTTCGTTGCGGCAGTCATCAGCCACTTCCTTAAGCTCTGCATATGTATAGCCCTCGCCGGTGACGGCAATCATAGTGCCGAATACGTCACCAAATTCATCATTTACCAGTGGCCCAATAATGCCAGAAGGTAATTCGCCCTGGGCGCGCGTTACTTTCCGGCGCAGGCTATCCCAGATAGGGCGCATGTTTTTGAAGGTCTCTTTGATATTTACGTATATGATCGAAATGCCGGGTTTGGATTCGCTGTTGATAAAATCGATTTCCGGCATTTCCTGAATGGTTTTTTCCAGCTTGTCAGTGATCAGTTGTTCAACGCGCTCCGGGCTGGCACCGGGGAAAATTGTTTGAACAACAGCTGTGCGGATAATAAATCCCGGATCTTCTGCTCGCGACATGTTTTGGTAGGTTGTCCAACCGCTGAGAAGAATGATCAGCAATGCCACCGCGGTGATCCGCCGTTTCTCCAACGCAAACTTTGTAATATTCATATCTGATCCTTTTTGCGGTGATGACTGCTATTCCAATTCGAATTGAACGCGCATTCCGTCGCTTAATTTGCTCATTCCAGCGGTGATGACATGGCTGCCGTCAGCCAGACCTTCAAAGATCTCAATGCCGTCTTCGGTGAAATCACCAATGACAACCAGGCGGCGTTTGACGGTGCCAACGCCATCTTCATCTGACGTTTCAACGGTAAACACGAACCGGCCATTGCGATCTTCACCAACTGCCACTGACGGCACAACCAGGCGTTCACGCTCACCCTCGGTGCTGAACTGGAAGGCAACTTCAGCAGCCATACCGGGACGAATTTCATTCTCGGATGACTCGAGCAATACGGTTGCCGGGTAGGTAGTGGCAAAACCGGTCGCTGATACCCCGACTTCGGTGACTTTGGCGCTGAAATTGGTGCCCGGGATGGCATCAAAGTTGACGGTAACCGGCTGACCTTCTCGCACTTTTGAAATCAGGATTTCAGGTATGGCCACTTCGACCTCGATATTGGCGCCGGAGCTGAGCTGCACAATGGTTCGCCCGGCGCTGATATTTTCATTCACTTCAACATCAACCGAGGCAATGGCACCGTCCACCGGCACTTTTAGATTGCAATATTCAAGCTGCAGGCGGGCCAGTTGCAATTGTTTGCTGAGAGCCTTGACCTGGGCGGAAGCACTCTCAAAACCTGCTCTCGCAGCATCAAGATCGGTGCGGGACGCATTATTATTCTCATATAATTGACGGACCCGTTCATAATTGGAGCGGGCATTACGTTCCTGCGCACGAGCGCTTTCCAAAGATGCCTGTGTTTGCTGAACGCCAAGCTGAAAGTCCGAGTTGTCGAGCCTGGCGATGGTTTGACCGGCCTTCACCTGGTCACCAACTTTGACTCCCAATTCAGTAATAGTTCCACCAACTTTGAAGCTTAATCGGGATTCCAACCCAGCTTGTGCTACGCCAGAGAAAGTGCGCACCCGCTCACCACCGGTTGAAAAAACAGTTTGGTAGCGGACCGGGCGAAGAATTTCTTCGACTATTTCCTCACTACCACACCCTAAAAAGCAAAGGGTAAAGCTCAAAACAATGGTCATTGCCGGTTTGAATGTCGGCGTTTTCATATGACCTCTCCTTTTCGTCGAGTTTATTATTGAATTCGTACACCTTCTTTTTCAAAGAACGCCTCAATTCGCTCTACAAATGCTGCGGCTTCATCGCGCTTCAGATATGGCGTTCCACCGATAGCCCGATTGGCTTCCATCAGGTCAATCAGGAAGTTGTAGACGGCATCAGCTGCTGCCTGCCGGGCGACCAGTGCGGCATTTTGGGCATCCAGCAATTGGGTAATAGACAGCACTCCTCGTGAATAGGCGTCGGTTACCAGATCGAGGTTTTTATCCGCAGCGGTGGCTGCCTCCCGGGCCTGGTTAATGCCGGCATAGGATGCTCCGGTTGCATGGGCTGCAGAGCGTATTCGCTGTTCAATTTTTTCACGTACAGAGCGCTTTTGTGTCTCCAGCTGATTCAGTGTTTTCAATGCCTGCTGCCGCTGCGAATTTTTTGCGCCACCGCTGAACAGGGGATAAGATAAATTGATGGCAACGCTCCAATTGGTGTCATTGCCCTGGTCAAAAGCCTCGAGAAGCGGAGCCAAAGACGGGTCGGCAACCGCTACTGGCTGTGAGCCTTCGCCTTCCTTTACCAGCCAGCGCGAAATTTCTGCCTGGGCAGCGACGTCAGGAAGGAAAAAAGCCCGAGTGGTGCTTTTCAATAGACGCCGCTGAGCTTCAATCGCAGCCCCAAGTTGTTCGAGTTCCGGGGAATTTTTCAGGCCATATTCTACGAGGAACTTCCGAAAGGTTTTGAATGCCCACTGGTTGCTCATGAATTTGAGATAAGGTTTAAAGTCGGCCATCAGCAACTCTTCATTGCCGTCACCTTCACTTTCCAAAGTGATGAAGTTTTCTTCAAGAGGACGATTTAGCAAGCGATTTACCTGGATCTCGGCCTGGTTGCGGCTGGCGTTGGCGCTAATAACGTTGCGGCGATTCGTGGCAATCTGACTTTCCCAGCGATGCAAATCCGCGCGACCGGAATATCCGATCGATTCGCGAATGCGCGCCAGTTCCAGGTTGGAGCGCGAAATTCGCAAATTCTCCTGCTGGATTTTTTCCAGAGTTTGGGCCCTGAGCAAGAGCAAATAAGCTGTACCAATTTGCTGGGCAATGTCCAGGCTGACCGAGTGACGATCAAATTCTCGCGATTTCTGCAGGTTCTTCTGGATGCCGTAATTGGCATTGGCTCGCTCCGAAAAGATGAGCTGGGTTAATGTTGCCTTTCCGGTCAGTGTTTGCTCCGGCTGGATAGTGCCGGCCCGGTCAGCATCAATTTGCAAGCCGGTCAGTCCCAAATCAATCTGCGGCAGCAGGTTCGCGCGTGCAAGTGCCACATTTTCGGCTGCGGCCAGCGTCTCCAGCTCCTTAACAACCAGATCAAGATTGGCTTCAACGCCTTCGGAGACCGCATCACGCAATGTTAAACGACGATTAATTTCTCTCGCTTCGTCATTGAGTAGCACCGCTTCGGTGATCACCGACCAGGGAGGATATACCCCAATCTTGCGCGCTGTGCTGATGTTGATGCTCAACTGCTCGCCGGATGCAAATGCAAATGGGATTTCAGAGGGCTTCTCTTTCAGCAAAATGCGTTGAAGGTTGATTGCGATCCGGCGGCTGAGCCGGGGGAAAATATCCGGGTTTAGGCCAGCCAGGATGCCTTGCTCAACTTCTTTCAATCCGAACAGGGAAAACGTTGGCAGTTTTCGTTCATTTAACTCCGAAATCAGCCGCTGGAATTCGCCGCTGCGCAATTGAAGTAACGGGGCCACGTAAACAGCTTCAGTCTCATTATTTATGGCCTTCAAGGCATCATCAGCTGATTCGCCGACCGGTACGATTGAGGCCTCAATTGGCAATTCATCCAGGTTCTCCATTACCATTTCCGAGGTTCGCGGAATGGATTCGTACAAGGGGCGATTCATGAGAATCAAGACCTTCTCGAAAGAGCAGATGCGCAAGAACGCCTTCATATCCCGCTCGAAGGTTGAAGGAATGGCAATGTAGCTGAGGTTCTTGATACCGCTGGTTCCTTTTTCCTGGGGAATACCTTGTAGTTCGGGATCGAGAATGAGCGGCGCGATGACCGGCTTCCGCAGGCCCTTGCGTGTGGATACGATATGAGATGCTACGACACCCATTGAAACCACGGCATCCACCGACGCATCATTCATCAACTGATCGATGGCAGCGTTGATGCCGGCTACTGTCCAATCAGCGGTCTTCACATTTTTGTCGGCAATCTGAACATCGAATTCCCCCTCCATGAGAGCCTTTACTTCATCCTTGATCATTCGTACTACCGGGTCATTGTTTTCCCAGGGGCCATCAATGACGATACCAACCTGATAAGTTGATTGAGCCGAAGTCAATCCCGTTATCAGGATGAATAAGCAGAGAATGTATCGGCTAACCTGACGCTTGCAGATGAGGTGCATATTTTCTCCTTCAGGCACATGTATGATCAATCGCTCAATGTTCGTGAATAATATTTGTATGTCTATGGCAGGGGCGATTCAGTTGCCGAATATGTTTGGCTGTTTCGCCTGGTATCGGCAATGCCGGTCCAATGCAGCAGGCAACACCGAATACAGCTAATTTACTGTTACCGCAACAGTATGCAATACTTAATTGAGACAAGTCATTATGCGTTTCCGCCGGCCATATTTGAGCATTCTCTATTTCTGTTATAGTTGCGGTATCTCTGCCGATAGTACTAGCTATCGCCGCAATAGGCGATAGCATACTCAGTATAACAGGGAGCGTTTATGGGTAGATTCGAATATGATTTGATCGTCATCGGTAGCGGTCCGGCCGGACAAAAAGCAGCTATCCAGGCTGCCAAGCTGAATAAGCGGGTAGCAATAATCGAGAAAAAGAGCGTTGTAGGCGGGGTTTGTGTTAATACCGGCACAATTCCAAGCAAGACCTTGCGGGAAGCAGTCATTTACTTTTCCGGATATCGCCAGCAGAGCATTTATGGTCAGTCCTATCAGGTGAAGGAAAAGATTACTGTCAACGATTTGCTCTTCCGTACTGATCATGTCATTCGCAATGAAATTGACGTGACCTTGCATCAACTCCGCCGAAATAGGGTGGATGTATTTACTGCTGAGGCTTCTTTTGTGGAGCCCAATCGAATTCGACTAAGTTTTGTTGACAAGAGCCGCGAGCGAATTATCGGCGGCGACATTATTGTGATAGCTGTTGGCACCTCGGCCACGCGTGATCCGCATATTCCGTTTGACGGACGGAATATCATGACCAGCGATGATATTCTATCGCTGAACGAGATTCCCCGTACTTTAGCGGTTGTCGGAGGTGGGGTGATCGGTCTGGAATACGCCAGCATTTTTGCCTCACTTGGTGTGCGAGTTACATTAATCGATAAACGCCGGCGGCTCTTACCTTTTATCGATGCTGAAATCGTCGATGCGCTTGTCTACAATCTGCGTCAACGCCGGGTAACTTTTCGTCTCGGAGAGGAAGTGAGCGGCATTGAAGTGCTCGATGATGCACGTGAAAGCGTACGCATACAGCTTGCCAGCGGCAAGAAAATCGTAGCAGAAAAAGCACTATACAGTATCGGGCGAACCGCTTCAACTGCCAGCCTTAACCTGGAAGCGGCTGGTATTGAGCCCGGTAAAAGAGGTATGCTGGTCGTCAATGAGAATTATCAGACGCAAATTGACAACATTTATGCTGTCGGCGATGTAATCGGTTTCCCCAGTCTTGCGTCTACATCGATGCAGCAGGGTCGCCACGCGAGTTGCCATGCCTTCAAGCATAAGATTGATCAGATGGCAGATCTCTTCCCATATGGCATCTATACGGTTCCGGAAATCAGCGTTGTAGGGAAAAATGAAATTGAATTGACGGAAGAAGGAATACCATACGAGATAGGTATTGCCAAATACCAGGAAATTGCCCGTGGACAGATCTGTGGAGATAAGAACGGTCTCCTAAAGCTGATCTTTCATATTGAAACACGAAAATTGCTGGGCGTTCATATCATTGGAGAAGGGGCCAGCGAACTGATTCACATTGGTCAGGCGGTCATGGCATTTGGCGGGCAGATAGACTACTTTGTAACAACCGTGTTCAATTATCCGACCCTGGCAGAATGTTACAAAGTTGCTGCCTTCAATGGATTGAATCGACTGGGATAGTGAAGAACGGTAGCAGGTGGCAGTGGCACATCCCCCTAAATCTCCCTTCGAAGGGGGATAAAGGGGGATGTGCTGTTTTCACCGATGCGGATCGGTCACCTTCTTCATCTCAATTTTGGTCTTGTTGAGATAGGTTTTCTTGCCTTTGCCTTTGCGACGAAGCAGTTTTTCGGCAAGGTCCAGGCGATCTACTTTTTCCAGGGTGCGTTGAATCCAGCCCTGGTTTTCGCGTTTGTACCAGAAGAAGAAGCGGCTCTGTGCGCGTTTCTCTTTTGCGCTGCGTGCCGTATACACTTTTTTCAGCGTGTAGGGATGATAGCCCGAATAATAAATGACGGTGCCCACAGTCATAGGAGTGGGTGTAAAGTCCTGGACCTGCTCCAGCTCAAATCCAAGGTCTTTGGTCTCAGCGGCAAGGTTGGCCATGTCTTCCAGCTTACAGCCCGGATGGCTCGATATGAAATAGGGAATCAGCTGCTGATTCAGACCGCGCTTCTTGTTGATCTTATCGAATTTCTTCTTGAACGAATAAAAGTGTTTAAATGACGGCTTGCGCATCACCTTCAACGTATCGTCGGATGTATGCTCCGGCGCAACTTTCAGGCGCCCTGATACATGATGGGTGACCAGCTCGTCTACGTATTCATCGAAGCCATTTTCCTTGATCTCTTTTTCGTCCTCACTGGTAAACAGATCGTAGCGAATGCCACTGGCCACAAACGCTTTTTTTACATCCGGATGTAAGCGAACGCTCTTATAGATTTCGACCAGGGGCTTATGGCTGGTATCGAGGTTGTAGCAAATGGTCGGATGGATACAGCTTGGGCTCACACAACGATCGCAGATAGATTGATCTTTGCCCTTCATTTTATACATGTTTGCCGACGGCCCACCGAGATCACTGATATAGCCCTTAAAACCAGGCATTTTGGTAATCTGATCGACTTCCTTCATGATGGATTCTTTCGATCGACTGGCGATCATTTTGCCCTGATGTGCAGAAATGGTGCAGAAGCTGCAGCCACCGAAACAGCCGCGATGCATGTTGATGGAGAACTTGATCATTTCGAACGCCGGAATGGCGCCGCGTTTTTTGTAGCGCGGGTGTGGAAGGCGGGTATAGGGCAAATCAAAACTGGCGTCAATTTCGCCCTCAGTCATGGTCTGGAAAGGCGGATTGATGACCAGGGTTTTGGCGCCAACATTTTGAATGAGGCGGCGGGCAAACTGCTTGTTTGATTCCTGCTCAATGTGTTTGAAATTGGCGGCAAATTTCTTCTTGTTTTTCAGACAGGTCTCATGCGATGCCAGCTCCAGATCTTCCCAATTCTTATTGCGCGGCAGCGGGTCATCATTGTCGATTAACACGGCGGTTTGGGGAATGGTTTTCAGTGAAGAAAGCGGCACATTGCGCTGCATGAGTCGGATAATCTCCCGCAGTGGTTGCTCACCCATGCCGTATACCAGTAGATCTGCCCCGCTGTCGGCCAGGATGGTTGGTTTCAGCGTGTCTGACCAATAGTCATAATGTGTCACCCGGCGCAGAGAGGCTTCGATACCGCCGATAATGATCGGCACATCCGGGAAGAGGTCCTTTAGAATTTGGCTGTAGACGATGGTGGTGTAGTCGGGTCTGAATCCCGCTTTGCCGCCCGGGGAGTAGGCATCTGTTGAGCGCTTGCGACGCGCGGCGGTGTAGTGGTTAACCATCGGATCCATGCAGCCGGAACTGATCGCGAAAAACAGCCGTGGCTGTCCAAGTTTGCGAAAGTCGCGCAGATCATCCTGCCAGTTTGGCTGCGGCACCAAACCAACGCGAAGCCCGGCACTTTCGATAATGCGGCCAACTGCTGCACTGCCGAAGGCAGGGTGATCCACATAGGCATCGCCGGAGAACAAGATAACATCACATGTATCCCATCCCCGTTGATCGACCTCTTTCTTTGTCGTTGGGAGCCAATCTGTAATTTTGTAATCGGTCATTTTTTCTATAGCGCTTCTGATACTAGACAAAATTTACAGGATAAGTATGATTCCAAGAATCCTTCGCCTTCTTTATTTATAATGCTGTTAATCTTGTTGATCATGTCAAAAAATCTTTATCGATCCGGCCTGAAATCGCAACTGGCATGAATGGAACGAAACATCATTTTTAACGGTTACGTATACTCAAGGCGTTGCTTTTTCTTCGCCGCTGATCATTGCCAATATAAGCTTCGCAGAACGAAAACGCCAGTTCACAGGCGGAATAAAATTCTATGGCGAGGCCACCGGTTTTTTGTATATTGCTACCAGCAAATAACCCTCATATTCTGCAGAAAGGAGTCGCGGATCTATGCTGACAATCAGACGATACCTCCAGTTCGCTTTTTCCCTGATCATTGTTCTTGTAAGTAGTATTTCGGCCCAGGATAAGACCGATGCTATTGACAATCTGATCGGATATTGTGCTGACAACGGACTTTTTAACGGGACAATTCTGGTTGCAGAAGAGGGCAAGGTGCTGTATAAACAGGCCTTCGGAATGGCGAATAATGAGACGGACACCTTTCTTGAGCCAGACCATGCTTTTTACCTGGCCTCGGTTTCAAAACAGTTTACGGCAATGGCCATTATGATTTTGCAGGAAAGGGGCAAGTTGCGCTACGATGATCCATTATCAAAATACTTCCCGGAATTTCCGGATTACGCAAAGAAGGTAACCATTCGTCACCTCCTGACCCATACTTCCGGCGTTGCAGATCACTTCAGGCTTGGCCCTGCGCCAAAAGGCTTTTCGAATGCAGATGCCCTGGCTCGCCTGCTGGCCCAAAAAGCACCGGACTTCGAACCGGGAGCGCAGTTTGGCTATAGCAACGGCGGCTATATGCTTTTGTCAATGATTGTCGCAAAAGCCTCCGGTGCCTCATTTCCGGCGTTTATGAAAAAGAACATTTTTGATCCGCTCGAGATGTCCGCAACGCTAGTATATGATGAATCTGAACCGGCTATAGAAAAGCGGGCCTTTGGCTACGATATGTTCGGTGATCTAAATGATTACGACATTTTTACGACCGGCGCCGGCGGGATGTATTCGACAGTGGAAGATCTTTTCAAGTGGGATCAGGCGCTGTATACCGAAAAGCTTGTGCGACAGGAAACCTTACGCGAGGCATTTCGTGGCGCCACCCTTAACGACGGCACCGAACTTCGCTACGGATTCGGCTGGGCGGTGAATTCGTTTGGTGATAATAAATTTGTGTCGCATAGTGGTGGCCTAGTTGGTTTCCGCACTTACCTCGAACGCGATATCACCAATAAGCGCCTGATTGTGGTCTTAACCAATAAGGGCAGTGCGGCACCACTCAGCGAGATCATTACTGCGCTCAGGCAAATTCTCTACGATAGCAATTACGAACTTCCGAAAATTCCCATTGCCTTGCGTATTCGCCACTTGATTGATCAGAAAGGTGTTGAGCGGGCAGTTTCTGACTACGACATGTTGAAGCGCACCCAGGAAAGTGGATTCGATTTTGGCGAGAATCAGCTGAATAACCTCGGTTATTATTATCTGCAGCGAGAAGAGATGGACACCGCAATCGCGGTGTTTAAGCTCAATGTTAAAGCGTTTCCCGAGGCTTTTAATCCTTATGATAGTCTTGGCGAAGCCTATATGAATAATGGACAGTACGATTTGGCCATTTTCAATTACAAGCGGTCACTGGAGCTGAACCCGGAAAATCAAAATGCTAATGTGATGCTCAAGAAGATTGACGAGCTTGTTGCCAAATCGAATGCCTATTGATTTAGGAGGGGTGATGACACGAAAGATCTTTTGCTTGTTGTTGTTCCCGCTGTTGCTCTTGGGACAGGACTGGACCCAGTGGCGCGGCAGTGAACGCGATGGTTATGTGCACGATTTCCAGGTGCCCGAGACCTGGCCGGATGCACTGACCTTGCAGTGGGAAACCACTGTTGGAGAAGGCTACGGATCGCCGGTCGTTCACGACGAACGTAGCTTTGTGCTAACCAGAAAAGACGGCCGTGAAATTATCAATGCGGTATCATTGATAAACGGTGAAGTGCTTTGGCAGTATGATTATGCCGCACTCTTTCAAACCAACCAATATGCCCTGAAGTTTGGCAAAGGTCCGTTTTCCACTCCCCTGATCAGCGGTGATAAACTCTACGCCCTCGGTATCGGCGGAACATTTACTTGTTTGGCTCTGGATGATGGCAAGCTGCACTGGCAGAAGTTTTTGCACGAAACAGCACCGAATGTCGGCACCTACTTTGTCGGAATTGCTATGTCGCCGATAGTGTTCGAAAAACTGGTAATTGTGCACATCGGTGACGAAGTGAATGGGCAGATGCTTGCTTTCGACAAGGATAGTGGGGAAGAGGTATGGCGCTGGAGTGGTGATCGTCCCGGATATGCTTCGCCCATCATTGCCCGGGTTGATGGTCAGCCCCAGCTAATTACCCAAAGTCAGACGAGTTGCATCGGTATCAATCCATCCAATGGTGAACTCATCTGGCAAATCGAATTTGCCTCCAAGTGGCGCGAGAATATCGTGACACCGCTTGTGATAAAAGATAAGGTGATCGTTTCCGGCGTTAAGCGTGGAACAAGCGCCTGGGAACTGGTAGCCTCATCCGGAGGCGCTACGCCAACACAGGCATGGCACTCAGATGCTGTCAGTATGTATATGAGCAGTCCACTGCTGATCAACGACCTGCTGTTTGGTTTTTCGCACTTGAAGAAGGGGCAATTCTTCTGCGTTGATCCGCTAAGCGGGAAGCCGAAATGGATTGGACCGCCGCGAGCAGGTCAAAATGCAGCGCTGGTAACAGACGGGCAGCATATTTTTGCAACCATGGTTGAAGGCGGATTTCTGGTGATGAAGCCATCGGCCGAAAATTATGATATTGTTGCTGAATACACCCTGTCGGAGCGTCACATATGGGCCCATCCGGTGTTGACCGGCAATAATATCCTCATTAAGGATGCCGAAAGCCTGCGTTTTTGGCAGATTGCAGCAAACGAACTTTCAGGGGAGAAACTGGATGATTGAACAAATTCTTCGTGAGTGTGCAGAGTTCTATCACGGCTATGTTCGGCAGCTCGAAGAAGGCAATATTCTGGCGATACTCGCTGAACAGGGCGAAGAAGTCTCAGACTTGCTGGCAGCAATTTCAGATGACCGTGGCGATTATCGCTACGCTGAGGGCAAGTGGAGTATCAAAGAGCTCTTTGGTCATATGATTGATACCGAACGAATCTTTACCTTTCGGGCGCTATGTTTTGCCCGCGGTGACGCCGGACCGTTTCCGGGCATGGATCAGGATCAGTATGTTGATGGCGCGAACTTCTCTGCGCGCTCGATGGATAGCCTCCTGTTTGAATACCGGCATCAGCGCCAGGCGAGCATTGCCATGTTTGCGAGCCTTGACGATGCAGCATTGATGAGACGCGGGGTTGCCAGCGGGGTTGAATTTACGGCCCGAAGCTTCCAGTATATTCTCGCCGGTCATGAGCGGCATCATATTCAGGTGATGCGGGAGCGGTACTTCTAGAGCGGAACTTTCGTTGAAATTGTCGAGTTTTTTGTTCAAATATCGCAATAATTGCCGTCCATCATTGCCAAATGCCTTATTTTATGCAGTCCAGCGTTTGGCACTTTTCTTGTAATATTCCTCATAAGTCATGGTTTGCGTACATCGCATTGAAATTCTCATCGGATAGGGTTTTTATGTGATGCTAAGATGCGTCCGTTGGACCGGAAAACAATGCTTAAATCTTCAGGAGATGGGATCATGAAGAATCATCAAAGGAAACTGCCGCTTGTGCTTCTGTTTGTCATCCAGATCTGCTTACAGGGCTGCTATGTGGCACCGAGGCCGGTATACACCCTTGATCCGGTAGGCGAAGATGTTGAATGGAATGCCGGGCGACAAATCATTACCAAGAGTAAAGCAGGCATTGATATCCAGCTGTCCTTTGACACCGCTGAAGGAGAAATCGTATTCGACGTCCTGGTGATGAATAATACCGGTGAGAAGATTCATGTTAACCCTGCCAGGTTCCACTACCGCTATACCTATGATGGCGACAGTCTGCTGACTGCCCACCCGGCATATTTAGCCTTGAATCCGGAAAGTGAGATCATCAACGTTCGTAAGGCAGATGCAAGTAATGATGCCAAATTGGCTTCCGATGCAGCCACCAATGCGCTCTTTGCTACCCTCGATGTTGTCAGCGATATCGCCACAATCGGCAAAGCAAAAAGCGCTGCGGAATTGGAGGAGCAGCAAGAGATGGCGGAGGAACGCGAAGAGGATATGGTCAATTCCGAAATTCGGCATGGGTATGCAAAAGAGCGATTGACAAATGCCCGGATCTTTTGGGAAGAGGAGACCCTCCGTAAGACAGATGTGTTTGATGGGGAATATATAGATGGAAAAGTCGTGTTTCCAATAAAGGGCGAAGGGCGCTTCGTTCGTATCATCATTCCGATTGAGCACACGGTTTTTGAAGTGACCTATAGCTTGCAGAAACACTAGTTTTAGCAACTGAACTTCCATATTCCAGCAGGAAAAATTCCAAACCACGTTGAAGGGCGGTAAAGAGTCTACCGAGAAGGGCTTTTTTGTTCATGCCTATTGCTGATTGGCCCGATAGTACTGATGCGGGCAATCAGAGGATGTCCAGCAGGTGTAACCCGTAATTAACGGACAGGCTGATTGCCTCGAATGAATAGTCCCGTACCGTCGGGATGCTTAGCGAGGACAACATGAACAAACCCATTCGCCTCCTGATTGTGGACGACTCCCGAATCATTTGTCGCGCCATTGAGCGATATTTGCAGGCATTCGAAATTGAGGTTGTCGGATATGCTCTCGATGGCCAGCAAGCACTGGAAATGTTTAAAGCGCATCGACCGGATGTCGTTACGCTCGATATAACCATGCCGAAGTTGAATGGACTAAAGGTGTTGAAGGAAATTCGCAAAGGGGATGGGATGGTGCGTATTTTGCTCGTTACAGCATTGAGTGACGAAGAAACCAGCAGGAAAGCGATGGCTTTGGGAGCTCAGGGAATTGTGCTTAAGCCTTTTACCGCCGAGAAGCTAAGCCGGGCCTTCGGGCAAGTGATTGAAACGAAACCTTGGGAGCCTCCGGCGAATGACTGAAGCGGATTTGCATTTTTTTATAGATAGTGCACTTAATTACTTCAATGAAGTGACTGGCAGTAGAGCAACGGCCGGTATTCCTTATCTGAAAGGCGCGGAATCGGTTGTGCAGGAGTATTCCGGCATCATTGGGATATCCGGAGGGCGTAAAGGGTGTATCTATATTACGGCTTCTGCCGCGATGTTGAGGCAGATCAGTCGAAGCATCATTGGCCTGGAAGACGTTGATGCCGCAACCATTAAGGATCTAATCGGCGAAGTTGCCAATACCATCTCCGGCAACGTGCGCGAGGCCTATGGTAGCCAGTTTATGATTAGCGTTCCGGTTGTGATAGAGGGCGCAGCACATGACATAAAACTCCCGGAGGAAATACCGGCTTTCGTTGTGCCGTTTAACTGGGCGGGGTTTGACTCGTCTCTGGTGGTTTGCATGGAATAGCATGAAGGAGACAACAGGATGTTGGAAAACTTCAGGGAAGAGTTGGAAAATTCCTCCGACGAAGAATTATATCTGGAACGCGTAGGTAATTTATCCTCAACGCTGTTTCAGGAATTGTTGGAACACAGCGCCGAAGGCTTATTTTTTCTGGACAAGCAGTTAAAGATTCAGGAAGTGCATTCATCGGCAGTGAGCCGCTTTTTGAATTGTCCCCATCCAGCCGGGGAGAATCTGATTGATTTGCTGCAGCGCCTGATTCCGGAAGAAACCCTTCGTCGCTGCAATGAATATCTTACTTACCTATTTTCCGCTGATCTCGATATCGAAACCGTAGAAGAACTGAATCCGCTCATTGACTATGAGTTCCAATATGAGAATGAGCAAGGTATCTGGCAAACCAGCTATTTTCTGTCCTTCCGCTTTCGTCGCATTTATATCAAGGGCCGCCTGTCAGGGCTTGCCGGTTCCATCCGGGATGTGACAAAAGAGGTGCGCTTGAAGCGGGAATTAGCGCACAATAAGGCCAATGCCCGCAAACAGTTGGAGTGGCTGGTCAATATTCTCCATGTTGACAGCGAAACGTTGCGCAACTTTATTGACGGCGCGGAACAAGAGTTGTCGCATGTAGAGTCGATGCTAAAACAGCCACGTGGCAATGGCGAATTTCGTAGCTTGCTGGAGCGCATTTACCGTTCGGTTTACATTATTCGTGGCAATGCCGCGCTGATAGACTTGAAGTTCTTTGCGGATCATGGGCAAAGCTTTCTCGATTTGCTCAACACCATGCAGGCCAAGCCACATTTGACCTCGCATGATTTTGTGCCTTTGGTGATTCGCCTAAAGGAGTTGCGGGCGACGTTAGATGAAGTGAAGAGTATCTTTGATTCGATTGGACAGTTTCATGATCGATTCCGAGCAAAGCGCAGCTACGAAAGCGACCTGATGATTGACGCCTTGCAGCGTCTGATTGAGACGGTCAGCAAGGATCTCGGTAAGCAGGTTCAACTCTTGCATAACGATTTTGATGCGATTTTGATTCCCTTTCATCTACGCAAGGATCTGAAGGAGATCCTTTTTCTGCTCATTCGAAACGCGATTTATTATGGTATCGAGGGACCGGAAGCCCGCCGGTCGATCAATAAAAATCCGATGGCAACCATTCACCTCGCGACCTTCTTTAAGAACGGATTGCTGGGCATTGCCTTGCGGCATGACGGCCGCGTTTTGAAAATCGAGCGTTTGATCGAAAAAATGCTTCTGGAAAACGGAAATGGGTTTGCGAATGGTGAGAATTGGGAACACGCCGACCTGTCCCGCCTGATATTTATGCCGGAACTATCGTCTGCTCAGCGGCTGGAGATGGTGAGCGGTACCAGCCTGGATCTTGATATGCTCAAGAAGCGCGTAAAGCAAATAGGCGGGCGTATCAAAATTTCTTTTACCAGCGGGGAGTTTATCGAATTTACCATCCTGCTGCCGCTTCAACGAGGTAAGAAAAAAGGGAAAAAGGCTTAGGATAGCAAGTTTGACCGACAGGTGTGTCCCCCGTCTATCTCCCCCTGGAGAGATAGACGGGGATTACCTCAAAAGTTGCATGTCACCTTATAATTTGCGTCTAACTAATTCACCGCCACAAATAAGGCTGCAATCTCATCAAGACTCAGCGCGCGATTGTAAATTCGCACATCATCGATACTGCCATCGAATAACCTGCGTATGGACGAATCATGAATACAGCCGAAGCATAGCGTATTGTTATTGGATGCCGTCGTCGTTGAAATATTGCTTCCCTGTAATTCGTTATCGACATAGAGTTTAATTGTTCCATTCTCGCGCATGGCCACAAAATGATGCCAAACATTGTCGTTGACAGTATTAATTGAATAAACTGAGCTGTCTGCCAAAAAGCGGAGGCGGCCGTCGACGGCAAGGCGCAGCGTCCAGGGCAAGGCGTTTTGGGGATATTTGTCCATAATTGCGGCACCATTATGATCCGTCAGTGTCATATCCGTTTTGATCCAACCGGAAATGGCAAAATCACCTGTGCCAAAATCGAGGCTTTCGTGGTCTGCAACCTCAATGCGAGTCGCTGAAGACAGGTCAAACTGATAGGCGGATTCCGGGTTGCCAAAGCGATCTGCTGTAAGTGCTGCCCCGTAATTGACACCGTGATTTTCGTTGCCGCTGATGTCGTTGGCATTGCCGGAAAATGACCAGTGAGCAACAAGGCTGCTATCTGAGTTGAAGAAAGTGCCATTGATGATCACTGTGCCCACATTCGGCACCTGCGGATAGAGCGTGATATTGAGAACGATGGTTTGCCCGGCAGGAACATTTGCATTGGCTTCACCAAAGTAGGTCAATTCAGACGCGTCATTATAGACAAATACCTCAAAATGACGGTTATCGCCTGCCGGTATGTCTTCAATGGATCCCTCAACTGCATCATCAGTAACTGTCAGTTCAGCGACAATGGTGTCCATATCAGCAGCCGAGACAACTGCTTCTGCGGTGGCTACCAAATGTTGAATCTGCTGTGAAATCGGAAAAGACAGGACCAGTTCGCTGCCTTCCTCAGGCAAAACATCCGGGCCGCTGCTGTTCTGTTGACATGCAATGAGCGTTAGCAGCATGCCCGCGATAATAATTGAGATCCTTTTCATAATTTCTCCTTCCCTAAAGCGATTAAAAATAGGATTGATAAAGCGCCATGGCATCTGCGGCGCTTAAGGCGCGATCGTAGATGCGCAATTCGTCAAGGCTGCCGTTCAAATAACGTGGGGGGCCATTTGGATCCGAGTCGATCCGGCCGGCAGTTGCTGGACCATCGTCGTAGGCCAGAGGTCCGCCAGTGCCGCTGTATTCGCCGCCGGCATCGATACCATTAATGTAAATTGATATGTCTTCCGCTCCACGGATAACGCCAGTAAAATGAAACCAGGTGTCCATTTCCGGCGCTGTGACACGCTTGGTCCGGCGATTTGACGAGGTGGTCGGTCCACCATCTCCATAACTGATTGAAAATACCCTTCCAACACCAGTCACCTCGCCAAAAGTAGCGTAGACGCCGAAATACTGGTTATCGCGATAATTCGTGATGAATACGCGCGAGTGCACGCTGCTGTGCAAAACCCATCCGGATATCGTAACAGGCAAGTCTGGTTTCAAAATGGAGTCGTTACCAAATTCAATATACTGATCGACACCGTTAAATGAGTACGCCTGATTCGGATTCCCAAAGGCATCTGTTGTCAATTGTGCCCCGTAGACGGTGCCATGGTTACCGTTGCCGCTGGCATCTTCTGCAGATTCTGTAAAGGGCCAATAACCAACCAGTCCACTAACAATATCTACTTCTTCAAAAGTACCATTGATGATCACTGTGCCGGTGGCGGGATTTTCCGGATAGAGGACGATATTGAGAACAATGGTTTCATTCGCAATGACAGAGGCATATGCGTCACCGTAGTAGGTGAGGGTATTCCCCGAATCATAAACGAATACCTCAAAATGACGATTGTCGCCGGCAGGCACTTCTTCAATCGTTCCTTCGACTGTCGTGTCGGTAACCGTCAGCGCTGCTCGGAGGGTGTCCATATCTGCCGCTGAAATAACCACTTCTGCAGTGGATACCAGATGTTGAGCCTGTTGCGGCACCGGGAAAAATAGTGTGAGGTTGCTGCTTTCCGATGAATCAATATTTGGGGAACTACTATTCTGTTGGCATGCCACCAATGTCAATAGAATGGCAATAGCCAGAATCCAAAGGCCTTTCATTTGTCTTCCTTCCATTAGAATTAACACTCCTTCCTGATTTTTTAAAGATGTGCAGCTTATGAAGAACCTATCATACCGGCTTATCGGTAATTGAAAGCTGCGACTCTATGACACGTTCGATATAGCGTGCTTGCTGCATGTTTTCCAGGCCGCCAAGTACCTTTACCAACCGGCCTGAATTGAGCCGGGCGTAAACATCATAGCTTACCGAGCGATGACCATCGCTGTTGCGTCGAACTTTTTCCCGGGCGTAGAGCTGGTCGATATCGTCCGAGTATAGCAACTTTTGGCCGGGCCAGGGAAAGGGACGATGTCGCACCTCGATAATACCCTGTCCCACTTTAATATGCGTGCGATTCACCCAACTGATCAATGCATAATAGCTTAGACCAAGGCCGATAATTATATGGGCCGAAAGGAACCAGTTAAACGAGTTTGCCCCATCTTCGCTGAATCGCATGAAAAAGAAGTAGATTGCGCCGTCCCAGAAAAGGCAAAACACTGTCAAAAAGATCGTCAGAAAACTGAACCAACGATAGATGATTTCTATATTCGATACCTGCTCGTGAATCTCTATGCCCTTAGGCATTGATATGTCTTCTGGTTGCATATTAGGCTATTCTAAAAGTATGAAAGGTATAGTCCCACGGCATCATCATTATTGAGGGCTCTGTCGTAAATTCGAATTTCATCCAGTTTTCCACTCATGTAATAAGGTGGAAGCTGCGGGTGTGAATCAATTCGACCAACAGTTACCGGGCCATCTTCGTAGAGAAGCGCGCCCCCGCTTCCGGAATATGCACCTCCGGCATTTTGACCGTTGATATAGATGTCCATATCCTCTGGTCCACGGATTATGGCCACGAAATGAAACCAGGTATTCATTTCAGGCGCTTCTATGTATTTTGTGCGCCGTGACTGCGGACTGATGCGCCCGCCGTCGCCGTAACCGATCCCAAGTAAGGTACCCAAACTAGGATTTTCTGAAATAGATACATATGCGCCGTAATAGTAATCATCCTTGTAGTTGTTGATGAAAATTCGCGAATTTGTGCGATCAAACCAAACCCATCCTGCCATTGTTATTGGCAACGAGGGCTTTAAAACAGAATCGTTGCCAAACTCAATATACTGATCGATGCCATTAAATGAATAGGCTGACAGCGGATTACCAAAAGCATCCGTGCTTAACTGAGCGCCATAAACCGTTCCGTGATTCCCATTGCCGCTGAAGTCATCTGCCGTTTCAGAGAATGGCCAATAGCCGATGAGGCCGGTCTGAATATCAACATCTTGAAAGGTGCCGGTAATAATCACCGTGCCGGTGCCGACGCTTTCCGGGTAGAGAACTATGTTTAGGACGATAACTTGACCGGCAACCACGTCTGCATAAACTGCACCATAATATGTCAGCGTATTCGAGGCATTGTAGACGAAAACCTCGAAATGTCTATTGTTGCCAGCGGGCACTTCTTCAACAATGCCCTCAACGGTTGAGTCGGTTACTGTCAACGCTGTTTGAATGGTATCCATATCCGCACCGGAGATAACCACCTCAGCAGTGGATACAAATGGTCTGTTTTGATCTGACAAAGGGAAATTCAGTATTAGATCGCTCGATATCCCCGTCGGTGCTTCCGGAGCATATGGAGATTCCTCCTGGCAGGAAATGAGCACCAGGGTTGAAATGATAAATGAAAACCAGAATCTTCTCATGCTAATCGCCTCCTGCATCTATACCATTGATATAAATGTCCATGTTCTCCGAGTCGCAGAATCACCCCCAAAATTTTGATCAGGTATTTCAGGCTGGTGCTGTCAACTTCTTGGGTCGCCCGGGTGGGCACAACCCGGCCATTTGCGTTTTAATGAATATCGCAAGTTGCCAAGGGTAATAACCCGTGTCTGTGACCACGGTTCCGATATCTTTTGAGAACTATAAACTCCATTGGGGATCGACAACATCACTCGGCTGTCTGTAGACAATATAAAGGAAAATTGAAGCCCGAGCCAGCTAAAAACGGAATGGGTCAGAATTTGTGACCGACATTGATATAGCCGAGGAAATCGCGCTTTTGTCCGCCCATAATACTCAGTTCTACCGGACCAATGAAGGTCGGCACGCCAAGGGTGAGGCCCGCTCCGGTAATGAATAGATCCGGATCGGGATCGCCATTCCATTCATCAAAGGTATTGCCGATATTCCAGCGAAAGGTTACAAAGCGTTGCGGCAGCGCTTCATACTGAACACCAAACTGCAGCATTTGAATATGCTCACCGGCGCGTTCCTGAACTTTTAAGCCCATAAATGATGCTTTTCGTCCAAGTTGGGTAAGGGGCAAGTCAACGCCGCCGAGGCGGAAAAGATAGTGCAGCGGCAGCTCATTACCGACTGTGCCGCCGAGAAAGAGCTGACTTTGCAAGGAAATGGCATCGTTGACCGGATAGGCGATCCGTAAATCCAGGTGGTGGCGGGCAAATGTCGCGTCACTGAGGAATTTTTTGTCGCTGATATGAGTGGTGATATCTACTGCCAGGCCGCTGGAGGGAAAGTAGGTGCGGTCGAAAGTGTCAATCTGAAATGTGCCAATCAGGCTCAGCAGGCTGGTTTCAATCGATTCGAGTTCCACCGGGCCGATAGTGGGATTAGCAAAAGCATATTCGGCCCTGGCCCCGAGCGACAATAATGTGGTCGTGGAAAAGATGCTGCCCAGCGTAAACTCGGCGAAGGCGTGGTTGAGATCGTAGCGGCGAATGCGCTGACGCCCATCAAATACGTCGATATCATCAGTGTTGAAATGCAGGCGGCTGCGGAAGCCCAGGCGTTTGCGAAATCGATTATAGGAAAAGAACTGGTTGTCAAACTGCAAATTGTCGCCGAGGCGCAGGTCGAAAGTGAGAAAAGAGCCCTGTGTGAGCACGTTGCGGAATTCAGTGTTCAGGAGCATCGCGGCATTGTTGCTGGTATCGTAGCGTAATCCCATCTGAAATAGCGCTTCGCTTTTTTCAACGACGCGAATTACCAGATTGCTGCCTGCGATTGATGGATCCAGGCGATAGGTGACCCGCTCAAAGAATCCGGTTCCGTAGATCCGATCAATATGCTCCTTGATTGTTCTGATGGTCGTGCGGGTTGGCAGTTCCAGGCTGATTTCCGAGAGAATCAGGTTCTGGGGAATATTATCAAGACCCTCGAGGACGACCGAGTTGACGGTGATGGAATCGGCGCGTGCCGGGATCGTGCGATGCCTTTTCTGCGGCGTGCGATTCAGTTGGTCGGCCAGGGCTTGTAGCTCCGGTAGCTTTTTGCGGGCGGCCTCTTCGCCATAACGAATGAAGAGCGCTGCTTTATCATAATCAAAGGTGCTGCCGCCCTCGAAGTCCGGGACGATCAGGTAATCACATTTTTCACGCTGCTCTGCGGTGGAAGACACCACTTGAAAACTAACAGCTTGATCCATCACGCCGAGGAAAGTATTCAGTGCGTTCTCATCGCGCAGCGGCGAGCCGACATCGACGCAGATGACCGTATCTGCCCCCATTTCAAAAGCTTCCTGTGCAGGAAGATTGCGCACGATCAGGCCGTCGACCAATAAACGTCCGTCAATCTTTATCGGTGTAAAGACCGAGGGAATTGCCATACTAGCGCGAATTGCTTCCGGCAGAAAACCGCGATCGAGCACTACCAACTCGCCGGTAACCAAATCGGTAGCAGCACAGACGAAAGGGGTTGGGAGCTCCCTGAAGTTGTCGATGTGTTGAACGTGGAGCAGCAGTTCTGTCAGCAGGCGCAAAGCTTTCTGTCCGGCAATTAAGCCGGATGGCAGCTGAATGCGATTGTCGCGCAGTTCCAGGCTAAAAGCATAGCGTCCGTCCCAGGGCTTCTGCTCCATGGCCATATCGCGGCGCTCAACCGCGTCGGAAAAGAGGCTGACCCAATCGATAGACAGGACTATCTCTTCGCATTGCCTGGCGCTATATCCGGCCGCATACAAACCGCCAACAATGCTGCCCATACTGGTCCCGGCCACAAAGTCGATTGGCATGTCGATTTCTTCCAGCACCTTCAGCACACCAATATGCGCCAGGCCTTTTGCACCACCGCCACTCAGCGCCAGTCCGATTTTCGGACGCTCATCTGCTATCGCGCATTGCAGACATGCCAGAAGCATGCTGCAGATCAGCAAAAGCCGGCTGAAGTTGAATCTTCCTTCGTTTCTCAATGAACCACTCCCAATATGCGCATATTGCCGCTCTTAGGTCTCGTAAAGTGAAATTGGGCAGGTCGTGCGACCGGCTCTCCCTCACTTAATGTACTAATATCCAGACGAATATATTCAACGTCCGGATCTGAGACAAGACTGTCGATGTGGAGCTCGAAATGACTGTTTGTTGATTCGAGGCGGTGGGCTTCGCCGATAGCGCGCCCGTCGCCATTATAGGTCTTGATCTGATAAGTGGTCTTGAGCGAGTCTAATGCCAATGTTGCCTGGTAGTGGTTTGAGAAAGATATACGTCCTTTATCAACAGAGAGAAATTCGACCGGTGTTACCTGATGGAAATAATAATCGATGATTTTGCGCTGGCGCTTCAGCAGGGTTGCCAGCATGTATTCCGCTGCACCGGGTTCCGGATAGTCGGCATCTGCAATGAGCCGTTCCAGGTGCTCCGGGGTGAGGCTGGCGACAATTTTGGCTGCCCAGTAATCATCATCCGCCTGTGACTGACGAATCGGCTCATAAGGATAGGTCTCTTTCCATGTTGCCGGATCAAATCGATCCGCTTCAAAGGCACCGACCGACTGCCAGGGAGTATAAGTGAGGTGCTCCCAATTATCAATCATCAGACCAAACTTGAATAAATTACCGAAGAGCTGCGAGAAGCTGAAGATGTGGGCAAAGCCGTCCCAGAGCCGGTCGTGTGAGGCGCCGTGTCCGCCAAAAGCCTCTCCAAAATCAAGCAGGTAATGTCTGACATGCCCCAGGCCGGGCTGACCAACGTAGACATCCAATGAGTTGTCGATACGAATATCTGTTTGATTGGTGAACGCACCAAAAACCTTTAGTGCTCGAAGGATGCGTCGTGATTCATGAGGGAGCAGATCATTGGGATCATCTTTCCGCGTTCCGGTGTCGGGAATGGGGCCGAGGTAAATGCCGTCCAGCAGCAGGCTCATGGTTGTGCGATAAATGCCATCAGAGGGCGGCGCCACGCGATTCAGAACCAGGTGAAGATCGTCGTAATCAATGTCTGCTGTCGGGTCGATATCGAGGTCGTCCACATCAAGATAATAGAGGTAGTCTTCCGGTACGTTATACCCGAATCCCCAGAATAATCGATTGACGATTTGGGCGGTCGTTGTTTCAATCCCGGAAAAAGCCGGCGGATCAAATTTTACCAGGTATAAGCGATCGCGGCTGTCGGCAATGATAAATCCGGGGTTGCTGCCGAGATATTTGGCACGCACCACGCGTAGCGGTGGTTGAGGCGGACCGATTTGGCGAGGGCCGGTTGCCAGTTCCTCAGCTGTCACTTCCCGGTAGCCAAGACGTGGTGTATACCAGCTGGATTCCGGAATGTGGTCCAAGGCATTTACGTCTTGCGAGCGAGATGTCGGTTTGACGGTCAAACTCTGGGTTGTCGGGCGACGAACGAGGACTTTGTAGTAATAGTCCATACGAATATAGCGGGTGGTATTTGGTATTTCACAAGCCTGTTTGTCCGGGATTTTCCAGACAACCGGCTTATCTGCAAACCGGTAGGGCTTTGCGGCACATCCGACGAGGTGACATGCTGCCGCCAGCAGTAAAAGAGATATCGCCAATCGCATCATACTACCGCCAATCCGATCTGTCTTTATATCGGGAGGAAAATCCGACACTGACTCGCGCAAAGAAACCTTCCGATCCATAAGAAAGATAAAATCTTGCCAATTCAGTGTACGGATTATGAACATCCATTCCCCAACCGACAGCCCAGGGAGCGCCTTTGAGTTGAAACGAAACGGCGTCCGGTGCAACCAGTAAATAATCGGTAAAGATATGCGAGCGCAGATGATAGGTGAGCGGCCACTGATACTCAAGGGAGTTCAGCCAGCTAATTTGATCACTTCTGAGAAAGGCTCTTGAGCTAATGCCGCGAAAGGCCGGGGTTTGCGGATAATCGACGAAGGCGATGTCCTGACGATCATTGAGATTGATAAGGAAATTAACGACGCTTCGCGTGACCAGGAGGCGGCGCTCAAAGATGACCGGTATAAATAGGGTTAGATCGCTGCCTCCCTGGAATAAGCGGCTACGATCTCCACCCAATCCGACAGATGTAGCAACATAGGTCTCACTGCGGATGCCAGGGAGAGCCTGGCGCAGGTTTTCGCGATTATCATAACGCAGGGCCAGTTCGTTGTAGATCTTGCGATTGCTGCTGGCAAAACCGGATAGTTGGTTAATGTCAAATACCTGCCCAATGTCACTCGCGTCGCCACGGCCGGGATCACTGATTCTGCGCTGTCTGAATGTCGTGCTAAAGAAGAGTTCCCAATCGGGTGAAGGCCGAAAGCCGAGGCTTAATTCCGCTTCAAGCCGGCGCTGGTAGAATACACCAAATTCTTCACTGCTGCTATTTTGAAAAGGACTACGCTCGTCAGATTGCGGATTGGGGCCAATACCATAAAACCGATTATCGTCATCCCTGCGGGCGCGAAGTGATAGATTGGTTTTCCAAAGATAGTTGGAGAGAAAGAACGTATAGGAGGTCTCAAGCTTTGTCCGCCAATTATTGCGATTGCTATAGGCCGTCTTGATTTTGGTGCTGAAGTAGCCGTCGTTGTAAAACAAGCTGATACCGTATCCCTTGGAGAATCCCGTGACATAATTGACAACCGGATACCAGCCCAGCTTTTGATCGTAGATATAGAAAACGTCTTCGAATTTGCGGATGATCTTTTTTTCATCAATCAATACCGCACTAAATCCCGCTGAGGTGAGTAACAAGTCGATGGTCTTGCGCGGCACCAGCAAGCCATAATCCAATGCCTTCAGCAGGCCATGACCGGTGCATTGCTCTGCCTGGTCAATTCCCCGAATAGACTTATAGTCGTACGTGATGTGCGTTAATGTGTCGGTAGTATCGCTTGTGGTGAGTTCCGTGCTGCTTTGACCAGCCACCGTATGAATCATCGCTAATAGGCAAACGCAGACGATGTTGAGTGTCGTAGGGGAAATATGAGGCAGTAGGCGATCGAACATATGAGTAGGTTATGGGATATTTACGGTAAAATGGTTGTCAGGTAGAAGGTTCTAATATTAGAAAAGCCGAAGCTGTTTCCCGTTGTTTTTGCGTCGTTCTTCTTCATCTATTTCAGCGATCATTTCCCTGATTTTTTCGAGGGTATAACTCTTGATAATCTCGCCGGCAATATTAGAAACGACGATATCTCCCTCAAGTTCTGTATCATCTCTAAAATAGCCAAGCGCCTCTTCGAGGGTAGGGCATTTTGTTAAGAGCTGAGGTTGTGCAGATGCCCCGGGAAAGGTTCGCACCTGGTATTCAAAGTCGGAAGCGTTGAAGAGAGGCAGATCAAATGACAGGGAGCCTTTGCCGCTCTTTGATTCCTTAATGTTTTTCGCCTCTACTACATAATATCCGGGTAAAATAAATTTCTTGTAGTAATCTTCGTGTTTCTCGCGGATGTCGTTTATTTTTTGTTGTAGGGCCTCACGCGTCTCTGCACTGACAATAAACGAATTGTCGATTTTCGCCTTTGCAAAGAATTTTTTCGCCATCGGGCACTCCCATCAATCCGCATCTTCTATATCGATCACTTCAGCATCAATCGGCGCTGACAGCTGCCAATCTTCGTAGTTGCGCAAGTCCTTGCGCATGAGATAATAAAACATCCCAAGGACCCCAACATCATCGACCTGACCGAGGAAGGGGATGACATCCGGAATCATATCGACCGGCATGATCACATAAGCCAATGCCAGCATGCCGCCGACCATCGTACGGAACGGCATTTTTTTATATTTGCCGCCGAAGTAGTCGCGCAGCATGCTCATCATTAATTTGATCTCTTTAAGGGCATTATTCATTACAGGCCTCCCTTTCTGCTAAAATGGTCATTTGGTTCAGGCAAGATAAGTGCCTTCATAGCCTAATACAAGCTCACCTTCCCTTATGTAGACCTGTTTTTTGCAAAATGGTTACCATCTGAAGTGCGAAAATTAAGGGGCCGAACGGCCTTCTGGGGCGCGGCATTATCGTAGGTGCCTGTACCGATGATCTGACAATGCAGCCAATCGCTGCTGCCGACGGCCGTGTTGTTGTGGCGCCGCCGGTGTTGTCAATTAAATCTCTATTATAAAAACAACCTTCGAAGTTGTCAGCCGCTGGTTCAGTCGACGGTTTTCTTTATGCCTTCGTCTCGGGCAGCCATCTTGCTTTGCGCTGGCTGTCCGGTTTTTCCCACCGGTGGAATCAAAGCGTTGAGCAAGGGATCGCGCCAGGCATCAGCACTGCCATCATAGGCGCCAAATCCGGAAATAAATTCCCAGTATGCCCAGCTCCAGCCGTGGGTTTCGGCCTCGCGTGATACAAATGCCGTCCAGCGAGCGCGCGAGTCCATATCCGCCTTACTGTATGCGCCGAACTCACCCATGAATATTGGCCGCCTGTTTGTCTCAGACCAGGATTTTACAGTGTTAAAGTCAGTTGTGACTGCCTGCTGTTGAGCGGTGCTGCCGGTCCAGGTTTGTCCCAGCCAGGCATTGGCGCCATTTACCCACTCCGCGCCCTGATGGGTAAATTGAAAGGGGTTATAGTAATGGATAGTGGCGATCAGGTTTTGATCTTCTGCCGGGAGTTCCAATCTTGGCAAAGCAGCAATGCCGCCCCATTCTGCAGTGCCAACAATCAAGGTACGTCCGGGGTTGGTTTCACGGATCAAGTCGATTGCCTCCAGGAGATATTCATTCCAGAGGGCGGCCGTGAGATTATTGTTGGGCTCATTGAGGACTTCGAAGAAGAGATCAGAATCGTAATTCTTATAGCGTTCGGCAATTTGCCGCCACATGCCCAGGAAGCGGTCCTTATGATTGGCTGGTTCGGTCATAATCTCTTCATAATGATGAATATTAATGATGACCGCAAGATCATTGTCGAATGCCTGACGTATCACCCAGTCGACGCGCGCAAAGAATACCAGGTCAATGGCGTACGGGGCCGTTTCTGAGGTGCGGGTTGACCAGCGCACCGGAACACGCACCGCACCGAAACCGGCGTTCTTGACGATTTCGAAGTACTCCGGGCGCAAGACAACACCCCAGTCACCTTCATTTGGAGCTTCCAGGGCATTGCCGAGATTGATGGCGCGGCCAATTCGCTCATTTTGCACGTAGGGATCGAGATTCGCCGGAGGGTTGTTGGTTCTATCGATGGTGGGTTCCATCATTTGTTCACTGCATGCGACGGCAAGAGCCAGGGCAGCCACAGCTATTATCATATATGAAAACTTAACCGACCAATATCGGCGCATATTGATGACCTCCTTGAGAAACGATGAAAAATTTCGCTTAAAAGCAAGCGGTCTGATGAATCTGACAAATCAAGTGCGATGCAAACCCAGTTGACCGAGCTGCATCGCACTTCCCCGTAACCCGCAAATGCGGGCCACAACCGTTTAAATAGTAATATGAGGGCGTCAAAAAAGAAAGCAATCGCTCAAAATCCCGTTGACTTTTGTTAGAATTTGCCGCCAAATATCGTCAATTGTAATTGTGGAGGAAAAAACCGGGAATTTTGCGTAATATAGTACGCTCAATCAGCGTTTTGTGATTAATCCACGGGTAAATAGAATTGGCAAGTCGCGATATCTTAAAACTGGTGATACAACGAGGGTTGCGGAAAAAATGTCCGCACTGTGGTGAGGGGAACCTCTTCATTAAAGGCGTTGATATGCACCTTCAATGTCCGGCCTGTAATCTTCAGCTTCTAAAGAATCAGGGGGATACCTGGGCATTCTTACTGGTTTTTGACCGCCTTTTTCTTCTCTTGCCGATTATTGCCATCTTTTTCGGGGTGCTTCCCCGCGATATCCCTTTTCTGATTGTTCTCTTTACGATTTGGGGCATTGGTTTTCTGAAAACCACTCCGAACCGCTACGGGTTGTGTGTAGGGCTTGATTACTGGACGCGCATTAACTGGGGAGATTTATCCGGCCGTAAACCGATTAATGCTGAGATTGGGGAGTAGGAGAGGTGTTAGTGACATCCCCCTGAAATCCCCCTTCGAAGGGGCACACAGGGGGATGTCGACCGCTAACGTTCATCGTTCACCTTCGCACAAGTTCGCCTGAAACGAACATCTGCGTGTGCTATGTAACGGCTCCGCCGTTCGATGAACGAATCTCGTTCAACGATGAACGATCTTTCATTTGCCAATCGCCAACCGTTTCCCAATTCTTCAATCTTCAACGATCAATTTTCATTCCTCATTTCCCAATCGCGTAAAGCGCCTTGTAGGTGCGAAGATAAATCACCTTATTGGATACAGCCAGCGAGGCAGCGGTTCTTTCATACATACTGTTTTGAGAGATCAGCTCATAGTCTCGCCCTGCTTTGATCACGCTTACTGTGCCGTCCATTGCCATCAGATAAATATGGCCATCTGCATACACCGGCGACCCGCGATGCCGCTTGCGGTAGACGCTTTCCTGGTAGACTTCCTCGCCGCTGGCTGCGTCGATGCATTGCAAGACCCCATTTTCGCGACAGATATAAACCAGTCCGTCATGGATCAATGGTGAAGGCACATCGGTTGTGCCGTTTTTATGCCGCCAATGAAAGGCTGCTGCATTGTCGGTGATATCGCCGCTTGCGGTTTGTGGATTAATCCCGAGTGTCGGGCCGTTTTTGGCGCTCGGCGCCACGATCAAGTCTTCACTGGCAACCGGCGTGGAAACAAACCGGAAAAAGCCGTTGTACTGCCCGGGCTTCTGAAAGCCACCGGATCTCCATACTTCCTTGCCGTCGGTCAGTTGATGCGCGACAGTATAGTCAGCGCCATGTGTGATCAATAGTTCCTGCTCGCCAAAACGATAGAGGATGGGGGATGCGTAAGAGTGCATAGACTCCTGCTTTGCATCGGTTTTTCTGGTATGCTTCCATATTTCATCACCGTTGCTCTTGTCGAGAGCCAATACCACCTGTGCGCCGGAATGCAGCAATTGAAAATAAAGGCGATCTCCATCCAGCAGTGGAGAGGTCGCCATCCCGTGATAGGTGTCGAATTCTGCATAGCGTTTGGCGAGATTGGTCCGCCATTTGCGCTTGCCGTCCACGGTGAGGCAAACAAGCGAACCGTCGGCAAAAAAGGCCCAAACATGTTCTCCATCTGTGACTGGCGATGGCGCAGCAGTATTACTTTCGCCCTGACGAATGTCGCGGTTGCCGCTGCCTACAGTCTCTTCCCAACGTACCTTGCCGTCTGTGCCAACTGCCATCAGCGTGAAATCATTATTAACCGTCGAGGTCAGAAAAATATTCTCGCCATAAACGACCGGGGTGGAGGGGGCGGGGCCAGCCAGCTCCAGTCGCCACTTGATATTATTGTCGGGGCTCCATTTTATCGGCAGATCAGATTCGCTGCTGATACCATTGTGGTCGGATCCGCGCCATGCCGGCCAGTTCTCGGCCGCTGCCGGTATCAGTAAACCCATTAGGCAGACAGCAAAAATCGTCATGGAAATAGCTCTGTTAACATGTTTCATATAAATGTCCTCTTCTTGGCATACAGGTAAAGGATAAGTCCTCGGAAAATCATCATCATGGTCATGGCCAGCCAAAGGCTGTGTGCTTGCAGAACACCTTCTGTTACGTAAAAGGTAGGCAGAAAGATCACAAAAAGGCAAATGAGCATCGAATTTCGCAGCGATCGGCCATCTGTGGCCCCCAGGAAGATACCATCCCAAATGAAACAAAACCCGTTGATCAGTGGGGCAGCAATGGTCCAGCCAATGTATACCATGGCGAGTTGGACGAGACCGGCTTTATTTGTAAAGATGTAGAGAATTTGTTCCGGTATGACAAAATAGATTGCGCTGATGATTGCCCCGAAACCCAGCGATCAGCGGAAGGAGCGGGTAATTACCAAATCAAGATTCTTCTGATCCCGCGCGCCGACATATTTTCCAACCAGGCTTTCTGAGGCAAATGCAAAACCATCGATAAAATAAGAGAGTAAGTGCCAAAGCTGCAGCAGAATGGTAAATGCCGCCAGGATATCGTCGCCGTATGCGGCGGCCTTGGCGGTAAAAAATGCAAAGGCAAATACCAGGCAGAGTGTGCGAATGAAGATGTCCAGGTTGAGTGAGAGAAAGCGCCCGAGGGCTGTACGCTGCAGGACTTCGGAGATTCGAAAGGTTGTCAGGCGGCCGCGATAATGACGATAGAGCATCACAATTGCGATGCCCAGACCAATATATTGGGCGCATACGGTGCCCATTGCAACGCCGTCTGAATGCCAACCGAGCTCATTCACGAAGTAGACGCTGAAGACGATGTTCAGGCTATTAACCAGCAAGGACAGATAGAGCGGATAGCGGGCATTCTGGAGGCCCAGGAACCAGCCGTGGATGACAAAGAGCGCCAGTGTGGCGGGTGCTGCCCAAATTCGAATGAAAAAGTAGGACGCAGCAAACTTCTCTACCTCCGGCGAACCATCTATCAGGTAAAAAGAAAGGGCGGCAATGGGCGAAGCGAGCAGCAAGAGGCTAAGTGCGCTGATGCCGGCAATTAACATTGCCCGATAAAATATGGTTGCTGCTTCGCGCTGGTCCTCGTTACCGAAGGCCTGGGCGGTAAGGCCGGTGGTGCCCATTCGCAGGAAGCCGAATCCCCAGTAAATAGAATTGAAAATCATGCTCCCAAGCGCTACTGCTCCCAGGAAATACAGGCCGTCGAGATGCCCTACCAGGGCAGTATCTACAGCGCTAAGAAGAGGGACGGACAAGTTGCTAAGGATATTCGGAACGGCCAGTCTCAGTATCTGTTTGTCCATAGAAGGCACCTTTTAAACACGCTCCAATTAACGCTTTGTTAGTCGTAAATCCCATGATAATCGCAAATTCTATTAATTGCTATTGCCGTACCGAATCTGTAATATTTCTTACCATGAAATGCCTGCCGAAAAAACTGATTTTGTTGCTCCTGCTGCCGATTCTGGCAACTGTTCTTTCCGGACAAATCGCCGAGTTTGACCGCATCTCGGTGGAAGACGGCTTGTCTCAGTTTTCCGTAAACTGCATCTATCAGGATCACCGTGGATTCCTGTGGTTCGGAACGGATGATGGCCTGAACAAATATGACGGCTACGAGTTCGTGCTGTTCAACCACTCGCCATCAGATAGCAATTCACTGCCACACCGGCGCATCCACACCCTCATCCAGGATGAGGATCAGCGACTGTGGGTGGGCACCGGTGGTGGTCTGGCGCAGATTGATCTGCGAACATATCAGATCCGCACGTTCCTGAACGATCCTGCCGATCCTGCATCACTGAGCCACAACGATGTGCGTGCGATTCTACCGGACGTTAGTGGCCAGATTTGGATAGCGACCAAAGGCGGCGGCATCAATGTCATGGTAGAACGGGGAAACCAAGTCTCTTTCCGAAAAATTCGTCACGAGCCCGGTAATAAAATGTCTTTGATCGATGACAATGTGGAGAGTCTACTCCGTGATGACAGCGGAAGTCTGTGGGCCGCGACAGACGATGGCCTGACCCGTTTGATCGACGGCATAAACGACGAGTTCATTCATTATCGCCACGATGCGCTCGATCCGGGCAGTTTGCCGGACAACGATATTGAGGTGATCTATCAGGATCGAAAAGGTGCGCTGTGGATTGGTACCAGTAGCGGTCTGGCGCGTTATGATGCTGAAAGTGATCAATTTGAACGCTTCTTTCCGGACGCTGCCAACCCTAACAGCTTGCGGAATTTTATCTGGAGTATTTATGAAGATCGCCGCGGACAATTATGGATAGGAACCGTTGGCGGTTTGGCGCAATATCAGGATGGTGAATTCGAATTCCTGGTTCGTAGCGCAGAGAATCAACGCAGCATCAGCCACAATGTTATTTCCGCTATCTATGAAGACCAGAATGGGGTCTTGTGGTTTGGTACCGCCGGGGGTGGCGTAAATAAACTCAGTCCGCGGCGTTCCCAGTTTCGCAAGTATATGAGCGGCAAGCCCGGCGATGGTATGTTTCCGGCAACCGTGGTGACGGCCCTGCATGAAGACGGTTCGGGGAACCTGTGGATAGGCACCATCGATAGTGGACTGGTCGTTGCCAAACAGCTGCCTGAGAGCAACAAGCTGACATTCCGAAGCTTCCGGCACCGAAGAAGCGATCCGGGTAGTTTGAGTAATGATAAAGTTCTTTCCCTGATTGAAGATCGCCTGGGAGTGGTCTGGATCGGAACCTGGGGTGGTGGGCTTAATCGCTACGACCCAAAGCATGATCGCTTTCAAACCTTTACGCACGACGCTGACGACCCGACAAGTTTGGGTGATCCGGAAAATGAAGTCTGGTCGCTTCTTGAAGCCAGCGACGGCGCTATTTGGGTCGGAACAGATGCCGGATTAAATCGAATTGTGCCCTCAGGCGACGATTTTCAGTTTGTCCGCTATGATGGTGATTCAAGCCTTGTTGACAAACAGATTTTGACGATTTTTGAAGAATCGGAGCATCATGCAGAGCGTTTATGGATAGGTACGACCAGAGGTCTCATAAAGGCTGATATCAGTGGGGATCAGATTCTTGCCACAACCCCTGTGGTCGGCAACCGGCAAAAAGGTCTTGGGGCAACCATGATTCTCTGCATTTATGAGGATGTGCTGCGGAAGCGTCTGTGGTTTGGCACATATGGCAACGGTCTCTTTTCACTGGACCCGGAAACCCTGGCGCTGAGACAGTACGGTGAAGCAGACGGATTGCCCAATGGCATTATATATGCAATTCAAGCAGATGAAAAAGGCTTTCTTTGGGTAAGCACGAATGAAGGTCTGGCCCGGTTTGATCCGGATGAATTGCGCAATACCATTGCCTACAATATGAACGATGGTCTGCAAAACAATGTCTTTTCCGCGAAAGCTGCAACGGTTCGGCGCTCCGGCGAAATGCTCTTTGGCGGCATTAGCGGCTTTAACGCTTTTTTTCCTGATCAAATCAGCGCCAACAATCAGCCGGCCCCAATTGTGATTACGGAATTTCGTGAGTTCGACAAGGTTGTGCGACGCGATATTACCGATTCCGAAACACTTTTTTTGTCATACAAAGACAATTTTTTTTCATTCGCTTTTAGCTCGCTGGACTTTACAAATCCTTCCAAAAATCGCTATGCCTATCGTTTGAAAGGCTGGGACCAGGAGTGGCGCCTGCGTGATGCCGGGAATCGCTTCGCGAGCTTCACGAATCTTGATGGTGGCCGCTATACTTTTGAGGTGCGCGGAACGAACAGCGATGGGGTTTGGAACGAAGAGGGCATTCAGATTTATCTGGAAATCGTTCCGCCGATTTGGGAACGAACCTGGTTCCGTGCTTTCGGTGCAATTGCTTTGCTGCTTATTGCATTTGCCAGCTACCGGATGCGCATTCAGCTTGTTGAAAAGCAAAATCGCATGCTGGAAGAAACTGTTGAAACTCGCACCCGGGAATTGCGTGAAAGCCGCGACAAGATGCGCGAGCAGGCGGTGGTGCTGCAAGAAACCAATGCGCAACTGGAAGTCGAGGTCGATGAAAGGCGCAAGGCCGAAAAAGTGGCGGAGGCTGCCAATCGTGCAAAAACCCGCTTCCTGACAAATATGAATCACGAATTGCGAACCCCGCTGAATGGCATTCTCGGCTATGCAGAAATTATTGGTCAGGGAAAGAATCTCGATGGGCATCAACGGAAGTCCATTTCCATTGTCAAGCAATCCGGACAGCATTTGCTGCGTCTGATCAATGATTTGCTGGATCTGTCACGTATCGAAGCGGGGGTCATGGAGTTGGAGCCGGCGCCCTTTTCCTTGAAAAATCTGCTCAGTAGCATCGTGGCTATGGTTCGACTGAAGGCGCTGGAGAAGCAGATTGATTTGGTTGAAGAATTTGACCAGGCACTACCTGCTTGCGTGGTTGGCGACGAGAAGAGGCTACGGCAGGTGTTGATTAACCTTTTGAATAACGCTGTGAAATATACCGGGCTGGATGCCGTTCGTCGCGGTCATGTAACCTTTATTGTACGGCCGGTGGGCGAGCGCATACGCTTCCAGGTCGATGACAACGGCGTCGGCATCCCGGCTGAAAAGCTCAAGTCTATATTCGAGCCTTTTTACCAGGTTACGGACACGAAACACAATATCGAAGGAACCGGCCTGGGGCTGGATATCAGTCGTGAGATCGTCGAACTGATGGGAGGTAAGCTGGAAGTAACCAGTGAGCCGGGCGTTGGGAGTAGCTTTTGGATGGATGTCTTGCTGCCGCCGAGCAATGCACCTGTGGATGAACAGGAAGCGACCGAGGCCGGTTCAGCGGTGGTTCAGCCCTCGGAAACTGCCGAAGGGATTGTCAATGTCCCTGCCCGCGCAGAGCTCGATGACATGTATCAAATGATTCGGCAAGGCGATATCACCTCACTGGACGGTAAGTTGCGGGCGCTTGAGCAAACGCCCGTCGACTATGCAGATTTCATCAGCTATTGTCGCAAATTACTTGATAAGTTCGAGGTGAATAAGCTGCGTCAGTTCATTAAGTGGTTGCAGGAAGAAGATGATATGCGGCGAGGGTAAGCAGCCAGTAGTCCCCCCTCTATCTCCTACCGGGGGGAGATAGAGGGGGGACTACTGACTTCCTATTTTTTACTCTTAACCGCTGTATGCTTGCTTAGCTCACGCTTGACTGCAATGCCGATTTTTTCAATGGTGTACGGCTTCTTCAGGTAGGCGCCCGCGCCACTGTCCTGCGCTTCCTTTACCCGTTCGGTTTCTGAGAAGCCGCTGGCAATAATGGCCTGCTGCTGCGGCTGGAATTGCAGAATTTGCCGGTAGGTTTCCAGCCCATCCATTCCCGGATCCATAATCATATCAAGAATCAGCAAATCCGCCTGGTTAGCCTTGCAATATTCCACTGCCGCTTCTCCGCTTTCCAGAGGGGTGACCTGATATCCGAGACGCTCCAATATCTTGCAGGCAATTTCCCGCTGTTCCTCAACATCATCAATAACCAGGATTTTTTCTCCGGATCCCATGTAGTTGGTGATAGGAATCTTCTTGTCCGATTTGGTGACGCGTTTGGTTGTCGTGCGAATATACAGATCGAAGCGCGTGCCCTGGCCCTCAACGCTATGGACATCAACATAGCCTTGATGATCCTGCATTGTTCCCCAGACAACCGCCATTCCCAGGCCGGTACCACTGCGGCCCATGTTCTTCTTTGTATAAAACGGTTCAAAAATATGCGGCAAGTCTTCCGCACTGATGCCAATGCCCTGATCCTCTATTTTACACAGGCAGTAACTGCCTTTTTCGATATCCTGGTAACCGGCACGTGTTGAATCCAGGTAGATGTTCTCGGTTGTAATAACGACTTTCCCGTCTTCTTCATGAGCTTCTGCCGCATTGGTGATGAGATTCATCAATGCCTTGCGCAGATGCAAACTGGAGCCAAGAATATTGAGAAGATCTTCGCCAAGCTGAGTTTCGAATTGAATGTGCGGATGCTGTGTTTGCAAATCGCGGAATTCCGGGGACTTGAAGTAGTCATTGATGATGTCGTTCAAATTGACCGGTTTCAGGCTTATGACATTCCGTCGTGCCAGTGTTAGCAGGTCCTGGACGATGGCCGCCGCCTTGATTCCGGAATCGCGAATGGTTAATATCGGTTCGCGAATTGGACTGTCCTCAGGCAAGTCAAGTAACAGAAAGTCCGGATAGCCAACCATGGCATGCAACACGTTGTTGAGGTCATGCGCAACAACGCCTGCCAACAGCCCCAGGGCCTCCATCTTTTTTGAGCGAGTCAATTTTTCTTGTAATTCATGATTAATCAACTCCGCATGTTTGCGCTCCGATAATTCACGTCGGTAGTTGAGATTGGTGATTGCCAGTTCCGCCCGGTGTTCTTCCAGCATGGCAAATGCGTGCGTAGAGCGAATGGCCAGGAAGGCAGCCTGGGTGATAATGAAAAGAAAGAGACCAAGCATGATCAGGTTATTTGCCGGAACAACGCCGTAGAGTTGTAATACGTCGTTCATTGCTGTCATAAAGATGGCGATATATCCGAAAAACAATATTCTTGAGCCTTCTACCTGGTGAATAATTGCCTTTAACAGTACGTATAGGCCGAGGGTAAAACAGGCGATCATGAACATCTGGTACAGAGGCAAGATTTGGGATGAGGTTGATACCGGCAAGAGCGCTGCCATGAGTGAAAAGGTAAACCCGATGGTAATAACAATGGTTTTGGCAACCGGGGGAAAGTCTTTGCGAAAAAGCGAACCCAGGAAAAGGGCGAAAACCGGTATGGACAGTCCGAAACCGATATAGTCCAATTTTACCAGCCAACCCCAGGAAATATCCGGGAATAGCTGTGCAATGATTTTGTTCCCGCTGACGAGACTGCGAATGGCAACAACTTCGCAGAAGATAGCAAAATAAAGGAACGACAGCTCTTTACGCCGGATAAGGAATGTGCCAAAGTAATAGCAACCGATGACAAAAATACCGGCGAAGAGGAAGATATCGATGAGCATTCGCCAAAGATTGTCGCTGCGGATATCTGCTTCCCGCCCCAATTCAATAGGGAGCCACAAGCCGCCATCACGATGATAGAAGTTTGCAACTTGAACAATTAGATCAATTTCATCGCTGTCTGCCAAAAAATCGACCAGGGCCGGTTGGTAGGCGGGAATGCTTGTTTCTGCAGTTTTGCCGGGATGCCCAGCTGCATAGATTTCCCGGCCATTGGCAAATATCCGGCAAGCGGTGCCAACGTCCTGAAAGCGGAACGTAAGTTGAGGGCACTCTTTCGGCAGCTGTATCCGCAGCCGGTAACTGGCATATCCGTAGCGATCGTGATGGCCGGTCTTCCCCTCTTTGTTCCAAATATCGGGCACATAGCGAAACCCATCGGGATGCGGGGCGTTCACAGAGTGGGAAGGCCTTTCGCTCAGAAAGCGCTCCCAGTAGAATTCATAATCTCCGTTTAAGAATAAAGCACCGTTTTGCTCAAAGTCCCATTCCCGCAGGTCGATGATTCCTCCTACAGCGGCCGGGGGATTTCCACCGCTGCTTCCACAACCGCTGAGCAGTGGCAGCAGCAAGGGAAGGATGATGGCAAACAGGCGTAGCACGCCGGCCGGCGTGACTGGACTGAAAAATATACTCTGTTTGGCTGCTGCTTTGTACATAACGATGACAAAACCTGAAATGATGGTTTAGGACGCGTTCAATTATCACGCTGTCTGAAACAACAGTGTGGGCGAAAATATCTGACGGAGTTACAACGCGAGAAGAAAATTTTTGATTGATCGTAAAGGAAAAAACGTATAATCTAGAGTGTCGGCAGAAAAGCAGTTTCTTTTAGCTAATAATGCCGTGAAAAGAAAAATAATTGGCATTTGCCGGGAAATGTAGAAATTCTGCTTGTACCTGCTGATATTGGCACGGATTGTATATCCGGAAAAAACGAGTGACGGCCATGAATGAGGCTATGACATCCGATAAAGGATTGCTGCTGATAGTTGATGACAATACTACCAATCTTGGGGTATTGTTTGATTATTTGAAGGCCTATGGATATCGAATCCTGGTGGCTCAAAGCGGCGATGCAGCGTTGGAAATCCTTGAAGAAAAGCGGCCCGATCTTATTCTTTTGGATATTATGATGCCGGGGATGGATGGTTTCGAAACCTGCCGGCGCATCAAGCAGCAGGAAGCGACCAGGGACATTGCCATCATTTTTATGACTGCGGTAACCGAGACCGTGGATAAAGTCAAGGGTTTTAAGCTCGGCGCTGTGGATTACATTACCAAGCCCATCCAGCATGAAGAGGTGCTTGCCCGCGTAAAGACCCATGTCACCCTGCAAGCCCTGAAGCGCAACCTCATAGCCAAAAACGAAGAACTGGCCTCCGTGAATCGTACCCTCGAATCTATGGTCGAAGAGAAAAACCGGCAGCTGGTCGGCCAGGAAAAACTGGCAATTATCGGACGTATGATCCAGGGAATTGCCCATAACCTCAAGACCCCGCTGGGCGTCATCAAGAATTCCAACCTCGTTATCGAAAAGAAAATGGAGCGCATCTCTGCAGATGCGTCACTGCCATCCTTGACGGATAAGAATCGTAAGTTGTTGGAATCGGTTCCCCTCGATACTGAACTGGTTTCCAAAGCTCATAAGCAAATTATGGGCATTATCAATAACCTGATGATAAAAAGCCGCATGGACCAGAATCAGGGCGTTGAGAAGATTGATGTTAATTCCCTTATCGAGCAGGAAATTGCTTTCTTCCAGGCAAATTCACAGTTTAAGCATAAGGTGAAAAAAACGGTGCAGTTGGCAGATGATCTACCGGCAATTGCGATCATTTATACCAATCTTGCTCAAGTTGTTGAAAATCTTATTGTTAACGCCCTTCATGCCATGTGGGATCATTCAGAGCAGCAGCTGCACTTCCGGACACAATTGGTCGACGATGCGGTTCATGTTGAAATTCAAGATAGTGGTGTCGGCATACCGGCCGATAAACTCGACAAGATTTTTGATCCCTTCTATACTTCAAAACCTTTAAAGGGGGAAGGGAAAGAAGGTGAGCCAACGGGAACCGGCCTGGGGTTATATACATGCCGGGAGCTGTTAAAACCCTTTGATGGAACAATTGAAGTCGACAGTGTTGTCGGTGAAGGCAGCACCTTTCGGGTTGTGTTGCCGGTGACACCTGACAATAGCGCCGATTAATTCAGCAAGACTTTTTCTCGCCAGAAAATAATTAAAGAAAATTTCAAAAAAGTCGATAATTGCGCACAAGTTGCAGGGATCACGACGGCGAACTGCAACCATTCTTATTATTTGCATTCCGGACAAAATGGAGTTGTTCAAGACGATAGATGACAGGGATGGACCGTCGGTCTGTTGAACCATTGAATGTACTCAAATGAGGGAGTTGAATTCCCATGGCTTTAACGCCTCAAGAAGAAAAGCAGCTACGTGAGAAGATTCGTAAGGAATTGGAAGAGCGTGAGCAGCGTCTGTTAAGTGCCCGCAGCAAAAAAGAAGATACCCGCCGCGAGAGGTTGGAAACCCGGATTCGTAATCAAATAAAAGAAGAAGAGGAAGTAGAATACTTTACCTCGAAAGGGTATGTCAAGCATAAGAACCGCTATGGCGAAGTTGAATGGCTCCCGCCTGAGGAAGCTGAGCAACGCAAGAATCGCCGTCGCAGCAGCGGAAAAAGCGCCTCTCGTCAACGAAGCCGCAAATTCCGTATTGCCAGACAATGGCTGGTTAATGTTGGCATCGTGGCCGTTGCATTAGGTGTGTTCATGTACCTGCTTCAATACCGCCCGGCCAGCGCGGCAAAAATGGGCGCCATTACCGTTACAACTGATGTCCCCGGGGCTCAGGTATACTTCAACGGCACAGAGAAGCAGCTGTTTACACCGACGACATTAAAAGACCTGCCTGCCGGAAAGAACTATTTCCTGTCCGTTTACAAGGACGGCTTCACAACCTGGCCGCCGATGCAACGCATTACCGTGAACGCCAACGAAACCTCTTCGGTTGAATTTAACCTGAAAAATTCTTCCAGCATGGGCAAGGTATTGGTCGAGTCGAATGTAGAGGATTACCAACTCTTTGTCGATGGCCTTCCTTACCGAAAAACGGCAGATTTAATCGAGATACCTACCGGCTACCACATTATCAGCGTGGTGAAGCCCGGTTATGCGGCCAGCCCGGCCTATCATCGGGTTGTCATCAATGGCGACGGCGTTCAGCGTTTGGCATATGAATTCTCTTCCCTGGATGATCATGGAATGATCGAAGTGAGCAGTAACCAATCATCTGCTTATATCTACATCGATGAAAAAATGGTCGGACTCAAAGCAAATTCTCCGGCATTCCCGGTGAAGCCCGGTATCTACGAAGTTCGCCTGCGTCAAAATGGATACAGTTCACATCCCCCTTCGGAAATGGTGAATATCAAGCCTGGTGAAAAAGTCAGCCTGTCATTTCACATGTTGCCCGCCGAAATGGATACCGTCCAGATCGTCAGCGCTGAGCCCGGGGCTAGTATCATGGTCAACGGACAATGGGTACCATATGTGACCCCCGTAAACGATTTTCTGCTCTCCAAGGGAGATCACTACATCAACCTTATGCGCGACGGAGAGGTAATGAAGGAAGCTGATGTTTACGTCGACGTGGCTGTGAGTGAAGACAATCTCATCTGGCTGGATTGGTGATCTCATTTTTTTGCGCCTTTCAATTAAATTTTGCCTTTCCTACATTTTCCCGTAACTCAATGTTGCCGAATTGATCCACGATTGATTCGGCTTCTTAACGGTCAATAGCCGTGATTGCGGCCATGTTTCGGGATACAATGCCTCTATGCAACTCCATGCTTTCGATTTACCTGCTGCCAATCCTCTTTTTAATGATTACTTAAAAAATGCGGAAGCGATTCGCTCCTTTTATGCTACTCATCCGGCGGACGGTTACAGCGCAGCGATTACTGCTCGCAGCGCCTTCTCAGTTGACCGGGAGGCGCTTGTTTCGATTCTCCAGCGTCAGAATGAAGGCTGGGGTGCTTCGGAAAAAACCTTCGCTAATATCGCTAAATTGAGCGATTCGAAAACCCTGGCCGTTGTTACCGGACAGCAGGTAGGCATCTTGGGCGGACCACTTTATACCTTTTTTAAGACCATTACGACCATTAAGCTGGCACGACAGCTAAATTCGGCGCACCCGGAGCATCAATTTGTGCCGATTTTTTGGCTGGAGGTAAATGATAATGATTTTGAAGAAATCAGTCACATGCATTACCTCACCAAACAGGATGATTGGCGCACGCTGACAGTTTCTGAGGATTCCGCTGATAGTGAACGTGCGGTGGCCGCACGCAAACTGGATGGCACGATTGCCGGTTGGCGGAAGCACTTTGAGGAAGATACCTTTGAAACGGAATTCCGTGAGGCAGCGCTGCAGCTGTTTCTGGAGCAATATAGCGATGGCCGCAGCTATGTCGATGCCTTTGCCCGCCTGCTTTTGGCATTCTTCGGAGAGGATGGCTTGATTCTGGTAAATCCGGTTGATAAAGGTGTCTGTAGAACGGTTCATCATCTTTTCAGCCGGGTCATTGACAGCGAAGATGCACCGTTGAAGGTGCTGCGTGAACAAAGCAGTCGCCTGGAGGCGAGTGGCTATCCGACCCAAATTCATCTGCGTGACAATCAGACGTTGTTGTTTTTCAATGACAAAAGCATGAAACGCAGTCGTATCGACAGGCTGAACGATGGCTCTCTTGTGGTGAAAGATAGCGCCGGCAGTCACCCGATTTCCCGCGAATCCCTGATGCAGAGCTGTAACGAGCAGCCACACTACATGTCACCCAATGTCGCCCTCCGTCCCTTGATGCAGGATACTTTGTTGCCGACGGTTGCTTATGTTGGCGGTCCTGCAGAAGTTGCTTACTTCGCCCAGATTTCTGCCCTTTATGAATATTTTGATATGCCGATGCCGGTCATTGTGCCGCGTCATCGCCTGACAATTACGGAGTCGAAAATTCAGCGGCTCATGAAGAAAAACGATTTGCAATATCAAGAAGTGTTGTCGGGAAGCAAGGACTTTGTCAGCGATGTGATTCGTCGCGGTCCGAATCAGCAGGTGTTTGATCAGACCGCCGCAGTGCGGGAAGAGATGCTGGCGTCGCTGGATCGGCTTGGCGAACAACTGGCAACTGTAGATCCGGCGCTATCCGGCGGTCACGAAAAGACCCGCAACAATATCATGAATGCGTTCGAGAAGCTCAGCCAGCGAATTACCCGCTCCCTGGAAGAGAAGAATGAGACGCAGGTGCGCCAGCTACAAAGAATATTGACCCATCTGCTGCCCGATGGCGGCTACCAGGAGCGCCGTTTGAATTTACTTTACTTCGTCATCAAATATGGGCCGGACTTCCTGAGGCAGATCGAAGACGTCTTGCCTGATGATAGCACGCCTCACTATGTGATTGAGGTATAGGGCCTTACGGCCCGTCAGCTGGCTTCGCCAGCGTCAGAACCTGCGGTTCGCCAGGCTTGCCGTTAATTGGCGGCACTCACGTCAGGCCAAACCTGGCCGTCAGCTTGTTGCACTCGCGTAAGAGCAGACATCCCCCTGCTTCCCCCTTCGAAGGGGGATACAGGGGGATGTGTATTTACGTCGATTCAACGCCTGACGTAAATGTAGCGAGTTGAAGTTGGTGAAGCCAACTGACGGCCCGTAGGGCCTTACCGATACCTCAGCCACTTGATCATTTCCGGAACCGTTGGACGCTTGCCATACATCAATACGCCCACCCGGTAAATCTTTGCGCAGAGCCAGATGAAGAATATGATGGCAGCGACGTTGACGACCAGCGAGAGAACTATCTCAATCATCGGCGGATCAACCAATGCCATTCTAACAAACATCACCATCGGGGCAAAGAAGGGTAGAATAGATAAGATTGTGGAAATTGTGCCATCCGGATTCTGCATGCCCAAGGTAAGGCTCAGCAGAAAAGGAATGATGATCAGAAAGGTAACCGGCGTTGATAAGCCCTGGGCATCTTCCTGTGTATTGCTCATGGCGCCCGCTGCGGCGTAAAGCGAGGAATACTGGAAAAAGCCAATCATATAGAAGAGGATGAAATACAAGAAAACAATAGGCTCAACGGAAATATTGTTCAGCAGCGAGGGCGCTGTGCTGCCGGCAATAAAGAAGCCCAATCCACCGACAACCATCCAAACGAGGTACTGGGCAAGGCCCAGGCTGCCAACGCCAAAAATTTTGCCCATCATCAACTGGAAGGAATTACTCGACGAGAGCAAGACTTCAATAATGCGCGAGGTTTTCTCTTCCAATACTCCACGCATCACTGAATTCCCATACAGAATAGAGGACATATAGAGGAAGAAGAGGAATACCACCGCCATAATCATCTGCTGATCAAAAGCGTCTTCACTTTGTTCGCCGCCACCGACTTTCAGGGTGTTGATGTCAACATTTGCTGTGAGTTTCTCAACGTTGTCCGGATCGAGTCCGGCATCTTGTAAGCGAATTTTATTGATGGCTTCCTGGAAGCGGCCTTCCATTTTGCCCAGCACCGACAGCCCGCCAACAGAAGTCGCCAGAAAATCAATCTTGCCGTTGCTTAAGACGTTTTCCGGTATAACCAGGATGGCGTCCATCGCATCTTCTTCCAATGCCGTTTCCAGGCGCTGACGATCACTTGCAAAGGTTGCCGGACTGATCTCAGTCAGTTGAAATTCCGGGCTGCCATCACTCAGCGTGTCATTAAATAGCGTGTTCATCTGGGAGGCAAGCGTGCCGGATTGATCAACGAAATGGAAGTGATTGGTTCGTTCCTGATCAATGTCGCCTAATAGGGCCGGGAAGAAGATCAGTCCCAGCATAATAAAAGGGCTCAGCAGTGTACCGATCAGAAAGCCCTTGGTGAAAAACTTGGTCATAAATTCGCGTTTGATAATCGTGAGTATCTTGTTCATTATTTCTTCTCCACAATGTCGATGAAAATTTGGTTCAACGAGGCTTCCGTCGCTTCAAAGCGGCGCACATCAAGGTCAGCTGAGGCCAGTTCCTTGAATAGTTCGCCGGGAGAGCGATCGTCGTGGAGTTGAACGTCGATATAGTTGCCGTAATCATCGCTGGTTTTCACCATTGGCAGCGACTTAATGAAGTCGCCATTACCGGAGTATTCAACGATAACGTTGTTCAGGCTGTGGTCCTTTTTGACCTTTTTAATATCACCTTGTAATACGATCTGCCCGTTGCTTATCAGACAAATTTCATCGCAAAGCTTTTCAGCCTGGTCCATTAGGTGGGTTGAGAGGATAATGGTGGTGCCCGAGGCTTTTAGTTCCAGCAGGATATCCTTCAGGAATTTGGCGTTGACCGGATCAAGGCCTGAGAAGGGCTCATCCATGATAATCAGTTTTGGTTCGTGCATGATCGTGCTGATAAACTGGATTTTCTGCTGCAACCCCTTGGATAGCTCCGATACCTTGCGCTTGGCGCGGTCCAGCATACCGAAACGATCCATCCAGCGCAGGCCTATCGTTTTTGCATCTTTCGGCGACATGCCTTTCATCTCGCCAAGAAACTGCAGGTGATCCATCAGCTTCATCTTCGGATACAGTCCGCGTTCTTCCGGCAGGTAGCCAACCTGATTCTTGTGGAGCTCGTTAAATTTCTCGCCAAAGAGATATATATTGCCACTATCAGGCACAATAATATTCATGATCATGCGCATGGTCGTCGTCTTACCTGCGCCGTTCGGTCCCAATAAACCGAACAATTTTCCTTCCTGGAGCTCGAACGATACTGATTTCACCGCCTGGAAATCATCGTATGTCTTGGAGATATTTTCAACAACTAGTGCATTCATCGATACTCCGTTTCCTTATGTTTGGTTCGAATCACTCCTCACTGTCTCTATTTGCTCTCAAATACCTCCGTTACTCCGATTCGCTAACTACTTACCAAAAAAAAACGGAATTTTGAAATACTGATAGACTTTCTTCAGAAAATACTTGTGACCCGGCCGGATCTGTTAGGTCATAAATCTCGTAATAGAGCAGGAAACACGGATTTTCATAATTCGGAATTCTTTTGGTAATACCCTGTAAAATGGATATATTTTTGTGTGTGAAGAGGAGTAAATACGATGATGAAAAATCTATTATTAACAATAGTTTGTGGCATGTTCATGCTGTCAGGCAGCCTGAGTGCCCAGGTCTATCGTGTTGATATATCCGACATGATCGACGGTGGCCTGGCACTTTATGTGAAACGAGTGATCGAAGAGGCCGAGGCAAATAACGCCCGTGCGCTGCTGGTTGAAGTCAACACTTTCGGCGGTGAACTGCAGGCAGCAACGGAAATTCGTGATCAGTTGCTCGCCACTGAAATTCCAACCTATGCCTTTATTAACCAGCGGGCTATTTCGGCCGGCGCCCTTATAACCCTGGCTTGCGACACCATTGGGATTACACCTGCCAGCACGATTGGGGCTGCCACGGCCGTTGATATGCAGGGCGTAAAGGCTTCGGAAAAAATCATTTCATATACCCGCTCAGAAATGCGCTCGACTGCAGAGGCAACCGGTCGCAATCCGAAAATTGCTGAGGCAATGGTCGATGAAGAGCTGGAAATTGAAGGCCTTTCTGAAAAAGGTAAACTGGTAACGCTCACCGGCACAGAGGCTATCGAGTGGAAAATGGCGGATGTTGAGGCATCCAGTGTGCGCAAGTTTATGGATAAAGTCGGGCTCGGTGATGAGGAAATCGTTAACGTGGAACCAAACTGGGCAGAACGCCTGGTGCGAATATTGACACATCCTGAAATCAGCGTTGCCCTGATGATGCTGGGTCTTGGCGGGCTCTTTTTTGAGGTGAAGTCCCCTGGTTGGGGCGTACCCGGTACCGTCGGTATGGTTTGCCTGGGACTCTTCTTCGGCAGTCACTACCTGGTGAACCTGGCGAACTCCTGGGAAATCATCCTCTTTTTCCTCGGCGCCTTTCTGTTGATACTCGAGATATTCATTATACCGGGCTTTGGTATTCCCGGCATACTAGGCGTGCTGCTAATGGTTGGCAGCCTCTACTTTAGCCTGATTGGTTCGCTGGATTTCGTAACCGGCGCCCAACTGGATAGCGCAACCCGCCGCGTTGCCCTGGTCTTGTTGCTGACCGTCGTAGCCTCGGTCTTGTTCTTCAAATACGGACCGAAAACCAAGGTTTGGAGCCGTATTGCCCTGGCTGATGAACAGAAAGCGGATGAGGGCTACGTCGCCACGCCAGACTATACTGAGTTTATTGGAAAGACCGGCGTTGCCAGTTCTCCGCTGCGGCCGGCCGGTACCGGCATGTTTGATGGTAAACGTCTGGACGTCGTATCAGAGGGTGGCTTCATTAACGAAGATAGCCCCATCGAAATTATCGGTGTGGAAGGTTATCGCTTGATCGTGCGCGCGAAAGAAGCGTAAGAGAAGGGAATAAATTCCAACCAGGGAAAGAGAAACAAGAAAAATTCCAACAGGAAAAATCCCAAAACCTGTTTTGGGATTTTTCCTGTTGGAATTTGATATTGATGTTAACATTCTTTGCAATAATAAAACGATAACTGTCTTGGAGGAAGTATGGAAGTTCTAGGGGTATTCGGATTAATTGGTCTCGTATTCCTGATCATTGTGTTCCTGTATTTTGTGCCGGTCCAGCTGTGGATTACCGCCATTGCTTCTCGCGTAAAGGTTAGCCTGGCCAGCTTGATCGGGATGCGTTTGCGTAAAATTTCACCCTCCCTTATTGTAAATGGTTTGATAAATGCCCAGAAGGCTGGTCTTACGATTACCACAGACCAGTTGGAAACCCACTTTCTGGCAGGTGGTAATGTGACGCGCGTTGTTAACGCGATGATTGCTGCTGATAAGGCTGGTATTCCGCTGAGCTTTCAGATGGCTACCGCCATTGACCTTGCCGGTCGAAATGTGCTTGACGCGGTCCAAACCAGCGTAAATCCCAAGGTGATTGATTGCCCGGCTACTGGAAAAATTTCTGCTGTTGCCCGGGACGGTATTCAGTTGCATGCCCGCGCCCGCGTAACGGTGCGCGCCAATATCGAACGCCTGGTCGGTGGGGCGACCGAAGATACCATTATTGCCCGTGTTGGTGAAGGAATTGTATCGGCAATTGGTTCTGCTGGTGACTATGCCACCGTGCTGGAAAATCCGGACAATATTTCCAAAACTGTATTGGGACGCGGTCTGGATGCCGGTACCGCCTTCGAAATTCTCTCTATTGATATTGCCGATGTCGACGTTGGTAAAAACATCGGTGCGCATTTGCAGGGTGATCAGGCGGAGGCTGACCTCAAAGTTGCTCAGGCGAAGGCCGAAACCCGTCGTGCAATGGCGGTTGCTGAAGAGCAGGAGATGAAAGCGCGGGTTCAGGAGATGCGCGCGAAAGTTGTTGAGGCTGAATCCGAAGTACCAATTGCGATTGCCAAAGCGTTTATTGAAGGCAATCTTGGTGTGTTTGATTACTACAATTTGCGCAATATACAGTCTGATACCGATATGCGCGACAGCATTGCCGGCCCCAAGGATGACGGTCCTGACAAACAATAGGAATCGCTATGGAACAGCTAATAATTTTTATCATCTTTTATATCGTCTACGGGATTTTTCAGGCGATTAACAAGGGGAAGAAGAAAAATGTCCCCCAGCGGCGTCCTCGACCTCAACAACCGGGACCGCCACCAAATCAGCCGCGCTCCCGGCCGGGGCGGGATCTCAACCCGCCGCCATTGAACCAGCCTTCTGCGCCGTCGCAGCAGGTTGAGCCGGAACCGCCTGAGGTTGAGTTACCACCATTTCTTCGCGAAATGCTGGGCATGGACGATCCGCCGGCACGCCCGGCGCCACCGCCAGAGCCGATTGAGGATGATGGTGTCTATACGGATGAAGAGCACGAGGCTGGATTCGAACATGCGGAATTCGAGGAAATTGATGACGCCTATGACCTACCTGGTCGGGATCCAATGCCTGTCGTGCCTGAAACAGAGTCAAAAAAGCCCGGCCAATCGGCATTGAAGAAGTTGTTGCGTGACCCAAACAACGTGCGTAATGCTATTCTGCTGAAGGAAATTCTTGATAAGCCCATTAGCAAACGTAGTGGAAGGTTCCCGTATGATGTTGGGAGATCGGATTAAGAGAGTAACACAAAAAATTCCAACAGGAAAAATGCCAAAAAGAAAAGTGTAAATCTCAAATTCCAACAAACCAAATTCCAAAAGAATAGAATTTCAAATTCCAGGGGACCATAGCAAAAGGGTTCTCTGGAATTTGCTTTTTGGGTCTTTGGAATTTTTTTCGTTTTCTTGTTGGAATTTGCTCTGCGGGACTTAATCCCTTAAGGAGCAGGGGATGAGGGAGAAGAGAATGAGGGCGATGATGCCTAGCAGGGCGACTTTTTGGATGTAGCCGGCAATACGCTGGGAAGGATCGAGATCTTCTTCGTTGGCCACACGATACGATGCCGTTGAAGAGGAGCCTACAACTGCTGCATCGTAGTCGTCGAATAAGTCGCTCTCCCCACTGCCCGCTGGGCCGCTGCCTTCAAACTTGGCTTGTATACGGTCGGACAAGGTATCGCTTTCCTGGGTATTTGCCGAGGTTGTATGATGCGTTGAGGGCTTTTGAGATTGGATCGGCACCGGCAGTGTTTCTTCATCGGCCTGTGTAATGTCGTCTTCTACGCTGACGGTCGTCTCATCACTGGTTAGAAACTTACCGAGAACCACTGTAATGTTATCATTGCCGCCGCGGTCGTTGGCCAGATCCACCATTTGATTACAGGCCTCGCGCAGACTATCGCTTTTCAAAACAATATCTTTCATTTCATCGTTCTTTACCAAGCCGGAGAGCCCATCGCTGCAGAGCAGGATATGATCACCTGCCATTGCCGTAAAGGTGCTGATGACGACATTCAGGTCCTGCTGGTTGCCCAGCGCCTGCAGGATGACATTCCGTCGCGGGTGAACCGCCGCTTCTTCTTCAGTGATTTTCCCGGACTCGACGAGTTGCATAACAAACGACTGATCCTTTGTAATCTGCCCGATGGTGTTTTCACGAATCAGGTAGGCGCGGCTATCGCCGATTTGCCCGACAAATACCTTGTCGGAGAGAATGCCGGCAGTGGTTGCTGTGGCGCCCATACCGCGCATCTCCGGGTTTTTGATACCGTGTTCCGTAATGACATCGTTTGCGGCTTTGAGGGCTTCAACCAATCGGTTTTGATATTCTGTTTCGCTGGGGGCTTGCCGAAATGGCATTTGTTCGAGGGTGGTGATGACGGCTAATTCGCTGGCGACTTCACCGGCTGCCGCTCCGCCCATTCCATCTGACACCATCAAGGTTAATCCACGGCCGCTCAGGGCATATTCACGGATATCCGGTAGCTCATCAAGATCCTTGCTGACAGTATCCACAGCCAGGAAATTGTCTTCATTACCCTGGCGTGCCTTTCCAACATGTGTTTGGGCATAAACCCTTATCGCAATAGCTTTCTGCGATGATCCACTGTCTTTTTGCTTTCCCAAAAGAATCCTGTATAGCCGTTAAAAATGAATACTCGTTATAAACACTCGTTCATTCGGTGTTAACATTGCGTTAAATATCGATGAAATTTAAGCGCCCGCGTTGTGAGAAAAGTTGACCTAAATTACAAAAGGTATCGATACTAACAAAGTAAAATTCCGATAATTAGAATACCAATATCTGCACTTTATCCCTCCGTTTTTGCCGAAAAGAAAGTGCAGAAAAGCGCGCTATAACCAACGCATCGTCCCGGACTTAAACACTCCATCGGTCTAATTATATACGGAAAGAACATATAAAAAATTGATCCGGCGCGCATCTTAAAAAAAATATCGCGCCGGATTGCGAAAAAATGTGCTTACCAGGCCCAAACACCGGGGAAAATCACTGATATAAACAGAAATATGGCTGAAATGGCCATAAGTTGGAGGAAGAGTGGAAACATGAAGCGCAGCCAGGTAGTATAGGGCACTTCACCGAGGCTGAGAATTGCCATCAATACGCCGGAGGTGGGAACGATAGTGTTTGAGAACCCATCACCGCAAGTAAAGGCAAATACCGCGGTTTCCCGGCGCAGTTGTAACAAGTCGGCAAGCGGGGCCATGATTGGCATGGTAACCGCTGCCTGGCCGGAGCCGGAAGGAATCAGAAAATTTAGGATTGATTGAAATACGAGCATGCCACCGGCTGCGATATAGTTAGGCACCTGCTGCAAGGTTGAAGCCGCGTAATAGATGATGGTGTCCATAATCATTCCGTCCTGCAAAACCACCTCGATGCCGCGTGCAAAGCCAACAACCAGGGCGGCCACCACCATTTCTTCCATGCCCTTTACGAAGGCCGCTGCGGCCTTATTCCAGGTCATACCGGAGATGAGTACAGCCACGATGCCGATCAGGAGAAAGCCGCCGCCCATTTCGGCCATCCACCAACCGAGATTTTGAATCGACCAGAGAATGCCGCTGAAGATTACCACGCCCATAACCACGATTGCCAGATGTTTGGATTCCAGCTCGGTTTTTTCATAGTCATAACGGGAGATATCAAAGTCATCACCGGCCATTAGCGATGCCGATGGGTCTTTGCGAATTTTATTGCCATAGCGGAGCAGGTAGAAAACAGCTGCTCCCCAGACAAAGATGAAAAAGACGCTGCGGAAAGGGACGTCTGCATTGAGCGGCAGTTCGGCAATCCCCTGGGCGATGGTGACCGTGAATGGATTGAGTGTGGCGGCTGCAAAGCCGACGTCGGCTGCCAGGATAACGATTGCCACGCCATAGAGGCGGTCGTATCCCAATTCTTTCGAGACAATCAGGAAGAGTGGTACCAGCGGGATAAATTCCTCGCCCATTCCCAGTGTCGATCCACCCACCGCCAGCAGGAACATCAAAAAGACCGTGAGCCAGCCGGCGGCCCCGCCAAAAATATCAATCAGCTTTTGAATGATCGCAGCAACTGTGCCGGTTGCTTGCAGAATGCCGAGTACCCCGCCAATCAGAAAGATAAAGAAGATGATATCTGCCGATTTCTCCATGCCGCGGGGGATGGCGCTGAGGAATTCCTGAATGCTGACCGGGGTGGCATTACCGGCTTCGGCTTCCTGGGCCAATATCAGACCGCTCGCAGAGATCTGCTTCGGTGCGTTTGTGAAGGTGCCCGGTTTAATCACGTCGCGAGTGAGTCCGGCAACCGTCTTGGTTTCCCGCTCATATTGTCCGCTGGGAAGGATGTATGTTAGCAGGCTACACGCCAGTACCACAGCTGTTAAGAGCACAAAAACATGGGGAATCTTGATCTTTTCAAAAAGCGATGTATTCATGAGATCTCCGCAGGTATGAAATTCAGCTGGAAGCTACGACAGTCAGCGAAAATTGTCAATGGGGCAGGGAATATGAGGAAATTGAACAGTGTTCGAGAATTTCGCGACAGTCTTCTCTCTTACTACATAGAAGGCGTTAAAGCGGTAAGACGTCGAGACGTGAAAGCGTAGGCACGGAATGATGGAATGATGGAATGATGGAATGATGGAATGATGGAATGATGGAAGCTGCTGCGCAAGGCACTTCAAAGCAAGTTCTTTTCCAATATTCCAGTATTCCAATACTCCAACATTCCACTCTGCTGGCGGTCCGAGATTGCAGTTTTTTCACACCTTATGTGTGAATTAAATCATGAAAACGACGGCACAAGCTAAATCCCGCAAAGGACCGTTGATGTCCGCTAAGTTCTTTGAAAATAATTGTTTATAATGTTTTTGCAACTGCCGAACGCTGTTCAATCGCTAAAAAATGCAAATATACAGCCGCTAAAATGGCTAAATTTTGCGAGTGTAAACAACTGTTTCCTTTGAGTTTGAAGTGGTTTTAAAAATTGGATTAATTAACTAAGTGCGCCAAAACAGATTCATCTTAATGTATACTCTTACCTTTTGGCAACGACTAACGAGAACCATTTTTACAAACAGATAGAGAAGTATCATGATTAGACCCCGTTTTATAAGTGAAGACCTGTTTGCCTTTTTGAACGGCATGGATCAAGACACGATGAACAATATGTTTTCAGCAGTACCGGCAATTCTGGCGCACAATCCGGAATTGACCCCGCGAGAAGCGCAGGCTGCCCTGATGTTCTGGCATCAGACCCAGATCCCAACTGAAGTATTGGTCGTAACCCCATAGCGAACTGTTCCTACGTCTCCAGGAACAGAACGTCATAACATAAAAAAGTAGTACACCTCTACCGGGAGGTCTTCTATATCGATCTCCCACTCTGTTCTTTTCTGTGTTGTGCGCGCCTCCTCAAGGATGAGGTGCAGCACGACTTTCTTGTCTTGAGATTACTCCCAAAATTGAATGAAATGCGAATAGTGATAGGCGTTGCGCTATGAAAGGGCGCCCAAGCTGCCTTAGCTGCGTTTGTCATTGCCGAATGCTCGTATCGGGAATCCACTTATGTCAGCTTTGGATAACCACCTGACAGCTATTTAGCATGTTAGTCTAAATGCCTCCTTACGAACTTGCAAGCAGCCGCTCGTGCCTCTATATTGCCATTGATGGCCAGGTTTTGCAATTGCAAACCCGGCCCAATTCAACTCACCGTTTCTTGAACACTGTTTGTTAGGCTGTTTGCGCAACATGCATTTAGATGTTAGCAGCCATACTTGGTTTTGCGTGCGGCATTTGCGCACTACAGCACCTGAGAATAGATATGCCTGGCATTTTAATGTGCCTGGACAATTTTATGCCGGAGGAGTCAGCTGTTAAGATCTGGCACAGGATGTTTGCCAGGGCGGAAGAAGAGTTTGTGGTAAGGGTTGGAGAGCAGTGCGAGCATCGGTTTGTGAGAATTGTGCCACGGGTGTTGCCTATCAAAGGGAGGTGGTTGCAGTGCTGGCGGACGGAAGTGAGCTGAAGAACTCTGGGCCCAGATGTCTCATAAGTATTGTTAGGGTATCTGAAGACCTGAAAGTAGTATAGCTTTAATATTGGAGTTGGATTGTCTAAAGATGACCGAAAGACCTGTCAAGCAACGACCAAGAGAGGACAAAAATGCAAAAATCCGGCTCGTCCTGGAACGGATTTTTGCCACAGCCACTCATCGATGCATAGCCCTAAAGTCAAATGGTATGCAAATTCGAAGGTGCACCTATTTGTAGCAGTGCTGAGTTTGGTGTTGGCGATCTATCTTTTCCAAGTCGGACCCAGCAAAGACCTGCAAGAACACACTTATGAGATTACAGAAGAGATCAATGAAAATGTAAGATCCTTGATGGAAGAAACTGATCGCTTTTGTAGAAATAATGAAGATCGGTTGATGTTGGATTATCCATTCGGCTACATTGTTTTCTTGTCAAATCATCAAGAGCAGATCCTCCCATACAAGAGCTTTCTAAAGGCTAACTACGTAGTTGATTGGTCCACAGCTTCTATTAAGCAGGAAGAGGGCTACTTTACTTTAAAGGTGCCGACAATGATGAGCAAGAATGGAGTAATTTTCTCGTCGAGCAATCTAGTTATGGCCACCTATGAAACAACCAATTTGCCAGTTATGCGATTTGGAGAAGTAACGATCGTTTTGGAAGTTGTGGCGAAGGAACGCGACTACTTAGCAATAATTCTTGGATATCAAAGGACCAAGAAATAAGCCTTCGGTAATCACGCAAGTTGAAAGGTGACTTTTCCTTTCCTCGGAATTGAACGAATCGCTAATTAAGGGCGGGTGGTTGCAGTGTTGGAGGACAGAGGTGGGCGGAGAAACTTAGTCCGAGATCGAATTTGGCTAACTGTGTTTGTTGGTCATTGGGTGATTACTAGGGAATAGGCCAAATCCTTTTGGCGAGAGGGAGAGAATGAAGAGTCTAATGGTCTTGTTAATTGTGTTAAGCACATTATCCTGCTATGCGCAAACAAAGCAAGCCGTCGTGGAGTCTCCTCAACGAAATCCGGATTCATTATTGTCGAATCAAGAGCCTGTCAAAGCGATTGATCAGCCTGCGATGGAGGGTCGGCATTGGCTTGAATATGTGACCGCATTTGGAGCAGTAGCGACACCTATCTTTGTTCTTCTCTTAACTGGAGTCGGTTGGCGATTGCGCCAGAAATTTGAGCGTCAGTTAGAACTTGAAGACAAGCTTAGAAGTGATCGTATTGAAATCTACAACAAGATTCTTGAGCCTTTTATAGTTCTATTCATTTCAGATGAAGCATGGAAGCAAAATAAAAAAAATAGAAACACAGACAAGGTGGCTTATGCAAAACAAATCTTATTTTCGCTTGATTATCGGATCGCTGCTTTTATGATGTCTTTAATAGGATCAGATGAAGTTGTGACAGCTTATAATGATTTATTTCAATACTTTTACCAAAATGACCAATCAGTTGAAAGTTCACCCGCTTCGTCCAAAGAAATGTTGAAATTGCTGGGAAATTTCTTACTTGAAGTGAGGCGAAGTATGGGGAATGAAGCTACAAAGCTAAAATGGTTGGACATGCTTGAGTGGTGGCTCAAAGAAGCTCGTGCATTCCGTGACTAAGAAATCTATTTGATCAATCGGCTCCATCCTTGAAATAGCAGTAAAGAGATCTGTGGTTCGAATTTAGCTGAGCTTATCTGCTAGCCACAACCGCACCATTTCTCCTCCCTCATCCTATCCTGTCTCGGCGAGGTCGCTGCCTACGGCTTCATATCATTCATGATCGTAATCGAGGTAGCCAAATTGTTGATTTTGGTCACGCTCCACGCTTTAGTCTGTCGCGATACTGCATAGGCAAAACCTCCCCAAATCATTTAAGATTCTCAAAACTGCAAGGTTGAATTATGGATTTCGTCGTAATTTTTTGGGTAATCTGTGGAGCGTTGAGTGCTATAATTGCCTCAAACAAGGGGAATTCTGGTTGTGCTTGGTTCTTCATCGGTTTTTTATTGGGCCCTTTTGGGTTGATTTTTTCCTTTGCGGCCAAACCTAAACAAGATGTCATTGAGCAGAAGGCTGTCGAAACCGGCGGAATGAAGAAATGCCCATATTGTGCGGAACTGATCAAAGCTGAAGCCATCAAGTGTCGATATTGCGCTGAAAATCTCAAAGATGTTAAAGCTGCAGATGTGAGGCTGCCTCCTCCGCCTACAGTCGACCGACCGATTTCCACCAAAGTCAACAGACCAACAGGTCGAGAATCGTCATCAACGAATTGGTCAAGCCTCATAGGGGTCGTAGGATTACTGATTCTGATCATCAGTGTCGTCTATTTTGCCAGAACAGATACGAAAGAACAGAGGCTTTTGGCAAATGTCAACACAGTCCACTACACTGACAGCCTGGCAATCCGAATAGCCTTTAACAGTGTCAACATCAGATCTGGAAGAGGTGTGAATTATCCAGTTGTGGCAAAGCTCGCCGGATTAGACGAAGTCAAGGTTGATAGCCTGCAGGGAAGTTGGCTTGTTGTCTACAAGGATACCTCTAGGCTTGGATATGCATTTTCTGAACTCCTTAAGGAAACTGGTGATCCGGCAGTTTTCCAGGAAAGAGAACGGCGCCGCAAAGAAGCTGAGAAAAGAATTGAGAGAGAAAAACAGGCAAAGCTTAAGTCGATCAAAAAACTCAAGAAAGAGTATGATGATGTTGCCGGCGTTACGCGCTATTTCAATCCCTATTTTACACACTATGTAAATCGAAATTTGACATCAATTTACATCGCACAAATTGGATCGAATCCATACTTGTATCTTAGAATGTCTTATCATGGAGATAATTGGATTTTTTTTGAGAAGGCCTACCTGTCTTATGACGGGAGAACCGAGCAAATCATCTTCAATAAATTCAAGGATAAAGAAACAGAGAATGAAGGCGGCACCGTTTGGGAGTGGATATCTATCTCGGTTTCTGATGATTTGAGAGAGTATTTGAGGGATTTTTCACAGTCAAAAAATGCAAAGATGAGGCTTTCTGGTAAATATACCGAAACTAGAAATTTGACATGGAAAGAGAGACAAGGCATTATTGATGTTTTGAATGCGTATGACGCACTCAAGGAAGGGGTGGAGTAGCGGTTTCTGCGACGATGCTAGACGCTATCGATTAGGCGGCTTTCTCCAAACCGCGCAGCTTTTTTATTGACCCTCATCACCAGCCTTGCCCAAAAACATTCTTAATGATTACTAGCCACTGATGGCAACCTCCCCAGGAAAGAATTAAAACACCAAAGCTTAGAAACACATTTTATAGCAATTGCACATTTTCGTAGTAAATCGGAGAATTCAATGTTCAGCAGAGAAGCATTTAAGGATTTGGATTATGTGCAAACAGGTAATAGTTGTGTGCTTGCGAGCTATGCTGCTGCGGCCTATCCATTTACCCGAAAAGATATTTATGACTATTTCGAGGACTATTGTCGGCACTTTAAAATCGCCGTCTCTGGAAGCGATGCTGAATCCAAGTATTGTGAACACTTCCATAAGGAATATACTCGACGCGAAGTAAGTGGATATCAAATAATTAAGGAACTGCACAGTTCATCAAAGGCCGCTTCCTTCATCAAAGCAAGGGAGAGCTTTGAACTGGAGGATTTCAATAATGCTGCGAAGAGAATAGACGAACTGAATAGAATTCTCAAGCGGGAAGAAGATAACCTAGTTAACGTTTTTATCGGCAAATCCGACCATGCAGCGTTCGAGATGCATTCCATAACTATCGGGTACGACGATGATGGATTTTATTTCTATGATGTCAATTTCGGAGATGTGCAAAATTTGATAATGCCATTAGAAGAATGCGGCGAGATTGGAAGTACGTTCGTATTCCGCAAGAAGAACTAAAAGTGATTGAGGTATTAACAAATGCCTAAACTTACAATTGTTGTTGGCGTTGGAGGATCTGGAAAGTCAACTCTATGCGAGCAATTGAAGGAAGAAAGCCAATCAGAAACTTTCGTTTTTAAAGATGCAACCCTCACTAAATCTGATTCGCGGCGAGCCGGTCATGAGTGTCTGGGTGAGATAGTTGCGCGACTTCTTGGGTGCGGACAGGACTGTCTAATTGACGAGCCACATCTTGCAAATCCGGACTTTCGTGAGGAGTTTAAGAGTTTTTGCGATAAGTTCCTTCCTGACGTAGAGCAGGAATGGATCTTCTTTGAAAAGGACGCACTTAATTGCATCAATAACCTTTATTACGACGCAGTCAACAAGAATCGCATTGAGTCCGAACGCTTCAAGGCGGTTAAGAATCAATTGGAAGTCTATTCGGTACCATCTCCTGCGGGTTATTCCGGATTCAAAGTACAACCTGTGTATAAGCAAGACAATCCCCGGTTCTCGGACTTAGCAGAAGCGCTGCATTGGCTCAACAGCAAGATTGACGAAAATGACAATCCCTAACGCTCTCTATTGTACACATTTTCTAAAATAACTGTTATTAACGCTTAAAAGTTCACCCCCATGCCCAGAACCTTCGGAGAACTCCCAGACTACCCAGTCGGATCAACGTTCGCCTCTAGCAAAGAACTATCTACTGCCGGCGCCCCAACCAATATCAATTGCCTCGATCATCCAAACTATATAGATTGTTTTATCTAATCTCAATTACTGAAAGCTTTTTTGCAGAACTTGGTATTCGGCCAATATCTGGCACCGGATGTCTGCCACGGCTGAGGATGAGTTTGTTGTCAGAGTTGGGGAGCAGTGTGAGCACGACTCAGTGAAAATTATTCCAAAAATCCTGCCTGTTATGGGAAGATCTTTACAATGCTGGAGGACGGAGGTTTGCGAGAAGGCCTCAAGAAGGCCAGAGATTTGTGAAACCAATTTAGAATAACCAAATTGAGAGAAAATAATGGTATTGCGTCCGACCGATCGCGGCCGTCAATTTGCAAGTGGCTCCCTTGGTTTCTGCTTAGCCGCTATACTTACTATTACTGCGGTTTCTGAACGCGGCACTAGCTTAGACTGGGCATTGATGTGCTTTGCAATTGCGACGCCACTTCTAGCTGCATTCCTTCTGTTCGCTCCAAGTGAAGGCCAGCGCGTTTTATTCAGTTTTGGACTTGGTTTTTTCTGCTTTACAATCGGCCAGTTATCTACAGTGAGTGGAATAGTATTAGCTATACATAATATAGCACCTAACGCTGCACTTATTTTTGGAACTTTGTCCGGAATATTATTAATATACTTCCTTTTAAGAGTTTATCTGGCCAGGGATGGCTAAATCGTATGTTCCATTAAGTAATTTGTAATCGAATTCTCGCACTGCTTGCCGTGTAGAATGAAATGAATGAGAAATTGTAGTATTGAACCAAGTATAGCAGATAAACGATTGTTCGAAATCTTCCCTTATTCTTCTAATCTAGGAACACTATGATTGGCTACCTTATTCCGATTGCTGCTCTAATAATTCTGATAGTTAGGTCATGGGATTGGTTTTTAGTTCCTGAAACAAGGCGCATATCAAGTCGCGGATGGGTTTTGTTAATTTCTGGAGTGTTGGCTTTCGCGCTTGCCGTGAATCAGTATAAATCTGACGTTGAAGCCAGCCAGAAGCTCCTCAGGGCAATTGAGCTTGAAGGCAGGCGCCTGTCACCAGGGGACTTCCAAGTCGAACTCGAAATTTCGGCGCATGCATCAGCATTGTTTGGAACACCGAATTATAAGCCGCCAGAATCCCTGAAGCTTCAAGTGGTTATTGATCGAAAGCTCATCATTCGAGGCAGATACGTATTACGTGCCGAAGTGGCGCGAGATTCTCCACCGGGACGGAGCCCTAATCGATATTGGCATTATCATGGTACAGATTTATTCGTTGACGGATTGACAGAACTGCGCTATAAGGACGACCTCTATGGCAAGGTGATTCGCCAATGGATCCCCAGAAATGCACTTGGTCCCCCTTTTCGTCGCAAGGTTACAGGAATTACATCAAGAATATTTATCAAAGGTGAAGAATTTAGTCAAGATTATGATTCTCTAGAGTCTGGTGTATTAGAAATCCAGATCCCCGAAGTTAAGAAAACTGATTCTTTGTAGGCGAACAGATTTGGAATTGTGAGCATCAGTTTGTGAGAAGAGTGCCGCGGATACTCCCTATAAAGGGCAGGTGCTTACAGTATTGGAGGACGGAGAAGGTTTAAATTTAGTTTAATGCTTGAACAGGTAGTTGGGGTTCTGATATACACAGTTGTGAAAGCTAACAAATTGAGGGTTGCAAAATGGCTCGTGATGAGGCATATCGGAAGGCAGAAAAAAAGATTGAAGAATGTAGGCGAAAGGCGGCCAAGCAACTTAATCTCGGCTCAATGGGTCTAACGACATTACCTGATTCGATTGCAAACTTAACCCAGTTGGATTTGTTAATTATCTACAACAATCAACTAACAGAGTTGCCAGAATCAATTGGAAACTTGTCTCAGTTGCGGGAGCTTAATGTCGCTTACAACGAACTGACTGAATTGCCTGATTCGATTGGAAACCTGACCCAGTTGCAGTTGCTAAGAATGTACAACAATCAACTGACTGAATTGCCTGATTCGATTGGAAACCTGACCCAATTGCAACACCTGGAAATCTACAATAACCAATTATCGGAGCTGCCTGGATCCATTGGAAACTTGACCCAGTTGCAGAGGCTTGTTCTCCAGGGCAATCGATTTAAGACAGTGCCTGATTCCATTGGTGATTTGCGGGAGTTGACGAATCTTCAGATAAACGGAAACAAGATTTCTGAGCTACCTGCATCTTTTAGCCGGCTGAAGAAATTGCAATTTTTTTATCTAAGCTATCTGGAAGGGGCTGGCGGAAACGAAATTGTGGGTGTTCCTGATGTGCTCAGACATCTTAAGAACCTCAGGGGATTATACCTTGATAGCTGCCAGATTACTGATTTACCAGATTGGTTTATTGAATTGGACGAGCTGACAAATCTTAGTCTTGATGAGAATCCCCTCAATCCAGAGCTGGCCGCTGCTTATTATCAAGGCCTTGATGCTGTCAAGAAATACTTACGGGCTAAAGCTGAATCATCTGTTGTCCTCAATGAGGCTAAATTAATTCTAATTGGCGAGGGCGATGTGGGGAAGACCAGCCTGCTGAGTGCCTTACGAGGAGATAAATGGGAGGAGAATCGCAAGACAACCCACGGGGTTGAAGTCGATATCAAATCGTTGAAATTGACGGATGTCGACAGCAATACTGAGGTTACCTTCAACTGCTGGGACTTCGGTGGTCAGAATATATATCGCCATACCCATCAGATGTATTTTACTGCCCCGGCGATCTACCTGGCGGTGTGGAATCCCCGGCGAGGTCCGGAGGTCTGCAAAGTTGATGAATGGATCAAGATGGTCAAGCATCGAGCTTATGATGATGCAAGGCCGGATGTTCGACCAAGGATCTTCATTATTGCCACACACGGTGGTCCCCAGGAACGCTCCGCTCACATTGATGAGCAATTACTCCGGGATGAATTCGGGGATCTGATTGCCGGCTTCCATCATGTTGATAGCAAGACCGGTTACGGATTGGATGAACTGAAGGCGGCGATTGCCCGTGCTGCTGTAGAGATTCCATCTGTTGGTCGGAGGGTGCCGGCCAGTTGGAAGAATATGCTGGAAGCCTTACGCAAAAGGAGCAAAAGGAATCCCTACATCAATTTTAAGCAGTTTAAGCGCTTGTGCAACAGCCAAGATGTCCCCAGTGAGCTGGTCAATACCTATATCGCGATCTTAAATGAATTGGGGCATTTGATCTATTATCAGGGTGATTCCAAAGTAGAAGATACAGTCATCCTAAAACCGGAATGGCTCAGCAAGGCCATGAGTTATGTTCTCGAGGACTCGGTCGCAAAGGAACAAAACGGACTGGTCGCGCATGACCGACTTTCCGGCATCTGGGACAATCCAAAGCGTCCGTCACGCGAGCGATATCCTGCGGACTTGCATCCGATCTTCCTGAAGTTGATGGAGCAGTTCGATCTTACTTACCGGGTGGTTATGCCGGGAGTTGATGCGCCGGCAACCAGTCTTGTTTCGCAACTGGTGCCAGGCGGTCGTCCTGACAACTGGCGGGCCAGTTGGTCGTCTGAGCCAGTAGCAGGTGATAGTCAACGTACACAGATATGTCGGATTATTGATGCGGAAACCGGTAAACATGCAGATGTTCAAGGATTGATATATCGGCTTATAGTGCGACTCCATCGCTATTCCCTCGGTCGCCACAACTTTTTTGATAGTTGCCATTGGAAAACTGGCATGATCCTCGACGATGATTTTAATGGTCGTGCCTTCATTGAGGAAATTAGTGGGGACATATTCGTTACTGTTCGAGCTGCCTACCCAGAACGCTTCCTCGCACATCTTTCTGCCGAAATAAACTGGCTCGTAAAACACTTCTGGAAAGGGCTTGATGCTCGGCTCTATGTGCCATGTTCTGGTGAAACTTGCAAAGGACTATTAGAGCTACGAGAGATTGTCGCTTATAAGAAGAGGGGGATTCCAGAAATACGTTGTTCAGTCTGCGAAGAATTTCATCCGATTGATTCTGCGATCAAAACTCCGCAGCCCAAGCCGGCCTTAATTGAGATGTTGGCTGGGCTCCGTGACGGGCAACGTGAAATTTTGCAGGCACAAAAATCAGACTCTGAGCGACTGAGCACTCAACTAAGGATTCTGATGAGTCAGGCAGACGAACAGTATGCTAATCTACTCGCATGGCTTTCAGATCCGGCCAAAGAAGGACCACGTTTGTTCAGTTTTGAGCCGGTTAACCGTTCCAAATTCGATCCCCGCTCGTGGACGAAAGAGCGCTTTCATTTGACACTATGGTGCGAGCATTCTCAGAAACCGCTGCCCCTTTTAAATTCTCCCGAAGATCGCCAGGGGATTATCGAAATTGAGCTGACGCGCGAGTGGTTCAAAACGGCGGCCCCCGTCATCAAATTCCTGACCGGAACTCTGAGCCTGATTTTGCCGGTGGCTGCTGCTGGGGTGAAGCTAGCTGTTGATGAAACAATTCTAAAGGACATAGAAGGGCAGCTAGATTTCGGGCAAGAGATCATTGATGCCTCTTTGAGTGGCGCAGAGAAAAGCGTTGACTGGCTCGAAGGTGGAGATGAAGCAGAATTGGAGCGTGAGAAGATGATTCGCGCCCAGGGAAGCGTCCTCCGTAAGCTCCATGCCCTTTTGAAAGCCAAAGATCCTGGCTTCGGCGGCCTCGTCCGCGTTCAGAACAAACGTCGTGAATTCCTGTGGGTGCATCCTAGGTTTAAGGATGAGTATTAGAGTCGGGCGAATAGAGGGAAGGTGGTTGCAGTGTTGGAGGGCGGAGATCCACTAACTAGTCGACAGCAGACTAATAATAATAAATTCTATTCGATGGATTGTGAAAATGCAATTCTTGCTTGATCTTTTTGCAGACCTTTACAAATGGCTGAACAATCTTGATGGCGCAGTCGCAGCGGCAATTGGAGGATTGGTCAGAATGAGGTCAACTGATTAACCTCGAGCATCTTTTTGTTCCAAGGAATCAGTTGACCTCATTCGTGCGCTAGTGTCAGATAGTTGTTGTTTGACGAGTGATCCTTTCCTTTACGAGGTACTAACGATGCGCTAGGTTTAAAATTCGGACCTGGTCTTACCTTATCGGTTGGTTCATTAATTTTGCATACAACTCTGCCATTCAGAGCGATAATGAAAATCTGTTGTTCTAGCCAAAAAATGAGAAAACCATCAATGCTTCTCACTACTATATACAAAGCTCGACGCATTGATACAAAAGGTACTTTGCCATTCGAAAGCGTCTGATTCCGGATTGAGTCAGGCGCTTTTTTATTTTCAGCGGGAGACAAGCAAGCACCTTTCTGCAAAAAGGTGCCGCTCGCACTACAGAGCATCCATTCAGGAAGATTGTCATATATATAACTGTTCGGATCACGAAACATAAAGAAATGTGAGTCTTCTGGAGGGGCGGCAATGATTGGCACTACTCGACTGGCAAACGAGACTAAAGTTAATCTTCGCAAAACCGGAAGTGGGCTGATTGCCGTTGTTCCACAGATATTCTTTGATATCATAGCGAGGCTGGTAGCGGGGTTCTTAGCTGTAACCTTTTTGCTGTTCACTGTGCGAGAAAAAGTTGAGTTAATTTCACGAGAACTTGATAAGTCAGCGGCGCTTTTGCCAGAGTCGATATTGATTAAATTCCTTTGCGCCGCGTCGATATTTTATATCATCGCTATAGTTTTTTATGGTATTTGGGCATTACTTGTCAAATTTTTTATATGGTTTGCATATAGTATTGTTGATTTTGATCCTGTATTCATTGAAGTATGTTACGGTGGAGAGCCGCTTTCGCTGAGATATGATTATATCAAGCTTCACCGACCAGATGCGGGATCACGAATAACAAAACTTAAAGCTGAAATCCACATGTCAGGTACGTGTTCAGTGGCTGCGCTCGTAAGTTTTTTTATCCCTATTTTGACGCCCTTTGAATTTAGTCTTTTTCATGGTATTTGCTTTTTTTTAATATTTGTTGGCCTGCTTTCTGCTCACAATCACTTTACTCGCCGCGTGTACTGGTCGATTATGTCAGTTTCGACGTTGCTGGATTTTCCGACTGACAAAAAATGTTTTGATAAGCTGCCCAATAGGGAAGATTGCGAGCCGAAAAAAGAAATAAGAAGAGCTAATTAAACTTCTGAGCGCGTGAAATACAGAAGATCCTCAATCATTCCTCAACTTCTTCTCAATCCTCTCGAGCCGGTTCTGAATATCCTTTAGGATCACCCGATCATCATCTACTTTTATGTGATCCAGTGTTTCCTCGCCGTTAAAGAAGATCTTTCCTGAATATCCATGGCCATCCGTGATGATTCCGTCATAGCGCGCTTCAACCAGGTCTGAGCCAAAGTAGGGTTGGGGGTCCCCGTTAACCCCAATATCATATCTCGAATTGGGTGCATCATGCTGCCCGACCAGTATAGGGAGGCATCCATAATGGTGATTGGCTTAATAAGATCTGGGAGAAGTTGATTGAATGGTTTCTTGGATGACGGGTTCTTCGGTAAGTCAGACGATGGTTTTCTTGTCCGTGCCTTTGTCAACCAGGGAGATGAATTTTACGGAGAGTTTCTGGAAGCGTTGTTTCGCCGCCATGATATTCGCCTAATTGTTTTGGCGAATATAGGCGGGAGTTGGGATATCTACTGCAAGAGTTGCAATAATGGTTATTGCTCTTTATTGATTAAGGGAGAGAGTAATCACGAATAAGAGAACAAGTGGTAGGCTATCTTCTCAATTAGCCTACCACATTGTTTGCAGATTTATACTAGTTTATCATGAGTTAGTAATTCCCACGCTCTTCTAGTTTTGCGACTTGCACGCTACCTGCGGGATTGAGTTCATCTTCATATAGGTTGTCAATAATTCCTAACTTGTTATTAATAAAGTCGACGTCAGGATTCCTTCTGTGCAAAACTTTTTCAACATTCTTCGAAAAAGAATTGGACTCAATTACGACATTCCAGGCATTGCCGCCTAAATTAATTGCGTATTTGAGAGAGGCCACTTGGGGAGTCTGAACTAATGAAAAGCGGAATTCATTGTCTTTAACATAAAGATCGTCCAGCCCTTGGTCGACATAGATGAAGGAGTTGAGCCCATTAACAGATTGGTCGTTGACAAGGAAATAGTTATTAGCAAAGGAATGAGTGCCACCTCCACCGGCGATAACAATTGCGACATTGTTACCATTTCCCGCGCCAACTTCGAAATGGTTGTCTTTGATGCTTGCATCCAAGGCAGAATATCTCATAATACTTTGCCTTTGAGGACAGGTCATCAAAACTGTGTTGTTCGCAATTCTCAATCGCTTAATCGTATTTGTTTGCGATGCCTCAAATACGAACTGATCTGTTTCCTGCTGTATATTGGAATTGTTGGCAATTACAACGTCATCGATGTCGTGATTGCCGAGAAAAATCGCACGTCCATTCGGTTCACTTATACCCGGATTCCGTCTAATCAAGCCATTGTCCGTGATGGTAATGCTTTTTGGACCTTCTGCCCAAATAGCTGAAACAGAACCACTGGATTCGATCAAAGGATTGTTTTGGATGTAGACATGTATATTCGAAGCGTTTCTAACGTAGATAGCTTGTTGATTTGCACTAACGGAATTTTCGGAAATTATGACATGCCTTTCTATTGTGGCGGAAAGATCTTCAAGGGCTATGTCAATTCCAACTCCGGCCGTCGATGTGACTTGATTACCCAAAATATGAGTGTCTCCTGCAACAGCATAAATACCGGGACAAGTCTCTGACTCGACAATATTATTTATGATTTGCACATTTTTTCTTCCGCCTTTTTGTGTTATTGCACCTGCGCCAACTCCTTTGTACCCCAAGATAATGTTATTGGCAACAACAATATCTCCTGATTTGAAGTAAATGGCTTCACATTCTCCTTCATCATTGGGGTCTACATTTGGAGTATCCAAATCGTTGATGACATTGTCAGTGATGACGATTTTTTCCCCAAGTGTTCGAATCGCCTGAACCTCAAATGCTCCGTCCGATGATGTACCGGTAATATTGTTGAATCGATTTCCAATTATTCTGTGCCCACCTTCCGACGGCAGATTTTCTTCTCGTTTCTTTCCAAATTGGATGCAACCGATATCACTACTTCGTTCAATGTTTTCAAAATAGTTGCCCATAGCGATTCCATTAAAGGTATGGCAACGGAAGCGAAAGCCGTCTTGACAATTAATGACTTTGCAATTTATAATTTCTGGACCATGAATTTGCTCGTCTTCAGACAAGTTGGGATCAACATTAACAGCTGACCCGGCGTTGGTGCAATTCTGAAATGTTACTTGCTCCAAACGAAAGCCTGTAAGACCAGTTCCCGTTGGCTCCAACTTAATTGCTGGCTTCCAGTTGTCGAAGGTCAAATTATAGATATTAATTCCGGCGCTGAGAATGAAGTTTGCACTTCCTTTGCCGTCAAGAACCACATTACCCTCTCCAATCATGCCAAATTCTACATTGAAGGTGTTGTTGACTGTTGTGCCATCTAGGTCTTCAAAATCATATCCGCCGATTGTATCCAATTCGGGAAAAAAGATTGTATCACCCTCATTAAATACAAATACTGGCTGCTGCGTTACCGGATCTATACATGAATTGTTGTCAACGATGTTGCGAAGTGTCTCTGGCCAGCTGTTATAGCCACACTTGTCCCTGATTTCTTTAATACAAAGCTTTTGACAAGACATATGCTTTACTCCTATTTCATAAATAGTGATGTGGATTTGAATTGTCAATGAAGATCAACACGTTCGGGCCTACAAGTTGTGGGCAGAGAAAACTTGTATAGTCAAGCGTGTTGAGCCTATACCAATAACAATTCTGTTTATTTGATTGATATGTAAAAGAAGGGTAAGAATTTGATGATTCTTACCTCCCAATCCTCTCCTGACTAGCTAAACGCCTGTCCTTGTCAAAAGTTCATTAATTTCTTTCGCTTGATTTTTATAGAACTATTAGCCAATGGGGGTTAAACAAACTCCAACATATCATCGCGGTTATGCACGATCAAAACCGGGACATCTTTGTGTGCCTTTACCTCAGAGTCCTTGCTGCACTTGAATCGCTGTCCGATTTCCTCCTAAATAGATTATCGGCGGCTTCGCGGGATATACCTTCCTGGATGACTGTCAACATGCTCAGGGTCCTGTTCAAGGAAGATCGAGTCTCCTGGTGGGCAATGGCTATCGAACTCGCCTTTCGCGCAGAACTCAGGCTTAGTGAAGTGTTGGATGTAAATACGAACAAGATCTTCTGAAAAGCGGCCTGCAACATCCAATATATCGATGGTTTCTCGGCTGTTGTCGCCATCGGGGTTCAGATATATTGTTATATCTAGTTTGCCTGCCCTATATTGTTAAAAATGATTTGGCAAACCTGCGATGTTAATGGTGGTGGAGGTCCTGATGAGCTTTGTTGAAACGATGTTAGCTATAACTGGAAGTCTCGCAAGTATAGCTGGTTTGATAGTGGCATGGATTCAAACGACCCGGTTGAGAGAGATCAAACGTATTAAGAACTTTGATACCTGGATGGCTATCCGGGAGACTTTAACGCTGGTTCGAGAGCTAGATGAAAAGGTGTTACCCGCCGAACTGAAAGATAACCCGACGATAAGCAGTGTTTCTGCCAGAGTAATGACACTTCATAGAGACTTTCTGCGTCAGGCGGTCCTTGATGAAAAAGACTTCGATGACGATACAATTTTTGCCTGGATGCAATCGGGGAAGATAAAGGAAAAGTGGCAAGAGAGTTTTCTACGACAGTTCATCCAGACTCCGAGTGATAAGAAAAAACGAGCTACCAGAAAGTGGCGGCCACCGATCGATGATGCAAAAGGGGCAGGACGAGGCGTTTAAATTATGACCTTTATTTTCACGGAGTTGAGAAAATTACCAGCATTGACTCCTACAATATAAAAGATATGCTGGTCCCGGCAGATTACGAGGGTTTGGTGACCTTGTGCAAACCGACTTTCCCCTTGCTGTATGAAAATGTCCGAGTCCGGACTGAGTCAGGCGCTCCTTGCTGAGGCAAAAAATCAGGAATAAATCTTCTTCATGAATTCTGACATGTTTGGTCTAGATACACCGTATTAAAGGCTCAACAAACAATCTACTTGATTGGAGAAAGCATCATGAGTGACGATCTGAAACCTGATCAAAAAGTCATAACAAAGAGTTTCACTGCGCTGGAGTTTATCGCTGATACCTGGCATGTCAGTCTCATCATATTTGTGACAATTTTAGCTCTTTGCGTGGTCTTTCTGGTTTACCTTGTTATCCAGGAAGAGGATTTAATACAAAAAGAAATGTCTACTAAACTACGTTCCTTTAACGAGTATGTGCGGTACAATGTCACTCCTGACACGATAAAATCAACAGAAGCGAAACAGAAGTACATCAAAGATAAAATTTTGAGTGAGCTCGATATTCAGATTGGCTGGGAATGGGCTCACGAAAGAACAACAAGACGCTTTGTGCATGCAACTGAGTTGTTGATGATATTCATAAATATACTGATCGTTGGTTTCAGTTCAGGCATAGTATCTCTCAGTGCGAATCCAGAGCGAAGTGATTTAGCCAAGAAATTGTCATACCTTGTCGCATTCCTCGCTTTTTTGAATATTGTGGCTCCCCTTTTTCAGGAAAAAATGGATTTTGCCGTTCGTCAGGAAGCGCATGATTTCAAAGCAAGGCAATTATCTCTGGTGAGAACTGAGCTTGAGGTGGGTCTACTGACAGCAGACGAGGCTTGGGAGAAGTTTGGGAGAATTCACGGAATGAGTATGGCTGAGTATCTTCGTGTTTATCGGGCAACAGTTAAGTAAATTTGTTGTAGCGAACTTTGCCAGAAAACCTTCTTAATGATTACCTGTCACTGACCGCAACCTCCCCAGGAAATAACCTGCTTCTGCACTATTCGACCTTCCTCATCCCAGCGTGACTCTACAATCCAGCTTGAAAAAGACAAAATCGTTTAAAATTTCCCAGCCTATTGGTAATATTGGATTGAAACAGCAGTCCTAAATAACTTGCAAAACCTTCCCAGCTTGATAGAGGAAATCAATGGATCGCAAACTATCGAATGAAAATCTTATTCAATTGATGGGTTTCCAATGGCAAGACCACATTCAAACAAGATCCCAAACTTGGAAAGCCCTGGAAATTGCCGCCCTGTTTGCGGTTGCGCTTGTCGGTTTAGATTGGCAGGTAGATAAGCCTCTGGTAACGTACTTTTCAGCAGGATTGCTATTTATTGTAGCCCAGTTCGGAGCCTCCATCACTATCAGGCATCGCAATTCGGTTGAAATCAACAAGTTCAAAATCATTCGCGAACTTGGTGTTGAGTTAGGCACGAATGATGCAAAACTACCTCTTCCTGATGAGATAAGATGGTATCATATTTTCAAGGTATGGAAGTCGAATACGTCATTGTTCCTACTTAGAATGCACTTTATTCTGCAGCTTTTTGCCATTGGAATGGTTGTGAATAGAGTAATGGGTTAAAAATATTGTTTGTCGCCGTGGCATTTTTTGACGGCTGTCTCCTATGGCCAGCCTTCTATTTGACTGGAGCATACGCACACAAACACTCCCTAGTTGGAATTGTTTCGCTAGAAGAAGGCGATCACACTTCATATTAAGAATAATCAAAGCGTTCAAAAAGTGCTCACTTTGTCAAAAGGGATTCCCTTATTTCACTGGAGCTCGCTTCTCTTGGGCTGTCCCCGGAAATTGATGCCCACTCCCAGCATCGCGGCAGTGCTTGCATACGGATTCTGAAGGTGATATACAAATGAAAGGTATAGGAATCCACGATAAGCCAATGCGTCACGGGGTCCGTCAACAAACGGTTTGTTAAGTGTCAGGCGAAATTTGAAATAGGCGCCGCCTTCAAAGGGAAAAGTAGTTGACCAATCTTCAGGATCACAATTAACACAGGTATACTCACCTTTAAGCTCAATTCTTCTGCGGGCATGCCAACTGTCGTAACCGATGATGGTTTCCAGGCGCCGGTTCCATATCAGGGGTAGACTGGCACCGGTTTCTACAGACCATCGGTATGAGCGAATCTTGGATTCAAAGGAGAGTATCTCCCCGGTATCTACATCTTCTCCGATGAATGTAATTGGATTAAGATCCTTAATGAAATGAAGTCCAACTCCACCGTCGACAAAAAAGTATTTCATGAATGAAATTCCCAAGGCTACCTTGGGTGACCAGAAGCGATCCGGAATGTTAAATTGAGCGACGTCATCTGTTAAGAATACGCGGCCGAAGTCGATATACAATCTGGCTGCCGGACCGGAAAAATTATCAACATCAGCGGCCGATTGACCACGAACGGTTTGAAATAAGCAGCAAGATAATATGATCACAATAGCGATACTGAAACGAGATATAGCCAGCTTCATATATCCAGTCCCTCCGTTGTTGTTCAACTCCTACGGCATTCGATTTTGAATGCTTGCGTACAGAATGACGGTAATTTGCCTCCTGCCTTAAATGTCGGCCAAAAATCCGCTTGCCAAAGTGATTAAAATCTCTATTTTTGGCAACCTTTTGCAAACAGACCCAGTCGTTGCATTTGAAGTGAAAGTTGCAATTCACATTCTGCCAAAAGCCCGCACTATAAGCTTCGACATTCAATTGCTTCACCACCGTCCAGTTGGAACCAAATTCGCCTTGCGCAAAGAGCTATTCGCTGCCGGCGTTTATCCCTGAGAAAAAGGATACTGCTTGTGGGTGAGCTCTTCCTCTTGTTAGCTTATCTTGATGTCCATTGATGAACACACCTGTCGCAACAATGAACAATTCACCTGATCGTGCATCGGTGAAATTGACCGGGATATGATCCAAATCATTGATGATTTATTTGGTACTGGGTTTGCATCCATTTCTGGCGTTCAATGTTGAAAAGGAGTCGATAAGTGATTTACAATTATGTCAAGATTGCTCTGCGGAATTACAGTGCTCACAAGAACTACTTTCTTGTCAATCTCTCCGGACTGGCTGTGGGAATCGGTTGTTGTCTCTTGATCCTTCTATATATTCGCTTTGAATTCAGTTACGATAAATACCACGAAAAGCATGAGCGTATTTTCAGGCTTGAATCGGAACGGCGAGTCGGTGCCAATATTGAGAAGTTGGCGAACGTGCCATTTCCGGCTGGCCCGGCCGTAGCCCGAGAATTTCCGGAAATCATTGAAAGCGTACGTCTCTTCAAAGCAACCAACGGCGCGAGCGTACAGCATTGGGACAATCTATTTGCAGAGAAACGCTTCTATTTTTCTGATCCGAATGTCTTCGATGTATTTTCATTTGAATTCCTTGTCGGAGATTCGCGCGATGCATTGAGCACGCCGAAGAGCATTGTCATTACCGAGCGCATGGCAAATAAGTATTTTGGCAGGAAAGAAGTAGTTGGACAGACACTTGTTGTCAGGGTGCTAGGCCGTTCCATGGACTTCGCGATTACGGGCGTTGTCTACAACCCACCGCCAAACTCGCATTTTCAATTCGATTTTCTTGTTCCATTCGAATCGGAACTGAACCTCTGGAATAGCGGAGAACCTCGCTGGGATTCAGGTATTTTGGGCACCTGGACTTATTTGCTATTGGAGAGCAAGGATGACGCAAGAAAAATTGAAAGTAAACTCCCCGCATTTGTGCAAACCAACGTTTCAGAGCCTGCCAGTAATCAACTTGCATTTTCAATACGGGCACTAACAGATATTCATTTGACATCACACCGGATTGGAGAATTGGGCAGCAATGTCAGTATCAACCAAATTTATATTTTCTCAACGATTGCCATATTAGTGTTGTTCATTGCCTGTATCAACTTCACAAACCTAACGATCGCCCAATATTTCCGGCGGGCTAAAGAGGTGGGGGTTCGAAAAGCGATTGGCGCTCAAAAATTGCAGCTGGTGCAACAATTTCTTGGAGAGGCTCTACTGACATGCCTGCTTGCAATCATTTTATCTGTTGGGATAATCGAATTAATACTGCCGACATTTAACTCAATTGCTGGTACTGCCATTGAGTTAAATCTTTTCAATGACCTGGACTTTTGGCTGATAACGGCAGGGATCTGGATAATTAGCGGACTGTTGGCCGGCTCATATCCAGCGCTTTTCTTGTCTCGAACCAGGCCAGCACAAGCATTGAAAGGCTCCTTGGCACTTCATAGCCATAAGGGATCTATCTTGCGAGCCAGTCCGCTCATTGGCCAATTTGCAGTATCCATGATACTTGTTGTTGTATTGTGGACGATCAATGATCAGCTTGCATACATAAAAGACAAGGCTTTGGGTTTCAGCAAAGAACACTTGATCGTCATTACCGCGCAAAGCGAGGTCGATTTCCCCACCTTCAAAAACGAGCTAAAAACGAATCCTGGAATTCTCGGTGCGACAGTGACAGCACGTGTACCTGCGGGTCGGCATCTCTCTGACGGACTTTTTCATGCTGGCGATAGAAATGACGATTCCCGAGTACAAGTCCCTTTCTTGAAGGTAGAAAAAGATTTTGTGCAAACCCTCGACCTGACACTCTTGGATGGACGAGATTTTATGGAAGGCGATGACAGATCTATAATTATTAGCAAAGCAGCCAAACAAGAACTGGGATTGCATGATTCTCCTCTCGGTTCAGAGATAGTCCAGCGCCTTGGTGAAGTTGAAAAAGTATGGACAGTTATAGGTATCGTTGAGGATGTTCATTTCGAATCGCTGCATTCATCCGTAAAGCCATTGATTTTGGGTGGCGGAATTAGTCATGGTTCGAGAATTATTGTCCGGATCTCGCCCATGAACGTCAATGAAACAGTGGAGCACATACAGACAACCTGGGCAAAGTTGAACTCAGCGTCACCAATACAATTCTACTTCATGGAAGACAATATCAACCGCTCATACATACAAGAATCACGATTGGGAATGGTGGTGAATATCTTTACATGGGTGACCCTATTTGTTACTTGTATCGGGCTCTTTGGCCTTGTTTCACTCTCATCAGAGAATCGCAGAAAGGAAGTTGGTATCCGTAAAGTGTTGGGTGCATCGGCTCCTGGCATAGTGTCTCTTCTATCGAAACAGATGATGTGGCAAATGTTGATCGCATTTGTTTTTGCTGCTCCGATTGCTGCCTTAATCACCAATAAGTGGCTGCAAGGTTTTGCTTATCGAGTAGATATTTCCGTCCACTACTTCTTGTTTGCAGGCTTCCTGGCCGTATTTATTGCCTTATTAACGGTTTCAACAAAGATTATCAAAGTGGCACTGACGAATCCTGTTGATGTCCTTCGCTGTGATTGAGAGTTGACACCTTCTTTCGCGCCTTCCACATAGAAGAAGCTATGAAGTGAAACTTTGGACTTAGTAAGAAGTGAGAGGCCTGTTGGTGTTGTATGGGATAGCAATCCGGACGGTGATTACCGCGCTGCCTTCATCGTGAACGGCGAGTATGCCATCATATATGGCTTGAGTCGTCGTAGCAAGGTGAGAGGTTGGTAACCTCATTGCCAGGCCCTTCGCGGGTAAAGGATATACTGTTTCCTTAATCAACTATCACCTGGGGCCGAGCAATGCGAGGCGTTTGGTTGTTGAAGAATTCAGTATTAAAATGGTTTTCCCGGCAAAAATTAGATTGAGGTCTACATGGTTCCCAATATTCGCATATTAGTTCTTGTCGTTATTGGCATTTTGCAGTATCCCGCTGTTTGTCAAGATACATTATCCGATCACCTTGAGCCACTGCGCCCATTTCTAAACAAAACCTGGAAGGGTAAAGTTGCTGAAACGGCTGAAAAGTTGCCTATCTATGATATTGCAAAATGGGAACGAATTCTGAATGGAATGGGAATTCGTATATTGCACTCGGTAAATGATGGGGCTTATGGAGGGGAGACAATTATCCGCTGGGATTCGGAAAAGGACAGCCTGGTCTTCTACTATTTCACGACTGCCGGTTTCTATACCTCGGGAACGATGAAATTTGAGAAGGGGAAGCTGATTAGCAATGAACACGTAAAAGGGAACAAGAATGGCATCAGTGAGGTCAAAGCGATTTCCCAAATAACTGCTGAAGGCAAGATGGAGGTGGAATCTCAGACTTTCAAGGACGGCGAATGGTCTGAGGCGGGTCTCGTTGTGTATGTGGAAGATGCCAATGCCCGGGTCATCTTCAAATAGCGATTATCATTAATGACTGGAGGTTCTCTTCACATGCACTCCGATTACGCCGCAATCCTCGATAGTCGCATTATCCCAAAAGAATTTTATGGAATTTCGCAACAAGCGGCATCCATATAGAAGAAGCCTTCTGGGGACACTTTGATCTTGATAGAAAGTGAGGGATCTGCTCTATGCCACGTCTGGTAGCATCGCTAATGCGCAGTCTCGATAGAGAAAAAGTAAAAAGAATGAACACCATAGGATGCCGCCGTGTAGTGGCCGGAAAAGTAATTGCAACAATGTATTACAATGTTTACATTGTTTGCAACAGGCCCCTTGTCTGATAGAAAAAAGTCGGGCTTGTCGCAATACTTATCAAGAATCGAAAGAGGAATGGATAAAAATGAATAAGAATTTGACAATTTCTGCGAGGGTCGAGAGCGATTTGGTGATGGCGCTTGACAGCGTTTGCAAGAAACTGGGAAGAAAGCGGGGAGAGGTGATACGCCGGGCATTGTCGTATTATCTGGCGGAGTATGCCGATCTGGATATCGCTCGTCATCGTATGACTGATCCCGCAGATAAACTGATTTCAGTTGAGGAATATTTAAGCAATGCCGAGTTACAAGGTGCTGGTGAGCGTCAATCTACTCCTGCAGGATCGGCCACAGATTAAGCAAGGTGTGTTTAATCGATTACTCAAACAGCTATACGTCGAACTCTCGGAAGATGCTGAGACCAGGGGAAAGTGGTATAGTAAGGAAGAAGGCATTCGACAAATATACCTGCGTGGAAGCGGAGATAGTAATCCAAGTGGTGATTACCGTGCTGCCTTCATCGTAGATGGTGAGTATGTTATTGTTTATGGTCTAAACCATCGCAGCAAGGTGCGAGGTTGGTAACTTCATAGCCAGCCAGGATCAAAGAACTTTGCCGAGAAGCTACAGACCGGCGGAAACTCATGCGAATTTATGCTTTTGGAAAAGAAGAAAGATTATACCGTCTCTTGCATGTTAGGCAAGAGGAATAACGATTTAATCGATAGAATCTTCGATCTGTATGACGCATAGGTATAATTGAAATTTGCTCTTGCATCTTATTCACTCCGTAAGCTCCTGGCCGGATTTGCCAATGCTATCCGTAGCGATTGCCAGCTAACTGTTAGTCCGGCAATCAGCATAGCAACCACACCAGCCATAATGAAAATGACCGGACGTATCTCAATTCGATAAGCAAAATCCTGCAACCACTGGTTCATCACATACCAGGAGACCGGTACTGAAATAATAAAGCCAACCAGTACAAGTTTCAGGAAATCCCGGCTGAGTAAGCCGACTATATTGCTAATCGTTGCCCCGAATACTTTTCGAACCCCAATCTCTTTCGTGCGTTGTTGAGCGGTAAATGCCGCCAATCCGAACAATCCGAGGCATGCAATAATCAGGGCAAGTCCTGCAAATATGGTAAAGAGTTGGGCGAAACGCCGGTCATGCTTGTACTGCTGATCGAACTGCTCATCGACGAAGCTGTACTGGAAAGGATTGCCCGGAAACAGTTCTTTGTAGGTTTGCTCTATTGCCGAAATGCTCTCCGGTAGATTCTCAGTAGTTAGCTTTATAGAAATCCGGGATTGATTATGAGAAAGGAAGAATACAATGTTCTCCCGGCTGCTATGAGCTGAGGACCAATGAAAATCCTTCAGGATGCCAATGATACGTCGATTTCCGCCCACATAAAGCGTCTGGCCTACTGCATCCGACGGCCTGGCGAATCCGACAGCCTGCATCAACGTTTCATTGATAAGAACCGGATCCGGTTCATCCTCGGAAGCCGGTATCGTAGTGTGTGCAAGGTCTTCCCCGGCAATTAAATCGAGCTTGTAGAGGCTTATAAAACTGGTATCAATCCAGGTCACGGCGCCCGGCACTTCCCTGGAAGGGTCGTCTGTTGCCTTGCGGACGTTATTTGTGTAAAAAGAAAACCCCTGGCCCGGTACAGATCTCGACGTAGCGATTTGCTTCAGAGACGGAATTCGGTTTAGTTCCCGGGTAAAGGTATTGACGGCGTCTGATTGACCGCTGCCTTCCGATAGAACGCGAGGCGCCGGTATGCTGAGGATCTGTTCCAGATCCATTCCCAAATCCATGTTTTGCATATAATTGAGCTGGTTATAAACAATTGCCGTTCCGACCAATAGGGTGATAGCTGCGGTGAATTGGAATATCACTAGTCCGCGTCGCAGCTGTAACCCAACGGTGGAAGATTTGGCAACTTCGCCCTTGATGACCGCTGCCGGCCTGAATGAGGAAAGGATGAAGGCCGGGTAGAAACCGGCTAAAAGGGTTACGAAAAGAAAAAGGGTCAAGAAAGCGATCCAGAAGCCGGATTGCGTTAGCATTGCATTGGAAAGATCTGTTGCGACGAGATCATTGACAACATTGATGAACGCCTGAGATAGAGTAAATGCAAGGGCACAAGCAATGGAGATCATTAATGCTGATTCGCAAAGAAACTGGATGATCAGTTCCCATTTTTGTGCGCCAATCGTTTTTCGAACCCCGACTTCCCGAGACCGCTTTATCGCTCGTGCTGTGGTTAGATTAATATAGTTAACCAGGGCAATCAGAAGCGTGAGGATACCAATGATAGTAAAGAAATAGACTGCTCTGGCACTACCTGTTTTAGTCTTTGGGGCAGAAATATCTTCGTTTAGGTGAATGTCTGTCAGGCGCTGTATCGACGCATGTGCTGTTTTATTTGCTTTACTCAAGGCATCTTTCATTTTGTGCCTAATCAAGTCAGTAAATTTGCGCTCAACTTCTCGAGGTTCAGCATCCGGGCTGAGCTGCACATAGGTTAAAAAATTGGTCCACCCCCAACCGGTATTGAGGCTGCTATTGCTATATTGGCTACTTCGCAGCAAATCGATCATGGGGAGAAGAAAATCGAATTGCAGGTGCGAGTTTGGTGGTACATCCTTGAATATCCCGCTAACGCGAAAAGCGCCGCTAATCCATCCTTCTACTTCAAGCACTTTCCCAAGCGGACTTTCCGTGCCGAAATACTTCGCAGCAGCCGTTTCGGAGATAATGGCAGTGCCCGGTTCGGTCAGTGCATGCCGTGGATCTCCTGCAATCAAGGGATAGGAGAAGATGCGAAAAAACGAAGAATCGGCATAAAACACTTGCTCTTCTTCGAAGACCCTGTCCGGATGATCAGGGTTAAAAATGACGGCAGTATCGTATTCCGGATGTAGCCTGGTGAAATCGATGACCTCCGGAATTTCCCGCTTTAAGGATGGACCAAGGGCGTGACCGGTGGTAGCTGAAACACCTTTTTCTTCCAGTCCCTTTGCTATACTCTGGTTCACCCGATAGATTTCCGTGGCCTTGTCATTGAAAGTATCATAACTATGTTCGAAGGCAACATATTGAAAGATGAGCATGCAGCAGACCATACCAATAGTTAACCCACCTATGTTAATGAAGGAGTAGCCCGGGTGCTTCCGAAGATTGCGAACAGCAATTTTGAAGTAGTTTTTTAGCATCGGCTTGATCTACCTTAATCTGTTGGTTGTTTTCACTACATGTCTGACTCAATAATCATACCAACTAGCAGAATGCGGTCTGGGATAACCAGGCAGGGGGCTTTGTGAAGCAAGCTGTTCGAATACGCACATCCAGTGTTCGAGCATGCGCAGTATTTGTTCTCGTGGTTGGAATTTTTCCTGTTGGAATTTACTATGTCCCTTCTGGATTCTATATTCCTGGACTCAGCACGTAAATCGAGTTGACATCACTTATCATGTATCGGAGCCCTATATGTTTCAAAACCTCGAGCAGAACAAACAAAACGCCATCGCATTTTATCGTACCGCCTACGAAGGCGAGCCGCGCAAAGCCGTTGAGCTTTATGTTGGTGATGACTATATTCAGCATAATCCCCTCGTGGGAAACGGGAAAGAACCCTTCATCGAATACTTCGAGAGAATGGCGCAGGAATACCCCGAAAAGAGCATTGTGTTTGTGCGCTCCGTTGCTGAAGGCGATTTGGTAGCCCTTCATACCCATCAGGTATGGCCCGGCGGCGATGAATATGTGACGATGGATTTCTTTCGCTTTGATGATAATGGCAAAATTGTGGAACATTGGGATGCGATGCAGGAAATCCCGGAAACGACGCTCAACGGTAACACGATGTACTGATTAAATTCCAAATTCCAATAAAACCAAATTCCAAAAGGACTTCAATGCCTTTGGCATTTTTCCTGTTGGGATTTTTCTTGTTACGCTTTTCTCTTTGGAATTTTTCGTGTTGGGCCTTGGATGTTACGTCTTCGCAATTGGCATTTTTCCCGTTGGGATTTGGGTATTACTCTTTCCTAATTTGGATTTTTGTTCATTGAAAGTCACTGTTAAACTTCGGAGGAGACCTTATGAATACCGCAAAACGCGATAAGATCATCTATTGGATTGCTACCGGACTGGTGTGCGGGTTGATGCTGATGTCGGCAACAATGTATTTTGTGCAGAATCAGATGGTCAGCGAGACGTTCAGTCGGCTTGGTTATCCAACCTACGTTATCTATCCGCTGGCAATTGCCAAAATCTTGGCAGTGATTGCCATTCTTTCCCGCAAGTCGGCCGTTTTGAAAGAATGGGCCTATGCCGGACTTTTCTTTGACTTCATTCTGGCAGCTTCAGCGCATATGGCTGTTGGCGATGGAGAAGCGGCGCCGGCCATGGTTGCAGCGGTGTTATTGCTGGTATCAAGATATTTTGATCCGAAAGTGTTTGGGAGCGAATAGGATCTTACTATTTCTAACAGGTAACAACAAAAAAGAGGCTGCCCTTTTGGGATAGCCTCTTTGCGGTGTTGTGTGGTGTACGAAAGCCTTACCAGGCAAATCCGAATTTCAGAAAATCAATATCAAGTGCCAGGCCGGAATCGCTGATGGTGTTGCCGTCCGGACCGGTGATGTCGCCCCAGGTTCTACCGGCGTTGATGCCTGCGCCCCAGAACATTCCATTTTTGGCAATGGCGCGATAACCGACCCCAAAGAGCACGCTATTGGTAACGCCGCTAACTGACTCGCCGCCCGGCTCAGAAACGCTGCCGCGATACATCTTCCAGCCTGCCTGAGCAAACAATCCTTTTTGCGTCTCGCTGAAAAATAAACGGTAGTTGAGACCGGTGCCGATCAAGGAAACATCGAGGTCCGGTTCATCGATAAAGAACGGATTGCTCATCACTTCAATCGGTATATTGATTTCGCTGTTGCGACTGATATTCCAAATGTTTACTTCGCCAGAGCCATATTCGAATAGCGCCAGGAAGGGATTGATGGCAACGCCAAAGTTCTTACCGTTGCCAACAGGTGTTTGTGCATTTATCTGTGCAGCCAAAGCCGAGAAGATCAACAAAGTAGCAATAATATATTTTTTCATGATAACCCCTTTACAACTTGGTTTAAATTTAACCCTGATTGAAATTGTTTGTGCCTTGTATACATTCCAGATCCGTGCCAAAATGGATTTTAGTATTGAGAATTTCTTTGGAGAGTTGCTTTAAGAAGCTGTTAATGATGACTTTATGAAGACGCTTTTCCTGTGAGAGCTCTGGGAGGCGCCCTAATGCCAATTCGACATTTTCAGCCGGAAGCCCTGAAAGTGCCTGTTAACAAAGTTGACAGTAGTAGGAAATTCCAAGGCAGACAAGCCATAAATGAGAAAGCGAACCAATGGCGCTCTTTGCCGTAAGATGCAATAGAGATATCGGAAGGAGATAGAGCATGATTCAAATTTGTACAGAAACATTGGGGCGCTGCTGTCATTTGCCGGCTAGGATCGGAACTCAGTACATCTTGTTGACACTTGTAGTTTTGCTGACACAGGCCTTTGTTGCCTACGCTTCCAATCCGTTACCTGAAGGCGAAATTCTCTATTATGAAGAGACCCGTCAGGGAAAGGGCAACTTGATGATTCTTGACCTGAGATCTGGCGAAAAGAAGCAGGTTGGTCGTTCCGGTTCGCGACCGGATCACTTCCCCGGTTGGTCTCCGGATGGTCAGCGCATTGTCTTCGAGTCCTACCGCAAAGGCGGCTGGCATATCTGGACGGCCGATGCAGCTGGCAAGAACGCCCGGCGCTTAAGTAATTTGCCGGATTTCAACACACGCTACTATGAATTCGATCCGGCGTTTAGCAATAACAGTCAAACCGTGGTCTTTACGCAAGGTGATGATCTTTGGACCGTTTCGCTCAATGAGCCTGCGCCGAAACGCCTGACCCCTGAGAACAATGGCCTTTGGGAAACCGCTGCATCCTGGTCGCCGGACGGTGAAGCGTTAGTGATGGTCGGTTACGGGGATGCCGATGAAAGCTGGAACCTCTACATCATGTTAATAGCTGACAAGTCTTTCACGCAGCTTACCAATGGACAGGGAACCAACCTGGCGCCGCGCTGGTCACCGGACGGTAAGCATATTCTCTTTTATTCCGACCGCTCCGCTAGTTTCGAGCTATATGAGATGACAAGCGACGGAAAGAACACGCGTCCGGTCTTAAGCAAGACACAGCTTAATTCTGCCGGATTTAAGAAAACGCCATTGGTTCATCCCTGGGACAACAATTGGGGAGCGACGGAGCAATACCGTGCAGATTATTCGCCGGACGGCAATTGGATCGCTTTCAGTCGGGATATTGATGGAGATCGGGAGCTCTTTATTTCACAGCGTGACGGGAGTAAGCTGCAACGATTGACCAATCGACCGGGACTGGATGGGCAACCGGCCTGGCGGCCAACTCACTAGGAGGATATGATGAGGAATCGAAAGCTGGCGCTGGCCTTCATAAACTGCTTTTGTGCCGGCGACATTGACGGACTTGCATCAATGTTGCATCCGGACTTCCAGTTTATAGGACCTTTATTTACCGCAGATTCCGCAGAAGACTATCTGACAACGCTGCGAGCAGATCCACCTGAAAGAAGTTTGTGCGATATCCATAGCGTGACGGAAAATGATTCTTCCGTGGCAGTCTTTTATCGCTATGAGAAGTTGTCGGGAGATTTGGAAATTGCCCAGCTTTTCCAGTTCACAGAACGCCTAATAAGCGGTATTCGCCTGATTTTTGACTCCCAAGAACTTACCCGCTAAATATGAGCAAGTAAGAAGCAATTCGAATATTAAATTACTGGATTTCTGCACTTTCATTTGACATTATTAGAGCGGCAGCTTCAGCAACTGCCACCATTCCAGGCCGCGTCAGGAATGGAAGGACGTGGGTGATTTGGCGTCCGGTTCCTATGGTTGTGAAAGCAGCATTTCACTTGCAAGATGGAATCGACGCTGGCGGATGCCAATCCTTACAGGAATGACGCGGCCGTAATATTTTGTCAATCCTCGTATCCTGCATCAGCGTCAAAAGTGCCTGACCTCGTTTGTCTCTTCGCTACGAATATCATACATTTCTTCGTATACAATGCCAATTACATGCTAAATATGCGACTAAACGACCAAAATCTATCGACACGGATGCACACGGATTTTCACAGATTAACACCGATGGAAACAGGCGAAGATATTGACAAAGATCGTCCAACTGCTTCTTTTTGTTCAGTTAATACATCATTCATCCGTGTGGATTATTGTTTATCCGTGACGATCTGTGTGAAACGGTTTTAGCTTTACGTCTTAGCATGTAATTCTCAAAGTTAATAAATGGATGAACCCGAGAAAAAATGTCCTGTTGATGCCTATGGCTGAGCTAGTGGCTGCACTTCATATCTGCTATGTCTGTTTCATCGCAATAACACCGATGGTGCTACTCTTATATGGATTGCTCGGTGTCGAGAACCAGCTGCTTTCCTGGGCACGGCGACTTCATATTGCTGCATTGTTATTCGTCGCTATGCAATACCTTTTTGACTGGTCCTGCCCGTTGACGGTTTTGGAAAATCAACTGCGTGGCTTACCGACAGGCGATATCTTCCTGGGCGCACCACAATGGCTGGCCTCGGGCGGCGCGCTTAGCAGTCTTGGCTGGATCTTATGCAGTGCTTATCTCACTTTCACCCTATTTGCATACCAATTTTCGAGGAAAATCCATGTTCTTTAGCGAAATGACCACCTTTCTTTTTGGGATGATCATTCTGATGTTTGCGATCATCCTTGCCCTGAGCTGGGCCTTGCCTCTGAGCCTGCTGATCAGCTATGTCACCGGATACATAAAGGCTGAGCGAGGAGAAAAGCGCCGGGTCCCGCAATTAATTGCATTTTTTGCTGCTGTTATCCCGGCAACCATTGCGGCGATCATTATCATTTTTATAAATATGAGTGGGAATGCAGGAAGCGGTGTGGAGGTGTTCGGACGGGATTTCGACGATATGACCCTTACATGGCCGGGGTTATTTATCCCGGTTATTCCAATCGTCGGTGAAGTTTTGATTCGCTCTAAATTTCCGCAGGAAGAGAAGGCGGGTGAGTAGATTTGTTCTGCTTTGTCCCCCCTCAATCTCCCCCCCGGGGGGAGATTGAGGGGGGACGTCATGCGCAGTTATATATTACACATATTCATTGATCGGTCCATAAAGATGAAAGAAACCGTTCATCAAGACGCCGTTTACATTGTCTGCATTTTCCGATACGCCGCTATCAACCAATAGTTGACCAATATCTTTTGAGGCTTTCAAATAGTTGATGGCCAAACCTGCGCCAAGGGTATCCGTTGCAGCAAGATCTGCGAAGTAGCGACTCAGAGCTGTGTTTTTTTCCGGATTCTTCATCATTGCTTTCCAGGGGGCGTGCGAAGCTGGGAGATCACCCAGCTTTTGATCCGCCTCTGTTTCCCAGGAGTCCTCTGCGAGCGGCAAGTAGGATTTACTTGTGGTATCGTAAATCGCCGCCGGTTTGCCGCCTTCGTATTTCAGGAACCCATCTTTCTGAGAGCCGTCGGAAAACTGCCCGCCTTTAACACCGTTTTCAACCAGGATATCAATCAATTCACTATGCAGCGTTTCGCTGGAAAAGTGCGGGTCCATAATTTTTAGAATACTTTGGAAGATATCGAGGCCAACGTAGTCGATGAGCTGAAAAATCCCCATCGGACGCAGCAGGAAGTCGCGAGTTACGCGATTCATCATATATACCGCTTGCGCAAAACTCACGCCTTCTGATTGTAGTCGCAGCGCTTCACTAATCCCGTAGAGACCGTCACGCATAAAATGCCCATTGCCGATAAATCCGGCGATGTCATTTGAAGGGATGATTATCTTGCCAAGGCGTTGACCAAGATCTTTGCTCATATCAACCAGCTCTGGTGAAACGCTTTCAGGGATAATGAGCTCGACCAATTTCTGAACTGCCGGGGGATTATAAAAATGATAGCCAAGGATTCTGCCTTCCAGGCCAGTGGCGCTTTCCAGCGAGTGGATCGGGATGGAAGAGGTGTTGGTCATGAAAATAGTTTCCGGTCCGCAAAGGTCTTTGAGCTGATTATACACTCGGGTTTTAAGATCGATCTTCTCAAGAATTGCTTCGAAGACCAGGCGGGCATTGCCAACTGCGTCCAAGGTTGTTACCGGTGTCAGAATCGCTGCCATATCGTCCGCAAAGGCTGCCTGGATCTCTTCGGCGGATTTACCGGGATAATACTCGCTAAGCGAATCGTTTTTCTTCTCTGCATAGCGCATGGCTTGCTTGCGGAGGTAAGCCTGCAAACCATCAAGAGCATCGGAATTGACATCCATCAGCACGAGTTCATATGAATGATCCTGGCTGTTTGCCGCCAGTTTTTGCAAGGTCATTGCGCGGGCTAAGAGAAGTGAAATGCCACTGCCCATTTTACCGCCTGCTCCCAATACCGCAACCCGTTGTAGCCGATCCGCCAAGTTCATTTTTTCTCCTTCACAATAGGTCTTAAGGCTGATAAAATACGTATTCGGCCACATCAAATCAATAAAACAGTATTATCGCCTGTTTTTGCTTGAATTCAGCAAGTGAAGTCGTTATAGTGAAGTATGCCGCTCGCTCGGCGGTTCTCACCAAAACCTAGAAAACAGTTATTCAGGAAAGACAAGATGTCTTCAGATCATCCCGGAAGTGCAGGAACATTCGCAGCACTGGAGGTAAGCAAGCTGCTGCAAAGCAAGGACGGCCTAAATATCCTGCTCGAAGAAATGCTTGACGGTTTTTTGCTCACTGTTGGTGAGCAACTGGTCTATTGTAACGGCGTCTTTGCCCGCATGATCGGCCGCGATGCCGGGGAAATTATCGGCGCCTCGACCCTCGATTTACTTCATAAGAAAGACCATCCCCGTGCGCGACTGCGCATGGATGAACTGCGGGATGGTGGTCAGATTTATCCCTCGGAATACTTGTTTCTTCATCAGGATGGTTCCAGAATACCGCTGGAAGTATCTTCCCGGCGTATTGAATACGCCGGACAGCCGGCTATTGTCAGCGTTGTTCGCGACCTAAGCGTTTTACGTAAAACGCAGCTTGCATTGGAAGCATCGGAAGAGAAGTATCGTCTCTGGTTCGAGAATGTATCAGACGCCATGATGGTGATAAATCCGGAGACTTTTGGCTTCGAGGATGTCAACCGCTCGACGCTGGAGCTATTTGGTTATACCCGCGAAGAGTTTCTGCAACTGAAGGTACCGGATATATCCAATCAACCAGAGCTGACGGCCGGGACGGTTGTGCATTTACGTAAGACCGGTTTCCCGGAGGAAGAAATTTTCCGGCGGGACTGCCGCAAAAAAAATGGGGATATATTCCCGGCAGAAGTCAGCGCGGCTGCCTTTAAGGCTGACGGCAAAATGAAAATTGTGGCAGCCATGCGCGACTTGAGCGAGCGAGTACGGGCTGAAGAGGCAATTCGGATCAACGAAGAACGCCTGGCCTTGGCAGCCCAAGCCGGGAGAGTAGGGGTTTGGGATTGGGATCTGCTTACCGGCGCCCTTTATCTGGCGAAGAACTTTACGGCTATGCTCGGGTATGAAGACGCAGAAGGACCTATTGATTTCAAAGCCTGGATGGAGCACGTCTATGAGGAAGATCGTCCGAAGCTGCAGGAGGCGATCGACAATCATCTTGAAGGAGATGCTGAACAGATTGAGCTTGAATGCCGCATGCTCCATCATAGCGGGGCCATTTGCTGGTTCATCGTGCGTGGGCATGTGATTCGAAATGATGACCAAAAGGCCATTCGCCTGATCGGCTCACACACTGACATTAGTGAACTGAAGCGAGTTGAGGAAGAACTCACCATTCACCGGAATTTGCTTGAAGATTTGGTGGAGGTGCGCACACTGAAATTGCGCAATATCAACCTAAAGCTGCAAGATGAGATCAAAGAGCACGAGCGGACCGAGGCGGCACTCAAGCAATCGCAGGAAGAACTCCGCAATTTGTCTGCTCACCTTCAGGATGCCCGGGAAAAGGAACGGCGGCGGATTGCCTCTGATTTACATGACGAATTAGGGCAAGAGTTATCAATTTTACAGATGGATATGACCTGGTTGGAAAATAACCTGCCGCCGGAATCCGCTGAATTGGTGGAAAAAACGCGCTCAATGTCGCATTTTGTTGGTCAGACCCTGAGAAAAGTTCAGCACATTGCTCAGGAGTTAAGACCAAGCGTGCTTGATAACCTCGGGTTTTCCGCAGCAATCTCCTGGCAAAGCGGCGAGTTCTCGCGGCGCACCGGCATTAAATGCCAGCTGAATGTGCCAGATGAGGATATTGACATTGGGCGCGATCTCTCGATTGTCCTTTTTCGGGTCTACCAGGAAGCCTTGACAAATGTGCTCCGTCATTCGGAAGCCAAGAAAGTCAAGGTTGATTTGAGCGTAGAAGATGGGCAGGTATTACTGGTCGTGAAAGACTATGGACGCGGCATTACCCGGGCGGAGATGTCAAATCCGCGGTCCCTGGGTCTTGTAGGAATGCGCGAGCGAGTGCATTCGTTGGGTGGAGAAATAAAAGTGGCGGGCAGTCCGGGCAAAGGCACCCGTATCAGCGTGCAGGTACCAATGGATCAGAAGGAGCAGGAATTGTGATAAAAGTTTTGATCGCTGACGATCACCCAATTTTTCGCGAAGGATTGAAAAAGATTTTATTTTCCAGTCAGGACAAAGCAATGTCCGGCATTATTGTCGATGAAGCGCGTAACGGCCAGGAAGTACTGGGGATGGTGGTCCGCAATCGCTACGATGTGGTTATTTTGGACGTTAACATGCCCGGACGGAACGGTCTGGAAATTCTTGAGCAGCTTAAAGCGGAAAATCCTGAGCTGCGGGTATTAATCTTAAGCATGTATTCTGAAGAACTCTATGCTGTCCGCGCCATTAAGGCTGGCGCTGCCGGATATCTGAACAAGAACGGTGCTGCAATGGAACTGGTCGAGGCCCTGAAGAAGGTGATATCGGGCAATATGTACATTAGTCCGGCGGTGGCCGAGCAGTTGGCGGTTGAACTGAAGAGCGACCTGGAGAAACCGCTGCATGAATTGCTCTCTGCGCGTGAATACCAGGTGATGTGTATGATTGCGGCAGGGAAGAGCATCAAATCGATTGCGGATGAACTGGCGATCAGCACCAGCGCGGTCAGCACCCACCGTCATCGCCTCTTGAAAAAGATGAATATGAAGAACAGCGCCGAACTGATACGGTATTCTGTGAAGCAGGGGCTTGTTGATTAAACGTCGTAATTCTCCAAATCTCGAATTGGCGCCTGCAAACTATTAAAGCAACACGATCTGCCCGCCTTCAAAAAGGGCAATGAAGATCGACGGAGCAGAAGATCGGTTTGAACTAATGGGTTTGTACAACTACGAGAGCATTTCTGGGATTGAATGATTCAACGCTGAGTATTTCCGGCTTAGATACTATGTTGTTTCCCCTTTTAGTCATTTGTCAAGAACAGATATAAAAAATAGTGCTTGCAAAATAAGTATGTTTTAGATAATTTTTAGAGAAATTTTTCCTCTTCGATTGTTCTTGATAGATCCACTTCAATAAGCGCATGGTCCAATCGTGTGGACATTTAGAGCAAAACTCTTGCGGATGCAATTTAGACGGAGGCCATGAAGTCCCTTGTGGGTTCGTGGTGGCGATGAGCGACACGGCGACAATAGTCAAAATGATTTGAGAGTCGCTTGATTGTCTTTCAGTCTTTATTCTGACTTCTGTATATCTCACATTAAATCTACCTGCTGCTATAAATTGGTACGACAGTTTCAGTGGTACGCGTTGAGTCGGGCAACTGACCTCGATCGAGCATGGTTTTCTCCGTAACTAGGCAATTCGCGAAGCAAAGCACCATCGAGGTCGGAATCCTGAAGGGCCCCAGAATATCTCTTTTTGGGTGCTTTGTCGGTCAATTACCAAATGATAGAGATTCAATATCCCCGTTTCCGTAAGGTCTTGGTAGCTCCTGCTATATATAAATGCGATAAAAGACCGTATTCTCCACGCAAAAAACAAAGGGCAACATTATTAACCAAGCTTTCTAAGGAGGACATTAGGCATGGCAGTTCAATTTCCAACCAAAGGTGCATACCTAACGCTTTCTCACAGTATTTTTATCTTCACGGACAAGGATTTCAGCGCTGCGGGATTGTTAGGGGATCCCACCGCTCCTAACGCTGTGATAATTACTCGCGGTTTGCTGAAGCTCTTACAGGGCCTGTTTTTTGATGCGAGTGCGATGGGAAAAAGCCTGGAGATTCCAGCCGTTGCGGCAGAGATAAAGAAGCTGCTTAACAAAGATGCTTATGGTGACGGATTGATGGTGGTAACAGAGCTCGTGAACCGAATCCATAGCTTTGGTATCACCAAAAAGGTTCCACAGCTATCGGCTATTGACAGGAGAAGCAATCATGCGGATTCTGAAGAGTTTCTGAACGGCCGGAAATTCTGGATTCCGCAGGGGGCTATTCAAACCCGGCAAGTGGACGGCAATGCAATCTCGCTGGCTGTGTGTCCCACAAGCCTCGCTGGGGATATTGAGCCCGATGACAGCCTTAATTTGGTAGGGATCACGAAGTATGGACATCATATGCTCTTAAGTAGCCAAGGTAATCGATGCGCTGCTTGTGCTGGTTGTTCCGGTTGTGGTCTTTGTATCCTATGTGGAGAGGTTAATGCCGCTGCAGCAGTTGCCAATACAATTGGGGTCACGGCTACCATAGGGATTTCCAACTAGTGCAAATCCGGTTTCATGTATTCATCCAGACAAAATAAATCTTCAGATAGGAGATCCGTTATGCCGGATATAAATGTAAAATACCCGGTCTTAAAGTCCGGGCTGGAATTACATGCAACTGCAAATGTGGGGTATATACTCAGGCAAGTAGATGGGTATTTAGGAAAGAACAAAAAGTTTTCCTCGCATGACAAGTTCGAGGCTGAAGGGTATCTCATTGACTACTTGGCATTGTGCAATGGAGTTACCAGCAACGAATCTTTGGCCAAGACTTTCATAAGTCGCCATGGTATTGGGTTCGGACCGACCTTGCTGGATTTGGCAGAGCGTATTTCATTAACCAACGACTTTATCGAGATTCTTGACGTTGCTATGGCGGATCCTCGGCAGATTCGGTTCACGGGAAGCCGTGAGGGCTTCCATCCTCTCCATCTGACCTTCGAAATTATCGAAACTTGCAATTTTACGTGTGATCACTGTTACTATTCCTCATCACCCTTCAAGACAGGACGCATCTCCCTAGCCGAGGCGATCCAGGTGATGGATAAGGCGGCGGAGAGAGGTGTCCGGATTATTGAACTTACCGGCGGCGAGTGTACAATTCACCCCGACTTCCGGGAGATTCTGGATCACGCCTCTAGGAAATTTGATATGGTGGCAATCATTTCAAACGGATATAAACTTGGCAGTGAACAAGATTTAGCTGACTTCGTGAGTACCTTTCCCAACGTCATTGTCCAGATCAGTATCGACGGTGTCGAGGAATGGCATAATCGCTTCCGTAAACATCCACGAGCTTTTAAGAACGCCGTAAAAGCTATCCAACGACTGGTGGCAGCTGACGTGCCAGTGCGGATGGCGTCAATAATAACCAATGAAAGTGTCGATCAAATTCTGCCTCTCTACCAATTAGGAAAATCGCTGGGTGTTCTGCAAGTTGCCTTTGCGCCGATTGCTGATATAGGCCGGGGATGCAATATTACTGATCCGGGTGTTGGAAGTCGACGATTGGTTAACATCATCAATAAAACCTTGCACCCATACATAGCGGATCCGCTTCTTCAGCACGAACCTGCTGGTGCGGCAGGGGAGAAACGCTCTGCTCCGCGCAATTGCGGCGCAGGTTGGCGTACTTTTACCGTGGACTATGATGGTAATGTCCGCGCCTGCAACTTTTCCCGCGACTCCAAGAAATTCGGAAATGTAATAAAAGAAGACTACTCGCTGCTCTTCGAGCAGGAGGCAAATTTTCTATTCCACAATGCCATGATTCCTGGCGGTGCGGAATGTCAGGGATGTGACTACTATCATCACTGCCGGGGGTGCTTTGTAAAGGCCTTTATGACCTCTCAAAACCACTATCCGGAATGTCCCTGGCGCGAGAAGTGGTTTCCGAAGATGTCCCTTGAATTGGAAGATGACCGGGAAAAGAAATTGCCCGTTTCAGATCAGTTCCGTGCCCTGCCCACAAGAAGTTATGGGCTTGAGTTCTGCGATTCGTGTACGTCAAAGTCGTCAGAAGCGAGTCATCACATAAATACCAGCTGTGGTTGTGGTTCCGGTTGCGATACCAACGCCAGGAGTGATACGAATAAAAACAATTTTATACCGATCGAATCGCTCCAAAAGAGTCTAAAATGAGAATAGCCAAATATTTGTCTAGTTATGAGGCCCAAAAATCTTCAAGGCGCTCAAGGGCCAATATTTTATCAGAATTTGGATTCAACATTCTTTGTTAAATTTTTTCTTTCATTATTATTCAATTATCTGTATAATGATTACAGCACATCTTAAATATACACATTATCAATCTTCCAAGGGGCACAGCTTAAAATAAGCATGGGCCTATTACTGCTTGTAGGATTTATCCGACAAAAATTAAATGATAATCCTACAGCATTTAAATCCCATCTCCTACAGTCGTTCCTCTAATAATGTGTTATAATAAATCCAGTTGAAATAACAATTGACATCAAGACCGGTCACGCCTTCAGGCGCTAAATCCGGGAAGAATAATGTTTTTTTGGTTGAATCCTGGGGAGGTTTCTGCCAATTTGGAGTGACTGCAATTTGTGGTCACTCCATTTTTTTTGCAGTTTTAGGGAATTTTTTCACAAACTCTGCAACTTTTTTTTCCCCTTGACGTCTACCCTCTTTGAGATTAATTTTTCGACCGCTTACCAAAATGGTCGAAAGTCGAAAATCGGGTAGCTCTATGGCATCTGCAAGTGATTTTGACAAACGGGCACGCATAAAGAATGCCGCCAGAGCATTGTTTTTCCAATTTGGATTCAGCAAAACGTCCATGGAAGATATTGCCCGCCAATCCGGTTTCGCCAAACCCACCCTGTACTATTACTATACCAACAAAGAAGCTATTTTTGACGATGTTGTTATCGAAGAAGCACAGCTCCTGATGGATACCGCTGAGGCTGAATTGCCTCCCAACCTTACTGCGCCTGAAGAAATTGCCACGTTTTTCCGGCTGATCTACGCGAAGCTCAAGCAACATGTTGAGAAAGTAAATCAGCTCCCGGACTATCTTTGTGAACATTCACCGCATGGTCACCCCATTATTCAAAAGCTAAACGACCTGTTCGAAGAGAAACTCACGCCCATGCTGCACCGGGGGGTAACAAAGGATGAACTACACATCAAGGATATTGCTGTTACAGCGAAGACCTTGGTGTTCATGAGCGAATTCCTGAATCTCGATTGGATGCGCTTTTATGAAGAAGAACTTCGTGATGAGATTGTAGAAACAATGATACATACCATGATAAATGGAATGACGAGGAGACAATAAAGATGAAAAACATAATGATCGTTCTGCTGCTTGGCGGGCTGGCTTTCCTGTCTCAGCTCGAAGCCAAAGAGTATGATTTGCAGACCATCCTCAAGCTGGCAGAAGAAAACAACAATGAAATCAAACTTGCACAAGCTGAGCTGCAAACCGCTTCAGCTGAAAAGCTGAGCGCGATTTCCCGGGCGTTGCCCTCATTGAATGTGACCGGTGGCTATAATCGCAATTTCAAGGATAATGTGGTTTTCTTTACGGCCAACGGTGAGGTCATTAGCTTCGACACCAGTTTCAAGAATGAATTCCAAATGAATGCGGTTCTTAACCAAACGCTCTTCAGCTTTGAGGTGGGCCAGGCCATACAGGCGGCGCGCTATCTCGATCGTTTGACAAAGGATACCTACGATTACGTGACGGATCAGGTGCTGACAAATGTGAAGAAAGCCTTCTACAATTCTTTGCTTCTACAGGAAGTACTGGCTGTGGCGATTGAGTCGGAAGCATCGGCCAAACAAAATTATGAGACGACCAAGCTGAAGTTTGAAAACGGGGTTGTCTCGGAATTTGAATTGCTGCAGGCGGAGGTACGCTGGCAAAACAGCATCCCGGAAACCATTCGCGCACGACAAAATGCTGATTTATCGCTGAATAACCTGAAAGCGCTTACCGGCATCCCGATTGAGGAATCGTTATCACTGAAAGGAAACGTAAAGAGCTTTCCGGAATTGCCGGAGGCGGTTGGCTTTAGCACCGTTGCTGAAGACCGGGCCGATTACAATGCCCTGATTTGGGAAAAGAAGCTGCGGGAAAAGGATGTAAGTGCCCAGCGTGCCGGTTTCTTTCCAACACTGGACGCTACGCTGCGTTATAGCTTCACCGCTTTCTCGGACGAGTTTAAAATTGAGCAGGACAATGACAACATTGTGCTGGGACTTTCGTTGAACATCCCGGTCTTCTCCGGTGGAAGCAATATGGCCAATGTGCGTCGTGCCAAGGCGGAAGTTGCCAAGGTTAGCACACGCATTTCTCAGGCAGATGACAATATTCGCGTGGAACTGCAGAACCTGCAATTGCTGATGCGAGAGGCACGTCAGAGAATCGAAGCCTCGAGCAAGGCTGCCTTGTCGGCGCGCCGGGCTTTTGAAATTGCCGAGACCCGACTCGCTAACGGCCTGGCAACCCAGGTGGAGCTAAAAGACAGCCGCGTGGCTCTTGACCAATCCCAGGTGAATCATTACTCGGCTATTTTTGAATACCTCTCGGCCTATTTCGATTGGGAATTGGCGATCGGTAAAGTAGCATATGTTGATTAAATGAAGAATCACAAAAACTGAATCTTTTACAAATAGATATTCGGAGTTGTTATGAAAAAATGGTCGTCTTTGTTAATAAGTACCGGCCTAGCATGTCTGCTGGCCGGCTGCGGCGGGGCTGAAGAAGCCGAGGCAAAAACTGATGACGTCAATACCGGGGCTTTGGTGCAAACAACCGCACTGCAACCGCAGTCATTCTCCAATTTCCTGGAAGTTACCGGTACTGTTAAGGCACGAAATCATGTGAATCTGGTTGTCGAAGAAAGCGGGATCTTGCGGAAGGTGCGCATCGATAAGGGCCGTTATGCCCAAAAGGGCGATACTCTGGCGATCCTGGAAAACAAGGTTTTGGAAGCTACTTACAGGCAAACACAGGCTCTGCTTAAGCAGGCAGAAATGGACTTTCGCAGCCGCAAGGCGCTATACGACAAGAAGGCCATTTCTGAAAATGAGTTCATGACCTCGCGTTTCTCGCTTGATGCTGCACAAGCTGCTATGGAATTGGCAAGGGCGCGCTACGAGAAGTTATTTATCACTGCGCCGCTCTCGGGGCTGGTGAATGATCGATTTTATGATCTTGGCGCCTACGCCTCTCCAATGACACCCATCTACGAGCAAATCGACAATGCCTGGCTAAAAATTAGCGCTGGTGTTGCCGAGCGCTTTCTCAGCTATATCAAGGTCGGGACGCCGGTTGAAGTCACTTTTGATGCCTATCCTGGCAAGACAATCAGCGGTAAGGTCAACTACGTGTCGCGTAGTATTGATGCGCGGAATCGCACCTTTCGTATTGAAGTAGGTATACCGAACAAGGATCGCCTGTTGGCGCCGCAAATGATTGCCAACATCAAAATCCTGCGGGAGGCATTCGTAGATCGCATCGTCGTGCCGATTGACGCCCTGATTGAATCGGAAGCTGGCTGGTACGTCTATGTTGCTAACGGCAATGTAGCCAAGAAGGTGCCGGTTGAGCAGGTTGCGATTTATGAAAACCAGGTGATGGTAAATGGCCTGGAAAGCTATAAGAATTTGATTGTCGTTGGCCATCAAAGGTTAAGTGATGGTGATACGATCAATGTCGTAAATCAGGTGAATTAATATGAAAATTACCAATGTATCCCTTGGACATAAAACGTCAGTGTTTGTTTTGCTGGCAATTTTGATCGGGGGCGGTTTGATGTCGTATATCAATCTGCCTGTAGAATCGTTTCCGGATGTGAAGCAGCCAATTGTTTTTGTGGCGGCGCCGTATGTCGGTGTGGCCCCGTCTGATATGGAAACCCTGGTTGTGCAACCGATTGAAGAGAAGCTGGAAGAAATTACCCAAATTCGCAAGCTGACCTCGGTGGCCCAGGAGGGCTATGCCAATATTACCTGCGAATTCCAAACCGATATTGATGTTGATGAAGCGGTAAGGAAAGTACGAGAAAAGCTGGACCAGGCCAAGCCGGATCTGCCAAGTGATTTGGAAGATCCAATCGTTCAGGAAATGAACATGGAATCGGTCCCGATCATGATTCTTAGCCTGACCGGCGACGAATCCCAGGTGAAGCTGAAGCGCTATGCTGAAGACTTTCAGGACCAGTTTGAAAATATTCCCGGGGTTCTGGATGTTACCATTTCCGGTGGTCTGGAACGCGAAGTGCGGGTCGATATTAATCCGGCACGTCTGAAGTCTTATAACATCGGGGTTGAAGATGTTATTAAAGCGATTCAGCAGGAGAACCGCACGATTCCCGGTGGTTCAACGGAAAGTCAGTCCCTGAAGTGGTCGGTGCGAGTGCCAGGTGAATTTGAATCGGTCGACGAGCTTAAGAACATCGTCGTGAAAACCAAGGACAGCACGCCGATTTATCTCTTTGATCTTGCAGATGTATACTTCGGCTTTAAGGAGCAGGGCAGCTACTCACGTCTTAACGGCAAGCCAAGCGTGACGATCAATATCCAGAAGCGCAGTGGTGAAAACATTATTGAGATCAATGATCAGGTCAAGGCAATTATCAGTGAAACCAAGAAGAAGTTGCCGGCCAGTGTGGAAATGGTGACAGTGATCGACCAGTCTAAAGACATTCGTATGATGGTGAATGAGCTGGAGAACAATATCATCGCCGGTCTGCTGCTCGTGGTTTTTGTACTGTATTTCTTTATGGGAACCCGTAACGGACTGTTGGTTGGTATCGCCATTCCAATATCAATGTTGATGGCCTTTGCGGTTATCAGCTTCCTTGGCTATACCCTCAACATGGTGGTGCTATTTAGTCTGATTTTGGCCCTTGGTATGTTGGTGGATAATGCGGTTGTAATTGTTGAAAACATCTATCGACATCACGAAGAAGGCAAATCATTGCTGGCAGCTGCCAAAGATGGGACTGCTGAAGTCGGTATGGCGGTGGTTGTATCAACCATGACAACGCTGATGGCATTCCTGCCGTTGATATTTTGGGATGATCTGATGGGTGAGTTCTTCAAATACATCCCGATTACGCTGATTATCACGCTTGCTTGTTCTTTGGTGGTGGGCCTGGTTTTCAACCCGGTCATTTGTTCTACCTGGCTGCGAGTGGATCCGAACATGAGTCGTTTGCCGGGAGATCGGATGCTACGCGGTTTGATTGTACGCTACGAAAAGGCTTTAAAATGGGTGCTGAATCATGGCGCTTTTACATCTTTGAGCACAATTACCGGTTTGGCTTTGATGATTGCCATTTGGGCGATGGTGAATTTACCGCGTCACGGCGTTCAATTTTTCCCCAGCATCGAGCCGCGTCAGGTGTTTGTTGATGTAGAAGCACCTTTGGGTACTCGCCTGGAGACATCCGATGAAATCGTTGCCAAACTGGAAGATCGCATAGACGAAACAGCAGACCTGCGTAACTATGTAGCGGACGTGGGGAGTCGAACCGATATGATGAGCTTCGGTAGCGGAGAAGGGTCGCGACATAAATCGCGGATTACCATCGATATCCTCGATTTGCAGGACCGCACTCAGAATAGCTTCATGACCATGGACCAGGTCGCCAGCGCCATAAGGGGCATACCTGGTGCAACAATCGATGTGACCAAACCGGCTGAAGGTCCACCAACCGGAAAGGCCGTTGAAATACAGCTCAAGGGGCCGGATTTTGTGACACTGGCTTCTTTGTCAGAGCAGATGATGAAAAAAATTGCTGATATCCCAAATATCACCAAGCTGGCGGACAACTATGACAAGGGCAAGCCGGAACTGCGTGTTCGGGTAGATCGTGAGAAAGCAGCGCTGCTGGAGTTGAATACCTCAGCCGTTGCCAATACCATTCGCACTGCTATCAACGGCAGCGAAGCCTCGGAATATCGGGTAGGATCTGACGAATATGATATTACGGTTCGCTTCGGGGAAGATTTCCGGAAGAGCTACAATGATTTGCTGAATTTGACGGTATTTCACGAAGGAACACATTATCCGCTGGCCAATTTCGCCAGTATTGAATTGGCGTCCGGCTTAAGCAGCATCAATCATATTGCCGGCGACCGCGTGGTTATTATTTCTGCGGATGCCTTGGGTAATAATCCGGCGTTGGTACTGGAAGAGGCAAAGCGGCGCTTGGCAGATTTCCCGCTACCGCCTGGTTATACTGCTGAGTTTACCGGACAGAACGTGGAACAGGCAAAATCGATGGCATTCCTCGGTCGTGCGTTTATCATTGCCATTTGCCTTATCTTCTTTTTACTGGTCACGGAATTTAACTCGATTACCCTGCCCTTTGTTATTCTCGCTTCTGTGCTATTGTCCTTTTTCGGCGTGTTCTTTGGTCTGGTAGTAACGGATTATCCTTTTGGGATAATGATGTCGGGTATTGGTATAATTTCGCTGGCGGGGGTGGTTGTCAACAACGCCATTGTGCTTGTGGACTATATTGAGCGTCTGCGTAAGCGCGGCTATAGTAAACTCGAGGCGATCGTCGAGGGCGGTAAAGTGCGTCTTCGTCCGGTATTATTGACGGCGATTACAACCATCCTTGGCTTGATCCCGCTTACCGTGGGAATTAACATTGACTTCGTGGGCGCATTTAAAGGCAATTTCGGTAATTTCCTGCAATTTGGAACCGAAACGGCCCAATGGTGGGGCGGCATGGGGGTTGTGGTGATCTTCGGATTAGCATTTGCCACGGTCTTCACCTTGTTCATCGTGCCACTTCTATATTACTGGGTCAGTGATTGGTTCAGGGCCAAGGCCGATCTTCCGGCAGAAGTTGTCGAACGCAAGGGCGACAAAGATGTCGGGGATGCTGGCTCCGCAACGCCGGGAATGGCGTACGAGCAGTGATCGGAATGACTAGAGTGAGCTAGAGTTAATAAAGTGAGCTAGAGTGGCTAAAGTTAATAGATTTAGTCACTTTAGTCACTTTAGTCACCTTAGTCACTTTATTAATTTCCCCTAATCCTATTTCACCAGCAACATCCGCCTCGTCTCGCGAAACCCGTTAACTTCCAGCGTGTAGAAGTAGACGCCGCTCGGAACGAGCTCTGCATTATATTCCACAGTATAATATCCCGGTGTTTGGACCTCCCGAACCAGTTCATTTACAAGTGCACCTCTTGTATCGAAAATCCGCAAGGTAACCGATCCAGTTGCTTCGATTTGGTAGCTGATGTAGGTCGTCGCATTAAAGGGATTTGGGAAGTTTTGCAGCAGTGCATAACTCGTCGGTTCTATGCTTTCCTCTGCAATATCCGTGGCGCTGCATACATAATTGCGCGCGGTTAGTCCTGCGGATATTACATTAAATCTCTCCAAAAAAAATGTCTTCAGCGCCGGCACATTTTCAAAATTGTGCTGATAGTAGCCGGTCTCCAAGGACAAATCAAAATCCTCATTGCTAAAGGTTTTACGAGTGTCATCGTAAACTGCTTGCGAAATTTGTGCTTTCCAGCTATCAATTTCCGCGTTTATGACGATCGGATCACAAAGCTCCTGTAGCTGGCACATGGTTTCCAAATAATATGTCTCCAGGACGGGAATGCTTGTTAGCCTCGAGGCAATGCATCCGCTGCTGATGACGCCAGGTATCAGCGGGTAGCTGCCGGGCACAAAATTATTGGTATTCCAAAGACCGAGTGAGGCGTTAAAATCCCACGGTATGACCTGAAAAACTTCCTCAATTTCATCGTAAGCATAAATTTGATTCCCGCGAAATGCGATATATGAGTCCATATTCATCAGGTAGACATTTAGCGCCTGGTAGATGAAAAAATGTTCCAGATTCAGATACTGGGAAACGGTATCAACGTATGCAGCATCCGCTGTGTTGTTTGCCCGATCGATCATCGTTGTAAATCTTTCAAAAGCACTGGCTTCCATGCCGTTGTCCAGCTGATAGTAAGGGAAGCCGGCGACGGCATAATTGTAGTCGTCGGGATTGTTGCTAATGAAACACATATCGCCGAAATCAAGCGATTCGACCGCATCTATATCGCGATTGTCAAAGCGATGACGATACATCTCGTCCTTGCCTTCAACGATCGTGTACAACCCCCAATATTGGTCGTTGATATATACCCGGACATAGGCTGTGCGTAGTGCAAATAATCCCAACTGCTCACAGAGATCATAGGTGATCTTTTCCCGCATCATACTGGGGTCCTGGAAGTTGTTGTGAAGGGTAAATTCCTTAATCCCGTCATACTCGCGTCCACCGACATACCGGTTTGTCTTGATTTTGAAGGGGACTTTAAGAAAGGGGACGTTGTTGGACAGGTTGCCTTTCTCCCTGATTCCGATACTGTCCAGCGAAGCGCCGTCTATTGTCATATCGACAATCTGATAGTTCTTGCTGCCGTCAATCAGGGTCGTATCCATGTTGCTAAAGCGAATTTCGTGGAGGAAACTATCATCAAAGAGATTTTCACCTTGAGCAAATACCACATGCGGCAATATCAGTAGAATGATTGCCGTTAAAAGAACAGATTTCATCTCTATGCCTTTGGAGTTGGTTTACTGTACTAAAAGTAAGGCAAAAAATGGCGGAGGGGTAGTGAATAGAGATTGGAGATTCGAGATTAGGGAGAATTTCTTTTCACCTTGAGATTCCCGGCTTGCCGGGATAAAGAGCAAAGCCCCGGGGTTCTTTTCTACCCGGGGTCTGCTGTATAGAGGGCTCAATACATTCTCTTTGCCAGAGAATTAGCCTTGCGGACAGTCCACATCCATCTGGTTTGCATCCCAGCAATACCAGTTGCTGTCGCCAAAATGCACCGGGGCATTTACCCGGCCCTCGCCGGTCGTGCGATTCCATTCAATATTGACGCGATTGTCCTGGACAGTATCGTAGATTTCAAAATGTGCATCATAGAGCTCATCTTCATTGATACCGTATTCAATATAATTACCGTTGGTTGCAGCACCTTCGCGAATATCCGTATAGCGAATGGTTGCGACGGTATTGGCAGTGTTACGGCTCCAGTCGATACGCAGGAACTTCTTCTCATCTTCTGCTTCGTTCAGTTCCCAGTACCCTTCTGTTCCGGTCAGGTTTGACCAGCCAGTAAACCAGTGGTAGTCAGTAAAGCCGTTTTCGCGGGAGATAAACATATCCCAGCGCACGCCGCTATTTTCTCCGGATGCCTCGAGCCGGGCGGTGTGGCGAACACCCTGGGCAAAGAAGTTATAAGACCAAATCCAGGTGCCATCATCTTGTCTGACCGGATCCTGGGCCAGGGCATGTACAAATGCCGCGCTGGGGATCAGCATCCCAACGCCGACAATCGCACTCCATATACCAACTGTCACGGCCGAGAAAAGGAAATGCGGTCGTGTTTTGTCAGCATCATTGCCGTCCAGAATAAAGCCGCCGGTTTTGGAGAATTCGCTGAAGTCCATATTAAACGTGGATTCCGGCGGAATTTCCGGCGCCTCTTCCAATTCCGGTGCTGTCGAGTTATCCGTACAGGATGAAAGAATCAGGAAGACTAAGAAAATACCTAGTAAGAATATCGATTTCTGTTTACGAGTTTTCATGTATGGTTTCTCCTTTTTTGACTAACAAAGTACCTCCACTAAAGCAGGCAGGATGTTGATCGCTGCCTGCCCGCTTATGCTTCAATATCTATGCCAAAAACAGGCGATTTTCGGCATAGAAGGTGAAATAGGCATTTGGCGGGCTTGCCATCACTCAAATCCGGCAGCACCTTACATTGTAATTAGTGACCAGCGGACACAGGTGTGAATTTCATACCACAGTTAGAATGCTGGCGGTCTCTGGGTATTTCGAATGCTGAAATCTACGACAAATGGATAATGATCGGAACCGATGAAAGGCCCTTTGAAGCGCCGAACGACAAATACGTCGTCAGAATGCAGGAAGTGGTCAATGGGAATGGCAAGCGGAGGAAAATGAGCAGGCCAACTGGGCATGATGCTGTACTGTCGTGAAGGATCTTCTAATTGAGAAGTGGCCATAAAGCTTCGGAAATGGTGTGACCACTGAGTCGTATTCAAGTCCCCGGCAACTATTGTCGGCTGATCCTGAGCCTTAACCTGATCTGCAATGGACTCCAACTGCAAGCGTTGGTGTTCATACCGTCTGCTGGAAACCGGCACCAGGGCATGCAGACCGTAGAACTGCAAGAGTTGATCTTCCATATCCAGTGTCAGCGACAATACCGGAACAGACACGTTGCCGGCCTCCACGGCATCGCCCTGACGAATGGGATAACGCGAGTAGAATGCAATCCCGTAAGTATCCGTCCGTGGTCGAATCAGCTGATGTGGATAAGCGGCGCGCAGCGGTTCGAAAGTCGAGAGCAGGGGAGGACTCATCTCCATCACCAGGACAATATCTGGATTGGTTTCATCGATGAAGGATAAAAGCTGCTCCGCTTCTCCATTGGTGCTCAAGACATTGCTGATAAGCGCGCGATAAACGGGCGCTTCTGTGGCCGGTTCAGGTGTTTGAGTCCAAATATACGGAGAAATGACATAGTAATTGATCGCTGTAAATAGCAGCAGGAACGACGCCATCGTGTATCGTTTGGTGAGGGTGTAGAAAATAGAAAGCGCAGTGAGAACAGCAAAATATTGTATTCTAAAGTGAGAAAAAAGGTCGAAAAACCAGTGGTACTTACCAGCGAAGCCTGCCAGCGTCATCCCGGCAATCGTAAATCCGCCAATATTCAGCAGCAGCATGGTAAATTGCCCACGTGGTGCTTTTGCCGAGCTTGTCAGGGATTTTCGGCGGCGTTTATTGCCCTGTTTTTTCAGTGGTTTCTTCACGGGCTATTCGTGGATAATTCTTTCGGAGGTTAGCGATGAATATGATCCAATGACATCATTTGTAACGAATAGGAACAATATGCGATTTTTCGAGTGAAAATCCTACTAATATGGAATAGTTTTCCGGGAAAGCGGGGGTGATAAAACGCACATAAGTACAGGTGACGGCAGTTTTTTGCCAATCAGATTCTGTTCAGTTATTGCTTGAAACTCAGTGCCTAATTTAAGACATTGAAACAATGAACGTGAATAAAGAGAAAAGCGGGTGAATTGGTCAGAAGAAAAAGGACGTTGGTCCGGTAGCTGGTGGCTTCTTAGTCTTCTGGCGTGCTGTTTTATGTTTGGCAGCGTTGCAGGCGATACGATTCGTCGTTTGCCGGGAAGCGTTAACCCGGGTGATATGTTCCAGTATCGCTGGGGAGATTCGCCGAAGGATAGCAGCGGGCAATTTACCTGGACTTACCTTGAAGACGGCTGGTTGGAGACCGATGACCTCCGCGAGCTTCCTGCTCCCGGCAACCGGAATTTTATGTGGCTGCGCTTCGAACTGAAGCCCCTGGGCGTTGAGGACCCGGCGTTTATCATCAATAGCGTCTCCCAGGTGCTGGAAGCCTACATTGAAGGCAAAATGGTATATCGCTCAGGCGAGATGAAGGCAGACTGGCTCAATCGCTATGAATACCAGCGCTGGCATAGCATTCCCTACGATAAATATCCCGATGCAAAACATATTGTTATACGAGTATTTTCCGATGATCCTTCATATCTCGGTTGCCGGGATACCGCAATTCTGATGTCCGAATCCGGCTACCTGAAGGCGATTTTCGCCCGCGATGTTGAACAGACAGTGCTTGGAAAGATGTTTGGGTTTTTTGGACTGATGGCGGTGTTTGTCGGCTTTAGCCGCCGTGGCCGTACCCGCTATGCCACTCTTAGCTTTGCTGCCTTTGTTTTGTTCGTCGGTATGTTTTTGATGGGGATGACGGAGCTTAAGCAGGTTTTTCTCGATGCGCCCTTGCTCTGGTATGAGGTCGCTCTCTTCGGATTTTACCTGTTTCCGCCTGCGCTGTATGCCTTTATTGATCTGACCTTCGGCGGTGGCTATAAGAATATTCTCAGGCGTATATGGCAATTTCACTTAATCTTGTCAATCTGCTTGATTATTGCCGATATCGCCGGTGTCTTTCCGCGCCTCGAACGTCCAACCGGCTACGAGCTATTTATGATCATCGAAATCATTGTGGCCATTGGCGTCACATTACGCAATCCCTCGGTATATGACGAGGCGGGCCGCGTGATGTTTGCCGCAGTTCTGGTTATGGCTGCAACCGGCATCGTGGACATACTGCAGGGAATGGAAATCATAATTCACGACAGGTTTTACTTTCACTGGGGCGTCCTGGCGCTGATTATGGCGATGGGCTATGTCCTTGAACGAGAATTCTCCTTACTTAACCAGGGATTGGCGAACTCTGCCAATGAACTGGAGGTGAAATCGAACGCCCTGAAAATGTCCAACCGAAAGCTCGAAAAATACACGGAAATTCTGAATCGCTTGATCAACGAGCGCTCGCAACAGCTGGAAACCCGGCATTACGAACTTGAAGCATCGCTTCAGGAATTGCAAAACGCAGAAAATCAGCTGGTCATGAAAGAAAAAATGGCCTCGCTAGGCAACCTGGTTGCCGGTGTTGCCCATGAGGTGAATACGCCGATCGGAGCTGTGAATAGCGCATCGGATGTAACGGCGCGCTGCATATCCAAGATCCGTGATGTCATCTCCGCACCTGCTGATGACGGCCTTACACTTGATGATGCACGTCTGCAAAAGTACCTCGGGCTGCTGGAATCGAATAATCGCCTGGTTGTTGATGCCGGTGGGCGAGTAAAGAAGATTGTTCAAAGCCTTCGTGACTTTACCCGTAAAGAGACGGCGCAACCGGAAACCTTTGATTTGCATGAAGGCATAGACAGCACTTTGACGCTCGTCTTTCATGAATTGAAATACAAGGTCGACGTGCAAAAGGACTATGGCGACATATCACCCATTAGCGGTTATCCAAACCAAATCAACCAGGTCTTCATGAACCTTTTTGTAAATGCTGCGCAGGCCATGGAGGATCGCGGCGTGCTGAGCATTCGCACGGAAGCCGTTGAAAATGGCGTTCAGATTGTCATTGCGGACAATGGGAAGGGTATTGCGCCCAAAAACCTCGGACGAATTTTTGATCCGGGATTTACTACCAAAGGCGTTGGTGTGGGTACCGGCCTGGGGCTGTCGATATGTTACAACATCATCCAGAAGCACAACGGATCGATTCGCGTGAAGAGCGAAGTTGGCGATGGGACCGAATTCACGATCGTTCTACCGGTGAAGCCCAAATTGGAAGGCGGCAGTAACGGGGTAGCTATGCCGGCGAAATCCGGGGAGGTCAGTCAATGATCGGCCTTATCCGAAAAGCCTCGGTTAGCGGGGCGAGCCTGTCATTTGTCATGTTCGCTATGCTGCTCTGCACTCAATTTGTATCTGCACAAATTTTTGATGTTCGCAATTACGATCTAAAAGTGGTATGCGATACCTGGGAATATCACCTTGGGGAAAAACCGCAGGGCGCCTACATCGATCATTCCAACGTGAACTGGGAAAAGCTGCCGCAGCAATTTGTTCTGAGGCGCAATAAGGATGATAGACTGCATTGGCTCAAAGTGACCTTGCCGGATGTTGATATCAATAATCCGGTACTCCTCATTCCGCCAACCGGGGTATCTTATCATATTTATGTTGATGGAAAGCTGATCAAGAAGCATGGCATACTGGAGTATTCTGCGGCTAACAAACTGAACGTCATGAGTTTCGGTATGGTCAGAATGCCGGCGGACTTTCAGGGCAAAATCATGGAGATTGGCATTTATGCGCCTGCCTCGCAGCCACTCGATTTTGAAACCAATTTCGTGATGGGGTCACAAACCGAAGTGCTGCGGGCACTCATCGATTGTTCGCTTAATGATCTGATCCTCGGTGCGTTCTTCTTGTTTATCGGGTCGTTCGTATTGTTCCTCTTCGCCAAACGTTTTCGTCGCAACCCGCGTCCCTATGAAGCGCTGGCATTCGGGATCTTTTCTGTCTCAATGGGCCTATTTCAAATTATGATTGGTATCCAGCTGCTGCATCCAATGGATCATTGGCTGTACTACGGCGGCATGCTGGGATTCTTCTGTTTTCCAATCGGCCTCTTTGCTTTCTATGACATTATTCTTGGCCCCGGTTATCGTAATTTTATTCGGCGATTCTGGCAAGGGCATATCGTGCTTGCCGTCGTGGCGCTTCTGCTGGACTTAGCCGGCCTTGTGTTTATGTCATCTATCCTGAATGTCTTCTTCTTTATTCTGGGTTTGGAAGCGGTATTGGTACTGATAAACAGTTTTTGGGTCAATACCGGCAGCACCAGAAACGTGCGGATTTTTATTGTCGGAATATCTTTGCTCATCCTGTCCGGCGTTATCGATATTCTCGGCACCTTCTTTTTCGTCCCACATGTTGGTGGTATTTTCAAATACGGAGCATTCTTTTTTATGGTCATTATGGCCTACCTGGTGGAGCGAAATTTTGCCGAAGTTACCGAACAATTGACGACCCAGTCCGAAGAATTACGGCGCACCTCACAGGAATTGGTTGATGCGAATACCAAGCTCGAAGAGTATAGTCAGAGTTTGGAAGAAAAAGTGGAGGAACACACCCAGCATCTTGAGGAAAAGAATCAGGAATTGGCCGTGACCCTGGAAAACCTGACCGATATGCAGGGACAGCTGGTGATTCGTGAGAAAATGGCCTCAATGGGGACGCTCCTTGCCGGTGTTGCGCACGAGGTAAATTCGCCGGTAGGGGCAGTGAGCACTGCAGCGGATGTCATCCAACGCTGCCTGTCAAATATTCGTCAGCTGCAGGCGGATGGTGATCGACCCTATGATCCCCCGGTCAATGGCAAGTTTACCCGTTATCTCGATATGGTAAAGACGAACAATGACGTGATCATCGATGCCGGACAGCGGATTGGTCGCATTGTTAAGAGTCTCAAGAATTTTGCCCGGCTTGATGAAGCTGAATTTCAAAAAACCGATCTACACGAAGGTCTTGACAGCACGCTGATTCTTGTTGAGCATCTTTTCAAGAACCGAATTGAGGTTGATCGGCAATACGGCAGTCTGCCGAAAATTTACTGTTATCCCAACCAGCTCAATCAGCTTTTCATGAATCTATTTATGAATGCGTCGCAAGCAATTGATGGCGAGGGCCGTATAACCGTTCGTACTGAGCCAGTTGGCAGTGGTGTGAACATATGGGTAACGGACAGCGGTAAGGGTATCACAGAAAAAGATTTGGACAAAATTTTCGAACCGGGATTTACCACTGGTGAGGCCGCGGCCGGCAAGGGATTGGGACTATCGATTTGCCAAAATATTGTCAGCAAGCACTGCGGATATATAGATGTAGAAAGTCAGCCTGGTGAAGGCAGCACATTTCACGTTTACCTGCCTGTTCAACCATGTCCGTAATTTGACCTACATTCGTGTCAGCTCGTTGCACTCGCGTCAGGGCCTATGGTCCGTAACATCCCCCTGAATCCCCCTTCGAAGGGACACAGGGGGATGTTTTGCAGCAGTTCTTTTACGCGAACGAAGTGAGCTGACGAGGCGCAGCCTCTGACGTTGGCGCAGCCAACTGACGCGCCGAAGGCGCTTGGGCACTTACCTTTCGCTATGCTTTTGAGCAATGTAAGACAGCACGCCGATTACAATCCAGATGCCTGCAAAAATCCAATGCCCGTATGCGGCAAATAGTCCGGCATTGATCGCGTATAGCGCATAGATGAACCACGCTGGCGCTGCATCCTTTTGCTTTTTCGCTTTCCGCTGGAAGGAGGGGCCTCGGAAATATATCAATTTCAATATCAACATCAGTACCGAGTAGCCGTAAGCAACCATCAATATCCAACGCTCGCTGCCGGTGACCGCCAGAGCAATGACGACCGTGACGGCAATGTCAACGACGACGTTTTTCAGCCAACCCATAGTTCATCTCCTGTCATATCCGCTTCAGTTTGTGTTAGTCAGCATAGCCGGTCATCTCGACATATCCGCGCCCGGAGACCTTTTGTCCCGCCTGTTGACCTTCTATTAAAACAGCGCCTTCCCAATATCTAACAGACACATCCAATTCCTGCTCGGGCATTACCGGGGTAATCGTCAGCGCCAGGGATTTCGACGGAATTTCCAGTCGCCATTTTACTGGATAGCGTCCGGAGAGCGGACTTTCCCAATGATCAAGCACTTCCAACGTTACATCACTTGCGGTCAGGCCAGCACTTTCGCCCTGCGGATTAACCAGGGTGCCTTTACTAAGCGGATGGGCACTTCCGTCTTCCCGGCGCAATTGATAATACATCAAATCGTGGCCGTTGTCAAATTGGAGAGAGAACCAGTCCCAGCCAACCTGATCGCTGCCAAGGACTGAGGTGCTCCACTCCCGGTCCATCCAGGCATTGCCTGATACTTCGTGGCGTTCACCATTTAGCGTGATTTCACCGGATGCGCGCAAGCGGGTGAGTGAATAGTAATATGAGGCGTTCCCGGAACCCTCAGCTTTTTGGCTTAGCCCGTTTTTCCCCTGCAAGACGATCGGTTTGGTGTTTTCCAGGGTAAGCTCAAGGGCAACATCATCCTCTTTAGCAATTAGTTTTTGATCAAGCATCTGAAATTTGTCGGTATCTTCAATTCCGCTTACCTGCCAGTCTTCCAGCCAGACCTGAAACGGATCCGCCTGGACACCCGCCAGGCCTTGTGCCGCGCGGCTGAACCTCTCAAAGAAATAGAAGTCCCGCTTTTCTACATCACTTAATGCAAAGTGGCCCATATACATCTGATTGGCGGACCAATCGGAACCGCTATGATCTGCTCCCGGGGCTAAGCCGATTCGAAAGATCGTAAATTGAAAGCCGAAGCGCTCATTTTCGCTATTGCTTAAATTACCGGTGTAGTACCACCATTCGGTTTTGAAGCCGGGATGTGCGCCATGGTCTGCCGGAAAGATGAATTCCCGGGGTGAAATAGCTCTGGCGTAGCCGCTGGTATCGCCACCACTTAATGCTTCGAAAACCGAAATCGACGCTTGAACTTCCGGCGTCGGACCTGTCTGTTTGATGAGCATGGCCGCAACAAGGACAACCAGGCCAAGGATCAATATTCGTAACGCCATCTTATTCCTCCTTCAATGCCAGTGCTGGTGAACTGTTGGCCATTTTGTAAGCAGGGTAAAGCCCCGCCAACAGGGCTGCAACCACTGCGAGGACCAGACTTTGCAGCAGTATCTCCGGCATGATCTGGAATTGCAGAGTCCAGCCAAATGAGCGTTGATTGACGACGTAAATCAGTAAAGCTGCCAAACCCAGTCCCAATGGGATCGCCAGTAGTCCGGACACCAGACCCATCAAACCGGTTTGCAGCGTCAGCAGTTTTTTTAACTGCTTCGGCGTCAGGCCGTTTGCCCGTAGCACTGCAAGTTCGTGGGTGCGTTCCAACTGCAAGGACATCAAGGCACTAAAAACCCCGATAAAGGCAACACCAATCGCCAGGATGTGCAGCACACTGGTGATAATGAAGGTTCGATCAAAAATTGCGATTGAGGTGTCCTTCAAAAATTGATTGGAGCGCACCAGCACTTCCTCATCCGGGTCCGGCAAACGTCGAATGGTTTCCACCAGCTGTTCGACGTCTTGTCCCGGTTTGCCATATACCGATATTCCCGAGATGCGATGATTGTCCCAATATTTTCGATATACATCAAATGAAATGACCACAACCCCGATATCGGAGCCATAATCATAATAAATGGCAGCCACTTCGAATTCGCGCTCACCACGATCGGTAGGAATAGTGATTGCGTCTCCAACATCAATATTGTTGTGGAAGGCGTACGGCTCGGAAATGAGCAGGCCCTCTCTGGTTTTGAAGGCCGCAAAGGCCTCGGCAGGATCACCTCTCTTAAAGCCAAAGCTGTCGAAATTTCGCTGGGAGAGACTGCTGGCAACCAGGTGCATCATGCGCCCGTCAACCGGAATCATGTTTTCCCGGAAGTAACCGATGTAATCGATGCCGTCTACCTCCTGTAAATCGTCTACGAACTCCGGTTCCAGTGTGGCGCTGTTTCGCCGGGATAGCAGGCTGGGTGGTGAAATGTAGATGTCGGCACGCAGACGGCTTTCCAGCCAATGCACCACCGTGGAGCGAAAGCTGGTAATCATGGTATCAACACCGATGGTGGCAGCAACTGCGATACTCAATGCGGCAATGGCAACTCCTGTTCGGGTCATGTGGGCGCTCACGTCGCGTGTGGCCATCCGACCAAGCAGGCCAAATCCCTTGCTCATTAGCGGTCTTGCCAGGCGCATGGCCGCAAAAACGACCAGCGGCGTGAGCAAGGTGGCGCCGATCAGCATCGGCAAGATGCCGCCATAGCTGATAATCAAATTTCGGGTGGGGATTAAGAGGATGAGGCCACCCAATGCCATCACCGCCAGGCCAATCAGCGTTAACTTCGGCATGTTATCACGCAGATTGCTTTCCTGGCGGGAGCGATTCATAACACTGCGAATATTAGCAGTTGTTGCCTCGCGTGCCGGCTTGATAGCAGCCAACACCGTAACGCCCACGCCCAGGCAGAGGCCCTTGATCAAGCTCGCCGGCGTGATGGTCATCTGATTCACCGTTAGAATAAAGTAGAGATCATTGATGGTTTGGGATACCAGCTGCACCAGGATCTGACCAAGGAAGATGCCGACGCCGATGCCTAATACTGTTCCAATAATGCCGAGCAGCAGCGCCTCGCTGAGTATCAGCCGGAATATTTCTTTGCGGGTCACGCCAAGTGAGCGCAGTAGACCAAGCTGTTTGCGACGCCTCACGACTGAAAAAGTCATGGTATTGAAAATCAGGAACATACCAACGACCAGCGCTAATAGACTGAGGGCGGTCAAATTTAAATCAAATGCGCGAATCATTTGAATCGTTGCTTCATTGCGGGCCGAGGCGGTTGTCAGGCGCAGATTATCCGGAAGCCATTCGCTTAATCTTTCCAGCTGCTTCTCATTTTCTGCACCCTGCGGGATAATAAGGTCGATGCGGCTAATATAGCCGTCCATACGAAGCATTTCTTGTGCAGCAGCAATGTCGACAATCAGCATGGTCTCCAGGGCGTGATTGCTATACTCATCTTCCGGCTTCAACATGCCACTGATGATGAGTGAATGTTTGCGGCTACCGATTTGAATATGAAGGCTGTCGCCGATCTCCAATCCCAGCTTTGCCGCTTTGTCTGAGGACATCAGCACGGCGCGAGGGTTGGTCATGAAATCGCCAAATCCCCCGCTAATCCTGGTGCCGATTCCCTGTATATAGGCGCGAAATGGCGCTTCAGAGAATGCATCGACGCCCATCAGGTAAAAGATCTCGCGTTCTGCGCCCTGGTATTTCACATGGCTTTCGATGACCGGTGCACTTTGCCTGAAGCCAAGCTCCCTGCGAAGGTCGACGAAAACCGAATCCGGCACACCAGCGGAGACACCGGTGATTTGATGTGTTGCCTTGCCTGTCACACTATCCATTGACAGGCTGAAAGCGTTGTTTGCGCTCTGGTTGGCCAGGTCTATGGCAATGACAACCGCAACCCCCACAGCGATGCCGAGAATTGACAAACCAATTTGCCAGGGGTGACGCCACATATAGCGCAGGCTGGATTTATTCAACAGATTAGCCATCAGCAACCTCCGCCGTTATTTCTACGAAACGACGCTGGCGCAGGGTATAGACTTTGTCTGCCAGATCAATCACTTCCCGGCTGTGCGTGGCAATAATCATTGTACGATTTTCCTGCTTCACCAGGCGGTCCATGAGGGATATGATGATACGGCCGGTTTCTTCATCAAGATTACCGGTGGGTTCATCAGCCAGGATGATGGCCGGTTGATGAATCAGTGCCCTGGCAATGGCCACCCGCTGCTGTTCTCCGCCGGACAGGCGATCCGGGAAACTGGTGGCTCTATCTGCGAGGCCAACTTCCTGCAACATGATATTTGCCCGTTGCCTGGCCCCCTGTGAATTCCCGCCATTTAGTTCCAGCGGCAAGATGAGATTTTCCTCAACTGTGAGGGTTGGGATCAAGTTGAAGAATTGAAAGATGAAGCCGATGTCGCGACGACGGAATAGGGTACGTTCTTCCTCATTAAGCGCGGAGAGATTCTGCGAACCAATAAGGATATCGCCGCTATCAGGCAAGTCGATGCCGCTGATAAGATTTAAAAGCGTTGATTTTCCGGAACCGCTTTTTCCCAGCAAAACAATGGTTTCTCCTTGCTGAATTTCCAGATTAACCGCATCCAGAACCTGGTGCCGCGTACCGCCTTCCTGATAGCTTTTAGAAACTTGCTTTAAGCATATATATGAGATCATTTTTATCTCTTTCGATGGGTGAATGAATCATGCGAAAAAAATCACATTTCAAATATAGGACGGCACTGCTTTATTTCCCACGTTTAAGATTATCGGTGTCTGTGATCTAATCAACAGAAAAGCGGCCTGACAAATTTGTATAAAAATGCGGTTCGATAGTATGAAAATATGGCAAGTTTCTTATGATATGTGACTCAACTAACGAGTGATAGCAGTGGAAACGATTATATAGTATATTAGCAACCGGGGAAGGAATGATAAATATTGGAGTTGGACGCCTTAGCTCGCCCCAAACTGTTGTAACCCTTTATCTGCGGACCACCGTTGGTTGAACTAAAGAATTTCTTGTTGAAGGTCGTGCTGCCTGCAGCGATTGCCGTCGTTTTGATCAACGTACTGGTAAGCGACCCCCGTCCAAAAGGACCGGCCGAAATTATTGATTTGGCCGAAAAAACCGGCAACCCGCATGTCGCCAAAGCCCAATATTTTGCCCTTATCCAGCAAGATTTCCTGAATATTGCCAACCACCGCGGTTATATAGCGAATCACTTTAAGATTCCCAAAGAAGGCGTTTACGGTACCCGCCGCGATGATGCCGCTATTTTGGACCAATACATCAGCTACACCAAGCATGAGTTGCAGGAGATTGCCGACATCGGTTTCTATGGTCTTGGTTATTGCTACGTAAACCAGGGAGATATGACGCGCGGGTTCTACACATATTTGAAGGTGAAGAATGGCAGAATGCCCTATCTCAATAATAGTATCGGGTATTTATATCGCCGCCAGGGGGATCTTGATCGCGCCAAGCAGTTCTTCTACAAAGAAATTAAATCGAAAGGCCACCTGGAAGGTGCGTATGGTAATCTTGCAGAAATTTTATTGGAGCAAAAGGCATTTGCAGAACTTGATGAACTGGTAAATGATGATGCCGAAGGGGTATTCATCAATAGTTATTACAAGCGCTATAGCAGTCTCAGCAATCAAAATTATATTGAATATCTGGAATTGACGTTTGACTACGAACATGTGACGTTGAGCGGACTGTTGGCGGCAGCCCTTATTTGCCTGGCCTGGATTGTTTACCTGCGCAAGTTAGACGTATTTGAACCTGAACGCTGGATTTCAGTGATCACCATGCTGGTAATGGGGATCGCCTTCTCAGTGGTCTGCGGCCCTTTGTATGACATCCTGGAACATCGTTTTCAGTTTGTGCTCACCGGGGATCTTTTCAGCGATTTGCTTTTTTGTATTTTCGGAATCGGGTTGATGGAAGAAGCTGTAAAAATTATGCCGTTTCTGCTGTTTTTACGCTTCTCGAAAGCCATAAATGAATCGATTGACTATCCGATTTATGCCTCAATTGCCGCTTTGGGATTTGCCTCAGCGGAGAACCTCCTTTATTTCAATGATGCCGGCCTGCCGCAAATAGCGCAGCGAGCCTTGTCAACTGTGCTATTGCATATGGCCTGGACAGCAATTGCCACCTATGGCATTATCTACGCCAAATACAAGAAGAAAAAGCATGTCGCACCATACTTTCTACTGACTTTTTTCTTTGCGGTGCTTTTGCACGGGGTATACGATTTCTGGCTGGTAGGGAAGGGCATTCCTATCTGGGTTGCCTGGCCATTCTACTATCTTGTGCTGCTATACTGTGTTGGTATTTACGCCAATATCCTTAATAACGCCTTAAATCAATCGGAGTTTAATCCCTTGCAGAAGGATGTGGTGCTGGACCTGACGCGTTATCTGGCTTATGCGCTGTCCGGGATTATCACGCTACAATATATCCTGGTGGGTATCAACAAGGGACCGTCATTTGCCAACCTGAATTTCCTTTGGACGGTTGTTTTGTCTTACATCCTGATTCTCATCATTCTCATGAGCCTCGGGCAAATGAAAATCCGCAAGACGATCTGGATGCCCTTGTTTCTCCTGAAAACTTAAACCAATGCACTTTCCTCACCGGAATCTCCCACAAATAAGCAGGAAGATCGCAGTGGCTCCGGAATGCTTCTCATGAAGTCCAGAGAAGCATCGCCTGCCATCCCAAGGATATTGATATCGGCACGTGGCGCCGCCTGCAATGCTTTGAAAAAGTTACCTTCCAGGACAAAAAACTCAGTTGTAGAAGGTAGGCGCGCCTGATCGCTAAGACGTTCCAGGAACTTGTATAGGCGTTCGGTATCTTTACCATTCCCTGAGACCGTAATCAAATTTAGTTTGCCATCCCAGTTGAGGTGTATGTGCAGGGCGATGAGCATTGCCAGATGCCAATTGGGGCTCTCATCGCGAAGCCAAAGATTCACGTCTTGCTGGATGCCGAATCCGATCCGGTCGTGCTGATACAGTACGGCCCGACCCATCTTATAGCGTTCCGCAGCACTAATCAACTGACCAATGGTTTCGTCATTGGATCTATTGGCGCTTAATGACATGAACAGAATGTTTGGGCGAAGCGTTTGCCCTTTCAGGGTCTGCATAACCAGCCTGGCGCCATGCAAGAACTCGTTGTCTTCAATGACCGTAGAACTGACAAGAATATTATCGTGGCTGAGCGGCGATAGCAATTCTTCCAGATCTCGCTCGGTATTCTCAACGTCATCCTTGGTGACGGTGAAGGCGAAAATGCTGCCGGAGGGATAGGTGATGCTGCGGATAAACAGCAGTGATCCCGACCAAACCCGCGGGTCATCAATGGGCAGCAGTAGATGCGGTTTCCAGGAAACCTGATGCCGGGGGAATTTGCTGGCTAGTCGTGAGGCGCGCTCTGCGAGTACCAGAAATATTCCTCCACGGATATCGCCGTCGTCAGATTCCAGTTTCTTGCGCGCCAGCCATACATACAAAATCGTAATGACGATAAAGGCCACAATGCTGAAAATCGGATTGATCAGAAACATGATAAACAAGCAGCTAATGGCACCGATGAAGGAAACAAAGCGCGGCACCTTGAACGTCGGCCGGTAGCTGATGATGTTCATGCTTTGCTGGATAAATACCACCAGGTTGAGAACCCCATAGGTAATCAGGAAGAACATCGTAATCAGCGTTGCCAGCGCGTTCAGGTTGCCTAACAGCACAGCGACAATGACGATAGCCCCGGTAAAGATGATCGCGTTACGCGGCTCATTGTTGGCGGACTTGGCGGCAAATGTCGCGTGAAAAGGAACGGTGCGCTGTTCCGCCAGCGCCTGTAACACCCTGGGCGCTCCGACCATACTGCCAAGCGCCGAAGAAAAGGTCGCCGCTAAAATTCCCAGAACGACCCATTTTGCCCATAGTGCATATTCGACCATCGCCATTTGATTGTTGCGCAGTGTTTCCGGATCAACGTACAGCGCGAGCAGGTAGGCCAGCCCGATATAGATGACCAGGGTGACGGCGATGGCGCTTAGCGTGCCGACCGGGATAGCCGTACGCGGATCTTTTAAATCACCGGACATGTTGGCCCCGGCCATAATGCCGGTGACCGCCGGAAAGAAAATCGCAAATACCTGCCAGAATCCGGCATCCTCAAAATTACCGACATAGACAATTTGTGCTGCAGGCTGAGTGGGCGTCATCATAAAGGAGATGAGTGAGACCCCAATAATAACCATAATGATGTATTGGATCTTGATGGCGAAGTGTGCGCTCAGATATGAGATGAAAAAGAGACTCACCCAGGCAGTTGAGGCCACCAGACGAGGGGAGTGGTCAGGGAAAAGCTGCAACCATCCTTCCGTAAAGCCAATGATATAGAGCGCCGCTGACAGGGTCTGCGAAATGTAGAATGGAATGCCAACACTGCCACCGGCTTCCAGGCCAAGGGATTTGGTAATAATTGAATACGCTCCGCCTGCGCCAATTTTGATATTCGTGGTAATGGATGACATTGCGAGGCCGGTACAAATGGTAACAATTTTGGCCAGCAGGATAATAGCAACCGCCCCGATGAAGCCGGCATTTCCAACTACCCAGCCGAGCCGCAAATACATAATGACGCCGAGAATAGTCAAGACATCGGGGGTAAACACACCGCCGAAGGTTCCGAAGAGTTTTGGAGTGCCTGTTGCAGGTGCAGGTGGTACAAGTCGCTCGCGTAATTCGTCGAATAACTTCAAGACAGGTTGCATCTCCTCATGCAAGTGCGCAATAAAAAAGCCCCGCGTTGTAACTGCGGGGCTTTAAATCGAATGGAATCTCTGGAGGACCCGGTGCTAGCGAGCATCTCCGGAGGCTCCTATTTTAGACTGATAATAGATAGGACCACCTCCTTTCTCAGGGGTTGCCTTTCTCATCCGGAGCATCCCTGGCTAAACTCCCGATGAAGCGAAATTATACGTCAAATATAGGTTGTCTTTTCCGCAATTTCAATAAAAAAACTGGCAAATTTTCCGCAGACTGGGGAAATCGCGCGAAATACACGTGAGTAGCCGAGGCTGTGATTGTTGCCGGCTGAGCGTCCGGGTAGGATTTGGATATCTCCACTTTTTTCTGCAACCTCTAGTGTATGGAGCGTATTGAGATACTGGCAGCGGAGGACTTTGATTTTCAGCAGCACTTGACTTTCCTGGGAAGATCTGCCGACGAAACCTCACACTTTGTTGAAGATGATCAGGTGTATACCCTGCTTGCTCATGAGGGTATAGATCTGGCGTTTGCGGTATCAGCAACAGAAGGTGGGTTGGGTGCCAGAATTCTCCACGGGAACGCAGATCGTAGTTCAATTGAGGCAATAAAAACATACATGACAGACTGGTTCGATCTGGATCGTGATCTAACTGATTTTTATGAACTTGCAGCGAAAGATTCACTGCTGGCGCCAATTGTGAAGCAGTATCGCGGATTGCGGATTATTGGCCTGCCGAACTTGTTTGAATCACTTGCATGGGCTGTAATTGGTCAGCAAATAAACCTGACCTTTGCTTATCGCTTAAAGCGGCGAATGGTAGAGAACTTTGGGCGTTCACTTGAGCTTGACGGACGAACTTTCTGGCATTTCCCTGAGCCGGCAGTGATTGCCCAACTGGCGGAAGAGGATCTAAAAGCCCATCAGTTTTCAATTCAGAAGGCACGATATGTGATCGGCATTGCTCGCCTGATGGCCGACGGCCGCTTGTCAAAACAACAGCTGTTGGCCAAAGAAAATCCGCAAGAGATGCGCGCAACACTTTTGGAAATAAAAGGTGTGGGCGGCTGGACGGCGGACTACGTGATGATGAAATGCCTGCGGCAGCCCGGGGCATTTCCCATTCAAGATGTTGGTCTGCATAATGCGATTCGGAAGTGGAAACAGCTTGATAGAAAACCGAGCATTCCTGAAATAGAAAAAATGTCGAAAAAGTGGCGGAACTGGGAAGCTTATGCCACGTTCTATCTTTGGAGGTCGCTCTATGAGTGACAAGGTGTATGCTTATTTCGAGTCGGAAATTGGGCTGATTGAAATTTGCGCCCGGGATGAATCTTTGGTTTCCCTATTTTTTGTGGAAGAACGCCGGGAAGAAGAAACAGCCGACAGTCAGGTAATTGCGGATTGCCGGCAGCAGTTGCGAGAATATTTTGACAAGCAGCGTACGGATTTTGATCTGCCCCTCATGCCGGAAGGCACCCGGTTTCAACGGGAAGTGTGGTCGGCGCTTTTGGCAATTCCCTTCGGACGCACACAGTCATATCTTGATATCGCCATGCAACTGGGGGATCGCCGTAAAATTCGGGCCGTTGGCCGGGCCAATGGTCAAAATCCGATTTCACTGATTGTGCCCTGTCACCGGGTTATCGGAAGTAATGGCAAGCTCATCGGCTACGGTGGCGGGCTTTGGCGCAAAGAGTGGTTGTTGCGTCACGAAGGCGCCCTGCTGATCTGAGCGAATCTCGAAAAGAGTTTTATGGGAGGATGCAATACCGTATGTTGTATTCGGGAATTAATTTTGTGAGTGGGAATCGCATCAGTTTTTGATGCAAACCTTTTGTGAAAGGAGTAGGTCATGAATTTTTATATCACCAATCTGGCGTACGAAGTTACAGATGATGATCTTCGGGAGGCATTTGCCAAATACGGGGAAGTGACCTCTGCCAAAGTAGCCCGCGACAATATGGGAGGCGCCTCCAAGGGATTCGGATTTGTTGAAATGCCGAACAATTCGGAAGCAGATAAAGCGATAAAGGGGATTAACGGTACGGAACTAATGGGCCAGCGCGTTAAAGTCAGCGAAGCGCGTGACCGTAATGATAAACGTCGTCGCGGCCGTCGGGGCGGACGGCGCCGTTAGGCGGATTGATCGATAATCTCGAAGAGTTGTCGACTGGCAGTAAACTGCCCTTCAAATAGATCAATGACTTCTTTTTTCAACGCTGGTGCAGCATGCTGATTATAGGCCTCAATTTTTTCCAGACTATCGGTCTGGTATTCGGCAATAAATGTAACCTCCCCGGTATCGCTGTCGTCAATTACGCGGCGAAATGAATAGCTGTGAAAGTAGCCGGTGTTGACAACATCATCCAGATGTTTTTCCAGGAAGAAATTCTGCCATTTTTCGGCAAGATCTATTGACATCGTGCAACTCACCTGATAGATGATCATTGTGGATAATCTCCTGCCGGTTTGCGGCGTATAAAGTTGGCGTTTATTTGCTTTAGTGATGTTACGCCTGCCAGGCGCATGTCGCGGAGCAACTCCTCGTCGAGGATGCTCAGTACCTTTGTAACACCGGCTTGACCGCCTACAGCCAGGCCGTAGCAAAATGCCCGGCCGATGCAACAGGCAGTAGCGCCAAGGGCCAGGGCCTTAAAGATATCCGTGCCACGTCGAATGCCGCCGTCAATTAATACCGGAAGGCGGCCCTTGACGGCTGCGACGACCTCCGGCAGCGCCTCAATGCTTGCCAGATCGCTTTCCAACTGCCGGCCACCGTGGTTGGATACGATGATGCCATCCGCGCCATAATGGATCGCCAGCTCGGCGTCTTCGGCTGTAACAATTCCCTTCAAGACAATTTTCATACTGCACTGACTCCTCAACCAGTTGATCATCTCCCAGGTCATGCTTGGGTCATACACTGTTTCTCCATCTGCCAGGTCAGCAACATTTGGCATATCGGTGCCACCTTCAATATGTTCCATCAGGCTGCTGAGATGGCTCTCGCGATTGCCCGGAACCGGGAGGTCAACTGTCAGCATCAGGACACGCGACCCGAGATCTTCGGCGGTTTTTACCAATCTACTAGTTATCGTTCGGTCTGTGGTAGGGTAGAGCTGAAACCAGGGCGGCTTCTCAAATTGACTGCAGATATCCCTAAAATGAAAATGACTGACGGTGGATACGATCATCAACTGATCGCGGTCGTTGGCTGCTCGTGCGGTAGCCAATTCGCCATCCGAATGGAATAAACGCTGCATACCGACTGGCGCTAGAATGACCGGGCTGCGCAGTTCGCGATCAAAGAGAGTGACGCGACTATCGACTTCCCGTACATCCACCAAGACGCGCCGGCGTATCTGGTAATTCCGAAAGGCGTCGCTGTTACGTTTTTTGGTACGTAAGTCATCGGCACCACCGAAGAGATAGGCCCAGGTGTCTTCCGGCAATGCTTCTTTCGCAGCTGCTTCATATTGCCAAATGTTTTTCAGTGCCTGCATCAACGCTTTTTCTTCTTCGGCTTCTTGGATCGCAATGCCGCATCATAAGCCAATTGCGCCCAATGCTGCATTTCCATCGGATTGTCGAGGGCATTTTCCGGAACCAGGTAATAGGACATTGCCATGGGTTGGCCGTTTTTCACGTAGATAAAGGGCTCTGCGCCTTCTTCTTCAAAAGTCGCCCGGTTTTCTTCATCGACTTTCAAATATAGCTGGTCGTCGGCCACCAGGCCAAACATCAAATCGTCCCGATATATACCATAGCCGCCAAACATGGCGCGTGAACGGATATTGCCAAAATCGCTCAGCAATTCCAGGAGATATTCGACGAATTCACTTTTTTTTGCCATAAGAGAATAGGTGTTTGCTGTTAGATGTTGGTTGAGAGTTGATTAATAGATGGATTTATGGACCACATCCCCCTGAATCCCCTTCGAAGGGGGAAGCAGGGGGATGTGGTTATTTTTCATTCGTTGCTGCCTTCACGTTCGCTTGACGCGAACATGAGGCTGGGCGATGCAACGGCTTCGCCGTTAATTTTCACTGCCACTGCCACTGCCACTGCCACTGCCACCCGGGTATAAAAACAAACCCGGGCCTATTAACATTTTATCGCTACGCGATATTTTAAGGTGAAAAGAAAATATTCGACATTTGTCATTTGTCATTGTTTTCACTGCCACTGCTTACTGCATCTTGTCACTGGCAAGCACCGATTTCGGCACATGCATTGTTACCAGGACGTGCGGAAGATCAACGACTTCGGCAATTTTGAGATCACCGATGAGTGAGCAAAGCATGTATGCATCTTCACGAGTCATCTTGTATGTTGCCGCGAGATGGTCAACCATGTAGCCGGTGGCTTTCTTTGCTGCCTCATCCAGCGTCGTGGCAAAGGCGGTAACCGCATATACCTCATCGGTTTCATACTGCGGCTCTTCAATTTTGCGATCAGATTTGATCAGGCTGATTTCATAAATGATACGCAAAGGCGATTCGATTGCCGTTCCGGCCACTTCACCAAGGCCTTGCACGGCGTGCGGATCACCGATCGAGAAGAGTGCACCTTTCACAAATACTGGAAAGTATACGGTGGTTCCTTCAACCAGGTTCGGGTCATCCATATTTCCTCCGTTGGCGCGTGGCGGACCGGTGGAGAGCATTTCTTCGGTAGCCGGTGCAACGCCCATAACGCCGGGAAAGGGTTTAAGGGGAATGGTAAAGCGGTTCCCGAATGTCGCCGTCTTCGCTTGCTTGTCAATCTTGTGAGTGACGAAGCTATATTCGTCGAATTCGTCGCGCAAGAGGGCAATTCGAGGCACAATTGCCTGCCAACCCCAGCTATCCAGCTCAATCTTATGCAGCTTGACAGCGAGAATATCGCCCGGCTCGGCATTCTCAACATATACCGGTCCGGTGAGGGTATGGATTTTACTGCGATCAATTGTTTGATATTCTTCCAGCGTCGAATGGATCGATAGCTGTCCGCCGGTGGCCTCATGCGTAAATGCCTCGATAACGCTACCGCTTTTGACGCGCAAAACCGGCGCAATGGCACTGCTGAATTTGTCATGTGTTTGATCAGCTGTGAGCGTATAGTCAATTGTCAGGGCGGTCTCTGATGCTTCCGATGCCGGCGTGTTGCATTGGCAAAGGAGTGCTGCGATCAACGTGATCATCATTGTCAAAATAACCTTTTGCATGCTATCCTCGCCTGGAATAAACGTCGAGCGATGATCGTTCAACGGAAACGATCATCGCTCAACTATGAACGATTCGCTTATCATGGCACTTTCGGTAAGGGCTGACCTTCCAGCCACGGAGCACCACTTTCCTGCAATTTCTTTTCGAATGCAGGCAGCTTATTCTCGAGAATGTCACGTAAGGTTTGACGCAGTTCGTTGAATTGTGTTGCCGCAATCGCCAGTGCCTGCTTGTGCATTGGTGTCGGACCGTATGTCGCATTGCCAGTGCCCAACCGGGCCACGCCGATTCTCTCACCGATACTCGGTGGATTCTTTTCACCAACTTGACGACGCGAGCGGCTGCCATTCAGCTGGCGATCAAGCGTGAGCAGGGATTCGCGGATGCTGTGTAATTCCTGATCAAGGCTTCCTGGCAAAGATGGCGTGCGCAAGAGCACGTGACGTAGCGTTTCTGCCCGTTTCAGGGCATTTGCCAATGCGGTTGAAGCGGCGCTTGTGCTGCGACGCAGATGGGCTATTTCCTGCCAGAATTGGGCGACCTCTTCCGGCTTGGCGCCTTCCAGTGCACCTTTGCGCATCCGTTCAACAACAAAAGGCACTGCCTCAGATAATTCCGTCACCACGCCATTGATTTCTTTGGATAGCGCGACCTTATACTCACCGGGGGCTGCGCCGGGGCCGGTGGGCCCATTTTTACGCGGTTTTTCGCCGACCGTCATGGCGGCATTGTTCGGCAATGTCAGATCCCAGGCAACCCGATGAAATCCTTTGCCGGTGGGACCTTCGATGCGCCGCACGACATGTCCGGCATTATCCATGACCGTCAGCCAGATCTTAGGCGCAATCTCGGTGCGTTGTGCATCAACGGTATCCCAACCGGGGAAGCTGTTGCCTTGTTTGTTCTTACGTGCTTTGCGCTCTGCTGCTTGTCGTTCTTGCTTGCTGGTCTTATAGCCTTCGGACAGATAGTAAGTAAATACGGCACCAAAGGGCGGATTCGGCGCGGTGTAGTATGAGGCGCCCTGGGATCCTTTATTGCTGAACCCGAGGACACCGCGCTGTACATACCACCATGCTTTGCGAATTGGAAATAATGTGGCTTCCTGGTTCAACTGCTCCTCGGAAACATGACGAAGCACGCTGTAGTCGTCAAAAATATAAAAGCCGCGGCCGAAGGTCGCACCGACCAGGTCGTTTTCGCGTTTCTGAATGGCAAGATCGCGGAATGAAATCGTGGGAACCCCACCTTTGAGTTTGATCCATTTCTTGCCGCTGTCAACCGTAAAATATATGCCGAATTCCGTAGCCGTAAACATCAGCTCCGGCTTGACATGGTCTTGCACAATTCGCCAGACCAGCGTGCGATCAGGCAGATTGGCGCGAATAGAGCGCCATGATTTTCCGCGATTGGTGCTCTTCAAAAGATAAGGTGCTAAATCACCAAACTTGTGATTGTCCAATACGACATAGACAGTATTCGGATCGTGTAGATCTGCCTTGATATCGTTGACGAAGGCGGTTGCCGGGACGCCGGGGAGGCTGCCTACCTCAATCTTGCGCCAATTCTTGCCGCCATCTTCCGTGACCTGGATAATGCCGTCATCGGTTCCGGCATAGATCAGCCCTTCCTGCTTTGGGGATTCGGCCAGCGAGGTAATGGTATTGTAGTTGGACATGGCCAGGAGGTCCCAGGGGGAATCCCAACTCCATGTGCTTTCCATAATCGGCAATTCGATGCGTTCCTGATTGCGGGTTAGATCGCCGGAAATAGCTGTCCATTCATCACCCCTATTGTCGGAACGCCAAACGCGCTGCGACGCAAAATAGAGGCGAGTAGGGGAGTGTGGACTGACCAAAATCGGGGCATCCCAATTAAAACGTTCGTGCCCTTCGTCGGCTGCTGGCTGCGGCTTGATGTATACGATTTCCCCGGTTGTGCGATCCACACGCACCAGGTTTCCCTGCTGCCATTCCGAATACATGATATCCGGATTGCCGGGTTCGGTTGCCGGCTGATGCCCATCGCCAAACAGTGTGACGTACCAATCGGCATTGCGGATGCCGTGAACATTGTCTGTGCGTGACGGCCCACCCTGGGTATTGTTATCCTGCGTCCCGCCGTAAATGTTGTAGAAGGGTGCAGCATCATCAACGGCAACTTTGTAATATTGGGTCAAGGGCAGGTTGGCAACAAACCGCCAGTTTTCAGCGAGGTCAAAGCTTTCGTAAATGCCGCCGTCGGTGCCGACAAGCAGGTAGTCGGGATCATCCGGCCGGAAATTAATGGAATGGTTGTCGGAATGCTTGTGTTCTTCCTTCATGCGACGGAAGGTTTTTCCGCCATCGTCAGAGATCTGCATTCTTACATCAACCAGGTAGAGGCGGTCAAATGCATGTGGACTGGCATAGAGTTCCTGGTAGTAATGCGGACCGGTTGCCCCGGCAACAGCATCGGACATCTTTTTCCAGGAAATGCCGCGGTTGTGAGAGCGGTAGACACCACCGGTGCGGCGATCAAGTTCAATGGCAGCGTAGAGTACGTCGGGATTCTGCGGTGAAATCGCCAGACCAATTTTGCCCATGTTTGACGAGGGCAGACCCTTACTTAATTTCCGCCAGGTCTTGCCGCCGTCTGTAGAACGATGCAGTCCGGATCCGGGGCCACCACCCATATATGCAGCCACATTGCGATGGCGCTGCCAGGTGGCTGCATAAAGCCAATCGGGATCGCGCGGATCGATTACAACTTCTGTTACGCCAACCCATTGGTCATCACCAAGTACCCGTTTCCAGCTTTTTCCGCCATCTTCCGTCATATAAAGACCGCGCTCACCACCTTTAGACCACAGCGGACCCTGGGCAGCGACCCACACGACGTCCGAGTTTTCCGGGTGGACGATGATCTTGGATATATGGTGCGACTTTTTCAGACCCATATTCTTCCAGCTCGCGCCGCCATCCTCGCTCATATAAACGCCGTCTCCGTAGGCGACATGTCTTCCACCGACGTTCTCACCGGTGCCAAGCCAGATCACATGGGGATTGTTGGGATCAATGGTGATGCAACCGGTTGAGTAAGAGGGATAGTTGTCAAAAATCGGCTTCCAGGTAGTGCCCGCATTTCTGGTTTTCCAAACCCCGCCGGAACCGACAGCAACATACCAGGTGTTGTAATCTTGCGGATGAATGGCGATGTCTGCGATACGTCCGGACATAAATGCCGGGCCGATACCACGGAGTTTCAAGCCGCTGAAAGTTGTGTCATTAAGCGCCGAAGCGGCTTTCTTCTTTTGTGCAAAGCCAGGGCTGGAAAGCAGCGATGCAGATATTAGAATCAATATGAATTGGCGAAGCATTCTCATTGAACGTGTCCTTGATTTGGTTTCATTAGTATACCAACATCCCCCTGGATCCCCCTTCGAAAGGGGACACAGTGGGATGTTGCTGCGTATCTATCAACTACCCAAGCCGGATCGGCAGTTCGCGAACCGGTTTACCGGTTGCCGCCAGAATGGCATTGGTCAACGCCGGAGCTACCGGGGGTACGCCTGGCTCACCGACACCACCGGGCGCCTGCTTTCTGTGCACGACGTGCACGGTGATGGGCGGTGTTTCATTCAGGCGAAGGAGCGGAAAGTTGTGGAAATTACTTTGCTCAATCGCGCCGTCTTTTGCAGTGATCTTGCCATGTAGGGCCAGGGTCAGTCCAAAGATCGTTGCCCCTTCCATTTGCGCCTTCACGCGATCAACGTTCACGTAAGTACCGCTATCGATCGCGCAATGAATGTCGTGGATAGCCAACTGCCCGTCAATTACAGACACGTGAACTGCATGCGCTACGTAGGATACAAAGCTGTAGTGAGTGGCAATACCAAGACCATGCCCGTCCGGAAGATCCTTGCCCCAGTCGATGCTGGTAGCGACTGCCTCAATAACATGTCTTAATCGCCCGGTGTCGTACGTGTGAACATTCAAGTCCTCGCCATAGGCGCCGCGTTCGCCTTCGAAGAGGTGATTGAGGTTACGCGGCGGGCCGATCAACTCCAGCAAATAGTCCTTCTGATCGCGTCCGGCTTTGTGGGCGAGTTCTCCGGCAAATGCATTTACCGCAAAAGCATGGTGAATATTGCAAACTGAACGCAACCAGCCGATGCGAACAAAGGCTTTGGCCGCCCCGTTCTCACAGAGCATATTGGGTATCTGATAGGGAACAGTGGTGAACCCGAGGCCCAGCTCGCCATTGCTGGCATGCGTGACATTCGGCGCAAAGGTAGAGCTGATACTGGGAAATGTGGTGCGATGCAGCCAGCCGGTAGCTTTGCCCGTTTCATCCAGCGAGGCTTTCAGATGCTGGGCACTGGGGGCATGAAAATAATCGAAATGGATTTCATCTTCCCGCGTCCAGGTAAGCTTCACCGGGGCGCCAACTGCTTTGGAGATCAGTGCTGCTTCAACCACGTAATCCGGTTTCGATTTTCGCCCAAAACCGCCGCCAAGCAATGTAACATGAATCGTCACCTGCTCTACTTCCACGCCCATCACCGCTGCGACCGTGTTTCGTGCGGCCTGGGGATCTTGACTTGGCGCCCAGATTTCGATGCTGCCATCTTCTTTGACCCAGGCGAGGGCGTTTGGTGGTTCCATGGGGGCATGGGCCTGCATCGGCACAAAATAGGTCGCTTCGTGGGTTTGCGAAGCCTTTTCCATAGCCGTTTTAATGTCGCCAACAGCGCGAATTTCTTTCCCCGGGTTCGTTGCGCTATTCTCAAGCGCAGCGCGATACTCCGTGGAATTATAGCCGGCGTTCGGTCCAAAATCCCATTTCACATTTAATGCTTCGCGGCCCTTCATGGTAGCCCAGGTATTGGTGCCGATCACGGCGATGCCGCCCAGGGCATTAAACGCCGGAGGCAATTGTGCATCGTCGAGACGCAGCACTTTTTCTACGCCGGGAACTGCCGTAGCGGTCTCTTCATCGTAGGTGAGCGCCTTGCCGCCAATAACCGGACAGCGTTCGATTGTTGCGTGGAGCATGCCGGGCACGCTGGCATCAATCCCGAAAATAGCTTTGCCGGTTACGATATCATAATTGTCCACACCACGGACTTCTTTGCCGATGTAACGCCATTCGGAACGATCTTTAAGCGGTGCATCGGCCGGAACGTCCAATGTTGCAGCGGTTGCTGCCAGTTCGCCATATCCGAGCTTGCGCTGGCTGGCAGAATGCTCTACAAAATTATTGTGAGCTGTGCATTCCGAAGCCGGAACATCCAGCATTTTAGCAGCAGCGGCAAGAAGCATGGCGCGGGCGGTAGCGCCGGCCTGACGCCACTCGTCGAAGTGGTTGCGCACGCTGCGGGAGCCGTCCGTATTTTGATTGCCATATTTCGGATCACCATCTGCCTGCACCACATGCACGCGATCCCAATCTGCTTCCATTTCATCCGCAATCACCGGCGGCATGCTGCTGCGAATGCCCTGGCCCATTTCCGAGCGGGTGCAGACAATAAACACGTCACCGGCGTCGTTAATGCCAACGAGTAAATTCGGCTGGAAGCCGGCTTCTTCAAATGTACCGCTTGCCGGTACTTTCGTGACCTCGCGAACCATCGGTTCTTTGCGGGTTTCACAACTGCTCCAAACACCAAGCACAAATGTGGATCCGGCAAGAAGCGCAGAACGCTTTAAAAAATCGCGACGGGACAAATTCAACACTTCTGGCTTTTCAACCGTGTTTTTTGCCCAGGGAGGATTGTTTTCAAATAAGAACATTATGCCAACCCTCCCTTCTCAATGGCGAGTTTAATGGCATCACGAATGCGGGTGTAGGTGCCACAGCGGCAGAGGTTGCCGGACTGATTGCGATCAATCTCTTCATCGCTGGGCGTTGGATTTTCCGCAAGCCAGGCGGCGGCATTCATGATTTGCCCGGCCTGACAATAGCCGCATTGAGAAACGTTCATTTCATCCCAAAGAATCTGTAAAGGATGATTGCCGTCAGGTGACAGGCCTTCAATAGTTGTTACCGTTTTGCCTTCAACTGCCGAAATCGGCATTTGGCAAGACCGAACGGCTTCGCCATCCAGATGAACAGTACAAGCGCCGCAAAGCGCCATACCGCAGCCATATTTGGTACCGGTCAGATTAAGAATATCTCGCAACACCCACAGCAAGGGCATATCTGCCGGGACGTCAACCGTGCGCGATTCCCCGTTGACCGTCATGCTAAAACCGGGTTTGGTTTTTGGATTCTCAGGCATACTTGTCTCCGATTTATGAGATCAGAAAATGCATATTGGATTGCTTGTTCGTACATGATATTCACATCCCCCTATTTCCCCCATTTAAGGGGGATAATGGGGATGTGAACACCTTCAATGCTTAATCGTCCATATCCAGGGCTTCACCGATAGTGGCCATGACGTTTTCCAGGTGGTACCTGGAGGTCTGATCTTTCTGCTTACCGGCTCCTTTTTTGACATCCTTGTATAACTGCTTAAGCGTACCTCGGGTAACAGCTTTGATGTCGGTGCGATTGTATTGGTTTGCATCGCTTTTCAGAATATCGATCATCTTGTCGACATAGGCGCGCTGCAGATTACGGCGATAGGGATCGATAGCCGATTTTGATCGAAGCTCTGACCAGATACCGTTGCGGACGTCGTCATAGAGGGCGGTCATGGTGTAAGCGCCCTGGTGAATTGCCGCAGTTTCAGCCAGACGCTGCAGGCGCGGACCTTCGAATAACCGGTTAAGTGAGCCGTTCTGCAAACCGAGCAGTCTATCCAGCATGCCGTGGGACTCGATGCGCCGCAAAACGTCGGCATCAATCAACCAACGCGGTGTGGCAAATAGCTGTTCATTGAGAAAGCGGACCGACTCAGCCTGGCGTGCCCCAGGCACCGGCGTAAATACGACGCCGTCCTCATCACCTGTTTTGCGATATTCGTAGACACCACCAACATTGGTGCCGACATGGCGCATATAGCGTCCCAATTGGGCGAATATATTCTGGTATAACTCACGAAGGTTTTCGTAGCCTTTACCGTCTTCCTTGCTCCACTTCACCAGGTTGGGAACAATGCGCTTCATATTGGCAATGCCATACATGCTGGCTTTTACGGCATCGTCACCAAGATCCTCAGTTTGAGCGCTTGGATCTACCGGATTGAAGCGCTGCTGTCCGTAACGATACAAGGGATTTCCTGCGCGCTCTTTAATCCAGCTGTTGAGTATGGGACGTTCTGCTTCCGCAGATGCAACCTCCGGCAGCGGCTTGTAACCGTAGATGACATTCCACTCGTCATAGGGGCCAATCTGCGGATAAAGACCAACATCGCCATCTTCAGGTTGAGCCACATAATTGAAGCGGGCATAGTCCATAATTGAAGGAGCGGTGCCCATTTTCTTTGAAAAAGTCGGCGAACGTAGTGAATCAACGGGGTAGGCAACACTGGAGCCCATATTATGCGGGAAGCCAAGCGTATGACCCACTTCGTGAGCGGATACAAAGCGAATCAGCTCACCCATGACTTCATCTTTGAATTTTACCCCCTGCGCTTCCGGGTTGATTGCCGCGGTCTGAATAAAGAACCAGTTGCGAAGCAGGTTCATCACATTGTGATACCAGAGAATATCCGACTCCAGGATTTCACCGGTACGCGGGTCGTGTACGTGCGGACCCTGGGCATTTTGAATGTCGGTAGTGATATAGCGAATGACTGAATAGCGAACGTCTTCAGGATGCCAATCCGGATCTTCTTCCGGCGTCGGGGCATATTTACCCATGATGGCATTCTTGAATCCGGCTTTTTCAAAAGCTGCGTTCCAGTCATCGACGCCTTGTTTGATGTAGGGCGCCCACTTGGCAGGGGTTGCAGGGTCGAGGTAATAGACGATGGGCTTTACCGGCTCGACCAGCTCGCCACGTTTGAAAGCGTCCATATCTTTTGGTTCCAAACGCCAGCGTGTGATAAAGCGTTGTGTCGCCGCTTTCTGTTCGTCCAGGCTATAGTTGATTTGCTGTAAGGAAAAAAAGCCAACGCGTGGGTCATAGAAGCGCGGGCGCATGGGCTTTTCCGGCAGCAAGACAAAAGACTGGTTCATTTCGATAGATAAAGAACCGGTCAGCTGATTATCCGGCAGCTTGGTGCCTTTGTAGGTGAGCACGTGCCAGATTTCCACGTTTTGGGGAAAGCTCTTGCTGCGGGCAACGAAACTGCGCTTGCTGTCCAGGCTCTTGATTTCAAAGTTCTTGCGCTGATTCCTGCTCATGGCGCCGATCATTTCGACGTCAGACGTAAAGAGCGAGGTTGCGTTAAAAACCACAGAGTTTGATGTGGGGCCCATCGCTTCGATATCGAAGGTCATAATGACCGGCTCAAAATTGTTGTTCAAAACTGAACGATATACGGGATCATCATGATCGGCAACACTGTTGTAGGAAACCGAACGCAGCAGGATCTTGCCGCCATGACGCTGCCAGCGAACCACCTGCTGGGGGCGCGACTTCATTCCCGAGCCGCCAAAGTTCAAGCCTTTTACGTGTCCGGTAATTCGGCTGACAACCAGCATTTCCTTATCCAGCAGGTCATTTGAGATTTCGAAATAGGTTTTTTCATCCATTTGATGAACATTGAAGAGACCGTCGTCGCTCACGGCCTTGTCGGTGATGACTTCGGCAAATGGTTTGATTTTGTCTTTCTTCTCTTTCTTGTCATCCTTGTCTTTTTGCGCCAGTAGGGCAATGGAAAAACCGAGCAAAAAAATCCAGATTACGGTGATAAGCTGTAGCCGCCTCATCCTCATCCTTTCGATTTTTTGTACATGCGTGTTGGGTTCAATACTGACTATGCAGATTTGTTGATTTACGATTTGCTGAGTTAGAAATATTTGACTACTACGTGGTCCTCTATGGTGAAAAGAAAATGGATCGACTCTCTATTTGATAGATTGTCAGACTTACTCACCGGCGACAATCGCACGAAGGTTCCAGTTGATGCTGGTAGTGGTACGCTGACTCAGCGGCAGCCATTGCTGATCACTGTTGCTATAAAGCCAGTCTCCGTCCATAACGGCCGGGCCGGGGTCGCAACCAAATGTTGCTTTACGATCTGAATGACTGAATTCCACACTGATCCAGATATCATCGCTGCTGAGCTGTAAGGATTGGTTCAAGGTATGGTAATTCCAGTCGCCTTCATCAACATTATCTCCGAGGTTTGCTGAGTAGAGCTGAGTGCCGGGCGTTGAATCTGTGCCCTGTCCATAAATGCGGATGGTGCAATTTTCCGGCCTCTCAACGATGAAAAACTGAATTTGCAGGATTTCGCGCCCGGCCAGGTCGCCGATTTCGGCGTCAGTAAAGCGAACCGCGGCCTGATGAGTACCAGCTGCAAGGAATGGTGCTGACAGCGGCCCGGCATCATATTGCAGTGAAACCCCATCAACTGGCTCGGTGCTGCTTTCACCGCAGCCTATGAGATTGGTTAGAAAAAAAACAAACGCGGCAAGGCAAATCCCGCGAAGCAAAGTTCTGGCTTGGGAAGGCATGGAGACTCCGGCTATTTGTGTATTAAAAAATACCGAAAAGCCCGGATATATCCTATAGGGGAGGGGATGTCGGATGCTTGATGCCGGATACTTGATACTCGCCTGCACTAATAGATTATTGGAGTGTTGGAATACTGGAAGGGCGTGACATGCTCCTTTGCCCCATTTAAAAGGACGCCGGGGATGTCACATCATGTTATCAGTAACCTGCCAGGCTCATTCATCAGCGAACCAGGAGCATTTTGCGGGTTTGCTGGAAACCGGCTGTTTTCAGGCGGTAGAAGTAGATGCCGCCGGCTACATGACTGCCGCTATTGTCCGTTCCATCCCAGGTCGCGATGTGCTTTCCTGCTCCATAATAGCTGTTCAGAATGGTTCGAACCGGCCTCCCAAGCGTGTCATAAACAGTTAACTTCACCACCCCAGGTTTGGAGACAGCAAAAGTGATTTGTGTTTCCGGATTAAATGGATTGGGATAATTTTGCAACAGGCGAATTGTTTTGGGAATAGAGGTTCTATCCGCGTCGATCGCTACTGCATATGGCCCTGTCCAGGAATTGCGCCAATTCTCATTGCCGAACAGATCGTAGCTGATCGTAATAATGTCTGCCCCCGTTTCCGATTCTTCTGCCGTGCCGGTAACGATTGTATTACCTGAAGAGTCCCCTGCTATAGCTACAACCCCTTGATGAGTGTCTGCACCAGACGAACCAATATACCCCCCTTGCCAAAGTTCTTCCCCGGCATTGTCTACCCGTCGAGTTAAAAGATCATGGCCAAAAGACGGATTTCTTGGATAACGGCCGCCGATAGCGATGTCGCCATTAGGACTGGCATAAAGGGAGTTCCTGTGTCCCATATACTCAGCTATGGCATATTCATTCATGAATTGAAGTTGTCCGTTTGTATTGAATTTCAGGACGCTGGTAGATTGGGAGTTGAGATATGAAGCTACAATAATCGCATTCCGATTTTTATCAGTCGTCATTGCAGCCATACTTGCATTGCTTATGGGAATGGTGTCATTAAGGGTGACGGACCAGATAGAGTCACCTTGGGAGTTGTATTTCGCAAGCCATAAATCATCAGCAGGGTCAGCTGCAAAATAGACGTGATTGCTATCAGCTAATCCGGTATATCCATGAGAGATTCTATCTGCAGCATCGGTAATTGTATTTGTCCATACAGTGTTACCGAACGGGTCATAGCGCTTGAGAATGAGTTTTTCAGTATAGTCAGGCGCTTGAGTAATGCTGCGGCCAATTGAATAAAGATTGCCCTGGTCGTCCACCACCAGGTCAAAAATTTCGTCATGCCCATTATCCGGACCATTATAATAGTCAGACCACAGTTGCTCTCCATCCTGGTTGAATTTCCTGGTCAGGATATCGGGAAATGGATCGTTGATGTATATCGAGTCGGCGACCATTGCAGCAAAATAGATGTTATCATCCTTGTCAATGGTTGCAAGAACCTCATCTTCTATCCAGAGGTGTAGATCATTGAGAAGCATTTCCCATACAATCATGCCCTGGACGTCAATTTTGTAAATGAAGATGCCGGAGCTGGTCGAACGAGTTTGATCATCATAATTATGTAACTTACCGAAAATATGCAGGTGCCCATCTGAGGTCATGAGCAGTTTGGAGGCCCACATGCGTTCAGTATAAGCGGGACGCCAGGTCCACTTCTCCACTCCGCTGCTGTCATAACAAATCAGAATCGGCTTCGTCGCGGTTTCATAGAGGCCGTTACCAAGTACGTATACTGTACCTTCTGAGTCTACGACGATGTCCTGAGCATGGTCCGAATAGCTGAAGCTGTTAGCAGTGAGGGGATGAATGATAGCAAGAGTGGATAGATAGAAGATACTGACAGCAAAATGAATGTGTCTTTTCATTTTCCCTCCCCGGAAATATGATTGCTGGCAAGTTATGATAGGGCCGGGCAAAAGTCTATAACTTTATTCCCCCTCACGAGGCCTCGTGGCAATTTTCGGCATCCAATCTCCAATCTCCAATCTCTATTCTCTAATCTCTATTCACTTCTTCATTATAAAAACAGCCAATACCGGTAACCGCCAGCAGCGTCGCCATTGCAAAGTTAATTAGCGACAAGAATTGCCAATGCCAGTATTCAGTTGCTGATACACCTAACGTTGCTGCCATAAATACTGCGGCAGCATGCCAGGGAACCAGTGGTTCCAGCATGGTGCCGGTGTCTTCCAGAGAACGGGAAAGCACCTTGCGCGGAATTCCCAATTGTTCATATTTACTCCGGAATGCGTCACCGACGATGAAACTGGTTGCATATTGATTGGAGGTCATGGCGTTGGTAAAGGCTGCAGCGACAAGCGAGGAGATAATCGTTGCTGAGCGGCGCCGGGCAAAGGCAAAGAGCTTGTCGACCACGATGGGCATCGCTTTAATGTGATCCAGGGCGCCGATATAGACAAATACCATCAATGCGATCATGATGGCTTCGCTAAGGGCGTAGAGCCCTCCGCGATCCAGCAGGGCAGAGACGGTGTCCGGTACATTTTCTACCCAAACGGCCATGTCGCTGCTAAAGCCCTTGTAGAGCGATTGAACTACATCCCCGAGGGTGTAGGACTGGAAAATGAGTGCCAGAAGACTTGCGCTAAGAGCAGAGGTGAGTAAGACCGGTATTGTCGGCATACCGCGGAATGAACCGTACAGTACAATGAGCGGCGGCAAGAGCAAGAGGGGGTTGAAGTTAAATAAGGATTGCAGTGAATCAAGAAATGGCTGGATGCTGTTTAAATCGCTGCTGCTGAGTGTTGGCGGATATACAAAGCCGAGGATGAGGTAAGCAATGCTTGCAAGAATGGCCGATGGGAGAGTGGTCCACAGCATGGAACGAATATGATCAAACACATCGACATCAACGGCCAGTGCGGCAATATTGGTGGTGTCTGACAGAGGGGATAGTTTGTCGCCGAAGTAGGCCCCGCCGATAATAGCGGCGGCAGTAATATCCATTCGAGCGCCGATCACAATCGCCACCCCGATAATGACCACCCCGATTGTGCCTGCTGATCCCCAGGAAGTGCCGGTAAGGGTAGAGAAAATAACCGGTATCAGAAAGGCAAGGAAATAGAGCAAAGTGGGGTTGATGATCTTGATGCCATAGAATACCAGCATCGGAATTGTGCCACAGACGATCCAGCTTGAAATGATGATGCCGATCGCAAAGAGGATAAAGAGGGCAGGCAAAGCCGTTGCCAACTTCTCAACAATTGTTCTTTCGATATCCTTCCACTTGAAACCAAGAAACACTTGCTGGGCAACAGCAAAAGCCGCAGCGAGTATGAAAATGATCTCTAGCGGGAAAGCGGATTGATCAAGAAATAGCGGGCGAGCCATTAAGCCATAGCCAATCAGGAAGAGCAGGAAGAGGATAGGTAGCAAGGCATGAGTGAATGAGACAGGACGATTGTTGGCGGCCATAACAGGAAAAGTTGGTTGTATGAAAGAGACTTTACTTCCTCTATACTTAAGATATCGAAATCAATTGCATTAGACAAGGCGCTGTTCCGGCAGCGAATATGACTTGCCGGTCGATGTTAGGTCTGGGAAGTGGTGTTGGTTTCTGGGGTCTGCTCTTCAGGCGCGGCGGCTATATTATCAGTATCAAGACGGTGAGATATTTCCTGGAGGCGTACGATTTGCTGGTAAAAAAGGGGAAAGGCCACGATGCTTTCAATGTAGTTGAAGACATACATCAGGATGGCCAGTATTTCGCCCTGGGCAGTGATGCCGCTATCGATGACAGCGATAACGCTATATAGCAAGACTGCCAGAAGGAAAAACCAGCTGAAGGAAAAATTGCTCGTTTCCAGGTCCGATAGTCGAATATTCCAACGCATTACATTGCGAAAATGGTTGTTGACGGCCTCTTTGTCATTCTGAGACAGTACCGATACCTGTTTTTCGAGTTCAGCGTTGGCATTGCTATTCAAGTTCCAGGTTTTTGTACTGGTAAGTGCATAAATAATGGCGATGAAAATGGTAGCGACCAGGCAGGCTGCGAAGACCTTTATGTTTAAGAACCAGATAATGACAATCGTGCCAACCAGAGCAATGGCACTCTGGATGATGAATGGAAAGTAATTCTCCAGGAATTCAACAATTTCATTTGCAAAATTGACGCGGGCAGATATTTGGGAAATGGACGATCCGCGTTGCTCTTCCTGCGCGACCAATTCCGGCGCAATTGTCGCATAGATCCGGGCATAGATGCGCGTATCGTAAAAACGGCGGGCGGCGCCCACTACCAAAGACAATAGTCCGATGCTCCCCAATAGTGTGAGGCCGCGATAAGAATCACTTAGAAGGTCATCGATCGCAAAACCCATAAAGAGGGGAAATAGCAGCATAAGGATGGCATCAGTGAGGACCAGCAGCCAGGTCAGCGAAATTCGGAGTGGAAATCTTTTACAAAGGCCGATTAGCGATAAACTTGTGTCAAGAGCGTCTTTTGCCATTTATGACCACATTACATTTGTCAGCTGGGGGCAGCAGAATTTACATTAGAATCAAGCTGTCCTGTTCATCACCAACGACAGTCACTTCGCCATTGGGCTTGATGAAAACGTTGATTTCAGAACGAACGCCCATGTGGTTGCGTATATATATTCCCGGTTCAATTGAGAAGCAAATGCCAGGCACCAACTGGCGCTCATCGCGAGTTTCCAGGTTGTCGATGTTCACGCCGTTGCCGTGCACGTTTGTACCGATCGAATGACCGGTGCGATGAATGAAGTAATCGCCATAGCCGGCCTCGATGACAACATTGCGGCAGGCGTCATCAACCTCCCAGCCATAACATGGCTCACCGGCGGCAAATTTATCGACTACAAATTGTTTCGCGGCATTACGCGCATCGCGAACCACGTTGAATATCTCAACGTATTTTTCGGGGGGATTTTCACCGATGAAGCCGCACCAGGTGACATCGTAGTATATCGCGCCTTCGCTCTTTTTCTTCGCCCAAAGATCAATCAGGACTGTATCGCCTTTTTGAAAAACGGCACTACCGAGCGGTTGCGGTTCAAAATGGGGATTGGCCGGGTGATCGTTCACGCCAACAATCGGTCCATGTCCGTCACAGGTAAACCCTTCCTGTTCGAACCGTTGCATGATAAACTGCTGTACCTCATACTCGTTGAGCAACTCACCGGCTTCTACTGCTGCACTAATTTTGCGAAAAGCTTCATCCTTCACGCGCATAATCATCTCGCCGGCTTCGGCGTGGGTCTGAAATGCAGCATCATCAAGCAGTGCTTCAAATTGCTGGATGAGATTTGCTGCGCTCACCAGTTCATAGCCGAGGCTCCGCAAGACGTCCACCGTACCGGCATCGAGCATTGATGTATATGGAACATTGTTCATTGGCGAGTAATTGCAGGCAATGCGCTTGTCTTCGCCGATCATATTGCGAATTTGTTCGTGCTGTTCTTTCCAGCTAAGGTAGGTGAGGCGTTCTCCCGGCAAATCATCGAGGCTGCTTTCTTCTACTTTACTAACCAGTTTTACCGGTTCACCATCCGCCGGAACATAGTAATACCAGCGTCTGGAAAGAAAACGGCCTGTTTCCATTCCCAAAATTGACATCGCCAGCGGATCACGTTCCCGAAAGTCATAGAATAACCAGCCGTCGACATTTTGTTCGCGAATGGCATTTTGGATTGCCGAAAGATTCATAGATCAGTCTCCGTGTTTGATGCTAGAAGGCAGCTACTGGATATTGGATACTTGAAGCTGGGTTACATCCCTGTTTCCCCCTTCGAAGGGGGAAACAGGGATGTAACATCACGCCAGTATCAAGCATCAATTTTCACACCTTGCGAATACCGGACCCTTCTTCCACCAAGAGCTTTTGCACCAGTCCTTTAAACTCTCGTACCGGATGGTCAATATCAAAGGGAACAATCTTTCCGTAGCGAGCAATGCGCAAGATATCTTCTTTGTTTGTCGGTTTGCCGTTATGTGTGCTAACTACCTCATCAGTACTGCGTTCGCTGCCGGAAATAAGGATCATTTGCCGCTTTTGATCAACGTTGTAGAGCATTTCCACGATGGTAATGAGACCACCACCGACAAACAAGGCTGCCGATGGACAATGACGGGTGAGGGATTTTACCAATCGATACATCACCGGTGTCTCGTCCCCCCAGCCGGCATTTTCGACCAGAACGAAGTGGGAATGATGCGGTTCGAGGATTTGCTGCGCTTTGTGCGGGGCCACGCCAATGACCGGCGCCTTGTAACCGCCTTCACGACTTATTGCTCTACCGAACAAATTGAAGATACCGGCGTTGGTTGCACCGGTGACAACAGTAATCTCGTGGCGAATGGTCAATCGGGCCAGCTCTTTGAATATCGGGTCCAGGCGGTTTTCGAGTCTTGGCGTTATTTTGCTAGTGCCGCCATTCAAAACTAGTACCGATCTCGGCGTGGGTAAATCCAGTCGCCGAATAACGGTGCTGCCACGCGTGTTTGAACTGACGGTCGCCATTTTAGCGCCGTTGCCATTCGGAAAGCGGTGTGATTCTAACTTGAGCACGTCGTCCCTGTCCTCTTCTCCTAACAGAACATGTTATAAGGTAAGATAATTGGCGGAGGGATTTATTTCAAGGGAATAGTCGTATGGCTCACTGCGTTCGTGTCAGGCTCGCAAGCTCGCCGTCAGTTCGCTGCGTTCGCGTCAGAGGCTTGGCTTCGTAAAACGTAACATCCCCCTGCTTCCCCCTTCGAAGGGGATACAGGGGGATGCTACTCGAAGCACTTGACGGGCCGTAGGCCCTTACCTTGCTATCGCCAGCTTGTCGGTTTTTTCGACGATGTTATCGCCGTCGTTGATAACGACTTTATACAAGTATACGCCGTTGGCGAGAATGTTGCCTTCCTGATCGAGGCCATCCCAGTAAATTTTGTTGAACCCGGGACGGGCGACATCTTCAATCTCGCGAATCAGGCGGCCGGCAACAGTATACACCTTGATGCTGACATCACCCAAACCAGCCGGGGACTGGAACTGGAAAGTAAAGTGGGTATCACGCTGAAAGGGGTTCGGATAGTTGACCATCTCAACAAGGGTCAGTGCTTCCGAGTTGGTAGTGGTGAAGTTCAACTGCTCTTCCGAGTAATTATTCAGGTTATCCCAGGCGGAAATCGTCAGCGTATGCTTGCCGGGCGCCAGGGCCGGAAGCGTGTATTGAAGCTCGCCGGACTGGAAACTGTTTTCATCATAGAGGAAGAAGTCGGTAACGTCCTTACGAAGATTGCCGTCAACGATGATTTCGATTTGATGACCCACTTCGCGTGTCAGGTTGATGCCGCTTTCGTCATCAAGGCGCACGATGATAGTCGGCTGGCGACTGACATAGTCACCATCGAAGAAATCCGGCTGATCCGGGAACTCGAAGGAAATGTCAGGACCGGTTTGATCATTGCCCTGGGTTTGCGTGCCATTGAAGATCAACGTGTCAACATAGCCGACTGCATCGTTCTGATCTTCGCTCCAGGCATAGATACTGATACGACCGGTCTTGGAATCCTTATATTTGATCGACTTCGGCACGATGAAACTGGCAGAAGTCTCGCCATTTACCACATCGACGATACCCTTGAAGATGGTGCCACCGGAAACGGTGTAGGGGATAGTGCCGTTATTTGCCGCCAGACTGTCAATTGCGTCATATACTCGCACCACGGCCTTACCGTTAAAATTGTTCAACGGATTGCCGTCTTTATCCGTCACATTGGCAGAAACCGTCACGGTTGAAAGTGCCCGTAGCGTGTCATTCTCCTGCTCATCAATTCGGACGACGTGAGTGGGATCTGCCAACTGCAATGTCGGATCACCAAAAATATGATATTTCTGGTCGTTGCTACCGCCGCCTACGGATTGCAGAACTGCATCTCCGATTGGAATCGAGCGATCTAAATCGCTGGCGCTATTAAACAGGTTGTCATAAAAGCCATCAACGAAGAGTTCATTCTGAAAGGCGAACACCGCCCTAGAGGCAGCAATCACGCCAATACCACCGGCGTTGGACCAGATCATTTCTTCAGACATTGAAGGAATATTGGGATTGTCATATTTTCCCCAGGTACAGGTCGCTGCGACCCAAAGCGGCAGGCGGTTCTCGTTGGCAATCAAGGCCAAATCGCGACTCTTGGTGAATACCTGCTCATGAGCCCAAGTATTTGGATCGCCGTGTCCGAAGAAGTTGATCAGCAGCGTGCCGCGATTAATCTCGTCCAGCAGGTCTGCTGTTGCACCGGGTTTCAGGCGACCGAGGCCGCCGGCCTGGGCAGAATAGTCCGTCAGGTAGATCTTGCGAATATCAAATTTCTTGGGGATGAAGCTATTGACCGCCCCTTCAGTTTGGTTCAGGTGGAACCACTCGCTGCCGACAGAACCGGCAATTTCGTCGTCAGCCACAAAGGTGATGCTTGACTGCCAGCCATTGGTGCTTGGATCAATCAGGTAGCTTCGATCATAGGTCTTTAGCTTGTTGATGTAGTTCTCAACCTGGGCGACTGAATTGGCATGAATACGGCCAATTGGAATATGTGGATCCATGCTGTTGGTGCCGACTGTGCTGAATGCCGTGAAGAAATTGTCGGTGACCCGGCTATCGATATCATTTGTCCCGTAAATCTCAAATACCGGCACCTGATTCACATAATCTGTAAGCTGGATATTGCGATAATCGTAACTGCCGTCGCCAACAATAAAGACGTAGCCTGGGCGAAAATCCGGCTGGGTGACGCTCCAGTTCAGAAAAGCATAGCGAATAAAATCGCGAATTGCCGTTGGGTCTGCGATGCCGGAAGAGAATTCCCGGTAAATATCGCTCACGCGAATACGCTCCACTTCCTGGCGAAAGCGCACCTGGGTTTCCTTGAAGTCTTCATAAGCCGCAGTTGCATCATAAAAGGCATCCGAGGTGATAAGCAGAATCTTGCCCTTCCGGGAAGGGTCGCGAAGATTGGGACTGTTATCGAGCGCCTCAATGCTGGAAATATTTCGTAGCCCGCCATTGGCGAAGGCGTAAAACGCCCTGCTAGTAGCCGTTTCGGAACGAGTTTGGTAACGAATTTGGCTGCCGTTTGCAAGCGGCGTGATCTGCACGACGTTGGCAAAATCGCTGACGTCCCAAACTGTATTGGTGCCTGCCGGCATCCCGGAAATAGCATATTCATAATCGGTATTCGGCATTAATGCGTGGTAAAACTTTAAGGTGTTGCCTTCGCCGGTCAGCTGCTTTTCAAATTCAATGTCAACATAGTCCAGGAACATGAAACAGCCGTCTTTATTGGCCGTGTAGCTGATCTGCAAATCATTGCTCCCTGGCTGCGAGGGAACGGCGGTTGCCGTATAAGTTTTTCGCTGAGCGTTGACGAATGTGCTGCTGCTCAAAATGGTTTGACCATTGAGGTTTGCCGCAACCGTATAGCGAAAATCGTTCGGGTCGGTATAGCGGCTCCCGGAACCACCCTGGAAACGCAGGCGCATCAGGGCAGAGCCACTGACCACGCCGGCCGGCAGGTCAAAATTGACATTATCCTGGTCCGAGGTGCTTTCAAAACGTCGCCAGAGCCAGTCAGTGCCAGAGCCGAGAACATTATATACATCATCTTCCAGGCGTTTGAAGTCTTGTGCTGTGTTGACAGCTGTTGCGCCGCCTGCTTCCGCAGAGGCAACCACTGGAATTCGTTTTCCGGCATTTTGATTGAAGGTAAAGAGGTAATAATTGGTGGTGGCGTAGATGTTATGATAAGCGTCCCAACGCTGATTATTGCTATCGTAATCCCAACCGGTCACGCCGCGTCCGTAAAATAGAATTTCGTCATCACTGTCCATCGTGCCATTGCTATTGCGGTCAACGACTTGAATCGCTATTTCGTTCAAGTCCTGCGGCCGCGGTTCATTGACGCTGATTGGCACCGGTGCGCCGCCATGGTTGAACATCTGTATCTGGTCAACGTTTATTGAGGAAATGGAGATGCCGTTGTTGCTTAAGAAGCTACCGGTGATGCGATAAATTCCTTCCTCAGTGACCGGAAAACGATACCATGGCCCGCTGGTGAAATCGTAATTAACCGTGCGCTTTTGCAAGCCAATTGTTTCTCGCAATGCCCACTGTTTGGCAGTTTCAAAGTTTAGAACAAGGTTGTTGAGGACCTTACTTTCTTGCTTCGAGAAGGGGAGAGGGCTGCCACTGGTTTGTCCACCCTTCCAGGAAATGTTAATCGTCGCTTTGCGAATGCGCTCGACGCGGCTGGATGCCGGATCATACTGCAATGGATAAATGCGCACATCAACGACCTGCATGCGCTGATATTGGTATGGTTCACTGACTTCGACGATCTTACCTGGATAAACAGCGCCGGCCTGATAAATTTCTTCATTGCGAGGAACGCGATTGTTGGCGGATAAGTCAGACACAATTATCGCCGGTAGCAGATCAGTGTTGTTCAATTGGTCACGAGAGTTGACTTGATATTGCATGCTTACTGTAGCACCGGCCGGGATCGCAACCCGGTAATGGCTGAACGGCAGTATGGGGGAACCGGCTTCGGACTGGTAGCGTGCGCCTTCATAATCGATGCGTGCATATTCGACGCCGTCAATTTCAATGGGAATCTGACGGGTTTCCGGAAGCGTAAACTCGATGCTTATCAACTGATTGTTCTGCTGAGCTATTTTTGCCTGCGGCAATACTGTGCCGATTGCCAGAAGCAGCAATAAAAGGCTGTATCTAATCATCATGACTCCTGATAGTCAAATTTCAAATGCCGTAGCCGGCGAATATCTCTTTTCAACTCGCTCTGAGGCGACAGGTTCTAAAATAATCCATATTATTGGCAAATTTCAATGGGAAAGTTCAGAACCCTTATATTTGACGGATTGATGCAAAGAGGCAAGATGGGGTTTGGTGGCCAATTATAAAGTAACCGGGGATACAAATCTGGAAATGGGCAAATCTGCGTATTTACAGATTTACTTATTGTCCAGGGCTGCTTCTTCAATCAAATCGTGCAAATGACACTCTTCGGTGTCCTTCTTGGGGCAGGTAAAACAGGAATCCATATCGTCATCGAGATCTGTAACGCCGGCAGTACAGCAGCGTCCTTCTTCCGTGCGGTATTTGCTAAACCAGATAGCAGCGCCAAACATGGAAAATCCCAGCATCATAATTCCCAAAACAGCAACAAAACCAACCATAATCTATATCTCGCTTTATTGTTTGTCTTCTTTACGCCGGAAGATCGCTTCAAATGCCGGACTCATTTTCTCGACAAATTGCTCATCTTCCCTGACTATCATAAAAACGGCCATATTTTGTGCAATGGCAAGCTCAAATCCCTTTTCCGGTCCCAAAACGTTGATGGCCGTAGCCCAACCATCGGCCATCATACAGGATTCATGAATCACGGTTACTGATGCCAATTTGTGCGTGATCGGGTAACCGGTAGACGGATTCAGCGTATGCGAATAACGAACGCCGTCTTCTTCAAAATAATTGAGGTAATCACCTGATGTTGCCATCGATTCCTCGTTGAGGCGAATCACCTTCTGCACAGCACCCCTGCTGTCCGGTGTGACAATCCCCAATCGCCAGTAGAGGCCGTGCTGATTTCGACCCCTGGTGCGAACTTCACCGCCGATTTCCACCATATAGTTCTTGATGCCAAGCGAAGTCAGGTATTCAGCAACCTTATCTACACCAAATCCCTTGGCAATTGCAGACAAGTCGCAATGAAGCTCGGGAGCCGCTTTGCGAATTGCCGGTGGTGATGTTCTTACCTCTACTTTTTGATGCCCGATTTTGTCCAAAAGTTGCAATAATTCTGCTTTTTCCGGCGGGCTGGAAATACGTCCGTCTTTACCAAATCCCCAGAGGTTGATCAGGGGGCCGAGGGTAATATCGAGGGCGCCTTCGCTGGCAACTGCCAGTTCCCCGGAAGCCTGCATCACCCGGGCAAAATCCGGCGATATATCAAACCAATCTGTGCTGGCGGAACGATTAAAAGTGGAGATTTCCGAATCAGGAATGTAGGTTGACATCTGCTGATTAACGACCTTCAACAGGCGATTGGCTTCCTTTTCCACTTCAGCAACTGCCGGCAGCGCGACGGAGCCGTCGTCAACATATTTAATCGAAAATGTGGTGCCCATCGTCGTGCCTGCTATACTATGAAGCGGCGGGAGAGGGCTTTGCTGTGTGCAGGAAGCAAGCAAAGACAGCAAGGTTAAAAGAATGAAATGTCGCATCTGAATCGCTCTCATATTGGCGGTCAATAAAAGCGGATATTTCCAAAGATCAGATGAATATTCACATAGATGCGACGCGAAGCAATATGAACTTGAAAAAGTAATTTATGGATTGAAATAGGGCCAGCAGGATGCCCGTCATTCAATGCGCTATGCAGCCTTCTCGTTTCCCTGAAAGCGAAAATAAAACGGCCCAATTATTTTGTGTAATCAACATCCGGCCAATAGGTTGCCTGGGTTGCAGCATGGTATGCGCCTTCCGAAACTTTTGGAAAGCGGAACTGAAAATGAAGCCTCGGAAATTCCTCGGTTAATATCATCATTTCTTCTTCCGTCAATCCAGCGTTGAGCAAAAGTACCTCTTGTAATCGCGGCAGCTTTTCTTGCTGAAGCGCAGCACGAACTGTGGCGAGGCGCCAGCGTTCACCATTCAGGATGATGTTCTCCTGACGCGCCGCCTGAACGGATTCTGTCAGCTTTCGAAACTGGGTGAGGGTTGACAACAGATAATTATTGCGTGTGCTCCGGATATCTAGTCGTGCGACCTTGTCCAGGATATCGTTGCGTAAACCGCTCAATTTTGCTGCGGCTCTTGTCTTGTCAATGTTGCCTGCGCTGAAGCCGATAAAAACATCCAGGTCTGTGAATGCCGGGATGCTGGCAAAGTTGAAGATGGGAAGGATATCATCGCACGGATTGCTTATTTCCAGGTGGGTCAGATTTGAAAAATATGGTTTCTCCCAGAATTCAGATGTGCGATAGTCCTTTGCTTTCTTCAGGTTGAGGTTGCAGGCGTTCAGTTTTAAGACCTGCAACTTGCTGTGGCTCTCTGTTGGAAAAATTTTGAAGACGTCGTTCCGCAAGTCATTAAGGCTAAGATCCAGATGCGTCAGTTGCTCCTGCAGACCATTTGCCTTTATTCGCTTCCAGGCATTTTTACCGAGGGCATTGTTGACCAGAGCAAGCTTTTGCAGCTGTGGAAACGAGGCAACTGAAATCGCAGGTAGAAAGTCTTCGGATAGTTCTGTGTCCCTGATGCTCAGTTCTCGATAAGAGAGATTCGCGCTCAACTGATAGATTTTTTTCGTCCGATGTGTCAGTTCGATGTTGATTGCATCGAACGTTCGGGTATTCGCCGAGCCAAATGCAACCAGGAGTTCAATGAGATCGCGGGTTGATGCCTTTGAGGAATATACAGTGACGCCGGTAATCAGCTGCTTGAAGTCATCTTGAAAAATGCGGTCCCGTACTTTATGTGAAGGCCAATATCCGCTGAAATACAGATGTATAGAATCTCCCCTGGCAACATGCTGGAGTGCTTTGGAGGTATCTGTACCTACCTTGAAATAAATATCAACATGATCCGCCAATAAGGGGGTCATGCAGAAAAGTAACAGAAGTACAAAAGAAGTGTGTTTCATTGTATATATCTCCTTATCACCGCGGGAAGTTTATCTTCGGTGGCATCATCATTTCTCGCATTTGCTTCTCCATTTGTTCTCGCATCCAACTACTATTCCAATCGAACGGGTTGTCGGAAATGATGAGTGTACTGGTGATATTGTGGATCCGCAGCTGACGCTCCCGGGCTCGTGCATAAAGTGACAATAAGTCGCTATTGTAGATTATTGTATTTACCAGGTAGATCGCTTTGACCTCTGCAAATGCCGGAATTTGCATGATTCTCTTCACGTCCTCTTCGGTGATCTGCTCACCGGCAAGCAAGAGTCTATCGGAAATCGGCAGTCCACTAGCCAGGTAGCGATCAATGTTTTGACCGTTTAGAAAGACGATCCCGTTCGGGAATGTTTGGCCTGTTTTTTCGCTCTTGGCTATGTCAGAGTAGTTGCTTGAGAAATAGCCGTCAAACGATACCTTCTTAAAATGCGCGAGCAATTCTGAATGGCCAGGCGGTGCATTTGTCATTTGCTGTTGCTTATCTATCCAGATTTTGAAAGTGCCCCTTGGTAAGTGCTTATTGCGTTTTTTGATGCGATAGTCCAGGAACAAATCAGTAAGATTGCGAAAGTATTTACTCTGGATTCTTGCGAAATCCTTCATCCTCTCCAGCGAATGATCCTGATTCTTTACATTCAGGAAATAAAGAGGGAGGGAGGGGCCAAGGCCGGTAGTCTTCGAGACGCTGGCGGCGTTAGGGGTAAAATAGGTTTTAGTGATGGAATTGCCTTGCCAATACAACTTTTCCAGAACCGGGAAATGCTGGTCAAAATTGGGAAAGCCTTTCTTGAGTTTGGTATGACCCAGGTTAAGTCGCTTGAGATTCGGAAATACGATGTCTGCAGCAAAGAATCGCTCAGCCTCGAGTTCCGTTCCGTAGAAAGACAGGTCCTCTAAGGATGCCCAGAAATCTGAATATGCCAGCAGTTTGTCCTGGTGCTTTTTGACATTTATCTTCTTCTGATTTTCCCAATAAAAAGATTCGAGATCAGCGGTGCTGGCAACTTTTAACACTTCCAGAAATTCTTTGTCACCCAATTTGTGGATCGGCTTGGTGGTGTTGACAAAGTGCAGGTGCTTTAGAGTCGGCGCCTGGGTACGAAGGACTTTCAGGAAGGGTTTGAATTTGAGGTTCTTGGGGCAGTTGGCGACAACCACGTGCCGCAGCTTCAACTTATCACCGATACTCTTGGTCGCATTTATAAAGAAGTTTATTTCCTTTGGGCCGTTGAGATCAACGAAGTAGATGTCGCCATTTTCAGCTTTGAGGTAATTCAAGCCCTGGGGCATGGCCAGTGTTGCAATGAACAAGAAAAGGCACGTTAAAATGCGAGCACGGGCAAAAGATCGCAGTGTTTTCATATGCAAAATCCGTTTAAGATGTTGAGTTTTCTTATGGCTGCAGGCAGCTTTGCCAGCAATATCATATGATCGGCCGCTTGGGCACATTAGTATATTGGAATTTTTTAAGGGAATTTGGAAAATATAGGGAATATTCTGCGGGGGTGGGAATAAAAAAGCCACAGAGAACACAGAGATTAAAATACTTCTCTAAAAACCTCTGTGCCCTCTGTGGCTAAGTTGACTCAACGTCAGCGGCAGAGCCATGCACGGCAGCGCCGCAGACGAGATTATCCGCCGAAATCGTCGAAGAGGATGTTTTCCGGCTCTACGCCAAGATCATCCAACATGTTCATGACAGCGGCGTTCATCATTGGGGGACCACAAATGTAATATTCACAGTCTTCCGGCGCCGGATGTTCCTTCAGGTAATGATCGAGCAATACCTGGTGAATAAATCCGGTATAGCCGGTCCAGTTGTCTTCTTCTTTCGGCTCCGAAAGGGCGATATGCCAATCAAAGTTCGGATTTTCCTTCGCCAGGGTGTCAAAATCATCCATGTAGAAGATTTCGCGATAGCTACGCGCGCCATACCAGAAACTGATTTTGCGGTCGCTATGAATCCGGCGAAGCTGATCAAAAATGTGGGAGCGCATTGGTGCCATACCGGCGCCACCGCCGATGAAGACCATTTCCGCCTTGGTTTCCTTGGCGAAAAATTCACCATAAGGTCCGGAGATTGTCACTTTGTCACCCGGCTTCAGGTTAAAGATATAGGACGACATTTGACCCGGGGGTACGTCAGGATTCCGCGGTGGGGGAGAGGCAATACGTACGTTCAGCATGATGATGCCTTTCTCTTCCGGGTAGTTCGCCATTGAATATGCGCGCACCACTTCATCTTCTACCTTGGAAACAAACTTCCACTGGTCATATTTGTCCCAATCGTCGCGGAACTCATCTTCCACATCAAAGTCGGTATACTTCACGATATGCGGTGGGCATTCTATCTGGATATAGCCACCGGCTCGGAAGCCGACATCTTCACCGGGCGGCAATTCCAATACCAGCTCCTTGATGAAGGTCGCTACATTGTGGTTCGAGCGCACGGTGCATTCCCACTTCTTGATGTCGAAGATTTCCGGTTCCAATTCCAGATGCATGTCACGCTTCACCGGCACCTGGCAGGAAAGACGATAGTTTTCGCGAATCTGGCCGCGAGTCAACTTACCTTTTTCAGTTGTGAGCACGTCGCCACCACCATCGGTGATGATGACTTTACACTCACCGCAGGTACCACCACCACCGCAGGCCGAGGGAATAAATATCTTCTGATCCGCCAATACGTTTAGGAGCTTGTCGCCCAGCGGGACATCAACGCTCTTTTCCGGATCTTCATTTATATGCAATGTTGCTGTTCCTACAGTTACCAGTTTGGAGCGGGCGGCAAGGATAACGCCTACCAGCGCCAATACAATCACTGTAAACATCACAACACTCAACAGAATTAAGCTCATTCCAGTCATTCGTCTGCTATTCCTTTATAATTGGATTCCTGAAAATAACATAAAGGCAATTGCCATCAGGCCTACCGTAATAAACGTGATACCCAATCCACGGAGACCGTCAGGGACGTTGCTGTATTTCATTTTTTCGCGGATTCCGGCGAGTGCGATAATCGCCAACGCAAAACCGACACCGGAACCGATACCGAAAACCACGCTTTCGGAGAAGTTGTAATCGCGTTCAACACCCAACAAGGTGCCACCGAGAATGGCGCAGTTTACCGTAATCAGCGGAAGAAAGATCCCCAGCGAATTGTAGAGGGCCGGGACATAGCGATCAAGCGTCATCTCAAGGATCTGAACCATTGCCGCAATCACGCCGATGTAAGTAATCAGACCAAGAAAGGTCAAATCCACACCCGGCAGACCGGCCCAGGCTAGGGCGTCCGACTTGAGAATTCCGTTATAAATCAGATTGTTCACCGGAAGGGTAATCATCTGCACGACAACAACCGCAATACCGAGTCCGACAGCCGTTTCAACGCGCTTGGAAACCGCGAGAAAGGTACACATACCGAGAAAGAAGGCCAGCGCCATGTTCTCGACAAAAACGGACTTCATGAACAGACTTAAATAATGTTCTAAACCCATCTTATTCCTCCTCTACTTGTTCAGGTTTCCAGGCGCGGATACCCCAAATCAGCAATCCGATAAGGATAAATGCACTTGGTGAGAGCAGGAACAAACCGTTTGGCACATACCAGCCACCTTCGGTGTTCACGGTCATCATGGTATAACCCAGGAGCTTGCCGGATCCGAGCAGTTCACGGAAGAAGCCAACAAAAACCAGTACGAAACTGTAGCCAAGTCCGTTGCCGATACCGTCAATCAGGCTGATAACCGGGTCGTTCTTTAAAGCAAAAGCCTCCGCGCGCCCCATGATGATACAGTTGGTGATAATCAACCCAACATACACCGACAGCTGCTTACTGACATCAAAGGCGTAGGCCTTGATGAGCTGATCGGCAATAATCACCAGCGAGGCTATAATGGTCATTTCAACAATAATCCGGATAGAGCTGGGAATGAAATTACGGATCAGGCTCACCGACAGGTTCGAGAATGTAATCACCATCGTTACTGCCAGGGCCATAACCAGCGTGGTTTCCAGCTTTGTTGTTACCGCCAGCGCTGAACAGATCCCGAGAATCTGTAAACCGATGGGGTTATTGTTGAATACCGGATCGAGGAGGACGTCTTTATATTTAGCCATTGTTAATCTCCTCTGCTAATTTTTTCAAGTAGGGGCCATAGCCGCGTTCGCCAAGCCAGAACTTCAGCGTGGCATCAATACCGCGAGTGGTAATGGTTGCCCCTGCAAGGCCATCAATTTGATAACTTGCTGATGGCTTTGCCTTGTCAACAATTCCTTTGATAACGGTGATGAGAATGTCTCCGCTGTCATCAAAAGCTTGCTTGCCTTTCCACTGGGCTTTCCATCTGGGATTGTCAACTTCACCGCCCAATCCCGGTGTTTCGGCGTGTTCATAATAGGTTAACCCGGCGATGGTTTGCAGATCACGCTCCAGCGCGATGAAACCATAGAGGGTTGACCAGAGACCCTTCCCATGAATGGGCAGGATGACTTTCTGGGTCTCGTTATTTTCCTTAACCAGGTAGATTGGCATGTACTGAGGTACGCGCTTTACCTGGGCAGGATCTGTCTTCGGATCAATTGCAGTGCTATACTGCGGATTCGACGATACCTTGCGGATGTCAAAGTTAGCCGGTTGAAGCTCTTCCGGCAGCTGGTCGATTTCCACAACCTGACCTTTTTTCAGATCAACGATTGCAGCTTGGACCTTCTCGTTGTAGACCTTTTCGATCTCCATATTTTCTGTATAGAGATCCCCGGCCTGGAGAATATTCTTGAGCTTGTCCAGCTTCTTGTTCTCGGCCTGCAAGGCACTCAACGATACAGCTGCTGAGGCAACCATGATGGAACATACCAGACAGACGCCCAATGCTACGAGAACCGTTCTCATTATGCTATCAGACTGCATTTCTGGCGATCCTCCTCTTTATGTTTGCATTTATAAATATTCGATCGATGATCGGCGCAAATACGTTGCCGAATAAAATTGCCAGCATCATCCCTTCCGGGAAGGCCGGGTTAATGACCCGCACCAGCACACACATGGCCCCGATTAGAAAACCGTAAAGCCATTTACCACCGCTGGTCATTGCTGCGCTGACTGGGTCGGTAGCCATGTAAACAGTACCGAAAGCAAAGCCGCCCAACACAAGATGCCAGGCCGGGGTTACCGCGAACATATCGTTGGTTTCACTACCGATGCCATTGAGCATCAGGGTGAAAGCAACCATCCCGAGAACCACACTGAGCATGATTCGCCAGGAACCGATACCGGTGCCGATCAGGATTGCTGCGCCGATCAGACAGGCAAGGGTTGATGTTTCACCCATTGATCCCGGAACCAGGCCGATGAAGGCTTGCATCCAGTCGAATGTCAGGTTCAGGGTGGGATCAGCCAACTGAGCCAGGGCTGTCGGTTGGCTAATGCCGTCCGTAGCTACCCATACTGCATCACCGGAAATTTGTGCCGGATATGCAAAGAACAGGAAGGCGCGTCCAGTCAGGGCTGGGTTCAGGATGTTCATACCAACGCCGCCAAAAACCTCTTTTCCAATTACCACGCCAAAGGAAATACCGATAGCTACTTGCCAGAGCGGAATATCCGGTGGCAATGTCAGCGGGAAGAGCATAGACGTTACCAGAAAGCCTTCGTTGATCTCGTGATTCCTCACAACTGCAAATAGTGCTTCCCACAGGCCACCAACAGCGACGGTAGCGATATAAATGGGTAGAAAATACAGTGCACCATGAATCATATTGCCGATCAGACTACCGGGATCGTAACCAATGCCCAATGTTGACATCACCATTCCCCGCCAGTTGGCAACCTCGGTCATGCCTGCTTGCTGCATGGCCAGATTTGCCTGGTAGCCGGTGTTGTAAAATGCCATCAGAATAGCCGGGATCAAGGCAACGATGACCGTTACCATTACCCGTTTCAGGTCAATAAACTCGCGAACATGCGAGCCGTGCTTTGTCACCACACCGGGGGTAAAAAGAAAGGACTCACCGGCCTCATAGAGCGGGTAATACTTTTCGAATTTACCGCCTTTGGTGAATAGTTTTTCCTGGCTGCCCAGGATGTCTCTCAAGAATTTCACGATCCTCTCTATCCTTCTTTTTCTATGGTCGTTAAGGTGTTTCTCAGCATCACGCCGAATTCAGTTTTAGAAGGGCAAACAAATGTGCAAAGGCTGATGTCTTCTTCATCAAGCTCCAACACGCCCAGCTTTTCGGCTTCTTCAACGTCATTTACTGCGATGGAGCGCAGCAGAAATGTCGGCAAAATATCCAGCGGCATGACCCGCTCATAGCTGCCGATCGGCACAATGGCGCGATGGCCGCCATTCACAGCCGTATTAAATGCGAATTTTTTGCTTGGTGTCAGCTTCGACAAGACCAGGCGCTTTATTGAAAAGCGATTCATACCGAGGTTCATCCAGCCGAGGAATTCTTTTTCGCGGCCTTCGGTCAGGACCGATACCTGCTGATGAAAGCGGCCGAGGTAGCCAACTTCCTCACTGGCGGTCACACCTGAGAATACCGAACCGGAAATAATGCGATTGTCGCCGTCGTTCAATTCACCGGCGGTAAGGTCTGCCAGGGAGGCGCCGACGCGAGTGCGAAGTAAGCGGGGATTCTTGACAACCGGACCTGCCAGTGATACAATGCGATCTGTGTAGAGCTTGCCCGAAGTAAAGAGGGAACCAATGGCGACAACATTTTGGGCATCGATATGCCAGACCGTTTTCTGACGGCCAACCGGATCGAGAAAATGGATGTGTGTACCTACCAACCCGGCTGGATGCGGTCCCTGGAATTCTTCTACTGTTACGCCGTTAGCGGCCGGTATGGCATCCCCGGCAGCCTTGCATACAAAGACTTTGCCGTCTGTCAACTTCGACAGGATCGTCAGGCCATTTTGAAAGTGCGCTTCATTGCCTTTCAAAACAGCGGCCATATTGGGTGCCAGCGGATTGCTGTCCATGACATTCACGAAAATCGAATTCGGGGTAGTGTCCGGATCAGCAACCTTGCTAAAAGGGCGAGTGCGAAGGGTTGGCCACATGCCGGATTCCAGCAGTGTTTCAACGACTTCAGCGCGGTCAAGGCCGCTTAACTGATCCGCCGAATAACTATTAAAAGTGACTTCATTGTCGGAACCGTCTAACTCGATGACCATTGCAAGGAAAGCTCTTTTGGCGCCGCGATGAACAGCAACAACTTTGCCGGCGCCCGGCGACGTATATTTTACACGGGGCAACTTCTTGTCGGTATACACCAACTGGCCTTTTTTGACGGTGTCACCCACCGCAACCAGCATTGTCGGCTTCATACCTACATAATCACCGCCAAGCAATGCTACCTGGCGAACTTCCTTGTTGCCGGCAATTTCCTGAACCGGTTCACCGGCAATCGGCAAATTCAGTCCTTTTTTGATCTTGTGTAAACCCATCTCTCTTCCGAAGTTTTGATTTAGCGTGTTATCTTTTTCCAATTGTCCAAGACTATCGGCACAAACTTAGAAATGTGAAATTTGTCATGGTTTGTTAAAAATGTGAAAAAATTCCTAAGCCATAATCTTACGGCTGCAAGGCCTTTTTTGCAAGTACTTATTAAAGGTTTTTTTATTTATAAAATACCGATATCAGGCGGTTTTTCTGCTACGTGAAGCCCCATCGATTTTAGGGGTCGTAGCGACGTTTGATAAATGTAATGGAATCAGCGTCATACCGTTTACGGCGAAAGCCGCAAAGGTGAAAAATCTCTAATACAAACCAGCGGCACACGCGGCGATGGGCAACCAATTCGTTGCCGTCACGGGTTGCTTTACGTATGCCCGGCAGGTAAGGAAGCAGGGAGCTGAGTCTTGCATAGCGCAACCATTTGGAAACGGTCAGCCACATATATCGAACCCGGCGAATGATAAAATAACCGTCAGTACCTTGTGATTGATAAAGGGGCATGAAGATGTTGCCGGGCATGTGGCAGGTGATGCTGCCTTCGCTGCCTTCAGCAAGCTCTTCGCCAGGCGACAGCTTTTGAAAGTTCGCATAGCCCGGTTTCATTTCGAAGGTTTCGCCGGCATGAATCTCATGGCGGTAGCGAATTTCGTAAACGCGCTCGAGATTCCTGGCAGCAGCTATCATTCTATAGCGATGCTTGTCGTACTGCGGAATATCCTCTTTCTCCATGCAGCCGCAGGCCGCCAAGGCAGTCCAGATAGCGGCAATCTGTAGATCCACGGAAACCGGATCTTCATGCTGACCCGCTTCAAAGGCGACTGAGGAAAGACCGAGATCATCGAGATGGTTGATCAATGTTCCGACAAAGTGTTCTTCCATGCCTAATATTGCCGGCACCGGGAAAGCGTTTGCAAAACGGCGGTTGCGCAAAGTATCGGACATAATGACAAAGGGGGCACTTTCGGCCGAGGTGGTATGAAGATCGAGCAGAAAAACGTCACGACAGGGGATTTCAAGATAGCTGCGAATGGTTTCATAGAGGTCGATTTGTTCCCGGTCTTCCGCCGTGAACGCCGGCGTTTGCCGGCCGTTTTCGCGCAATTCGCGAATGCGGGCACTCGTCCAAATGCGGTTAAAGTCCACATCTATGAACCGTTGATTTTCAGCCAGGGCCTTCAGGTTACCGCGCAGCCCAAGAAACATCCCTGAAAAAGGGGACTCGGAGCGGTATAAGTCGCCCAATACCTGATCGAGCGCTTCAACACCAGACTTCTCATTGCCGTGCATCCCACCGATAATGATGAGTATCGGTCCGGAAGCATCATCTCCGTATCTTCCCAGTTCCCGGTTCAAGGCTGTGTTTGCTGAGCTTGCTGCCAAATACTGTTTGTTCGCGTGCATACGGTGAACCAACTCTCTCTTCCAAAAACGTAACGGCAGTGCTGCCTGCCTTTCGCGCCAGTAGTCAATCCGTCCCTGGCTGTATCGAAGCGATGCAAGCTTGCCTGCCGCGCCGATAATTTATGACCATAGAATTTTGAATCACAGACAAAATAAATTTTCGAATACTCCTCAACTTTTTTTCACAATCGGCGGGACATTTTGTAAGTATTAGTAGTTTCGATAGAAAACTTGCCACATCCTCTCCTTCGACGGGAATACGGGGGAATGTCGCGAAGTTCTCTTAAAATCTGCTGTCAATCCCACTTGCGGAAATCTATATTGGACGGAATCTAAAAACAGGATAGCAAGATGGCAGACACAGGACTAGACGTATTGGCCTTTGGGGCGCATCCGGATGATGTTGAACTGGGCTGCGGTGGTACGATAAAGAAAATGACCGGGCAAGGATTAACCGTTGGCATCATCGATCTGACTGAAGGTGAGATGGGAACCCGCGGATCGGTCGCGGAACGTTATAAGGAAGCGGCAGACGCTGCAGACATTCTAGGCGTTGACGTGCGCCGGAACTTGAAGATGCCGGACGCCAACATTCGGCACAATGAAGAGAATCGCGCGAAGATCATTGCTGTACTGCGCGAATTCCGGCCCAGGCTGGTGTTTGCTCCGTTACCTGAAGATCGCCACCCGGACCATATTCATGCCGGGAATCTGGTAAAAGATGCTTGCTTCTATTCAGGCCTGCGCAAATTGCATCCGGAGTCCGGCGACCCCCATCGCCCGGACCAGGTTATTCATTATATGATGAACCATGACGAGGAGCCGACCTTTATTGTCAACATCAGCAAGGAGTTTGACGACAAAATAGCAGCTGTTCGGGCATATCGTTCGCAGTTCTATAATCCCGATTACGACGGGGAAGAGACGTTTATTTCGTCCAGCAGCTTTATGGAAATGCTGGAGGCGCGGTCGCGAATCCACGGCTGGCGCATGGGGATTCAGTATGCGGAGCCATTCTGGATTAAAGAGACGATTGTTCTGGACCGGCCGTTCGAAGTATTAACGAAGGGCTGAAATCCAGGATAGTCCCCCCTCTATCTCCCCCCCGGGGGGAGATAGAGGGGGGACTTAGCAACATTACCCAGATTTACTGCTATATATAATGTAGGGAAGTAATTGTCTAATGGAGAAAAGGTAGCCCGTTGAATTTTGGAATTTTCACAAGCGGCTTTTGTGAGTCAGGTTACGGATGAAGTTTCATTTTGTCGAAACATTAAACTCAAGAAGTTCACCGCCGATAGTGCCGGTAACTGATACAAAATCCGGAACCGGGCAAAAATGAGTCAATTTTGCTGAACTTTTTTGATTCGCTGAAGTTAGCCTAGTATCGCCAGCGAAGGTATAGTCGTAAAAAATGACTTGATTTAATTCGGCGGTCACTATAAATTCGACGGACTAATACAAATTTGTGTAAAAATCGAGGGAAAGCTTATAGACATTTGTTAAGGACGAAGTAAGTATTACTGAAATAATTGTAGAAGTTGTTAGCTGAAATGTTATTAATTCATCATACTGATCGTGTCCTTGGCAAGAATATGTCAATGAGCTTTGTTTGACCGAATATAGGGTCGAAGGGCTCTGCTGTTCGGTCTTTTTTGTTTATAAGTTAGGAGGAAACACAAATGAAACGGTTATGGTCTGGGTTACTTCTTGGCCTGCTTACTCTCACCTCGATGACGCCGCTGTTTGCTCAGGGTGAAGCAACACTGTTGTTTTTAATGATTAATCCCGGTGCCCGCGAAGGCGGTATTGGCGAAGCGGGTGTTGCGCTGGCCGAAGATGCAACGGCGATTTACTGGAATCCTGCTGGTTTGGCTTTCCAGTATGAAGATCCGGAAGTTGACACCCGTCTTGAAGGTTCACTGATGCATGTGAACTGGCTCCCGAAATTTAACCTCAGTGATCTTTATTATGATTACCTGGCCGGTCGGTATCACCTCGACAATATCGGTACAGTCGGGCTTGCCGTGCAGTTTATCAATTACGGTGAAAACGTTCAAACGGACGTAAATGGCAACGAGATAGATCGCTTCACAAGTAATGAATTTGCGCTCACCGGTAGTTACGCCCTGAAAATGTCCGAAAACATGGGTCTCGGTGTGAACCTGAAATTTGCCTACAGCCGTTTGTCGGATGTTCAGGTAGATGCCGAGCAGGGACGTGGCGTTGGAACCACCTTTGCCGTTGACCTCGGTTACCTTTATAAGCCCGGTTTTGCCCGCAAGTTGAACATTGGTGCAAACCTCTCGAATATGGGACCGAAAATCGCCTACGTCGATGACGCTCAGGCAGATCCGATCCCAACCAACCTGCGTATGGGCCTCGCCTATCGCCTGGTTGACAGTGAATTTAATCGCCTGACTTTCGTCTATGATGCCAACCGCCTGTTGGTACCGCGGGATGAAGAAGATCGCGACGGCGCCTTCCTTTCCTACCTGGTTAGCGGGTGGAAAGGCGGAGATTTCTTTAATCGCCTGTCTCACTCTATGGGTATGGAATATTGGTATACTGACCTGATTGCCTTGCGAATGGGATATTTCTATGAAGATCCGAACTACGGTGCACGTAAGTTCTGGACCTTCGGCGGCGGTCTGCGTATTGCGATCTTCGGAATCGACTTCAGTTACATTCTCGCTTCCGTAGATGATCATCCTCTTGCAGATACCATCAGATTTTCTCTTTCGGCCCGGATGTAACGGAATATTTGATTTTGATGAAAAGGCTGCTGTGACGTTTGCTCCGGCAGCCTTTCGTCTGTTAATCCCGTTTGGCAATGACTTCGGCTCAACATGAGCTGTCTGCTTGTTGCCGAAGAATCTAAACCAGGCCGACAGGCACTATCCCGTATCGAATCCGTTGAAGTTTGGATATTCTTATGAAACGACCCTTCGTCGTGCAGGTGTGTTTCGGATGCGCCGCACTATTGATGCTCTTTGCGAACTCATTATTTGCTGATGATACCCTCCGGGTCCTGGCAATCCGCGTTGAATTTCAGGTAGATAACGAGCCTACCACTACCGGTGACGGCACGTTTAACCTCACTGAAAATACCGAGCCATTTCGCATCGATCCGACGCCGCATGATCGCTCCTACTTCCAGGATCACCTTCTCTTCCTCAAAAATTACTATTTGGCCGTGAGCAACGGGGCATTGGTTGTTGAAGGTGATGTGTTTCCGCTCGGTCAGAACGACGCCTATCAATTGCCAAACCAAATGAACTTTTACAATCCCAATAGCACTGAAGATGCCATCAATACCGGCCTGGCAACGCTGGTACGGGATGCCATTACAACTGCTGATGCAGATCCGGCAATTCGCTTTGGTGATTATGATAGCTACATGATTTTCCATGCCGGGGTGGGTCGCGATATTGATGTCGGCCTCGACGAGACTCCCCAGGATATACCGTCACTTTTTGTTACCCGGGAATTTTTGTCAACCTACCTCGGTATTGAGGGCATCAGCGTGGATGACGGCGCGACGACAGTGCGCAGTGGCATCATCCTTCCGGAAACGGAAAGCCAGGAAGGCATTGAACTGGGACTGAACGGGATAATCGTATCCAATTTCGGATCACAATTGGGCTGGCTGGATTTGTTTAGCCCCGAAACCGGGCGCAGCGGCGTCGGCCGCTTCGCGGTAATGGATGCCGGGCTCTTTAATGGCGATGGCTTATTGCCTGCCTTACCAATGGCCTGGACCCGCGTGGAAGCCGGCTGGGAAACACCGCAAGTGATTTTACAGGCGCAGCAGGACGAATTTACGATTAATCATGCGGCGTCCGAAACCGGCACTCGTGTGTATCAGATTCCCATCAATGCCAATGAATACTTCCTGCTGGAGAATCGCTACAGCGGTACGCCCAATCTCGATAGCCTGCAAAATGTGATGATCGATGAGCGCAATGAGTTGGTGTCGATGCGCGAAGTGTTGGAAACGCATTTGCCCAATCAAGCAGTTTTCAGCGATAGCACCGGCGTGCTGATTGATATCGATAATTTCGATCGCGGTTTGCCCGGCGGCGGTGTGCTGATCTGGCATATCGATGAGCAGGTGATTGCTGCCAAGCGAGCTACAAATCGCATCAATGCCGACCCGGCATTTCGCGGTGTCGACCTGGAAGAAGCCGACGGCTCCCAGGATATCGGCGAGGAATTTGAAATTATTGATGGCGGCGCTGGTTCGGAAATCGGCACCTCGCTCGATCCCTGGTATGCCGATAATAATGCCCCGCTCTATGAAGACGATCCGGCAGGCACCTTCTCTTTGGAAAGCGTTCCCAATAGTCGCAGTAACTACAATCGCGCCAATAGCCATATTGCCGTATCCAACTTTTCCAATCGCGCCGAGGTTATGACCTTTCGCGTGTCGATCAATTTTTTCCAGCAAAACTATCCGCTGGCAATTGATCCGCAAACACGTGGAACGATCCGCTCCTTAAAGTCGGCCGACCTGCGCAGTGATGGCGACGATGAGTTGATCGCCTTGACTGATCAGGGACAGATCCTGGTTTTTGATGGAAATGGTCTGACCAATTGGGGCGATGACATCGGCGAGCCGGTAGTGGTGCCGGCACAGGCTCAGTTAATTTATCCGCCTGCTATTTTTGGTACTGCCGGCTTTACGGAAGGCATCGTAGTGCTGAGCGAAAATACTGCCTACGGTTACAGCTTTAATACTGTCGCGCGTACGCTCGATTCTTTATTCATTGTTCCGATTCCCTCAACGATTACGACCCATCCAATTGCGCGGCAAGTCAACCATCAAATCGAGATCAGCTTTGGAGCTGTCGACGGTAATGTCTATACACTCTCCGGTGTTGCTGATTGGGCTTTGAGCACTTCCGACGGCATCGGTAAGCCTGTTGCTGCACTGCATTTTATCGACGAACCGAACCCTTATGTTCTTGCCACGGACGGGACTGTGTATCGCGATGGCAATCTGGTTCTAGACGCAGCAGCCGATCTCCTACAACCCTTCGGTGAAACGGCTGTAGCCGTAAATCCCGGCGGGCGGTTCTGGCAGTTTGACGAACCGGATCGCGAATTTAGCGAAGATGGCATTCATCGCTTTGATTCAAATCCCATTCAATTTGCTGCGCGTGATCGTGGCGTGTTGGCCTTGAAGAACGCCGTCGTTGGAAATAATCAGCTATATGTCTTTAATGAGAATTTTACCCTTCAGCAGAACTTCCCGGTGCCTTTGTATACAACGCCGCTGGAAACAAATATGTTTATCTCGCCGCTGGTGGGATCTTTCCCGAACAGTAGTGGTGATCCGGTTCCCGGCATTTTGTATCTGGATCCGGCCGGTGTTATCTCGGCTGTAGATTTGGCCGGAGAGACGTTGCCTGACTTCCCCCTGGCTATCGGTGATTCAATTATATCAGCCCCGGCAATCCTTGATGTCGACGGCGACGGGGATCATGAACTGGCCTGCGTAACGGTCGGTGGAGATCTGTTTATGTGGGATTTTACTGCAGGTGGACAGGCGGCTTGGTCACAACAGTATGCAACCGCTGGAAACGCCAATCGTCCGGGCGAAATTATCCCCGGAGAACCGGAGCCGGCTGCCAGCCTATTGCCGGAAAATGCCGCCTATAATTGGCCGAACCCCAATCGCGACAATGTGACCTTTATTCGGTACCGTCTCAATGAAGCAGCCGAGGTTAGTATCAAGATTTACGATCTGGCCGGTGACCTTGTCAAGACCTTCGATGGTCCGGGTGAAGCACGAACAGACAATGAAGTGCGCTGGGATTTAAGTGATGTGCAAAGTGGCGTCTACCTGGGCCGCATTGAAGCAAACGGCGGCGGACAAAATGAAGTGCGGATTATTAAGATTGCTGTGGTGAAATAGGACGGGATACCGGACGCTTGATACTGGATGTTTGAAGGCTCACATCCCCCTATATCCCCCTTCGAAGGGGGAGACAGGGGAATGTTTGAGCCGCTCTGTAATGAATTACGAACATTAATTGACTACTAATGATTGCTACAAAGAATACACTATATATTATGATTTTGTCGCGACGCATACTCCTGTTTTTGCTGGCAGTATCTCTGTTGCTTGCTGCCTTTCATCCCCTCTACGCTCAGCGTCATCCGGAATTGAACTGGCGCACGATTGAGACCGAACACTTTCTGGTTCATTATCACCAGGGTTCGGAAATGACGGCGCAGCGGGTGGCGGTTATCGCTGAAGATATTTATCCGCACGTGACCGGCCTCTACAACTATTATCCTGAAGAAAAATTTGAATTCGTCATTAAGGATACGGACGACTACGCGAATGGCGCTGCCTTTTTCTTCGATACCAAGCTGGAAATCTGGGCGGAGAACCTGGACTTTATCCTGCGCGGTACGCACAACTGGCTGCTGGATGTGGTGACTCACGAATATGCTCATATGATTTCTTTGCAAACCGCCATTAAGACCCATCGCCTGGCGCCGGTGGCCTGGTTCCAGTTTTTTGGCTATGAAGAAGAACGCCGTCCGGATGTGGTGCGTGGTTTTCCGGATGCACTGGTATCGTACCCGCTTTCGGGTATTACCATTCCGGCATGGTTTGCTGAAGGGAGCGCCCAATTTCAGACCCCAACGCGCCGCTATGACTATCGCGATTCGCATCGAGAGATGATATTGCGTGACCGGGTGGTGACTGACAATATGCTCGATCTCAATGCCATGGGCACGTTCGGAAAGACCAGCATCGGGAATGAATCTGCCTATAATCAAGGATTCGACTTCTGCCGTTACCTTGCGGAGACCTATGGTGATACAGTCATGGCTGATTTGATGCGTGGGGCATCTGCATGGAATACGCTCAATTTTGACGGGGTCTTAAAGAAGGTGACCGGCGTGGAGGCCAGTCAACTTTACGACGATTGGAAGCAATCCTTGCAGACAAGCTATGATGGGCGTTTGCAGGCAATTCGCGCCAATCTGCAAACCGGTGAAGCCCTGGTTAGCGAAGGAATTGGCAATATCTTTCCGCTGGTTTCTCCGGATGGCAAGCGTGTCGCTTACACGGTGACCGGCTCGAAGCCGTATTTCTCACAAAATCGCCTGATCATCGAAGAGCTGGAAAGCGGGAAGAAAACCACCGTTACCGGCGGTGTTACCGCCTCGTATAGCTGGGCGCCGGACAGCAAACACCTCGTTTTTGCACAAATTCGCGTTACGGAACATAACAATCGCTTCAACGATTTATTCGTTTATGACCTCGATGCAAAGAAGGCCCGTCGCATCACCCGCGGCATGCGCTCGCGGCACCCGGATTGGTCAAACGACGGCAAGAGAATCAGCTTTGTTGTTGGCACAGATGGCTTGACCCACCTTTTCACCCTGACATTTGATGATGTCGAGTCTTTAAAGAAAGATGACAGTTGGCAGAGTGTTTACTTCGATCTGGCTGATCATGAAATGGAAGGCAAAGACGCCTTGCCTGCCGGGGGAGATGTTGAAGATACCCACCGGCATTCGCAATATCTTGGTGGCAGCCTAACGCAATTAACTCGTTTTAAAGACGGCCGGCAAATTTACCATCCGCGTTGGGCCCCGGATGACAGTTACCTGGTTTTTGATACCTCTGACAAGTTTGCCCGCGATATTGCCCGCATCGCCCCGGATGGCAGCGATTTTCGCTTTTTGCTGGATGAGCGGCACGACGAGCGCTACCCGATGTTCCATCCGGTCAGCGGCAATTTGATTTACGCCAGCGACAAGACCGGCATATTCAACATCTACGAGCGGGATTTGACAAGTGGCGAAACGAAATCTTACACCAACGTGATCGGCGGCGCCTTTATGCCTTCGATGGCTCCTGACGGCGAATTGTTCTATGCGCAATACATCGATCAGGGCTACAAGCTCTATCGCATCAAGGATGCTTCAGCAGTAGATCCTGCGCATCAGGCCTATATTGACAACTACGCAGATACAGTCATTCCGGAAATCGAAGACTCGAAAATCGGCTTGCAGCCTGCGCTGGCGTCATCGCCATACAAGCGCCATTATTCCAAGGTGACGGTAATGCCAAGGCTGCTGATTGATTATGGCACCGTCAAGCCCGGTTTGTATTTCTACTCCAATGAAATGCTGGACAAAATGTCGATTTTCGGCGGCTTCGATATCAATCGCCAGCGAGACTACAGCGCCTTTGGTATCTTTAATATTGAGCTGCTCGGATGGCCATTCGCCCTGGAGCTTTATAATCAAACTGCCAATATTGAGGATACATATACCTCGGTTCCGCTTAATGAAACTGCCGATTTTGACGTGCAGTTTAATCTCTTCCAGGGAGAATTTGGTACGACCCTGTATTGGCCGGGGATTCCTTCAGAGTTATTCTCTGTGGATGCACGCTTTATCCTCAGTCGTTATGGCGCGAGAATCAAACAAACTGCCCTCAATAACCTCGCGACCGGGGAAACAAAGGGTATTCTCTCTGCGCTGCGCTACTCTTATCTTCGTGCTGAAGCCCTCAGCTTCCTGATGCGTCATCGCAAGGTACAGCGCACGCTCGACAGCGATATTAATCCGCGCGGGCGCTACGTCACCCTGAAATACAGCTATGAGCGCAACCGCTTTCTCGACGATTTTGCGACGGATCGGGTACTTGATATAGAACAGTTTATTGACTATAATTTCAATAAGCTGGAAACCAATTGGGAAGAATATCTCAGCGTTCCCGGCACCGAAGATCACTCCCTGACCCTGCGATTCCAGGGTGGCTATATCGATTCTGAAGTTGACAGTTTTTTCCACTTCTTCTCTGGTGGTATTGTCGGCTTGAAGGGATATCCTTTCTATAGTGTTGAGGGTAGACATCAAGCCATTGGAACCGCTACCTATCGGCTGCCGTTATTAAGGAACATCAACAAGCGTATTCTGAATCTGCATTTTGACAAATTATTCCTGGGGGCATTTTATCAATATGGCAATGCCTGGTCGGAATCCGGTATCGACTTTGACGATTTTCTCTCCAACGCCGGTGTGCAGCTCCGCCTCGACACCTTTTCCTGGTATCTCTTCCCGACCCGGATCTTTTTTGAGGCAGCTTATCCCTTCCAGGAGCACTTTAATCAGGCGGTGAACTATCCGCAGGAATGGAAGTTCTATTTTGGGGTATTGTTTGATTTTGATCTAAGATTGGAAAAAAGGCCTTCATTCAGGCGTTATTAGTGAAATAAGATCCTTCATCGGATTTTATTTGCAGCGTCTGCCGGCTATCCCCCCTCTATCTCGCCCCGGGGGGAGATAGTGCCTGGGCGAGCCTCATAAAAGGAATTAAACTTATCTGGTAGGAATGTATTATGAAAAAGTTCTATGCACTGGTTTTGCTTTTACTGACTGGAAGTCTGTTGGCGGAACAACCCAAATTGAAAGATACCGGGAATGTCCTGATCAATCGCCTGCAAATTCTTTCCATGGTTACCGATAGCCTGGATGAACAGTTTCAGGACCCGGTCTACCAGGGGCGGGGAGAAAAATCAATCCGCGGTTCGGTGTTGATGTCAGCTGTATTGCCGGGAAGCGGGCAGCTGTATTCAAAGTCCTACGTGAAGGCCTTATCCTTCCTCGCTATTGAAGCAGCAGCGTGGGCAATAAATATTAATTATCGCAACAAGGGCGATGAGCAGGATGGTGAATTCAAGGCCTTTGCTGATGAACTTTGGAGTGAGCAGCGGTACTGGTCATCTGTTTATTTTCAACTGAAGCAGTTACCGGCTGATGATCAACCGAATGGTCTGCCGGATTACGATGCCTTCCTGGTTACCGATTCCAGGGAGCGCCCGCTCTTGACGAACTGGGAAGCTGCTGAGGAAGTTTTGCGACAGTGGGACAACACCAAGTATTTGTCGGGATTCACCCATCATTTGCCGGAAACCAAAACCCAACAGTATTATGAGATGATTGGTAAATATCCGGAGCAGTTTGGTAACGCCTGGGATGATGCTGACTTCATAACTTACTATAGTGGATACGTTGATCGAATTACACCGCTTAATCGCGAATACGCGACGATGCGCCAACAGGCCAATGAATTCTACAACACCGCCGGCTACGGCTCAATGGTCCTGTTGATCAATCACTTGGTATCGGCAATTGATGCCGGTTTCACAGCCCGTCGCTTTAATAACCGTCAGATCAGCGTCAGCTATGATCGCCGAAAGGAGTTTTCCGGAAATGGCGAAGGCGTGAACATGTTTGGGCTGCGAATGCAGTTGTAGAAGAGATCCGGCACATCCCCCTTAATTTCCGGATGGCAATTGCGCTCGAAGCGTAAAGATTTACCACGAATGGACGCGAATTTTCGCGAAAATGCCAACCAGCTTATGTTTCAGTTGCGGTTTCTTAACTATTCGTGTTTATTCGTGAAAATCCGTGTTAATCTTTTTCGCTTTAAGGCATTCTGCGAAACTGCACGTGTCGGGAACACAAACGACAAAGACGATAAAATATGAAGAGAATAATTTCCCTACTATTGGTACTCTCTCTAATGATCTCCGCCCAGGAAACGTCTGCGAAGCCGGACCTCAATATTGAGCAACCGGCAGGAGAGGCGCTTGGCAGCGGCGGCTTTGAGAATGTTTTGCTCTCCGCCCTGATTCCAGGACTCGGCGAATGGCGCAGTGGCAATAAACGTCTGGCCAAAATTTTCTTTGGCACGGAACTGACACTCTGGATTGGGTACTTGTCGACTGAAGCCTATATCAATAATCTGCAGGGCGATATGGAGTCACTGGCAGCACTTTATGCTGGTGTAAATACCGCTGATAAAGACGATCAATACTGGATTGATATCGGGTCTTCCCTGAGTATCTATGATTTTAATGCCGAGCGCCTGCTTGCCCGTGATTTGGAAGGCGGTTACGAAGAAGGTGGCGAATTCGACTGGCAGTGGGAATCAGATGAGCGGCGCAAAGAATATTTCGCCAAGCGTTTGAATCGCCAGGATTGGAAGCGAACGTCTACTGTTGTTGTCGGCGGCATCGTTCTCAATCACCTGATCAGTGCAATCGATGTTGTACGCATTCTGCGGGGACGGGCCGTTAACGATGACGAACGGCAGTCCATGCTACATATGAATTATCAGAACACGGTTGTTCAAGGAGAAACAGTGAGGTTGAACTTGACCATGTTTTTCTAATGCGTTTCATTCAAACTGTGGGAGGGAAAAATGAAACAAATTGCCATCGTATTTGCGATTCTTATCGGTTGTTGCTTGACGTTGTCAGCGCAGCAGCCACGGATTATTCGCCCTTCACCTATCATTGGCATACCGCAAGGCTTACCATTTACCTCATTTAACAGTAACGGTTTCCTTAACGTTTCCCGGCTACATACCGGTGCAGAGGCGTTGACTAACCCGGCCTTGCTCAGCAATGCAAATGAAAGCATTGTCAGTGTCTCGTTTGGTTTTGCCACCGAGATCGAGTCACCCATCTCGACTGTTTCTGCGGTCTATAAGGAGCGTTATCCAGGCCTGCCAAAATCTGCCTTGATTGCGCACCGCTTCGGAAAATTGCATATAGGCCTCGGCTTTGATCAAACTTATTCCTCATCTTTGCAATTGCCTCCACTGCTTCTCCGTACGCTTGATGATCCGGACGGCACACGCTTTAATCAGACGCTGGATCCCAGCACTCGTGGATTTTCTTATTCCACGTCCGTGTTGCTTGCATATCAATTTGTTCTCGGCGACGCGAGCCTAAAGAGCATTGGTCTAGGGCTAAAGGTTGGTTTCGATCGCTTCGAAAACACCATTGCCTTTAGCAGTTTAGGAACACGATATGAAGATAATGCGGCCAGCATAACAGCAGGCGCGCTGGTGAATCTCGGAATAGCTCAGATGGGGTTTTCATACCAGCATTCACCGCGGTTTGCCGGACCTCATCCTGATGACGGTTTGCTCACTTTCCCCGACCCGTCCGGGGAGGAACAATTTCAATTGAACTATCCGGACTGGGAAGCGCAATTTCTACATCAGGTGCACAGCGGGGCTTCGCTGAAACTCGGCGATAGTTGGCAGACTGCCGGAAATTTCAGTTATCTTTTTTCGAATGAAGAATTTGCCAGCTTTGTAGATCTATTTGAAATGGATGTCTCCTTAACATATCAGAAGGGTGCTTTACCAATGCTGACCGCTGCTTTGTTTTACAGAACCCCGGTCCAGGACAGCTTCCTCAGCAACACGACCTTCCTGTCCCTTGGGGCTTCGAAGCGCTTCGGTCAGTTCTTGCTGGATGCAGTTATTGCTGATAGTCACCTGCTGTCGGATGAAACGGTCTCACAGGTGGTCGGCAGACTTGGTGTTGGCGTCTCGTTTTAGCTGGTGACAAGCGTTGACGAATTTGCTGAAATACGATATGAATATTACCGGTAATTTGCTTACTTTGTATATCTATATAATTAACCCAACAAACGACAATTGCAGGTAACTCATGCGTAGAATTATGATTACCGGCGCATCCGGATTTCTCGGGCGTCACCTTTTGAACAAAATGCCGGACAATGCAGAAGTTCTGGCACAGTTTTGTCACCAGGATGTGAAATCACTTTTCCCAAATGCACAGCATGTGCAGATGGACTTCACCAATACCGACTGGTCGGCGATCCGGGATTTTGCTCCGGATGCGATTATTCATACAGCAGCTATGGCCAATGTCAACGAATGTGAAAATCAACCGGATGCGGCCATCGCTATGAATGATACCGCAACCCGGCAGCTTACTGACGTCGCCAGGGGCATTGGCGCGCGCTTAATTTATACTTCTACCGATCAAATCTACGACGGCAAGCGCGGCGACTATAGCGAAGCTGATATACCCAGTCCATCCAATGTCTACGGCAAAACCAAAGTTGACTCCGAAGTATATATGCTCGAACATCATCCCTCGGCGGTTTCCGTGCGCTGCGCTTTGATATACGGTAAGGCGATCGAGCAAGCGCCGACCTTTACTGAAGATATGATTCAACGCCTGAAGCGCGGCGAAACAGTGAATTTGTTCACCGACGAGTATCGCTCACCGGTGCTGGTCGATAATCTTGCGGAAATACTTTGGGAATTGAGCGCTCACGACTACCACGGTCCCCTGAATATTGGTGGCAGCGATAAGCTTTCGCGGATGGAAATGGGGGAGGTCGCCTGCGATTTGCTGGGGTTAGAACGTGAACGGCTAAATCCGACCCGTGCCAAGGGAATTAAGTTCGCTGCGGCACGTCCGGCAGATTGTTCATTTGATCTTGATCGTGCAAATGATGTTTTGACAACGCCCCTGCTGGGATTTGAAGAAGGTATGCGCCAAGCGTTTGTGTAGAAGAGGCTGAACTCACCAGATAAAATCAAAAGAAGTCCCCCCTCTATCTCCCCCTGGGGGGAGATAGAGGGGGGACTTCTTTTTCCAGAACTCAAACCTGAGTTCCCTAAAACCTACTATCCAGAAAATAAGGCAGCATCTGTCTCCAGGTTGGCCAATCATGTCCCATATCATGTCCCCAGAGGTCCAGCTGATGTGGGATGTCGCGCTGGTGAAGAATTTCCGATAGTTGAACAGAGGCGCCGGGATCTTCATAGGAACCCTGCCCACTGGCAATGATGATCTTCTTGTCAGTCCTCAACTGCCCTACAATGTTGTCGTCGTGCCAGTTCGGCAGATAGTCTACCGGTGAATTAAAATAGCAGTTATCATCATAGTAACCTTTAGAGTAGGATTTGATGTCATAGCTGCCACTCATGGCGATGGTGCCGTCGAAGAGGTCCGGTCGACGGAAAAAGGTGTTGGCGCAATGCAGTGCGCCCAGGGAGGCGCCGGTGGTCATAATCGAAACACGACCCTGGCAATCGGTGTGGATAAATGGCACCACTTCCTGGGTGATGTACTCGTTGTATTGCTGATGACGCAAGGCTTTGTCGCGCGGGTGCATATGATCATTCAGCCAGCTCTCCATGTTGATGCTGTTGATTGAATATGCCTTGCACTTACCGCCTTCAATCATGGGACGAATGGCTTCAATCAAATGAAATCGTTCGTATTCCAGGTAATCTGCTGCAGCTGTCGGGAACATTAGCAGGGCAAATCCATAATGCCCGTAGACGACGACTTCCATATCCTTGTTCAGGTTGGGGCTCCACCATTTGTGAATTTCTCTTCGCATTCATCTCTCCGCAAAATGAAGGTTATGATCGTTAAATAGTTCGTGACTCAGGTAGTGGCGGCCGGTTGGTATAATTCCTTGAACCACCAGTCAATTTGCAAAAAGCAAACGAAAATGTCTACGGAAATTAAGAATTAAAAGCAAGGGGAGATTTATAACGGCACATCCCCCTTCTATCTTCCCCCGGGGGGAGATAGAAGGGGGATTTTTCCTTCTACCAATTGAACACGCTCTAAGATATCAACCGGTGTGCAGCCCTGCCGCATTAACAATTCTGAATTGCGAGTTAAGTAACCGCGGCTGTTTGTTCGACACCTTGTCATTCCCGCATGTTTTTCGCGGGAATCCACTTGTATAACACCTGGATGCCCGATAAGAGCATTCGGGCATGACGGATGAGGTGTCGTTTAATCACATTAATTACTTAGTTCTGCTCTACATGTCCGGTGACATTACGGATACGTACGTTGCCACTGCCGGATTCCTTGATCAAAACATCATTATCGACTTTGTCAATTTTGATGCCGCCCGAGCCGTCATCGACAATCACTTTGCCGGCCACATCGTAAATATCAATACTTCCGGAACCGTCTTCAATATCAACTTCACCGGCAATTTTCTCCACAGTAATGCTGCCTGAGCCGTCGTCAATGCGCAGATCTCCACCGACGCCCTCAATAGTAATGCTTCCGGAACCGTCTTCGAGGTCTACATTACCGCCGACGTCCTCAATGCTGATACTGCCTGAGCCGTCGTTAATAACCAGGTCCAGCTCATACGGCACTTTGATGCTAACGTTGATATACGCCTGACGAGATCCCCATCCGCCCCAACGGCTCTTGACGGTGCTTTCCAGGTAGGCGCGTTTACCGACCTTCTTCAATTCCAAACGAACGCGATCTTCGATAAAATCTTTGATATCATCTTCATCAAAATCACGCAGAACAATTTCTGCCTCTACTTCAATTTCCTTCAGGCCCTTAACGCCTTGAATTTCAAGAGAGCCGGCGCCACATTCGGCTTCCAGTTCTTTAATGCCGTCAACCGATAGGTTCAATTTACGAACTTCTTCAAAGTCCTTTGCAAAAACTACAAAAGAAAAGAGAGTGATCAAGACTACTATAAAACGCTGCATATTGCCTCCTCTAAATAAGGTATTTCATAGACATACTGAAAAGCGCACCATCAGGTTACACATTAATTTGACAAATCAAACATAAAATAGTTTACCGGGAGCGAAAAAAAAGCGGTCAGAAATCTTGGCAAAACCTGCTCAAACCTCATTGTGAAGCTGAGCGGGATAATTGGCGCAGAAAAAAAATGTTGCCAAAAGTTTTTTCGTATTGACAAGCAACTGTCAAATATCCTAAACTTTGCCGGATCGATTAACACTAAAACCTTACAGGAGGGTTTATGTCCAACGCATTTTTCAAGGTGCCCGCTCCGGTGAATGAGCCAGTGCGCAGCTATGCGCCGGGATCACCGGAGAAGGCCAGCCTGAAGGCCAGACTTCAGGAAATGAAACAGTCGCCGGTTGAGATTCCGCTCATCATTGGCGGGAAGGAAGTAAAGACCGGTAATACCGCGGAGATTTCTGCACCGCACGATCACTCCATCAAACTTGGTAGCTATCACAAGGCAGGTGAAAAAGAGGTCAACATGGCCATCGAGGCCTCTCAAGCCGCCTTCAAAGAGTGGTCGGAAATGCCCTGGGAACACCGGGTTGCTATCTTTTTGAAAGCAGCTGACCTGCTTGCTGGTCCCTGGCGCGATACTGTAAACGGCGCTACCATGCTTGGTCAGTCAAAGAATGCCTTTCAGGCCGAAATTGACTCGGCATGCGAATTGGTCGACTTCTGGCGTTTCAATTCCTTTTATATGACGGAATTGATGGCGGATCAGCCGAATTCTGCACCGGGTATGTGGAATCGCACAGAATATCGCCCGCTTGAAGGGTTTGTTTTTGCGGTTACCCCGTTCAATTTTTCATCTATTGCCGGGAACTTGCCAACTGCGCCTGCCCTGACCGGCTGTGTGGCGCTATGGAAACCGGCATCCAGCGCGGTGTATTCCGCCTATTATATCATGCGTCTGCTTGAGGAAGCGGGATTGCCTCCCGGGGTAATCAATTTTGTGCCTGGCTCCGGCTCTCAGGTTGGAAATCCGGCGATGCAAAGTCCACACTTGGCGGGCGTCCATTTTACCGGTTCGACACCGGTTTTCCAGGGAATGTGGAAGACCATTGCTGATAACCTATCCCAGTCGCGCTATTATCCGCGTATTGTTGGTGAAACCGGCGGCAAAGACTTCATTTTTGCTCATCCTTCAGCAGATGTGGATGCGCTGGTTGTGGCGGCACTCCGTGGTGCCTTTGAATACCAGGGACAAAAGTGTTCAGCTGCTTCGCGGATGTATATACCAAAATCAATTTGGGGTGAGTTCAAAGATAAATATGTCGCTGAAGTAGGAAAAATTAAAATGGGCGACCCGGAAGATTTCAGTAATTTCATGAATGCCGTTATCGACGGCGGCGCCTTCCGCACAATTACCGGTTACATAGATCACGCACGCGACGCCAGCGATGCGGAATTTATTACCGGCGGTACCTATGATGACAGCAAAGGCTGGTTCATCGAGCCGACCACGATTGTTACCACGAATCCGAAATTCAAGACCATGCAGGAAGAGATCTTTGGTCCGGTATTGACCATTTACGTCTATGATGACAAGGATATTATGGAGACACTGGCGCTCTGCGACACGACGTCACCATATGCCCTTACCGGTGCTATTTTTTCACAAGACCGTGCGGCGATTGTTGAAATGTCGAATTACCTGCGTCACGCTGCGGGTAATTTCTACATTAACGATAAGCCCACAGGTGCGGTGGTTGGGCAGCAGCCATTTGGTGGGGGGCGCGCCTCCGGTACCAATGACAAGGCTGGCAGCGCAATGAATCTGCTCCGCTGGATGAGCGTTCGCTCCATCAAAGAAACGCTGGTGCCACCGAAGGACTGGCGCTATCCATTTATGGGCGAATCTTGATAATAAGTGCTTCTGATTTTGCTGTAAAAAGAAAGGCCGTCCCGGCATGCCGGGACGGCCTTTTCTGTATCTTCAATCTCTTACTCATCTCCGCAATTTTTTGAAACAGGTGCTGAAGGTCTTGGCGGGACTCAGTAAACCTGATGTCGATGGCACGCGACATGCCAGTGTCCTATACGCATTGATATAAAGAAATAAGAGATTGGGTGCTGAAACTATCGGCGGCTGTGGCGGGAAACTTTAAGGCAAATGGGCAAATCTGTAAAAAAGCAAATCTGCAAAGCAATTACAAATGACACGAGCGGAGCGAGTTGACGTCGACGAAGTCGGCTGACGGCGCGCAGCGCCTGACAGGCGAGCTCGCGAGCCTATTTCACAAGCACCATCTTTCCGCTGGCCAGGGCGGCGCTCTTGTTGAAACTCAATTGGTAAAAATACACGCCGCTGTCGACGCTTTCTCCGGCTGAATTACGGGCATCCCAAATTACGGTATTGCGAATTTGCAATTGATTGTTGCTGAACTGCCAACTCCGAATCTTACGGCCAAGGATGTCATAAATTGTCAGGCTGTGATAACCACCCAACTCGCGAGCATCAATTGTGGCTTCCCAGGCAATGGTTGTTTGCGGATTAAAAGGATTGGGATAATTTGAGAGCAAATTTATCTCCGTGGCAATGACCGGCTCACGCACGTCATCGTCGATGCTGACAACCTGGCGGTTCATAAAATAAGCCAGGCCACCACCGCTGCTGCCTGTAAAGAGGTCCAGATCGCCGTCGCCATCGATATCAACAAAGTTGGGGCTGCTGCGCAAATCCCTCGGCAGACCAGTATTAAACTCTTGCACATAGTTCGGGGAGGTGACGGTACCGATATTACGATAGAAGCGCATTCCGCTGGTATCGCTACCCACGATCAAATCATAATCCTGGTCGTTGTCGACATCTACAAAAAAAGGATAGCTATAGTCACCAATGTCAATATCAGCAAAATGCGTGGTGTCCAGTTCGAACAGCGGATTTGTTGCCGAGCCGACATTCCGGTAAAAGTTGATGTTGCCGGTGAATTCGCCAAAAAAGACATCCAAATCATCATCGTTGTCGATGTCCACGAAAAAGGGTGTGCTATTGTTACCGATGTCGATGGCCGTCGTGTCCGTCGGGTAGTTTTCAGCGATGAGGACAAAGTCTGCGCTGCTGCCCGTGCCGTCATTTCGAAAATAAGAGGTCTTACCGTCCCAGCGCCCCAGGATCAAGTCAAAATCCTGATCGTTGTCCAGATCGACAAATGAAGGCGCATAATTGACATGCAGGCGCTGATCCCATTCGAGGTAGTGACTATCTGCCATGTAAAATGCGGGAGCTAGTGCGGTGCCGCGATTCTCGAAGAAATAGACACGGCTATTTAAGACATCCGGCGCATCAAGATCTTCCTGATTGGCCAGAAACAAGTCGTAGTCATTGTCGTTGTCGATGTCTACCAACTGCGGAATGGTATTTTGTCCAATGTCGATGCTGGGAACAAGCTGCCGGGTTCGCAGCTGAAAATCGAAATTGGCGCTGTCTCCGATATTCTCATAGAAGTAGATATTTTCAACGCGATCAGCAATAAATGATGCCACACCACCAAGGATGCCGATAAACATGTCTGCGTCACCGTCGCTGTCGATATCCGCAAAGCGCGGCACGTTGAATCCACCGCTAATCAATGGGTCATCGACCGGAAATTCTTCTATGATCTGATTCATGTCGAAACTATGTGCTTCACAGGTGCCGAAATTTTCCAGCAAGATGACGCTCTCGGCAAAAAAATCACCCCAGAAGATGTCCTGGTCGCCATCTGCATCGATATCAATCAGAGAAAGGGAGTTGGCGCCGTGACGCGGATCTTCGCTTGCTGCAGACCGTTTCCCGCCACCGGTTAAAATGGTAATACCGGCAAAAAAGTCGGTAAAAAGGCTATATTGAGGAATGTCATTCTGGTCGAAACCATCCAGTTCATAAAGCGTGATGCGGCCGGTTTGCCGCCCGAGAAAAAGCTCTAAATCGCCGTCGCAATCGATGTCCGACCATTCCGGAATACTCAGGCCATCCACCTGGATGATATCACCATTGACATCCCTGAGACTATCAGCTGCCAGAACGTAGTTGGCGTTTGCGGCAGTGCCGTCGTTGCGGTAATAGCGGATTATACCAAAGGGGCTTTCCGCAAATAAATCCTGATCATTGTCGCGATCCACGTCGGCAAATTTAAACCAGTCTCCAACGGCAATATTCGCAAAGCGATCGGTTACCCATTCGAATTCGTATTGCTCCGAAGTGCCGACATTGCGCAGGAAGATGAGCTGGTCGGCGCGGTCCTGCACAAATAAATCCGGATCCTGATCATCGTCGATATCAACCAGCTGGATGACGGGGGTATTCAAGCCGCCGCTGAGAGGAAGATCAATCGGGTTGCCGTTGATATCAAAAAATGGAATGCTTGATACCTGGCGCTCGAGGTCAAAGATCTGCGAAAAAAGCGGCGAAAATAAACCGCAAACGATAATCAGTAAAAGGGACTTCATTAGTCTTGTCCTGTGGTTATGATTATATCCTGCTCGAAAGTTTCCATATCGAACACCAGGAGCTCAGATATTAAATCGGCCTGGCCGATGCTGCGCAGGAGATAGGGGGGGAAAGAACGAAATCGTGTTCGCACAGACAAATTGATTGTCGTACCGCTTGCCGGGGCAGCGATGGTGAAAGTACTGGTTCGCGATTCGAAAGCAGGGATTGTTTGCAAATCTACACTGTTGGCTTCCCAGAAGAAGGGGATTTCGTTGCCGGTTTCATCAAAGGCATAGCCGCGGTAGATGACCAGCGTAGAATCTTCATCGATCAAACCGTTTTGCACAAATTCGCTGTGTTCATCCCGTAAGTCGCCATTGTCGTCAAGTAGCCCGGTGCTGAATACAACTTCATCGGTGGCGGCATCCGTCGCAACCAATTCAATCCACATTTGACGCTCGAAGGTCGATCCCGATGGCACGTTGTGCCCGGTAAAGGCATTTTGCAATTCGACGGATACCTGGAATTCGCTGCCGGCGCTGACATCTGTTGGTGCGGTGATTCTCATATTGATCGAATTTTCCAATAGTGCCGCCACCTCGGCGATCGTTTCCTCCTTGCCGGGAAAATCGATTAAGGGGTAGTCGACGCCGATAAATTTATGGCGATGCACCGTTCGGGTGGGGCCGCCGACAGCTGCCTGGCCCTGGTAGGCGGGCATGTGGCAATCCTGGCATTCAATACCCATTCCGGCATAGGCGCTTAGGTCCCATTCCAGGTTGGTCTCTTCCAGGTTGAACGGACCATTCGGCGACTTGATGTCGTGGCAGGGTGCGCAGATATCGGAAAAGCTCATACGAACGCCGAATTTGGAATCGTGAAATTCGTTGTCCACGGGATCGGAGATATTGCCCTCGCGTACCCGGTCCAGGGTCAGCGCGCGAACGCCCAAGCCGCGTCCGGGATTGTCCGTCATTTTATGACAAACATCGCAGCCAATTGCATTGGCGCCCTTTACAGAGAGGTCTTCAAGAGCAAATCCCGGTGGTGTTTCTCCCAGAAGCGATGCAACCGGGGCATGACAGCCAACGCAGAATTGGTCGAGCTCGTTATTTGATCGCTGTTGCCCAATGTTGTTCAGGGTTTGAAAAACCGGATCGGCAAGTGCGTAGGCATGCATGGATACTTCCCACTCATCGAAGTGGTTCGGATGGCAGGTGCCGCATTGCTGTGAGTTGCCAACGGCCATGCGCAGCAGCTCAGTGCTGTCGACCGGGGTCGGCGGTGGTGGGTCAATGGTAGATTCGCCGCAGTTTTGAAGAGATACCAGCAAGAAAAGAGCGCCGGTATATATTAAAAGGGCCCGCGTGACGGACCCTTTTGCTTGCAAAAACATGAAAGGGTAGCCTCTTAATTTTCGTTCAGCATACGCATGCCGGAACCAAAGTTCTCGATTTCGATGACCTTTGCGATCTCGTTGGTCTCGGTATCGATCACTGTAACAGTGCCGATAATGCTGTTGTCACCAAAATCATAGTAGGGGACATAAGCGCCGGTGGTGTTGCGGCCGGACACAAAGACGTATTTGCCGTCTGGAGAAATGGCGATGCCGTGTGGCTGTGAGAGGCCATCGCTGCCGTCGCCAGCCCCATAAGGTGTTGGTGTCAACGTCGCGACGTCAATTACCGCAAAGTTGTTCATCATCAAATTGCCAACATAAAGCTCGGTACCATCGTCGTTGAAAACGGAGTGCCAGGGACGGCCGCCAAGCGTTACAGTGCCGGATACGAACCGATTGGTCGGATCGCTAACGTCCACCACCACGATTTCCCCGGTGCCGAAGCAGGACAGATATACTTTGCTATCGTCGTCGGAGACACTGCCTTGCAGCGGCTGTTTGCCGGCGCCCAGCGGAATGGCTTCTTCAAATTCCTTGGTGTTGTGATTCACAACCAGGAATTGATCTTCGACAAAGCTGGCAGTGTACGCATAGTTACCATCAGCGCTCATTGCCATTGCGTGCGGAACAGTGAGTCCGGGCGGCAAGATAATATTGCCGTCGTTGCCAGTGTCCAGCGGTTCCATGGTGTCGGAGTTGATTGCAAAAATAGATGTGGTGCTATTATTCAGCATGAAGCGGGAAATATAAAGCACGTCTTCCAGGGGATGATGCGCCATCAATGCCGGAATGTCAGTGGTAATCTGATCAACCAGCTCATAAGTAGAAGTACTGATTTTCGCCACTGTATTTACCTGGGCATCAATCATGCTCACAAAAATATGCTGCTTGTCGCGGGCGATTTCCACGTGGTGCGGCTTGGCAGATGCCGGAAAGCCAAAGCCCTCTGCGGTCAGATCTATATTGCGAATAACGACTTGCGCATCTACATCAATCACATTAACCAGACCTTCGCCCTGGCTGCATACATAAAGCAGGTTGGTGGAATTGGCGTAAGGCACTTCATCATTGTCATTCTTGGCCCCTTCATTGATCCAGCGCTCGAGGAAGGCAATTTTCACGTCTGTGAGTTCATTGCTGTTGTCCAGCTTTTGAGTCAATTCAACCAGGAGGCTGTTGTTCGCATCAAAGGGTATGACCGCTTCACCGCGTTCCCAACCTTTGATGAGATTGGCCCAGCTATCCATTTGCAGCCCGGGAGGCATAATGTTATTAGCGGCGAGAATGCCGGCATATTCGTCAAGTAACGGCTGAACATGATCACCGTAATCGATGGTCGTAATGTTACCGTAATCTATCGGGGCCGGTCCCGGCTCGGTGCTGCTTTCACCACAGGAAACCACATAGATTGCGGTGGCAAACAATAGCATAAAAATCAGTTTCTTCATTCTTACTCCTTTAACACATAGTTGAGATCAATTAATAGCTTTGCTGCAAGCAATTGCAGCTCTGTTCACTCGCCTAGTTATACAGCTTCATCCTCGTCCGCCCTAATCATTATAGCGAGACTTTTTCTGAAAAGTTAGTTTGTTGTCGCTTGTATTTGGCAAAAAGCATATATTGAGGGCCGGTACTTTTCAAAACAAGGATTTTTTCAATTATGCGAGCGATAAAGACATCAAAAATAGTGGCCTGCGTGGGCCTGGCAGCTTTCCTTTTTGTCACTGCATCTTGTATGCGTGCCGAAGAGGGAAGTTCTATGAAAAAGGCAATAATCAAGGATCATGTGCAGTATTTGGCTTCCCGGGAATTGGCGGGACGCGGCACCGGCAGCGGCGGCGACATGTTGGCTGCAGATTACATCGTCAAACACTTTGAACAACACGGCGTTGAACCGGTCGGCGAGTCCTTTCTGCAGGAATTTGAAATCATCAGCGAGGTGAAACAGGCGCCCGGGAATTATGTTCGCATTGTGGTGGACGGCCAAAGCAAATCCCTGACGACCGGTAGCGAGTGGCTGCCGCTTTCCTCGTCAGCAAGCGACACCATTTCCGGACGCCTGGTCTTTGCCGGATATGGGATTGAGGCGCCGGACAAAAACTATCGCGACTATAAGGGCGTCGATGTTGCCGGAAAAATAGTGGTGATATTGCGCGGTTCACCGGACGGTGAAAATCCGCATGGTGATTTTGCCCAGTTTGCCCTGGTGGACAGCAAGTTGCGAACAGCGGCGGAAAAAGGCGCTGCCGGGCTGATTCTGGTGAATCCGTCTTATATGGATGATGAACCGAGGCGTTTTCGTCTCTCACACCCCTGGAAGCAGGGAGATATTGCTGCGGTCAGCACTGTTCGTTCGGTCATTGATGAGTTTTTGCCTTCCGGAAAAACGCTAGGCGATCTGGAAGAGAAAATTAATGCGACCGTCAAGCCGGCCAGCTTTTCGATACCGGCGGCGAAAGTTGAAATCGGCGTTGAGCTAACCGCAGTCCCCAAAACCAGCGCAAATGTCATTGGCCTGGTAAAGGGCAGTGATCCCGCTCGCGCGGATGAATACATTGTGCTCGGCGCTCACTATGACCACCTGGGCATGGGTGGACACGGCTCGCGGGCCGCCAGTGATGCTGCATCCATTCACTATGGTGCGGATGACAATGCATCCGGAACTGCCGCGATGATGGAAGTTGCGGCCCGTATTGCCGCCGATCCACTTCCCCGGTCCGTTCTGTTTATGGGATTCAGTGGCGAGGAGATGGGCCTGATCGGTTCAACCTATTTCTGCGACAATCCAACCGTTCCGCTGGATAAAATTGTGACCATGGTTAATCTCGATATGGTTGGCCGAATGACCGAAAACAAAATGACTGTTAACGGCACCGGCACGTCTTCTCTCTGGGACCCACTGGTTGATTCCCTTGGGACGCATTACGAGTTGAAGGTGTCCAAGAGCGCTGACGGCTACGGCCCAAGCGACCATGCAGCTTTCTATGGCCGTGATATTCCGGTGTTGATGCTGTTTACCGGTTTACACGACGACTACCATCGGCCTTCCGATACCAGCGACAAAGTGAATTATGAGGGCCTGGATATTGTTGCCAACTTTGCCGGTTCCGTGCTGGCGGAAGTCGGCAACGCGACGGATCGTCCGGATTTTATCAAAGTGAAATCGTCTGCCAACCAGGGACGCAGCATGATGTTCAAGGTCTGGGTTGGTACAATTCCTGACTATAGTGATCATCCCAAAGGCATGCGCATTACCGGCGTTCGCGACGGCAGTCCGGCTGCCAAAGGCGGGATGCAGGGGAATGATGTGATCACCAAATTTGGCGAAACAACGGTCAAGAATATTTATGATTATACCTACGCACTTGGCAAATTCAAGCCGGGTGATGAAGTGAAAGTGACTGTCCTGCGAGGTGAGGAGCCGGGTGAAGAGGTGGAGCTAACGCTGATGCTGGAAAGCCGCAAAGAGTAATCTATCTAGGAGGCCTGCTAATGCAGCCAATTCGCCTGTTGTTACTGTTCACCGTCTACTTGCTGACTGTTACACTCTGGGCACAATCACCACAACTTTCAGTTGAAAAAATTATGCAGGATCCCTTCAAATCTGTGGGGAGTCTGCCCTCCAATATCTACTGGTCTGAGGATAGCCGCCATATATACTTTATGTGGAATCCGGAAGGGGATGATGCCGACTCGCTGTACCGGGTGTCAGTGAAAGGCGGCAAACCGGAAAAAGTAAGCCCCAGGGATCGAAAACGTTTGCCGGCTACCTCTGGAGACTACGACCGCAGTTATTCGCGGAAGGTCTATAGCAAAGATGGCGATCTCTTCCTGCTTGACATCAAAAAAATGAAAACTCGCCGTCTGACGCGGACGATGGATGCTGAATCAAACCCGGTTTTCAGCGCTGACGAAAAGGCCATTCTATTCCGTAAGGACAAGAATCTCTATCGCTGGCAGCTGTCCGACGGCAGTGTCGAGCAAATAACCGATTTCCGCAGCGGAAGCAAGAAGGAAGACAAGGAAGCACCGAAAGGCAGCAATCGCCAGTGGCTAATAGATGAAGAAGCACGGTTGATTGAGGTGATCCGCGAACAGGAAATTGAGCGCCTGGAAACCCGCCGCCGCAAGGAAATTGATCGTGGCGAAAACCCACTGCCAATTTACATCGGTAAGGATGCCGTTTCCGGTCAGCAACTTAGCCCGGACGACAATTATGTGACCTTCCGCCTGCAGAAGTCGCCGGCAGGCGAGCACGGCACTAAGGTACCAAATTATGTCACTCGCGATGGCTACACAGCGCAATTAAATGCGCGTCCGAAAGTCGGTAGTCCGCAATCCTCACACCGATTCGGCATTTACGATATCCGTCGCGACGAAGTCACTTACGTCGACACGGAGCAGATTCCCGGCATTTTTGATCAATGGAATAAAGCAGAAGGGGATTCTGCCAGCGAAAAGAAGGCCCGTCAGGTAATTATTTACGGCCCATTCTGGTCGGATAATGGTAAGCATGCAGTCGTTGTCATTCGCGCGATCGATAATAAGGATCGCTGGATAATGAAGCTGGATCCGAGGCAGGCGAAATTGACATTGATTGACCGGCAGCATGATGAAGCATGGGTTGGTGGTCCGGGGATTTCCGGATGGATATTCTTTCCGGGTAATATCGGATGGCTGCCTGATAATCGTCGTATCTGGTTTCAATCAGAAGAAAGCGGTTACTCCCATCTTTACACATATGATGTTGTTTCCGGGAAGAAGCGAGCGCTGACAAGTGGGCAGTATGAAGTCACCAGCGTGCAAATGAGCCGCGATAAAAAGCATTGGTTCCTGACAACCAGCGAGGTGCATCCCGGGGAGCGCCACTTATACAAAATGCCGCTGAACGGTGGCAAAAAGACCCGCGTCACCGATAAAGCCGGGAATCATCAGACCAATATTTCGCCGGATGAGAAATACCTGGCAACCCGTTTCTCATACAGCAATCAGCCCTGGCAGCTTTTCGTTGGACGTAATAAGGCCGGCGCTGAGCAGCGTCAGGTGACGGATGAGCTCAGTGAGCAGTTCCGTGCTTATGCCTGGCGGGACCCGGAGATCGTGAAGATCCCGGCGCGGGATGGTGCTGAAGTTTACGCCCGCTTGTATCGTCCGCAGAATGCCGCTGCAGGTGATCCGGCAGTTGTTTTTGTGCACGGGGCAGGCTATCTACAAAACGCCCACAAGTGGTGGAGCGCCTACTTCCGCGAGTATATGTTTCATAATCTTCTGGTTGACAACGGCTATACAGTTTTGGATATTGACTACCGTGCCAGTGCAGGATATGGACGCGATTGGCGAACTGCAATTTATCGGCATATGGGAGGGAAGGATCTCACAGACCAGGTTGATGGTGCTGCCTGGCTTGTCGAGACATTTAAAGTTGATCCGAAGCGCATCGGTATTTATGGTGGTTCTTATGGCGGCTTCATTACGTTTATGGCCATGTTTACCGAACCCGATGTGTTCGCCTGTGGCGCCGCATTGAGGCCGGTGTCCGATTGGGCTCATTATAATCATCCCTATACCTCGAATATCCTGAACGAGCCGCAGGCTGACAGTCTGGCTTACGTGCGCAGTTCGCCAATTTATCATGCAGAAGGACTGCGTGGTGCATTGCTGATTTGTCATGGTATGATTGATACCAATGTGCATTTTCAGGATGTGGTTCGTCTTTCCCAGCGACTTATTGAGTTGGGCAAAGACAATTGGGAACTGGCAGTATATCCCCTTGAGGGACATGGATTTACCGAGCCGAGTAGCTGGACAGATGAATATAAGCGCGTCTTCAAGCTGTTCGAGACGCATCTAAAATAGGAAATGAAGATGGCATCCGGAAAAGAGACGATTCAGGCAATCCGCGAAGCAATTCGTATATCGCCCGGGAATATCGCTTTGAGAAAACACCTGGCAGATCTTCTGCTTGATGAAGGTGAAGTGGATGAAGCGGAAAAGGAATACCGCAGTGCCCTTGCCGACGACCCGGAAAATATCGAAGTGAAATTGGGTTTGGCCAAGGCGTTCTTCCAACAAGGGAAGAATTCCGCAGCGCTGGTGATCCTGGAAGAATTGACTCGTCATAGCAATCCGTCTGCTGAAGCATTTTTGCTCTCTGCCTTGCTCTTTCATCGCTCCGGTGAAAAAGCTGAGGCCAGCCAGGCCTATCGTGAAGCGGTTAAGCGCGATCCGACACTCTTTGATCCGGAATTAGAGATGCAGCTTGAAATCCACGAGAACACCCCAGCCGAGGAAGATGAAGCAATGCGGCTTAAGAATACCGTTGAAGACTTCGGTGATATGCAGGAAGGCGAGGTTGAACGTCCGCAAATCTCATTCGATGAAGTCGGCGGTATGGATAAGGTCAAAGAAGAAGTGCGGATGAAAATTATCCATCCGCTGGAACATCCGGAAATATACAAGGCATATGGCAAGAAAATTGGCGGCGGCATCCTGATGTATGGCCCGCCGGGATGTGGAAAGACGCATCTTGCGCGTGCAACAGCCGGCGAAGTCAGCGCCAATTTTATATCGGTTGGCCTTCATGACGTGCTCAATATGTATATTGGTCAAAGCGAAAATAACCTGCATGAACTCTTCGAGCTGGCGCGCACCAACAAGCCTTGTGTGCTCTTTTTCGACGAGGTGGATGCCCTTGGCGCCAGTCGCAGCGATATGCGTCAAAATGCCGGGCGCCAATTGATCAATCAATTCCTGGCGGAAATGGATGGCGTCAGCGCAGACAATGAGGGGGTATTGATCCTTGCAGCAACCAATGCGCCCTGGCACCTGGATTCGGCCTTTCGCCGACCCGGTCGCTTTGACCGCATCATTTTTGTGCCGCCGCCGGATCAACCGGCCCGGGCCGCCATTCTTCAAATTATGCTAAAAGATAAGCCGGCAGAGAACATCGATTTTAAGAAAATTGCCCGCAAAACAGAGGGTTTTTCGGGCGCAGACCTGAAAGCCGTGGTTGATATTGCCGTTGAAGCGAAATTAAACGAAGCCATGAAAAAAGGCATTCCCACACCGCTTACCAGCAAAGACCTGTTGTCAGCCGCGAAATCGCTGAAGCCAACCACTCGCGAATGGTTTGCGACGGCGCGGAACTACGCACTCTATTCCAATCAAAGTGGCATCTACGACGATATCATTGCCTACCTGAAGCTCTAACGGAGACACGATGACGGAAAATATGCAACGCGCTCAGCTGTTGATTCAACAGGCGAGATGGCCGGAGGCAGAAAAAGAGATTCGCGGGGCAATTGCCGAGAGCCCGGATGAACCGTTGGCACATGCCTGGTTGGCCATCACCCTCATTGAGCAGGAACAAAAGAAGCCGGCAGCAGAGGCTGCCCAAAAAGCGATTCTGTTGGAACCGGATTGGGCCTATTCGCATTATGTTATGGCCCTGGTCTACTTTCGGTTGGATGATAACAAAAAAGCTCGACGGGCCATCGACGAAGCGATTCGTCTCGATCCCCGGGATGAGCGCTTTTATGGACTGCTCAGCGGCATTCATTTGAACGAAAGAAATTGGAAAGAGGCATTGGCTGCCGCAGAAGCCGGACTCGAAATTGACCCGGAAGACGCTGAATGTGTAAATTTGCGGGCCAATGCCCTGGTGCAGCTGGGGCGCCGCGATGAAGCCGGCGAAGCAATCGGATCGGCTTTGGAGAATGATCCGGATAACGCTTTTACCCATGCCAATCAGGGCTGGGCCTTGCTGCATTCCGGCGATTACAAGAAGGCAATGGCGCATTTTCGCGAAGCCTTGCGGATTGATCCGGAAATGGACTGGGCCCGCGAGGGTATCGTTGAATCGCTGAAGGCCCATAATCCGATTTACCGGATTATGTTGAGTTATTTTCTCTACATGTCGCGGTTGAGTTCCAAAGCGCAATGGGCAATCATTCTTGGTCTTGTTATCGGATCGCGCTTACTTGGGCAATTCGCTGAAAGCAATCCGGATTTTGCCCCATTTGTGTATCCGATTTTGGGCGTTTATCTTGTTTTCGTCTTATTGTCCTGGATTGCCAAGCCCCTGTTCGATTTGCTGCTGCGATTTAATCGCTTTGGGCGATTGGCGTTGTCGGACGATCAGATTAATACCACCAATTGGATTGCCGGCTGTGCCGGTCTTTCCGTACTATTTGTTGTCATGGCATTGACAACCGGTAACGGTGTCTTTTGGGCCGGCGCCCTCGGCAGCTTTGCACTGATTTTACCAGTTTCGAATGCCTTTTCCCGGGACGCTGGTCGCAAGCGGAATATACTGATCGGCTATGCCGGTGTTTTATCAGTGATCGGGGGACTGGGATTAATAATGGCCCTTCAAGGCGCGCCTGCCGCCGCAACGCTTGGCGGCATCTTCACCCTCGGTATTGTTGCGTATACCTGGATTGCCAACTTCATGACCACATAAACACAGATTCATGGCAAAAAGAAAACTGACTGACTTATTGAAGGAGCGGCTGCAAAATCTTCCTACGCAGCCGGGTGTCTACCTGTACAAAAATGAGGCCGGCAAGGTGCTTTATGTCGGCAAGGCAAAGGTGCTGCGCAATCGCGTTCGCAGCTATTTTCAGGATTCCGCCAATCTTCATCCACGAACCCAGCGGCTTGTCAAACTGATCCATGATCTCGAAACGATCATCGTTGATTCCGAAGTGGAAGCGCTGATCCTGGAAGCCAATCTCATAAAGGAGCATCGTCCCCGTTTTAACATCCTGCTGCGTGACGATAAATCATACCCTTATATTCGCATTACCAAAGAACCGTTTCCGCGGGTTTTTGTGACCCGAACAATTATCAAAGACGGTTCCAAATACCTCGGACCGTATACCGACGTAAAGCATCTGCGATACATTATGCGCACGGTTCATAAGATTTTTCCAATTCGCACCTGCAAGTTTTTCCTGGATGACAAAACCATCGCAGCGCGCAAAGTGAAGCTCTGCCTGGAATATCACATCAAGCGCTGCGAAGGGCCCTGCGAGGGACTTGTTGATCAGGAATCTTATCAAAAGATGATCGGACAGGTGGCGCGCTTCCTGAAAGGCAAAACCCGTGATCTGCTTAGCGAATTGGAAAGTGATATGCATGAGAAGGCAGAAAAAATGCACTTCGAAGAAGCGGCGCGAATTCGCGACCAGATTCAACTGATCAGCGAATACGATTTTATGCCAAGGAAAGTGTCGCTAACCGATGATGTGGATAAGGACGTTGTGGCGCTGGCTCATGAAGACGAAGATGCATGCACCGTTGTCTTCCAGATTCGTGACGGCAAGGTGATTGGCCGGCAGCACTACTACCTCGATGGGGTGGAAGGGCAGGAGGAGCCGGAGATCTTGCGGGATTTTATCCATCAGTTCTACGTGAACGCTGAATACTATCCGCCGCAAATTTTGCTGCCCTTCGATCTTGGTGATGATCAGGTGGTCACAGAAAAGTGGCTGAATCAGTCTGCGGAGAGCAAAGTGGAAATCAGCATTCCGCAAATAGGGGATAAGCGCAAGCTCGTGCAAATGTGTCAGAAGAATGCCCGTTTCTTGCTGGACGAACTGAAACTGCAGAAGCTCAAGCGCAAAGACCATGTGTCTTTCAATGTGCGTGAACTCCAGAAGCATCTAAATATGGAAAAACCGCCGATGCGCATTGAAGGATTTGATATCTCCAATATCCAGGGAACTGATGCGGTTGCTTCGATGGTTTGCTTTGTTAACGGGCGCCCGCGCAAAAGTGAATACCGAATTTTCAAGATTCGCTCCAGCCACACGCCGGATGATTTTAGAATGATGAACGAAGCGGTGTATCGCCGCTATAAGCGCCGCCTGGCAGAAGAAGCAGAGTTGCCGGATCTTATCCTGATCGATGGTGGCAAGGGGCAGCTCAGCAGCGCCGTGCAGGCCCTGGCAGTTTTGGGGGTGGAGGGACAACTGCCGATTATTGGCCTGGCCAAGCGCCTGGAAGAGGTGTTTATCCCCGACAATAGCGACCCCATGAATATCCCCAAGCGCAGTTCCGGATTAAAGCTGCTGCAGCAGGTGCGCGATGAGGCCCATCGCTTTGCAGTCAGCCATTTCCGCAAGCAGCACAAAAAGACCCTTCTCAAATCCCCCCTCGATGACATCCCCGGCATCGGACCGGCTCGCAAGCAACATTTACTGAAAACCTTCGGATCTCTCGCCCGTATTCGCGAAGCCACTCTCGAAGAGCTAAAATTGCAGGGGAAGCTGCCGCTATCGGTTGCAGAGACTTTGCAAGAGGCGCTGGCAAAACTCGATTGATGTTTGACACTTGATGTCTGAAACTGCACATTGTGTGCCAAGCTGGAAGATGCAAAATCCAACCCTTGTTGTCTTAAGGCAATATCAAGACTAAGCTGGTTTTGCTTGAAATTGGAATTTTCGTAATCGTATATTATGCCTTCGTTTGCATTGTTTGATCGGCTGTTATAGTTTATGGAAATTCAAAATCAAGTCTTACCGGAGGCTTCTTGGAAGATCATCTCAGTATTCTGAAGGAACGGGTAAAAGCGCGGATTTTTGATATGACGCCGTCTCAAAAAGTCATTGCCGATTACATCCTGAAAAACCCGCAGAAATTTGCACTGAGTTCAATTCGTCAATTGGAAGAAGAGCTGAACACCAGTAAATCAACCATCGTGCGACTGGCGCAAATGCTTGGTTATCAGGGGTTTCAGGAACTGAAAAAAGATTTCTTGAACCCGATTCGGCAAAGTCTTGAGCCGATGAATCGCTATAAAAGCTTTCTCCTTGAAAAAAGCGAAACGCAAAACAATATGCTGGAAAATGTCGGTCAACTGGCGATTTCCAATATTGAAAAGACCATTAATCTCGTGGAGCAGGAACAGTTTAAGAAGGCGATTGATCTCCTGGAAAATGCCACGTATGTCTACACTATGGGGCTCGGCATTTCTTCCTACCTTGCCGATCTTGCCGCTTATCTCCTTACGCGTGTTTCCCTCAAAACATATGCCTTGCCGCCCGTTGGACTCAGCTTCGCAGAACAAATTATTAACCTTGAAGCAGGTGATGTTATTCTGACATTTCTCTTTCCACCTTATTCGACTGAAACCATTGAAGGCGCGCGATTTGCCCAAGAAAGAGGTATCGAAGTAATTGGGATAACCGACTCGGTTACCAGTGAAATTGTGCCTTACAGTGAAGCAGTTCTCGCCGTGCCGGTAGAAAGCGCCATCTGGGCAAATTCTGTTGTCTCTCCACTGGTTCTCGTCTATGCTTTATGCTCTCATATCGGCCTAAGCCGCAAGCCTGAAACCCTTAAGACCATCGAAACAATCGAATCTCTCCGAAAGAGTCAGCAAAAGAAGAGATAATTTTTTTCTTGACAAATTATGTCTGGAAATTTATGTTTCACCATGAAACATTTGTTTCATTATTCTTTTTTGAAGAACAAATGTTTCTTTTGTGCCAAGATATAACCGCTGCATCCGGCGATTAACAAAGGTCGCGGGCTGTCGTTTTAAGTAAGCCGTGCCTGCAGTTGTCTTTTTCCGAAACGCACAGTTAACAGAGGTCAATTTCTAAGGAAGGTCGTATATCCCAATGATAGAAGAAGCAAGGCTGCTGAATCGTTTCCTGGAAGTAACCGCCATACCCGGCGTTTCTCGCCAAGAGCGCCAAATAATCGATTTTCTGAAAGACTTCCTCCATGGGATTGGATTTGACTTCCAGGAAGACGATGCCGGAGCTCGCTTCCATGGTGATGCCGGAAACCTCATTTGCAAAGTTCCGGCTTCTGACGGCGCCACGAGTCGCGACACTTTTCTGCTGGCTGCTCATGTCGATACCATTCTTCCCAGCTGCACTCGCCCGATCGTTGAGGATGGCATCATAAAGAGTTCCGATGAGCGAATCCTCGGCGCTGACGATCGGGTTGGTGTTGCAATATTGATGGAGATTTTGAGCCTTATTTCGCAAAGAAAAATTGCCTGCCCAAACCTGGAGGTGGTCTTCCTTGTTGGCGAAGAGATCGGATTGCAAGGTTCCAAGCATCTGAATTATTCTCTAATCTCAGCCAAAAATGGATTTAATCTCGATTGCTCGGCGCCAGTAGGACAGGTGGTTGTGAAGTCGCCGGGCGTCGTGGATCTTCGGATTGAGTTCGTGGGAAAACCGGCTCATTCTGCGGCCGCTGCGCAGAAGGGAATTAATGCGATTATCATGGCTTCAAAGGCGCTAGGCGGACTCAAAAAATCCGAGCTGAGCGAAGATCTTGTTTTTAATATCGGAATAATTAATGGTGGAGAGGCAGTTAATATCATTCCTGCTCGGGTCGTTGTTGACGGGGAAATTCGCGCCTTTGATGAGCGCATTATTCAAGAACAGATGGATCTTATTCACAGTTGCGTGACACCTGTTGTGAAGGGAGTGGGAGGGAGTTACTCTGTCACCTCGTCCGAACGCTACCCGTCCTTTAGCTTGAAAGATGAAAACAGATTACTGCTTTTGCTGGAAACCGCCTATGCGCATGCCAACGTAGAATTTGACCCTATCCATTATATGGCCGGAAGCGATGCTAATATTTTTAATAGCCATGGCATCAATACCGTAAACATCGGTCTTGGATATGTAAACAACCATTCCCGTGACGAATACATTGCTGTTACTGATCTGGTGAAAGGAGCGGAGATCGCCGCTGGACTTGTCAAAGTCGCCTCCACTCTTGAGTGCTAGATAATGCTTCCATTGTGATTACCAACGAGGAGAAATTATGATGTGCGCTTCGTTTCGCTCTGTCTTCTCTTTAGTTCTGCTGTTAACGTTTACCGGCTGGGCTGGTACCACCGGCAAGATTTCCGGCGTCATAAAGTCTGCAGAAACCGGTGAACCGCTGGTTGGTGTAAATATCGTCTTGGAAGGTACCACACTGGGAACATCCAGCGATGCTGATGGCTACTATTTCATCCTGAATATCCCGCCCGGTGAATATACCGTCGCAGCCTACTTCCTTGGGTATGCCGCCAAAATCCAGCAGGAGGTAAAGGTATCCGCAGATCAGACAACCACCCTGCATTTTTCTATGGTAGCGCAAGCTGTTGAGGGCGAAACTGTCGTAGTGACAGCTGAACGTCCCCTTATACAAAAGGATCAAACGGCCAGGACTGCTGTCGTGGATGCTGAAACCATCTCGGAAATGCCGGTTGATGATTTTCAGGATGTCTTGACAACTCAAGCGGGTTTTACGACAGACGACGATGGCGAAATTCATGTTCGCGGTGGCCGCTCCGGTGAAGTCGCTTATCTTATCGATGGGGTTTATGTGCGCGATCCCTATTCCGGTGGATTCGGCAGCCAACTGGATCGATATAGCATTGAAGAGTTGCAGGTCTTAACCGGCAGCTATAATGCGGAATATGGTCAGGCATTATCCGGCGTCATCAATATCGTAACGAAAGAAGGGGGGCAGGATTACCGCGGCCGGCTCGAATATCAGTCAGCCCGTTTGAATGAATCTCCATATCGACGGACAGACTGGATTTTGGAAACGGACGCCGCCGATGGGCTGTCGCAAGCGGAGGTATTGGAATTTCGCGACAGTCAGAGAGATAGCCTCAATCAGTCGCTTTACCAATTACCCGATTACGACCAGGAAGGTACACCGGAGTTTATGACGTTTACCGGCTCGCTGGTCGGCAATTTCAGTGGGCCCGTACCACGCTTTAAGAATCTGACCTTCTTTCTGTCCGGAAATCTGAATAATGCGCCCGGATATCTGCCATGGGGCTATAATAAGAGCGGGGAGTTCAACGGTAAATTAACCTATACACATAACCAGTTGAAACTTAACTTTTTTGTGCAACGCAACCAGCGTGACTGGAAACCATATAGCCATCGCTGGAAGTATAATCCTGATGGATACGAAAACCGCGAAAGCCGGGTCGCACGTGAAGGGCTTATTCTCACTCACACGCTGACGCCTTCCACATATTACGAGGCGCGCTTCTCGCGCTTTAATCGACGGTTTGATCGCTTTTTGCCAGGTAAGTCTGCCACATTTGAGTTCGACGAGGCGACAGGCGCATTCGAATTTGTGGAATCATTATCGAATTTTGAGCGTCCGGTTCAGGACAACGTTAGTGGCTTTTGGCTGCGTGGAGACAACGGTACGATCGATGACCGGGATGTTGAGACCTATACTGCCAGAATTGACGTGACCAGCCAGGTTTCCCGCCATCACCTCATCAAGTTTGGCGGTGAATTTATCAGGCATACGATCAGCCGTGAGACATTTATTCAGCCCTGGCCGGGGGAAAATCATCGCTACGAAAACTTTACCCGCCGACCTGTCGAGTTTTCCCTTTACGCACAGGACAAGCTGGAGCACGATCGATTTATCCTCAATTTGGGTATGCGCTTCGATTATAGCGATCCCCGTCATACCATGTGGCCGCAGTTGGATGAACCCGGACAGATTGTTGATGACGTCTGGGTGCCTTCGGAAGAAGTTCCGGTAGATCCGAAGATACAAATTAGTCCGCGATTGGGGCTAGGGCTGCCAATTACGGCCAATACCTACTTCTACGGCTCTTACGGACATTTCTTTCAAATCCCTAGCTATCTGGAAATGTTTGGTCCGCACCGAGTAAATGAAGATCAGCCATTGATTGGCAATCCGGCTATCGAACCGCAGAAAACGGTGGCTTTCGAAGCCGGTATTCGCCAGGTTTTCTACACCGATTATGTCCTCGACGTCAATCTCTTCTTTAAGGATATTACCAATTTGGCCGGCAGCACCTATTATGGTGTTTTCCCTTTCGAATATACTCTCTATGACAATTCCGATTATGCCAGCGTTAATGGAATTGATGTTAGCATAACGAAACGCCTCAATAGATTCTTCGGCGGGGGTCTCAATTATACCTATTCCGTTGCCAAGGGGAATGAATCGGATCCCCGGGAAGGGTTCAATGATTATCGCCGCGCCAATTTTCCGCTGAGGCCGAAGCGCATCTTCTATCTGGATTTTGATCGCCGGCATGATGCTGCCCTTACCATGAATTTCTCTTTTCCGCGTTCGCGCAATGCCGGGTTCTTAAAGAGCCTGATCGGCGATTCTCAAGTCAATATCCTCTTCGAGGCAGTATCGGGATTGCCGTACACCCCCAGTGCAGATGACGCCGGAGAAGGACTTCTGGTCGAAAAGAATACTGCCCGTCAGCAACCTACACTGGATCTTGATCTCAAACTCCTGAAGACCTTCCGGATGCAGAATTTTAAGCTCAAAGGATTTGTAACAGTCCGTAACCTCCTGGATCGTCGCAATCCGCTCAATGTCTGGAGCCGCACGGGGCAGTCATGGGATGCCGGGCCTTTCAGTACCCGCCCAATCGACCGCCAGTATAATCCGACAAATGTCACCGAGCCGCGGCGTGTCATCGGCGGTTTCAGGATTGAATTCTAAGTGAAGAGCAGGCTGCCAATTAAAATCAACCCATCTACCGTCGTTAGCGGGGAAATCGCTATGCAGACAGTCAAAAAAGCTATTGTTCTGATTCTTCTCATCCAAAGTCTTCTGATGTTAAATACACTTGTGGCCCAGGATTCGGAAGATGGAAAAGGAATAGAGTTAAAGAAAACCAGCGGCCGAATAGATGACGGTTATGGACGCTTAAACAAGGGTGAACTGATCAATATAATTGGCAACTATGGAACAATTTCAGATTCTTACCTGCAAAATGTGATTTACAATTTTACCTGGCCGAAAAGTCGTGGGGCAGAAACATCCGATGCCGGCTCTGAGGATGCAACGGATGATTTTTCTATCATGTTTGCAACATCATCCGTGAAGAATGTGCAGGGTAGTGGTATTGTGATCGACGGGCATACCAACTTTGATAGCGAAGATTGGCGTGGTGTAGATGGAGCCTCCGGGCACTATCACTGTGCACTCGACGAGCAGCGTGATTACCTACTGGCTCCGGATGGCACGCCGATGCTGGCGACCAGCGATCTTCCTGAAACCTGGCCGGCTGGATGGATGGACGATGATGATCAATGGCCGGGGATCTGGCATCCCGGCCCCAGCGGTTCCTATAACAGTCTGAGCCCGGAAGATAAGGCCATGGTGGATTCACTGGCCGGCTGGTATGATCCCATCTATGATGTCTGGCGCTTTTGGCCGGGGAAGTTTCGAATTGACCTCCAAACCGGTGAAAGGGTTCCCGGGGAATTTGCCGCAGACCGCCATGTATGGTGCATCATGGATGATGAGGATAATTTGCAAGGCCCGAGAGCCGGCATCGTCGTGGAAATGGAAGCATTGTCCTATGGCCGTCCTTACGCGGAAGATTTTCACTTCTATAACTTTACGATTCGGAATATCAGCTCAAGCCAACTTGATAGCTGTTACTGGGGATATTACATAGATCCCAAATTTGGCGATACTCGCGAAGAAGAGCTGTATGCCTACAATATGGGAATTAATCCGAATGATAAACTAAATGCATTTATACAGTATGATCCTACCGGGCAAACAATACCTGATCGCTGGCGCGAAATTGGTGTTATCGGTCTGGGCGTTTTGGAATCGCCCAAAGATGTAGGCGTTACTGTAGCACACTTTAATCCCGATGGTGGTGCCCAGCCGGTCAATGACTGGGAGTTGTGGGCGCTTATTACGGGAAATCCTGCTGATCCACGAGCCCCTCAACCGATAAGTGAATATTTCCATGGTCCGGATCCCCTGGTAGATGATTTTTCCCTGAGTTGGGGAGCGCCTGCTGATTATGGATTTATGTTGTTTAGCGGCCCCTTTTCGCTGGCGCCGGGAGAAAAAGTGAAAGCGACCCTGGTTGTTAGCGCCGGATCCGATCAGGTTGAATTAATGGCGGATAGAAGTGAATTGGAAACCGGTGATTTCGCCAATAATCTTCTGACGGCTTATGACATGTACCTCAAGTCTTTCCAGGGACCGGCCGGCCCACCAGCCCCGAACCTCTACGGCGTTCCCGGCGACCAAAAAGTTACTCTTTACTGGGATGACATTCCCGAGGTCAAACCGGATCCATTTACCGGTGAATTGGATTTCGAAGGTTATAAGATTTATCGAAGCGTAGATGCCGGGGCGACCTGGGGAACAGCGATAACAGATGGCTTGGGTCAGGTTGTTGGCTATCGCCCACTGGCGCAGTTCGATACAAATAACAACGTTTCCGGCTTTGATCCGGTAAACGTCAATAACTTTCTGGGAAGCAATACCGGCATACGCCATGTGTTTGTTGACAGCACAGTGTCGAACGGAATCGAATACACTTATTCGATTACGGCCTATGATCGTGGAGACCCGGCTTTCCCAATTGCCTCATTTGAGTCATCCCGCGGCACCAGTGATATCGAAAGCAATGTGATTCGCGTGACCCCACGCTCCGACCCCATCGGTATGCAGGACCCCCAGATTGCAATTCAGACACAGGCACAGGGGAACGGTGTATTGGCCGTTGAAATCATAGCCCCGCCCACAGAGGCTCGTACTTATCAAGTCACATTCACTGAAAGTCCGGCTCAGGAATTCCGGGTCGAACGTGAAGGTATTGTGCTCGGAATATTCGACCTGAATAGCGATGAGGACCGACCGCTGGTTGAAGGGCTCCGTTTTAGATTGAATGGTGATACTTCCTTCGGCGGTATCAAGGGAGTTGTGGATGAGCAAAACCGGAGTGTGTTCGGCGCCGCTAATCCGGATACCACTGGCAACTGGTTCGTCGAAACGGCTGAACTTGTAAATGGGACAACTGCACCTGCGGAGGACCAGTTTCTCTCCTTCGAGATTCGCTTTACTTCCGATAGCTCCTGGGCCTCAAAAACCGGACCGGATCCGCAACTGGCCGACTTGAAGGTACCCTTTTCTGTTTGGAACATCAGTGCTGATCCGCCGGTTCAGACAAATGCTCTTGTATCCGGCAATGATCTGAAATTTGATTATGGTGATCAGATTTATATCGGCACCAAACCTTATACAGCTCAATCGGCCGGAGATGCCATCACTGATGATTGGCGTACGGATTTCCCATATCGACTGATATTGAGATCTACACCAGCTAATAGTAGCTCGGTTCTGCCTTTGGAAGGACAAACCATCCGGGTAACAACAAATCGTGGGTTTAGCACAACCGATCAATTCAAGGTCACAGTACAACCAGCTGAAGCTCAAATCAGCAGCAGTGAATTCCAAAACCTGCTGGACGAAATACGAGTTGTGCCGAATCCTTACGTCGTGAACGCTTTCTGGGAAACTCAACAGAATGAGCGCCGGTTACGGTTCATGTTCCTCCCGGGGGAGTGTACCGTTTCCATTTATACAATCTCCGGAGAGTTGGTGACGCGCCTGGAGCATACGAATGGTACCGGCGATATGGACTGGAACCTGCTTAGCAGTTCCGGACAGGAAATAGCCTATGGACTGTACATCTATGTCATTGAAGCGCAAGACACTGGCGGAAAAACATATGCGCATACCGGGAAGTTTGTGGTCATCAAATAAACGTTCGTAAGTGGCCGTCAAGACAGCCTGAAATTGGGATGCCTCACATTCCTGATAACGGGCGAAATCGCCAAAATTTGATTTAGAAGAGGAGAAAAAAATGAGGCGCACCATCATGCTCCTGGGATGTCTCGTCCTGGCAATCACCTCAACTGTTAAGGCCGATGACTTCAATAAAGTTGCCAGTACGGCTGCCCAATTCTTAAAGATTGAAACCGGTGCTCGTTCTCTGGCCATGGCAGGTGCATACGGCGCAATTGCCAATGATCCTTTGGCGCTCTACTGGAATGTTGCCGGTATTTCCCAGATTCGCAGTCTGCAAGCCAATTTCACTCACAATACCTGGATTGCCGATTTATCGCACGATTTTGCGGGCGTGGTGATACCTGCCGGTACCCTTGGCAATATCGGATTCAGCGTAATAGCCCTAAACTCGCAGGAGTTTGCACAAACAACGATTGATCAACCTCGCGGGACCGGCATTATGGTTGATGCATATGATATTGCTGTAGGATTGTCATATGCCCGCTATATGACCGATTTCGTGAGCGTCGGTATCACCGGCAAATATATCCAGCAAAAATTATGGGAAGTCTCAGCAACCGGCATGGCGCTGGATGTGGGGTTTCTGCTGCATACCGGCTATAAGGGCATGACCATCGGCCTGAACCTGAATAATTTCGGTCCTGAAATGAGCTTGAACGGCCGTAATCTAATACGCGCCCTGGATATATGGCCTGCCGGGCAGGCAGATCCAGCAGTGGAAACAGTGCTGAATACGGCATCCTGGCCGCTGCCAACCAGCTATCGAGTCTCAGTTGCTATGAATGTCCTGGGTGGGCAGGATGCTGTTATCGGCAGTAGTGGACCCTCCAATATTGTTCTCGGTGTGACAGCCCTGCATCCGAGCGATAATCCTGAACAGTACAGCCTTGGTATGGAATATGAATACGACCAGTTGATTTTTGCCCGCTTTGGTTACAAAGGCAATACTGATGAACAAGGCTTTGCAGTCGGTGGCGGGCTGCGCGTGCCGCTTGGCGGTTCCAACCTCGTCATCGACTATGGATATGCAGACTTTGGCGTTTTTGACTATGTCCAGCAATTCAGCATCACGCTTGCGCTCTAGCCTTATGGAATTCATCGCACCTGATGGAAAAATATAGCTGCTTTAATCTAAACGGAGGTACAGCTTATGAGCTTTGCAACAAAATTTCGATGTGTATTATTCCTCATGATCCTTGCCGGGTTTGCTTTTGCCCAAACACCGGTGCTGATTGATCAGTATCCGAATACGGGCCGGATTGACGGCAGCGGCTTTGGTGGACAGGAAACCATCTTCTTTGAGCCGACGACCGGCTATTTGGCGACCGGCGTGACGGTTAACAGGGACTCAATTACATCCTATGTCTCGGTTGATGGCGGTGTTAGCTGGCTGGAGACAGAGTACATTAATGGTTCTGCCGACGAAGTGCGCTGGTTTTCAGTTTCCGGAGATGCAACTCAGCCGATTTATGTATTTAGCAAGCGCGGTTCAACACCCACCGCCGATCCCTGGGTACGGCATAATACCTTTCTGGCTCTCGATGATTTTGGCTGGGGTGGCAGCACCTTTTCTACCTTTACCCTGGCAACGCAAGGTACGCTCCTTGATGTATTGGATGTATATATCGCCCAGTTTGGAATTTCGTCCTATGATCCCAATCTACGCGCGGTTGCCGGACACCATGGCAGCTCACAGGTTGGCGGCGAGTATCAGCAGATGTTTTATTCCACTGATGGTGGGCAGACCTGGAGTGATCGCTTCAAAGTTGTTTCCTCTACCGATGAAGATTCTCTGAGTAATTATTTTGTAGACGATTTGACAGCGGCCAGTTTCGATTTCGAATTTGGTCCGGGCGGAACCATTCTTGCCGCCGGCACTGCTCAGTTCGCCTTTGACGGGGAAGCCAATGAGCATCTCTGGTGGCGCGAGTCTGCGGATTCCGGTGCAACCTGGGGCGATGTACAATTGATTCCCGGGTCTGAAGACCTCAATGTCGATTGGGGAACGGTCGATCGCGGTTGGAATGTATTTGTAGATGGCAATGGCGAGTTCCACGTGTTTGCATTGGCAGAAGATTCTCTCGACGTATGGTCGGCATATGACTTCAAATACAGCGGTGGGGCCTGGACCAGGAATAGATTCGTGGAAGGACAATTTGTTGACAATGGATTGGTAGCGCTGGAAGATGATATAAACGACACCGGTCCGTTAAATGCGGCGACCTTGAAAAATGACGGCACTATTTATTATTCTTTCATTGATGTAAAGGATACGACAGGTGGCAATACATACGGGTTGTATACAGTAGCCTCGACGGATCATGGAGCGACTTGGTCCGACCGGATTGAATTGATTGCAGATCCGGAATATAATGCGGAAGAATTTACGGATGTGGCCAGTATTGCCAACGATATGCTGCATATCGTCTATTGCACAGTTGATTCCGTTGACGGTCAGGAAATTGTGTCACAGTACTATCTGGGTTTCCCAAGTACAACTTCGATTACGGATCATAACGAGGGCATTGTCGCTGATTTCCAGCTCGAGCAGAACTATCCGAATCCCTTTAATCCATCCACATCAATTACTTACAGCTTGTCATCAGCGGCGCAGGTCGAACTCACTATTTTCAACACCCTTGGCCAGCAAATCGGCACTCTGGTGTCTGCGAGACAGAGCGCCGGGGAGTATACGGTGCACTGGGATGGAAATGATATGTTCGGCAAACCGGCGACCAGCGGCGTCTATTTTTACCGGTTGGCCACAGAAAGCGGATTTAGTCAGGTTCGTAAAATGCTACTGTTGAAATAGGAGAGGCGAGAAATGAAACTGGGAATCCTTTTTTTTGTCTCTATATGCCTTGTATTTACTTCCACCTTCGGGGTGGAAGTACAGAAGTATGATACATTGCTGTTTTCACAAGGAAAAGGTGTGGTGGATTTTTTCGAATGGCAAGGTGCTCCCGTGACCGTCTGGTATTATCTACCTGTAGGACACACTGAAGCCAGCGAGATTGTTTTTGTTATGCATGGTACAAAGCGAAATGGTGAAAAATACTGTGATGATTGGATACCGTATGCAAAGAAATACAATTTCCTGTTAATTGTTCCGGAATTTTCCAAGAAACACTTTCCTGGTGACGCTGGATACAATTTTGGTAATATGGTTGATAGCGTAGGAAATCCGCTGCCCAAGAGTATTTGGGCATTTTCTGCTATTGAACCAATATTCGAATTTATGAAATCCAGAACCGGCAATTCATCATCGGGATATCATATCTATGGTCACAGCGCAGGGTCACAGTTTGTGCATCGCTTTACCTACTTTGCTCCGGAAGCGAGCATCCTCTCTGCTATTTGCGCAAACGCCGGCTGGTATACACTTCCTTCCTTCCAGCAGGACTTTCCGTACGGATTGAAGGGCACAGATGCTACCGAAGCGCAGATAAAAAAAGCGCTTCAAAAACGTTTGATTCTTTATCTGGGCACCAAGGATAACGATCCCAGGCATCGCTATCTACGCCGTACGCCCGAAGCGATGATGCAGGGGAAACATCGTCTTGCCCGCGGGCAGTATTTTTTCAAGTTTGCGTCTGAGCGCAGCAAGGAAATGAATGTCGAATTTACCTGGCAACTGCGATTCGCAGAAGGCGTGGCGCACAAGAACGCCATGATGGTTGAGCATGCGGTTTTGGAAATCTTTGGTGGAAAAGCAAATGCGCCATAAAGGTAATGACACAATTGAGAGTCGGCCGAAAAACCGGGGTCGACAGCCGTCGCTCGGCCTATCTGCAGGGAGCGACGGCCCGCGTGTTCCTGCTCCGCCTCGTAAAAAGCCCAGTTTCCTGCAATCTTTAACGCCGCTGTTGACGATTGCTCTACTATTGGGAATTGGGTATGGCGTGCTGAGGTTGCGTGCCGAAGTATTGTTAATTGCTGCTGCCGCCGTTAGTGGATTCATCGCATTGCGACTGGGGTATACTTACAAAGATATCCAGGACGGCATTCTCGAAAGTATGATGAAGGGGATGCCGGCGATGTTGATTGTGATTGTGGTTGGCGCATTGATTGGCTCGTGGATGGTGTCCGGAACCATTCCGCTCCTCATCTTTTATGGCCTGGAGATTATTTCTCCACAATTTTTCCTGGTAACTGCCTGCATTGTCTCAAGTATTGTATCTCTGGTGACGGGAACCTCATACGGCACAGTCGGCACAATTGGTGTGGCCTTTATTGGCGTGGCACAGGGGCTGGATATACCATTGGATCAGGCTGCGGGCGCGATCGTTGCGGGGGCATATTTCGGAGACAAGCTTTCCCCATTTTCGGATACCACCAATCTCGCACCGATTGCCGCACAAAGTAACATCTTTGATCATATCAAGCACACGTTGTGGACCACAACCCCGGCCTGGCTTTTGGGACTTGCTGTCTATTATGTCGTTGGCATAAATACCGTGTCCGGCACTGAACTTGATATGGAGAAAACCGAAGTGGTGAAGGCCGCTCTACGCGAAAACTATCATTTTCATGTCCTGTTGACTCTTCCACCGCTAATTACTCTGTATGCCGCCATTCGCAAGAAACCGGTTATTCCCGGAATGCTTCTTTCCGCAGCGGTAGCGGTAATTCTTGCAGTTCTTATCCAGGGAGCGGATTTAAAGACTAGCATCGACTCGATGGTTACCGGAAATCATTCGGCAACAGGAATGGAAACGGTAGATCAATTATTAACCAGAGGGGGGATGCGCGATATGATGCACGTAACGCTGCTGGCATTTTGCGCATTTGCTTTCGGGGGAATTATTCAAAAAGCCGGGATGTTGTCAGTGCTATTGGAACATCTTTCGCGTTTTGCCAGTAGCGCCGGTAAACTCATTTTGTCAACGGTGATATCATCGATGTCCGTTGCGATGTTGACCGGTAGTTCGTTTCTATCCATTCTCATACCGGGCGAACTATTTGCCCCGGCCTTCCGGAAAATGAAATTGGCCGCCAAAAATTTATCCCGTACAACTGAAGATAGTGGCACCGTTATTGTGCCTCTGATTCCCTGGAGTATTGCCGGTGTGTTCATGGCTGGCACATTGGGGGTTGAAACCCTGGCATATGCAAAATGGGCCATCATGTGTTATTCTGGATTCATATTTGCGATTATTTACGGATTTACCGGCTTTGCCATTGCACCAAGAATATCAGAAGATGAAAGTGAGCCCGGAAACTAGGAAAGGGAATTTTACATGACTTTCAGATTTTACAAACAGATGAGTATGGTCATCGCGGTTTTTCTTACTATCACCGGTGCAACGGCGTCTGCGCAGGTTAGCGAAGTTGGCACGCATCGCTTGCACTTTAGTATTGAAGGAAATGCCCTCAATATTCCTGCCTATCGAAATTATGCCTTGGAGAGTGACTTGTCTAGCATTCGGCGAGCCGTATTCGTAATTCATGGCACCAACCGCAATGCCGGCAGCTATTACGTAAGTGTGCTTATTTCCGAAGCGTTTGCGAATGGTACAGATTCTACTTCACTGATTATCGCCCCCCAATTTCTCATTGAGGACGATATCAATACTCACGGGCTCTCGGATAGCACACTCTTCTGGAGTAGCAGCGGCTGGAAGATAGGCCATACTTCCAGAGATACGGGTATAAATCCACGCCCAGTGGTGGTCAGTTCTTTTGCTGTTATGGATTCAGTGATCTTGCAGGCCGTCGACAGGGCGCCGAACCTGGAGCAAATTGTGGTGGTTGGTCATTCTGCCGGTGGGCAGTATGTCCATCGCTATGCAGCCGGGAATAGGCTCGATGCCGCGTTGCAGAATGATCACGGGATCTCAATGCGCTATATTGTTACGAATCCTTCGTCCTATTTGTATTTTAATGGCGATCGCCAGGTAGACGGAAGTCCTGGACAATTTGGCATACCCGCAAACGCCAACTCTTGTGATGAATACAATGAATACAAATACGGCCTGGAAGACCTGAACAATTATATGAGCGCAGTTGGCGCTTCACAAATTCGCACCCAGTTTCCGTCGCGTAATGTCATCTATTTAGTTGGTGAGGATGATAATGATCCCAATTCCTCGTCCCTCGATCGAACCTGCATGGCCCTGCTCCAAGGAAATCACCGGCTGGAGCGTGGCCTGATACTCAAAGATTATCTCGCGCACTATTTTGGGCCAGAAGTTTTTGAGCGGCAGGAATTTGCAACTTTGCCTAATGTTGGGCACAGTAGCCGCGATGTTTTCACGTCATCTTGTGGTCAGTTCTACATATTTGATACCGGCGTTTGCAATACCCTTGTTTCGATAGACAACCAGGAAGACAATGTGCTTATACCCCACTCATTATACCTGGAACAAAATTATCCCAATCCTTTTAATCCTACGACGACCATTGGCTATCAGCTGCCTAAAGCTGCATATATTGATCTGTCAATCTTCAATGTACTAGGTCAGCAGGTGCGGACTCTGGTAAATGAGAAACAAGTTGCCGGCACTCATCGCATAAACTGGGATGGTAAGGATGATGACGGGACGAATTTAGGGTCCGGCCTTTACTATTACCGTATTTATGATGGACAATACACTTCCGTGGTGAAATCGATGTTGTTGCTGAGATAGGTGGTACGCCTAAATCAGCCTTTCCGCCGATCTACTGCCTTGCCACTGTTAAGTAACAAATCCCCGTTAGCAAAATACTAACAATTGTACGCAATTTCCTTTAGGGAAACTCCCGTCATTTCTGTAAAATTAATCAGGAAGGCTCGGGAGGTCGGTTATCGAATCAATTTTCTGCTTTTGCCAATTTTTCACCCTCAGATAAAGGAACGACGTATGCCCGTCCCGCGACTCTCTCATGATTTGCTGCTTCCCCTAATTCTCTCCTTGATCTTGGCCAGTGCAACCGGATTGTTTGCCCAAAACGCCGCAGACGCTTTTCATGCTGCCGGGGTCAAAGTAGATCAAGCCACTGAACTGCCCCGCCACCTGTATTTCAAACAAGGCGCAGAGATATCTCTCAACGATTTTTTCCCGGGACTTCGCGCAACCTTTGCGCTGTCCGAAGATCATCAGTTCATCGAACTGCGTCGCAGCGAGTCGCTTGCCGGGAAAGAATTGATACGCTTTCAGCAGTTTTATAAGGGAGTACCGCTTGCTGACGTACAGGTGATCGTTCACCTGAAAGATGGCAAAGTTATAGGCATGAATGGTACACCGCGACGGGCTAGCACACTTGACGTACGGCCCGTCTTAACGGAAGAAGAAGCACTGGCATCAGCTGTACAAGCGATTGGCTCGGACAAATACATGTGGGAAGATCCGCTCAATGAATCGTTTCTGAAAGCCGAGCAAAAAGATCCCTCTGCCTCTTTTCTGCCGAAGGGGGAATTGGTGATTAGCGCCGGGCACAATCTACCGGCGCCGGAGAATCTCCGGCTGGTTTACCGCTTTGATGTCTACAGCGCTGAGCCGTTTTCCTACTACCGAATCGATATTGATGCACGCAATGGCGAGGAAGTTGGCCGCACAACTTTGCTTCACACAGACGACGTTCCTTCCAGCAGCTTGAGTCTCTACAACGGGACGGTTGACATGATTGTCGACAGCCTCGGACCCAATAGCTATCGCATGCGCGAGGAAGGCCGCGGCGGTGGCGTGCGCACATTTGATATGCAACGCAGTGAAAACTACAGTCAGGCGGTAGATTTTACCAGTGAGAGTTCTTCTTTTTTGACAGAAAATGATCAGGCTGGTGTGAATGCGCACTGGGCAACGGAAGCGAGCTATGACTATTTCCTGGAGCATCACAATCGCGATAGCTATGACAATAACGGCGCCTTGCTTAGGTCGTACGTGCATTTTTCGACAGCCTACGACAATGCTTTCTGGGATGGCTCGCGCATGACCTTTGGCGATGGCTCGACCTTTTCGCCGCTAACCACGCTGGACGTGGTTGCGCACGAACTTGCTCATGGTGTCACCCAATTTTCGGCAGGTCTTGTCTATGCCAACGAATATGGTGCGCTGAACGAATCATTCAGCGATATTTTTGGTGCAGCGGTTGAGTTTGACAAAATTGGTAATGACGCCAATTGGTTAATCGGTGAAGATATGACTGCCAGCGGTTTGGGCATTCGTTCCATGAATAATCCCAATGCCAATGGTGATCCTGATACTTATATGGGATCGGGGTGGGCGCCGCTTTCCAATACACCGAACGGCAGCAATGATCAGGGTGGCGTACACACAAATAGTGGCGTGCAGAACCACTGGTTCTATTTGCTATCAGTAGGCGGTAGTGGTGTCAACGACAATGGATTTACATTCAACGTGCAGGCGCTGGGCATCGATCAGGCCGCTGAAATTGCCTATCGAAACCTGACCACTTATCTTACCCCGCTTTCTGAATATGAAGATGCTCGCCTGGGCGCCATGAACTCTGCCATTGATCTTTTCGGTGAAAGCTCTTTGCAATTTCAGGCGGTTGTCGATGCCTGGGATGCGGTTGGTGTGGAGAAACCGAGCCTTACCGCCAAACTTGCGCTTGATGCAGATACCCTGGAATATTTGACCGAGACCAATTTTGCCTCCGATACCTCGCGAATCGAAATCGCCAACTATGGCTTGACCTTGCTTACCATCGATGGCGTGACTATCAGTGGCAGCGATTTTGAGCTGATCAATGGAAATACTTTTCCCGTAACTCTGGATTACGAAGAAACGATTTTTGTAGACGTGGTGTTTACGCCAACTGTTGACGGTGATGCCACCGGCGAAATAAGCGTTCAAAGCGATGATCCCAATGCGATATCAATCGTAGCGTTGAAGGGGCTTGGGTTTACCATCAACGAGGCCACTTCCGGCATAAATTACGGCATTGGCAATGTCGAGAACGGTTCCGCCCTATATCGACTGGCAGACGATAACCTCGCAACGTCTGTGATCGCAGAGAATCACTATAGCGATATTCGCGGGCTGACATTGAACCCGGCAGACAATATTCTTTATGCATCTATGAATGTTGAGGGTGTTGCCAATATTGTGCAGGTCGATGCTGATGCTGCCTTCGTAGCATCGCGCGCCGAGTTTGATGATGTGATCTTACGGTCCATCGCATTTGATGGCGCCGGAAATCTATATGGATCTCATTATGTGAATGGTACTATCTATCAACTGGATATGGCCTCAGAAACAGCTACCGAAATCGGCGTCAGCGGGATACCGCTGCTTTATGCCATTACTTATGATCCGCTAAATGATCAGCTGTTGGGAGCCAATGTTCTCGGTAATATTTACGCCATCGATAAAACAACAGCCGCATCTACTTTACTGGGCAGCAGCGGCTTCAATCAAATGGTAGACTTGAAGTATGTTGATGAAAATCTGCTGATGGCCCTGACCGGCACCAACGGCAATGAAAACCAGATTGTCGCAATTGATACTGATACCTATGCCGGTAGGTCAGTGCGCTTTACCGGCGTTAGCGATGTGACGAGCCTTGTATTTGATGGCAGTGTGGTTTCGATTGATGCAGACCCGGATTTGCTTCTGCCGCAGGCGTTTTCACTTGATGCCAACTATCCGAATCCTTTTAACCCGTCAACGACCATTCGCTACGCGCTACCTATTGCTGCCGACGTGGAGCTGGCAGTCTTTAATACGCTCGGACAGAGAGTGGCAACCCTTATCGATGATCGCCAGGCGGCTGGGTATAAAACTGCCGTTTGGAACGGGACAGATGATACCGGCAACGAAGTGGCCTCCGGCATTTACATCTATCGGTTGACGGCCGAAAGCTTCCGTAAAAGTGCTAAAATGATGTTGATGAAATAGATTTGCGCAAACATCCCCCTCTCCCTTCGAAGGGGGACAGAGGGGGATGTAATGCATCGATATTCCCCCTATTTCTATTCCGCTTCTAAGGGGGATAGTGGGGAATATACCCTACCGCGATATGCAGTGCTCGAGCAAGTTAGCTGTATATTGAATTAACATATCAAATCCAACATTCAAAACCAGAAAAGGAAGGCCTATGTGTATTCGTTCGTTACGTATTAATTTCGGCGACGCAAGTCGCAGAATCTGCCAGCTATTCATCATTGCAGCAGCGCTCTTATGTCTGTCCGGCACGCTCTCGGCAGGTGATGGAGACACAACGATCGTTTCAGTATTTACCGAAAACGGTATTCATTGGGGCGATCGTACTTTATTTCAGAATGATACAGTCAGTACCTTTTTTGGCGGACGTATCATTGAGCGTCAGTTGACCTTGCCCAGTTTCGAAAACCCGGTTCGTATTACCGCGGAACTGGAGGTCATTCCGGATGACGGCGGTGTTGCCTGTTCAGCAGATCCCTGGGATAAAGCTGGTAACGTGGTTTTACTACGTCCTTATGAGGAACCACTCGAACTGGTGAAATTTATCACCGGCTATGGCGGAAACACCTTCCATGATGAAGATGTCTCTTTCCTGGCCACCCTCCTGACCGGCGATGTGACAATCCAGGCGCATATTGATACCTGGTTGAGCCCCGGCTGGAAAGTGACGTTGAATATTGTTTATGTTGAAGATAGCAGCTATGAGAATCCTGCCTGGGTAACGCCGGTCTATTATAACCAGGATCTGAAACGCGTGAACGTGAGCGCAACTGACCCGTCTATCGATCTGGATATTCCGGCCGGTCTCGATAGTTTTGAAGTTGCCTATTTTACTTCCGGACATAGTCTGATTGGTGCCGGAGGAGATGAATTTATCACCAAGGCCAACGTCATTTATGCAAATGAGGTTGAGGTTTTTCGCGAGTCGCCCTGGCGAACCAATTGCACCGATTTCGGATCGGTCAATCCCTGCGGCAACTTTCCGCCATCACGCAGCGGCTGGTGTCCTGGTGATATCGTTCATCCCTATCGTATTGACGTGAGCAGCGAGCTATCTGCCGGAAGTCACGTCATCCGCCACTCGATTGAAGAGATTCAAGCAAATCAGGGATTCTGGCGGGTGTCATCATATCTGGCAGGCTGGGCCAGTGGAGAAACTATTTCTCCGACGGCTGTTTCCTTGTCCGCACTGCAAGGCACGGAGCTGGGACTGGCTGAAGAGACAGATCTGCGCATTCGCCTGCGCGATGAGAATGGCAATTGGATTTACAATGCTGCCGGTAGCGTCACGCTCAATTCTGACAATGCGGATTTTGAGTTCAGCGATGCCAATGGCAACTGGGCGACGTCCCAGACTTATAACCTTAATAGCGGTGAATTGGTTGCCGGCATGCGCGGCCAAGCAGAGGCCGAAAACGCCCGTGTTTGGGCCACCGGCAGCGGGCTGTCGAGTTCTGATACGCTCTTTTTCAATGTCACCCGCTCTTTTGCCGATACAACCGGTTTCAACCTGATGTTCGACGGCAATGATGACTATGTAGATGCCGGGAATAGTGAGTCGCTGCGTTTAACAGGCAATCAAATCACTATGGAAGCCCTGATTTATGTGGAGCAATACAAGGGCGCAGTTTGGGCCGGATCGATCATCGTGAAAGATCAAGGTGGCGCAGCCGGGCTTGATCGCGGTTACATGCTGCGCTCCGGTGGAAACGGCGAACTGAATATCAACATCGGTAACGGCAACTGGAATGAGTTGAGCAGTAGTCCTGGTGTTATTCCGCTGCAGGTGTGGACACATGTTGCCGGTACTTATGACGGCGAGCGCTTGCGCCTGTATGTCAACGGCAATCAGATTGCTGAAAGTGGTATTATCTCGGTAAATATCGGCGACACAGATGAACAGAATCTGTTGATCGGCGAATCACCCCAATTTCCGGGCCGCGTTTGGGATGGCCAGATCGATGAGGTACGCTTATGGGATGTGGCTCGCAGCATCGATCAGCTGCAATCGACGATGATCGGCAAGTTAGATTCTGCCTATTATGCCAGCGCGGATAGCGGATTGGTTGGTTATTGGCGTTTTGACGACGGCGAAGGCCAGGCCGTTGCGGATCTCAGTGTCAATGGCAATCACGGTACGCTTGGTAGTAGCGGTGATGCGGACGTCAATGATCCGGTCTGGGTGAACGCCAATCCGTCTGTTGGTATAGAAGACGAGCCGGTATTTTTCCCGCAGCGCTATACGCTTGAGCAGAACTATCCGAATCCTTTCAATCCCACTACGACCATTGCTTATGAATTACCAGCGGCAATGCAGGTCAAGATTCGCATCTACGATGTCCTTGGTCGTCAAGTGACGGAATTGGTCAACGACTTCAAAGCAGGTGGACGTCACCTGGTCAGTTTCGATGCCCGCACGTATCCGAGCGGCGTCTATTATTATCGCCTCGAAACCCAGGATCGACAGATGACGAAGAAAATGATGCTGCTGAAATAGTTCAAAATGATCCAAAAGCACAGTATTGAGTGCTGCTGATAGACGTTGGGTAGCAGAGCTGCCCAACGGATCTCTTGACCAAAGGACATTGAGCTGAAATTTCTTTGTTGGGAAGAAATCTTCATTTAAACTGTATGTGTAATAGGGATGTGAGTGTTGGTTTATTGGGAGTGAGGTAATGACTACATGGATCGTACCGGCCCTAAGTTTATTTTTGCTGACTTTGTTTGCGTGTGATATTGGTAGCGGTGAGCAATACCTGAGCAAGGTGTATGTGGCGAACAGTGAAAGTCACACTATATCGGTGATAGATGCCGAAACCAATAAAATTGTGAAAACAATTCGGACTGCCAAGAAACCGGTTGACCTGGCGATTTCGCCGGATTCTCTTGTCGTCGCGGTTGCCAATGAGGACGCGCAAAATGTTCAATTGATTGATGCCCGCACCGACGAGATCATTCAAACTATTCAAATGCCGCTCGGGACCCGCCCGTTAAAAGTAGCGCTGGCTAGCAGGAACAAATTGCTATTGCTTGTAAATGATCTCCCGGCTCGTCCGCGTCAACGCTCACCAGAGGACAAATATCAAAAGATTTATGGTAATCAACTAATTTCTATTGATGCCGGCAACCCGACACAGATAGATACCGTACTGGCAAAATTCGGAATACTCAGTGAGGTGCGCGAACTGGCTGTTGCTGCCCAGAATGATTTGGTATTTTTGGCTGGTCGAATTCATTCGTTCGCGAATTTCGTATCAAGAGATCCTGTAACGCTTTTGAACTATAGGACGAAGCAGATACTGTCCCGGGCAGTCAATGATTCTGAAGGAGCAGTATTTTCACGAGACGGTCGGTTCATCTATGTTCATACATATCGGAACGGCGTCTGCAAGTTTGACACTGAAAAATTAGAATATACAGTTTTGAAGAATCTAAAACGGGTGAAGTATCTGACAATTCATCCCGCTGGCAATCCGCTCTATGCAACTTCAGATCGCCATAATAAATTGAGCATCGTTGATTTGAACTCAATGAAACAGGAAGACTACGAGTTGTCTTACCCGGGCAACATAACCGCTGTTTTGCCTGCGAGAAATAGGTTGTATCTGCTTCATAGCAGAGCTAAAAGGATAACAGTTTTCGATTTGAATGCGAAGAAAAATATCGCGGATATAGCAGTGGGTGAAATACCTGCAGATTTGATTGCCATTGAAAACCATGACTAGTTGGCACGTGCATCGATGTTGATATCCATAGTCATCCCGGCTTATAATGAGGCGAAGTATCTTGGCGCTACCTTAGAAAAGCTGCAGCAGGCGCTCGGGTCAAATTCAGGCCAGGCAATTCGTTGGGAGATCATCGTTTGCGATAACAATTCTACAGACACGACGGCTGTTGTCGCGCGGCGAGCAGGGGCTAATGTGGTATTTGAGCGACATAATCAGATTTCCCGGGCGCGAAACAGCGGGGCTAAGGCAGCAAATGGTGAGTGGTTGGTATTCCTCGATGCCGATTCTTACCCTCCGCCGGCACTGATTGCTGACGTTTTAGCGCTGATTCAGACAGGCGCCTACATTGGCTGCGGTACGACGGTTGAAGTCAGTGGTGGCACGCTTTTCAATAAGTTGCGTATGGAACGCCTGAATCCAATCTTCAGGCTATTCAACTGGAGTGGTGGCGTTTTCCTGCTCTGCCGCGGAGATGCGTTTCAGGCGATTGGTGGATTCAGCACCAGGCTTTATGCATATGAAGAGATTGATTTTGTTTTTCGCCTCAAGAAATTTGGCCGCAAAAACCGGCAAGAATTTACGGTATTACATCAGCATCCCGTTATAACTTCCGGCCGCAAAGGGGAATACAGGCCGGGCAATCTAATCACCTTGTTTCATTCAAACCTGCTAGCCATTGTTCTCTTTGCCTTCGGGAAGTTGCTACCTGAAAAGTTCATCGATCGGCTGGCAGGAAAATGGCTTCGATATTGGTATCACGGACAGCGTTGATCAATTTGCCTAATCCGGCGCTTTTGTCCATCGACAATACTATTCTATGAACCAGGACATCTCCAACATTCACTTCAAGAAGCGTTCTAATCCAGCGCTGAAATTCGAAATATTGTCGCTGAACGACCTGTTTCGGCGCGATGTTGAAGTGCCGCTCACCAAGCCTCAACGGGTGCGTTTCTATATTCTTATCTTTATTACCAAAGGATATGGCCGTCATTTTATTGATTTTGAGGCATACGATTATGAACCCGGCAGCCTGCTCTTCATCTCCCAAAACCGAATTCAATTCTTCGAGCCAAATCTTGAGAATGACGGGTTTATGATTCTTTTCACGGAAGATTTCCTCTATAAGTCAGAAGCGGATGCCGCTCGATTGCGCAAATCTCCCTTTCTGGACTATCAATATTACACGCCGAAGTTGTCGCTAGGTGGCGAGGACAAAGATGCTTTCGAGCGCATGATTCAGGAAATGCGTGTGGAGTATCAGCGGCCTTTTGACGACGTCCAGGAAGAAATTCTGCGATCACTGCTGAATGTGTTACTCTTGCGCGCAGAACGTCTCATTATCGACAGCGATGTTTATCCTCGCATTCCTGCGGATGTGCAAAAATTCCTGCAGCTGGTTGATGAAAATTACAGCAATTATCATCATGTGCGTGACTATATGCCCTTTCTGGAAACCAGCACAAAGACCCTGAACAAACGCACCCAATCAGCGCTCGGAAAAACAGCCAAAGAGTGTATCGATGCCAGAATTATTCTCGAAGCAAAACGCTTGCTAACACATACCTCACTGGCAGTGAAAGCATTGGCGCATCAGCTCGGATTCAGTGAACCAACCAACTTTATCAAGTTTTTTCGACAGCATACGCAACGCTCTCCCAAGAGATTTCGCGAATCCCATCAATAAACGCCTTCGGATTTTTACCTCTATGCGTCTCTTTTAATATCCAAAATCTACCTGTTTTCTCTTTTTTATCGTTTTCTCCCTCTATCTACCTTGATGCACAAGCCTCAAACACTCAAATTAGGTTGTGCGCTTTTGAAGCAAGCACGTAAACACAATTGGAGGAGCCAGATGAAAACGCAATTAATCGCGATGAGCATTTTTGCAGCATTCTTGTTCATTTCATGTAATTCTGAAACGACTAGCGAAGGAGTATCGCAAAAAATGGAAACGCTTTCAAACAAGGCAAAAGCGGTCGCTGTTCTAAATAGCCTGGAGACCGGTGACCAAACAGCCGTCAGCTACATCAATCCGCAGAAATATATTCAGCACAATCTGGCGGTGGGAGATGGACTTGCTGGTTTTGGCGAAGTGTTGAAGCAGAAGCCGGAAGGCGGATTTAAGGCCAAAGTAATTCGCGCCTTTGAAGATGGCGACTATGTATTTACCCATACCGAATATGACTTTTTTGGACCGAAAATCGGATTCGACGTATTCCGTTTTGAAAATGGACTAATCGTAGAGCACTGGGATAACCTGATTAATGTTCAGCCGGCCAATCCCAGCGGACGCACGCAAACCGATGGACCGACAGAGTCCAAAGACCTGGACAAAACAGTAGCGAATAAGGCGCTTGTTGAGGCATTTGTTATGGATGTGCTGGTAAATGGTAAGGGTGAAAAAATCACTGAATACTTAAGTACGGAAATGTATCATCAGCACAATCCGGCTGTGGCCGACGGCCTGGACGGACTTGGCGCTGCGCTGAAGTATTTTGCAGACAATGGTCTGGTGATGGAGTATCACAAGGTGCACAAGGTGCTCGGGGAAGGTAATTTTGTGCTAACAATGAGTGAAGGCAAGTTTGGTCAGGGTGACCATACTGCATTTTATGATCTGTTCAGAGTCGAAGCTGGCAAAATCGTGGAGCATTGGGACGTAATTGAGACTATCCCGCCGAAATCTGAATGGAAGAATGACAATGGAAAATTTTAAATGATTGTTTTCAGACATGATCAACAGGATGATTAAATCCTGTTGATCCTGTTAATCCTGTCTGAAAAAGGGGGATGTGCTGTTTCTGGCTTTATGATCGCTTTATGATCTGGCCTTAATCAACTTCATCACAGCATCATGAAATTGCGGCCGGAATGCCTTCATATGATTCACTTCTTTATCCGGATGTACGCGATTTGTCAGTAAGACAACGATGATTTCCCGTTGTAAATCAATCCAGAGAGAAGTCCCTGTAAAGCCAAGATGGCCGATCGTTCGTTTCGAAAAGTGGCGGCCACTGGAACTGGGTGGGGTAGGGGTATCCCATCCGAGGGCCCGTGCAGAAATCTTCTTGTCATATATTTTGCTGAATGTCTCCACGGTCGCTGTCCGGAAATGCCGCTGTCCATTATAAATGCCCTTATTGAGAAAGAGCTGTCCGAATGCAGCGACATCAAGGGCATGACCAAAGAGGCCGGCATGGCCGGATACACCACCCATTGCATGGCAGTTAGTATCGTTGACTTCTGCACGTATTATTTCTTTGCGCAAATCATCAGTGCCGAGGGGGGGGATGGCGTATTTTTGATCCGCGCCGGGATTGAAGTGCAGGCTTTTCAGCCCCATTGGCCGGTAAAGCTGGTCGCGACAAAAGCTGTCGAAGGGCACGCCGGTTATTTTTTCAACAATATCAAACAAAAGAATAAAGCCAAGGTCGCTGTAGATGGCTTTTGTGCCGGTCTTGTAGGCCAGTGGTGTTGCCAGTACTGCTTCAATCATGTCGTCTGCGGTTCTGGCATCTTTATAAAATGGTTTCCACGCAGGGAAACCGCTTTGATGCGCTAGCAGATCAGCAATGGTAATATTCGCCTTAGCTTTCCTTCCCAGTTGCGGATAGAAAGAGGCCAGTCGTTCTTCCAGGCGGATATCTCCACTTTCCAGCAATTTCATGACTGCCGGCGTTGCGGCAAGCACTTTGGTCAAAGACGCCAAACCGAAGTTGGTATCAGGCTGGACTGTTTTCGCCTCATCTGAATAGTCAAAGCGCCCATATCCGCGCGACAGAATGATTTTACCTTTCTGAGCAACGGCCGTTGCGCAGCCGGGGAAATAGCGCTGATGGATGGCATCCTCAACAAGTTTGTCAAGGGGTGACCAGTCACCTTCGATGGATGCCGGTACGAGATTATAGCTGCTGGCCGGTATTTGAATAGACTGGTAGGTTTTGCGCTTCAAGGGCACAGGCAGCTGCCCGGTGATCGGCATCGTGCTGCAGAGCGCCTTGGCCGCGGCCAACTGCGCGGCGGCAATATACGACGGGACCAGGAAAATGGCATCCGCCTTGATATTTGCCGGGAAATTATTGATGCGATGTGGATTTCCAAACAGGAAAACAACCAGGGGATGGCCACTGTCAGCTAGCGCCTTGAGCTGCGGCTTGATGACGGACCAATTTAGCTTTTGAAGATTGTGTTCAAAGGTGCGCACATATAGCGAAATGACAAAAAGCGGCTTGCTTGACCGGCTCACTTTGAATGTTAAATCTGCCGCCGGATTATTGTGGATCGACACGCTGTCGAACTGTTGCTTTAAAGCGCCACAAAAATTCTCCAACGCCTGTCCCTGCACGATGCTATCGGTGTGGATCAGGTGATGGACGTCTGTGATGGCCCGCCAATCGATAGGAAACCTGGCGCTTTTTGAAATCAAGCTTATACCTTTTTCGGCAACCTTATTTGCCAGACCAATATGGTTGGGATGCTCGACTGTCTTGGCGATACGAAATGGATGTGCCTGTTTTGGCTGCTGTTGATGAAGCCAGCGTTTTAATTGGAAAATACGCTCAACCGAGGCTTCTGTCAGCGTTCTAAAATCTGGGTCACTGGCAATCCGTTCGCTGAGCAGGCGATGAATCAGCGGTACCCGATTGGGCATAAGCAGAACGTCCAGCCCGGCTTCGATCGGGAGAAAAGCCTGTTCGGCTGCGCTGTAATGGGTGGTGATGGCGGCCATATCCAGCGCATCGCTGAACACAACCCCCTTGTAGCGCCATTGCTCGCGAAGAATTGCTCTGGTCACTCGTGCTTCCAATGTTGCCGGATGGCGGTTCTTGCCGACGGCCAAATGCCCGGTCATGATCCCCTTGATGCCGGCATCGACAGCCGCGCGAAAGGGATGCAATTCTGTCTTTTTCAGCTCACTGAGAGGTTTCTCGATCACCGGTAGTTCGGTGTGCGAATCGAGTGCTGTGGCGCCGTGTCCCGGAAAGTGTTTGCCGACCGCAGCAACACCGGCATCCTGGATCCCGGACATCAGCGCGACGCCAAGCTCACTGACCAGGGCTGGATCGGCGCCAAATGTACGAATATTGACAATCGGGTTTTTTGGATTATCCCCCAGATCAAAACAGGGGCCAAAAATGACGTTAATGCCTGCGGCCTGCGCTTCCCGTCCGAAAATTCTCCCGCATTCCCTGGCGAGGTTTGCATCCCGCCCCGCTCCCAGCATCATTGGATGCGGAAAGTGGGTGCCGCCGCGGAACACGCTGCCCAGGCCGCGCTCCAGGTCGGAGGCGATCAGCAGCGGCCACTCGCTTTCGCGGTCCAGGAAGTGACGCCAATTGCGGGCATCTTCCGGCGTCCCTCGAAAGAAAATGAATCCACCGATGTGATGACGTCGCATCAAACGGATGATTTTCTGCATGCGTGGAGAAGAACGATTGGCTCTAGTGGCAAAAAGTACCGGCATCAGCAACTGACCGGCAAGCTTTTCAGGGGGCATGTGATGTGGACGCGGCAATTTCATCCCGCCAATATAACACCTGGTAAAGACGTTGCATAATTTTTTTACACCCGGGAGAGCTATTTCTACTCCCCCCAATATGTCCCCCCGGGGGGACATATTGGGGGGATCGCGCTGCTGGTGTGAAATGTTGAAATTTTTTCAAAACCTTTGCGAGCATCAAGTGTAAGAACTAGCGAAGAACATAACAAAATTCGAAGTATTGAAAGGGCTATCTATGAAAAAAACGTATCGAGTTGCCATGGCTGGCCTGATCACTTTAGTGGCTATGGTGTTCATCGCGCAGTCTCAGGAAATGGAAAAACCGGAACCGGTGCCGCCGATTCGAAAGGCGGGCATTTTGGAAAATGCCTGGTATGAAAAGCAGGCGAAGCTTTGGCTGAATGAGATCGTGAAGGATCGCAAAAATGAAACAGCCTGGTATAATTTTGCGATGGCAACAGATTATGCGTTCATCGGTCGACCTGACAAAGCGGACTATCGCAAGTCGACCCGCCTGGATCTGCTTGGTAAGATGCGTGATGCCATTCCCGGCACGGTTACCTTTCATTACTTCGATAAGCGTTTCGGCAATGGCGGCGTTGCAGCGCTCGAGAAGGCACATGAAATCGATCCTGATAATCCCCTGCCATATACCGGTTTGATTGGCAGCTATGAGTTAGAAGGCAATTCCGAAAAGACAAAATACTTCCTTCAACGCCTCCATGATAGTCGCGATTTTCCGGCCGCGATTATCGAATTCAATTACAATATGCTCATGTCAACAGATAAAAATGCCGTTCTGTTCACGAATGGCGATAACGATACCTTCTCATCATGGATGCTTCAGCAGGTGCGCGATATTCGTACAGATGTAATGGTCCTGAACCTGCATCTGTCGATGGGGAATCCTGACTATCTTTTAAGAAAATTGAACGAAAAGGGATTGTCGATTGAGGCAGCTGAATTGCCGAAAAGTACTTCGCCAACCTTTGCTCGCGAGATCTGCGAACTGATTACCGGGAAGTCTTCCGCGATTCCGGTCTATTTCGCTCTGACCGTGGATGGACCGGTTCTTGACAGTTTTCGCGATTCGCTTTTTATTGTCGGCCTTACGCAGCGCTACCGGCCAAAACGATATAACAATCTCCCGGAACTCAGGCGGAATCTCGAAGAGCGCTTTCGACTTGATTATCTTGACTATGATTGGACGATGGTCAATGATCCAAGTCAGCACCTGATTGAAAAACAGTTGAATGTGAACTATATTGTTCCAAGCCTGATGTTGTATGAAGATTATGCATCGCAGCAAAATAGAAGTCGTGCAGAACACTGGAAACGTTTTGCCCATAAAATTGCAGAAACCGCCGGTTTGACGGAACAGATGGACCATTATTTGAGTTATGTACATGACAAACTGAAAGCCAGGTAGCGCGTGTTTTTTCGAAGAACCAGCCAAAAATATTCCGATGCCAGTGACGAGCAGCTGTTGCAGATGATCGACGGTGGAGATACCCGAGCCTTTGATGAATTGTATGGTCGCTACAGCAATCGGCTCTTGGGATATTTTCTGAAAATGCTGAACGGAAATGCAGCCAAAGCCCAGGATTTTCTACAGGACATTTTTTTGAAGGTTCTTGAAAAATGTAATCAGTTCAAGAGTGATGCACGATTTTCTACCTGGATTTTTGCTATCGCACATAACATGTGCAAGAATGAATATCGCCGCTTGCACGTTCGCAGGATACTGGATTACGATGCTGATCCCGATCAGGAGCAGTCCGGCGATGAATTTTCGGCCTTGCTGCAGCAGCTTGACGCCGATAATCTTCAGCGACAGGTGATGCGGGAACTGGGCAACTTCGATGAGAATCAGCGCACGACCTTCATTCTCCGTTTTCAGGAGAACTGCTCGATTCGCGAAATTAGTGAGATGCTGGGTTGTGCAGAAGGCACCACCAAGTCTCGCTTGTTTTACGTCAGCAAAAAGCTGGCCCGGAAGTTTGGACAGCTAGCACCCGAGAAGAAAGAGGAATCTACCCATGAACTATAATGGAAATACATTCGGATGTAGTCGATATCAACTAATGGTTGAACGCCGGCTGGAAGGACCATTGTCCTCCTCAGAGGAACGCGAATTGTCTGCTCATGCCTTGAAGTGTGAGGAATGCCGGGATGCGATCGCCTTTTTTGAAGGGGTAGAAGATAGCTTTGCTGTAGATGCTGATCATGGACTTCAGCCGGAGCCGGGCATTCAACAAATGTTGCGGCGTCGCGTGGCGCAGCGCCGGGTCGTGAAGAAGTCAAAGACCTATGGACAACACCTTGCTGCACTGGTTGCCTGGCTGTTTGAGTTGCGAATACCGGCGTATCAGGCGGCCCTTGCATCGGCCGCTGTGGTTATGCTATTGTTCTTTGCGAATGTGCCTCCGGTCGAAACCGCAGATCCAACGGCCGAGAGCGCCGGCATTGTTCAGGTGGTAAGTATGGATACAACTATGAACCTGATTGACTCCCTCAGTGCGCGCTCCATGCAGACAGTTGGGCGTACGCTGAAAGATGATAGCCTGCTGGCGCGCTTTATAACACCGCTATGGCGGTCTGACCTTTGATGATGATAATCCGTTGACCGTTGACCGTTGACCGTTGACCGGTCAACGGTCAACCGTTTTTTCCCCGTTTCTTCTTGCGTCTCCGCCAACTCTGCTCGTACATTAATGGATTATGAAACCCCTCCACGTCCTATGCATTAATCCCTGGATTTATGATTTTGCCGCTTATGATTTTTGGAGCAAGCCGCTCGGATTGCTCTATGTTGCCGGCTATCTGCAATCCCGCGGGGTTGAGGTGTCGCTGATTGACTGCCTCGATAAATACCATCCCGGATTGCTGAAGCGTCAAGGCCGGCAAACAGCCAAGATTAGCCGCTACGGCATTGGACCGTTTCACAAGGAAGTTGTGGACACACCCGACTGTATTTCTTTTATGCCCCGAAAATTTGCGCGATATGGCCTGCCTGAAGACCTCTTTATCAAAGATTTACACTCCAGCGAAAAACCGGATGCTATTTTTGTCACGACAGCCATGACCTATTGGTATCCGGGGCCGCAGCGCGTGATCGAGCTCTGCCGGCAAGAGTTGCCGGACGTGCCGATCATCATCGGTGGGATTTATGCGACCCTGATGCCTGATCACGTCAAGAGTGCCCTGAAGCCGGATCACTTATTGACAGGTCCCGGAGAGGTGCAGGCAGCGGAGCTGCTGGCAGAGATATTTGATCGCCCGGAGCTTAGCGGCAATCATCCTCAGCATATTGACGATTTTCCCTATCCGCTCTTCGAACTATATGAGCAATTGGGTTACCTGGTGGTAATGAGTTCACGCGGCTGTCCCTTTCGCTGCACCTTCTGCGCAACCTATAAAATTGATAGCGCATTTTCGCAGCGGCAACCGGATGCCGTGGTGAAGGAAATTCTTGATCAGACTCGGAAATTCCAGGTGCGTGATGTGGCATTTTACGATGATGCCTTGCTGATGCAACCCGAGAAGCGAATCAAGCCCATTCTACGAGAGATTCGTGATAGTCAGCGGCCGCTGCGTTTCCACACGCCTAACGGATTGCATGCACGTTATATCGATGAGGAACTGGCCAAACTTATGTATGACTGCAATTTCAAGACCGTGCGATTGAGCCTCGAATCGGTGGCGAAGGAGCGCCGGAGGGATATCCACAACAAGATTACCCCGGGCGAAATGACCCGCGCCGTGAAGCACCTGACAAATGCCGGGTTTCAGGCCAGCGATCTGGAAACTTATATTATTATGGGATTGCCGGGACAACCGGTTGATGAAGTGCTGGAAACCATTCTCTACGCCAATTCCCTGGGCATTCGCGTGCGTTTGGCCTCATTTTCTCCCATCCCCGGCACCAAGGACTATGAGCGGGCCATTGAGAGAGGTGATTTACCCGCCGGGGCAGATCCATTGCTCACCAATAAAACCGTTATTCCTCTTGAACGCACCAGCGACGCTTATCAGCGATATCACGCCGTCAGCCAATTCTCGCATATGCTGAATGAGGGCGCACGCCGTGGCGTGAATTTTTTTCGTCCGGGAGAGTTTAAGGATAATTTTTTCAAGGCCCTGGCAAGAACAGCAGAGTGGTAAGGGGAAGAACAGTGGTAGTTGGCAGTGGCCGCGAAAAGATAATGACAAATGTAAAATGACAAATCTGTAAATCGGCAAATCTGCAAGTTAACGGCGTAGTCGTTCCATAGCTCAGCCTCATGTTCGCCTCCGGCGAGCGTGGGGGGGCAGTGGCAGTTGGCAGGGACAGAATGACAAGTGAGAATAGTGATTAGGAAATAGAAAAGTCATTTCAACACAAAATACAACATCCCCCTGCTTCCCCCTTCGAAGGGGGACACAGGGGGATGTTGCTTAAGAGAGAACACTGTTCTTCCTAAATCCGATTCCGTCCGCTGTTTTCCGGGAGGGGAAAATGGTAGCACAAGGACAAGTTGCCCGATTCACAACTGATTTTGATGTTGCCCTGGTGTGAACGCAGACATTCTGCCAATAATAAGCTATCGACCGTTGAGGCGGGAGCCTGTTGTAAATTCTGGTAATTCCCCTCAAAATGGAAGGGGAGGGGCAGGCGCGTCCCGGCGGGGCTGCTAAAGTCGCCTTCAAAAGACATGTTAAAGCCTACCTGATCTTCATCCCGAAAGGTATTGATTGAAAATGTATAACGCTTGTTCTCATCGATATATTGGCGAAAGAAATAATAGCATTCGGAAATCACAGCGCTGAGCGTTGCGTAGTTGGTTGGAAATTCCGGAATCCTTACCGAAAAATCCTCCTCTTTTTCGACGCGGTGTTTGAAAAACAAATCACTGTTTAGGAATGTGAGTTCCTGCTTGAGGAAGCGATTCAGGTTGATCGGCACTTCTTCTGCATAGCGCTCGCTGCTGATTTTCATATTGAAATTGTCAATAATTGCCCGCAGTCGACGGCTGGTTCGCAGCATTTCTTCGAAATCGGTAATTTCAGGGTGCTTATAGCTCAACAGCTCTGTGCGGCCAAAAATAACCCCTAAGGGGCCGCTGATATTGTGAATAAAACCCGGCAGGTTATAAGCCTGATAGAAGTATTTCTTGTTTTGCAGCGCTGTTTCCGGCTGGAGCTGCGGCTGACTATCTTTAACGAAGGCCACGAACTCTGTTTGGCCATCGACATCCTGGCGGTGTTTCCATAAGGTTGCCAGGGGCCTGGTGGCGGTACCACAGGGCTTATGCCAGATGTATTCGGTTTCTACATCTGCATCAAATTGGATTTGTTTCTTGAATGATTCCCAGGATAACTGATTGGGATTTAGAAAGTGTTCCTGAAGGTTGAAGCTATAGTAGTTCGAAGCCTCCCAACCGCAAAAGGAGCCGTTTACCGGCTTGAGACTGCTTATTTCACCGTCTGCATTAAACACAAGCACGGAAATGCCAGCGAAGCTCAGGAATTGATCATCGTCAGTAAAGTTATAACCATACATGGTGTACTCCAGAATACAAATGTGCGGAGAGAGAAGAGCTCAACGTTCTCCACAGGGGATGTCAAATAGTGAAATAAATTAATGCGGTGAGCGAAATACGCTTCTTATTGTCCGCAAAATTTGGCAAGGGTGATGTGATACATGACACGGAAAGAAAAGGGAGGTTCTTAATGCGCCACGACGGGTTAGGAACCCGTCGCAGCGGCAAAAAATCTAGGCTGGCCGCACATAGACAGGGACGGCGCTACAGGCTTCACCCCAGAAAATTCGTTTTACATGCGGCGCAAGGTTGGCAACGATAATCATATAGGCCCAGGTTGGAACAGGAATACCGTCACAACCCTTAACAATAACCTTGGCATCTTTATATTCTGAGGCCCAATCTATTGCTTCTATTTTAGCTCGGAAGTCTTTTTCGCGCAGCATACCATGCTCAAGAAAATCCCGGATATCGATGGTTACTGCCTTTGGTGTTCTTACTTTTACTTCAGCCACGATGACCCTCCTTTATGCAGAGAAAGATTGTCCACAGCCGCAAGTGCGTTCTGCATTGGGATTCTTCCAGTCAAATCCGGAGCCGTTCAGGCCATCGGTAAAATCCAATTCACTGCCGTTCAGATACATCGCGCTGAAAACATCCAGGAAAATTTTAACATCGCCATATTCGAGGACATGGTCATTTGCCAGCGGCTCTTCCTTAAATTCCATGAAATAGCTCAAACCCGAGCAGCCGCCCGATTTAACGCCAACGCGAAGGCCGTGTCCCTGCTTGTTATCCGCTTCCATCAGTAGCCGTATTTGCTTTATCGCTTTCTCGGTAACGGATACTTTTAAATCATCTACGAGCATTGTCGTACCTCAATCCTTAATGTTTAGTTGCATACTCACAACAATATAAATATCGAACTTGTTTCCGGAAAGTAAAATTGCTTTTCGGTCAGTCGTTCTAAATAGGACAATATGGGTCCTATTTAAATTAGGCGGGAATAAATCCCTTGTCAAGCAAATTCATATGGGGAATTTGGCGATATCCGGACAATAATATTGTGACATTGTTCGTCGATCTGCTTTTGCTTAACTAATTTTTGGATGCATGACTTTCACAATAGTTGCAACATTAATACTGATATCGAAGGTTTAAGGTGCCGGTCGTGAAATACTGGCGCTCGCCACCAAAATTGGTGGTCCGGGTGGGGGCATAGTAAGCATAGAGAAGTAAGCGCCCACTAGGCCGATAGCTAATAACCAATCGTGGTGTAATGCTGCGAAATTCGCGTGATTTCTGGCGTTCCGGTCTAAATCCATACTCATCGCGCAAATAAAAAGACAGGCCGCTGGTGACTTCCAGACCGGCAATATTACGGTGCTGCACATTCAGGGTGATGAAATGCGCCTGCTGCTCTTTGGTTACCTGCTGGGCAAATTCCTCCTTGAAAAATCGCCCGTTATCTTCAGTTTCATACTGGTATATCGTCCTGAAAGATAAATCACGGGTCAGGCGAATATCCAGGGAGTCTGCGAATACCAATTTGCGAAAAATGAAGCTGTTAACCGTTGGCAGAATTTCGTCGAAATCAAAAACCGTGTAATTTGCGAGGATTTTGATTTGGCTGCCGTGGTGAATCCGCTGATTCAGGCGATGGTCAAAAATGCTGGCCAACTGAAAGATGCGGTTCCAGTTATTGCGGCTGCTTCTTCCGGAAAAAATATAGATCTGATGATAAAGATAGGCGTTGCCGCGCAAGGTGAGTTGAAACTGCGGACTAAAGCGGTGCTGGTAGCCGAGGTCAACAGTGAAACGAAGTTCGTCGCGGTCATCGCGGGTTTTTCGTTCCTGCTCGCTGCCGGTTTCCGGGGTATTATACTCATACTTGGTATAATTGAAGGTTGTCCAAATGCGATTATCGCGATTGGGCGTAATAATCAAACGGTTGGAAATCGAGGCCTGTAAGGTATTGACGTCGGTATTCACGCCGGGATTATCATTATCATTTTGCGAAAATAATAGTCCGGAATGCCAGCGAAAGCTCGGTTTGGCAATCACAAACTGCAGCTGGTTTTCCAGACTTACTTCCTGGCGAAGATTGTTTAGCGAAGGATTAATTTGATTGATAGCGCGGCTCTTGAAATTTGTCAAGAGCGACAAGAAAGAATGTTGAGAGGTCTGATAATTGAGCTGATTGGAGAGAAAGCGATTGATAATTGAGATTTTCTCTAGAGGAGAAACATTGTCGAGGCCCGGCCGCAGGTAGTAACGATTCTCTGAAAACTGATAGCCGATGCGAATCGAGTCGGTTGCAAAATCCGAGAACTGCTTTTGCCAACCGGTAAATAGGGTGTGCTCCTGGTTTTTGCGATCCGGAAATGCGCGAATGATACTCTGGATATCTGAAGAGTTAAAATAACCGCCCATATCAAGGCGATTAATTTTTAGTCCCACGCTTGAATACCAGGCCTGATCGCTGTTTTCGAAGGCCTCTTCCAGGGCGAGGCCAACTGCCGGTGTCAACAAAATATTGGGATGTGCCCGCCATTCAAGCTGTTGGCCAAGCAGGTGCTTGTTGAAGTCGACGTTGGTGTTTTCATCGGACAGAATTCGCGATTCCACAAAGCTGCGCGTAGACAGATTCGCCGCCAGCGGCATTTGCCAAAAGCTGCTGAGTGTGTTTTCATCCCGCCACTTGTCAGCCTGGGCAATTTGTTCAAAGAGCTGACTGTTGAAGCGATTTTGAAAGGTAAATGTTGAATTGCGGACGGTATTGAGCTGCGTATTGAAATTGGCTAACCAGTTCCAACTGAGGAAATTCTTTTGCACTTCAACCTGGTAAAGGTTGGGAGATTGGGCTGTGAGCGGATTCAGAGACAAGAGCAGACAGAGAGTGGCGAAGAGAGAAACTCCGAAGCGAATTTCCAGAGAATGCAGGACCTTTGATGCGCCATGCAGGCCTATGTCAGAGACCGTAAGATATTTTGTGTAAATCCGTATTCGCTTAAATGTCAAGCTCGACTCTTCCTTCAAAGAGAATGGCCAGTTGTGATAGAATGAAAGGCCA